>NZ_BDJC01000061.1 GCF_002005565.1 Streptomyces sp. JHA26 | reverse complement strand
CGCTGTCCGCTCCGGGCGCCGTGGCCCGTACGGCGCCGCACGGCCGGACCCCGCGCCCTTCGCCGGCGCCACCACCGGCGGTGGGTCAGGCGGTCACCGAACGGCGCCGCAGTCTTCCCGCCGGGCGCAGCAGCAGTGACAGCGAGGCCGCCGAGACGGCCGCCGCGCCCACGAGGACCAGCAGGAGGCCGCCGGCACCCAGCGCGGTGTGCGTGACGAACGCCCCGAACAGGGCCCCGGCGACACCGGTCGGCAGGACCAGGACGCGGTCCGGGAGACGGTGCGGCAGACGGTGGGCGGCGGCCCAGGCCAGAGCGAGGCCGAGAATCGAGGCGCTGAGCGCTTCCAGGAGCATGTCGGGGTCCCTCCCACGTGGCCGGCCTGCCCGAAACGGTCCTTGGCCGACTTACCCCTGACCTGCGGAACGCAATCCTCCCCCTGTGGGTGAGCTGTGCTCCGGACGGGGAGGAACGAAGGGCCCGGCGGTTCGTGACCGCCGGGCCCTTCGTGTGTTCCCTCGTCGGCTACAGCGCGCCGAACCCCACCTTGCGCGGGCTCGGCTCGCCGATCTCGACGTACGCGAGGCGGTCGGCCGGCACCAGGACCTTGCGGCCGTGCTCGTCCACGAGGCTCAGCAGCTGCGACTTGCCGGCCAGTGCCTCGGCCACCACGCGCTCCACCTCCTCGGCACTCTGACCGCTCTCCAGAACGATCTCGCGGGGCGCGTGCTGCACGCCGATCTTGACCTCCACGGCTATGTCCCTCCGACGGTCGGTGAAGTGCGCGACCTTACGCGCCGTACCAGCACACATTAGCCCGGTGAGGGGACGTACACGCTCCGCCCGAGAACGCCAGGAGCGAACAGCCGGGGAACGGACGCCGCCGTACGCGCGACGGTCAGTGCTGCTCGCTGCCGTGCAGCGGGAAGCCGGCGATGCCCCGCCAGGCCAGCGACGTCAGCAGCTGGACCGCCTGGTCGCGCGGCACGCTGCGGTCGCTGTGCAGCCAGGCGCGGGCCACCACCTGGGCGAGGCCGCCCAGACCGGAGGCCAGCAGCATCGACTCGGCGCGGGAGAGACCGGTGTCCTCGGCGATGACGTCGCAGATCGCCTCGGCGCACTCGTTCGTGACCTTGTCGACGCGCTCGCGCACGGCGGGCTCGTTGGTCAGGTCCGACTCGAAGACCAGGCGGAAGGCGCCGCCGTCGTCCTCGACGTACGCGAAGTAGGCGTCCATCGTCGCCCGGACGCGCTGCTTGTTGTCGGTCGTCGACGCGAGCGCGTTCCGCACGGACTGGATCAGCGCCTCGCAGTGCTGGTCCAGCAGCGCGAGGTAGAGGTCGAGCTTGCCGGGGAAGTGCTGGTAGAGCACCGGCTTGCTGACACCGGCGCGCTCGGCGATGTCGTCCATCGCGGCGGCGTGGTAGCCCTGCGCCACGAACACTTCCTGGGCGGCGCCCAGCAGCTGGTTGCGTCGGGCACGGCGGGGAAGGCGTGTGCCCCGCGGGCGTACCGCCTCTGTCTGCTCGATGGCTGTCACGCCGCCTCCCAAAGTCGTCCACGTGCGGTGTGCGCCGCGTCGCCATCGTACTTTTCGGTAACCGTGGTGTGCGCGGTGCGAGCGCAGAATTTCACGGACCGGACGGTGGCGAAAGCCGCACAACAGGTTTCAAAAGGTCTCAGGGCGGGCAAAAATCGGCCTCCCTCCTGCTCGGCGGCTCCCCGCTTCAGCGGTAGTCGTCCTCGTCGTGCGAGACCACCCGGGCCTGTTCGGCCAGGTCGGCCTCGTTGGCGCGGTCCGGTGCCACCTCGGTCAGCGGGTCGTCGCGGTCGGGCGTGATGTCCGCGTGCTGCTCGGCCGCGTCGGCGTCCGGGGCCTCGACACCGAGTTCCCGAAGCTCCCGGTCCTCGTCGTCGAAGGTCTCCGGGTCGGTGGGGTCGACGGTCATGCTGGGCTCCCTTCCTACGGACGTCCCTGGAAATGCAGGGGCCACATGCGGGTGCCCTCTCCATGAGCCTAGGAGACACCCGATCCGGCCGCCAGACATCACCGTGTGCCGACCACAGGTACCCGGCCCGCCCCGTCCCGCACCCGCGCCTGTGACGGCGAACACATGAACCACTATGTGATCGTCTCGTAACATTGCCGCATGTCTTCGACCGAGCTGCCCTCCGCGCCGCCCGCCACCGTGCTGCCGAGGGTGGCGGCCGTCAAGGTCGCGGAGGGGGAGCGGCTCCGCTCGGTCCACCTGCCCGGAATCACCCTGACGGTGCGTTCCAGGCGCCCCGCGCGCGAGGGGCTCCCGCCCGCGCTGTACGTCCACGGACTCGGGGGTTCCTCCCAGAACTGGTCGGCGTTGATGCCGCTGTTGGACGACGTCGTCGACAGCGAGGCCGTCGACCTGCCCGGCTTCGGCGACTCGCCGCCACCGGACGACGGCGACTACTCGGTCAGCGGCCACGCGCGCGCGGTCGTCCGCCACCTCGACGCGTCGGGGCGCGGCCCCGTGCACCTCTTCGGCAACTCGCTCGGCGGCGCGGTCGCCACGCGCGTCGCCGCGGTGCGGCCCGACCTCGTGCGCACGCTGACCCTCGTGTCGCCCGCGCTGCCGGAGATCCGCGTCCAGCGCAGCGCGGTGCCGACGGGGCTGCTGGCGCTGCCCGGAGTGGTGTCGCTGTTCACCCGGCTCACCCGGGAGTGGACCGCCGAGCAGCGGGTCCGCGGGGTGACGGCCCTCTGCTACGGCGACCCCGCGAAGGTGTCGCCGGAAGGCTTCCGCAACGCCGTCGAGGAGATGGAGCGACGGCTGCAACTGCCGTACTTCTGGGACGCGATGGTGCGTTCGGCGCGCGGGATCGTCAACGCGTACACCGTGGGCGGCCAGTACGGGCTGTGGCGGCAGGCCGAACGGGTTCTCGCACCGACGTTGCTGGTCTACGGTGGACGGGACCAACTCGTCGGCTACCGCATGGCCCAGCGGGCGGCCCGCGCGTTCCGTGACTCCCGGTTGCTGACCCTGCCGGACGCGGGACACGTGGCGATGATGGAATATCCGGGGACCGTGGCCACGGCGTTCCGCGAACTCCTCGCGGACACCGGGGAGTCGGCGGTCGACGAGAGCACCGCCGGGGCCGTGGACGACGAGCCCGCCGACCAGACCACAGGAGGCTGAGGCGCGAGTGGGACGCCACAGCCGCCGCGGACCCGCCCCCAAGGGCGACATCGCGGACACCCCCGCGGCAGCGCGGGAGGACGGGGCCGGACGCCCGGGCCGACGACGCATGCCCGGGCCGCCGGCGAACGGCACGCCGGGCCCCGTGCCCTCCGGCACGGCGCCGGCCGGCGCCCAGGGCCACGCGGTCCCGCGGCCGCCGGACGGCATGCCCGCGCACGGCACGCCCCGCTTCGCGGACGGCACGCCGGCCCAGGGCTTCCCCCGGTTCCCCGGCGGCACGCCGGCCCAGGGCTTCCCGAGGTTCCCGGACGGGACGCCCGCGCACGGTTCGCCGCGTGCGGGTGGCGGTGCGTCCGCGCAGGGCGCCCCCGGCGGCACGCCTGTGCGGGGTGCGCACCGCTTCCCCGACGGGACCCCCGCGCAGGGGACGCCCCAGGTCCGTGGCGGGCACCCCGAGCAGCGCGAACCCGGCGGAGCCTGGGGTGAGCCGGGAGGCCGGGCCGGTCACGGCGCGCCGGGCGGACCGCGGCCCGACGCGTCCGCGCCCTCCGGCCGGCCCGCGGGGCCCGGCGTTCCCCTGCCGCGGCAGCGGCGGGCGCCCGCCGAAGGACCGCGGCGGGACTACCTGGAAGCCTTCGGCGAGGAGGACGGCGACGTCTCCTCGCCCCGCACCCGGCGCCGTGCCCCCGTCTCCGCCCGGACGCCCGACCCGTACGCCTCCGTCACCGACCGGCGGTCCGGCGACGGCCCCGGCGCCCCCGGCGCCGACGACGCGGCGCCCACCGGCGGACCCGCCCCGGCCAGGGGCGGCAAGGGGCGGACCTTCACGGGCATCGCCGCCGCCGCTGTCACCACCGTGCTGGCGGTCGTCGTGGCCGGCCAGGTCGCCGACGGGCGGCACGACGAGGGCGCGGGCTCCCGGTCCGCGACCGACCGGGCCCGTGACGTCCACGACCCCGCGTCCCGCGACGACGAGCGGCCGGCCCCGTCCGCGTCCGGCGCCGCGGCGCCGCTGACGTACGAGCAGAAGATGGCCAGGACCTATCCGCTCGGCGCCACGTACAAGGGGTCGGGGAAGTTCGACGCGATCCCCGGCATCGACAAGGCGCCGGGGACGGGGCGGAAGTACACCTACCGCGTGGACGTGGAGCAGGGGCTCGGCCTCGACGGCGAACTCTTCGCGCAGGCCGTGCAGAAGACGCTCAACGACGACCGGAGCTGGGCGCACGACGGCGCCCGCACGTTCGAGCGCATCCACTCCGGTGAGCCCGACTTCGTGATCACGCTCGCCAGCCCCGGCACCACGGCCGAGTGGTGTGCCAAGTCGGGCCTGGACACCACCGAGGACAACGTCTCCTGCGACTCGGCCGCCACCGAACGCGTGATGATCAACGCCTACCGGTGGGCGCAGGGCGCCGAGCCCTACGGCGACCAGATCCACGCCTACCGGCAGATGCTGATCAACCACGAGGTCGGCCACCGCATCGGCTACAACCACGTCTCGTGCGAGAAGGACGGCCAGCTCGCCCCGGTCATGCAGCAGCAGACCAAGTTCGTGGACCACGACGGAATCGACTGCCGCCCCAACCCCTGGGCCTACCCCAACGGCTGACCCGCCGGGCACGGCCGATGCATCGCGCACGGTGACCGCGTGATCCCTTAGCGCGACCGAACGCGTCCCGCGCGGGAAAGTTACGACCGTTCACCCCTTTTGGTGGTGCGATGGACAACCGTCCGTCGCGCCACCGCCTTGTCCGCATACGTTCGTCCCGCTGCGAGCCGCCGGGCCAACGGCGGCTCCCCAGACGGGAGATCGGGGGTGCGCGCGTGCGCATCGGACTGCTTACGGAGGGTGGCTATCCGTATGTGAGCGGTGAGGCCGGACTCTGGTGCGACCGGCTCGTGCGCGGACTCGAGCAGCACGAGTTCGACGTCCACGCGCTCAGCCACAGCGAGCGTCAGGAGGACGAAGGGTGGGTCCCGCTGCCGCCGCAGGTCGTCCGGGTGCGCACCGCACCGCTGTGGGACGCCGCCGACGACTGCCGCCGGGGCGGCTCGAAAGGCCCCGTCGGAAGGGTGATGCGGAGCGACCGCTGGGCGTACGGGCGGCGAGCGCGCCGGCGCTTCGCCGAGTGCTACGGCGAGCTGGCCGCCGCCCTGTGCACGACCGCTCCCCAGGACCCCTCCGATGCGTCGACGGAGGCGTCGGCCGTTGAGGCGGACCGTTTCGCCAGTGCGCTGTACGGCCTCGCCGAACTCGCCCGCGACGAGGACGGACTGGCGGGTGCCCTCCGCTCGGAGACCGCCGTACGCGCCCTGGAACGCGCCTGTCGCGCGCCCGGCGCCCCGCGTCCCGCGCGCGAGGCGCGCGTCCCCGAGCTGCTGACCGTCGCCGCACGCCTCGAACGCGCCCTGCGCCCCCTGTCGCTCGACTGGTACGACGCCGACGGGCTCGGCGCCGTCGACCTCTGCCACGCGGCCTCCGGCGGTACGGCGGCCCTGCCCGGCCTGCTCGCCCGGTACTTCCACGGCGTGCCCCTGCTGGTGACGGAGTACGGCGTGCGGTTGCGGACGCACTACCTCACCGACCCCGGTGCGCCACCCGCGATACGGTCCCTGCTGGCCGCCTTCCACGGCCGGCTGGCCGCCGAGACCTACCGGTGCGCGGCCGTGGTCACGCCCGGCAACGCGCACACCCGCCGCTGGCAGGAACGCTGCGGGGCCGACCGCGCCAAGCTCCGCACCGTCCCTCCGGGCATGGACGCGACGCCCTTCGCGGAGGCGGGGGAGTCGCCGGAGTGCGCCGACCCGCACACCCTCGTCTGGGTCGGTCGCGTCGAGCCCGCCAAGGACCTGGTCTCGCTGCTGCACGCCTTCGCGGAGATCCGCAAGGAGGAGCCCGCGGCGCGGCTCAGGATCGTCGGCGCCCCCCTGGGCCCCGAGGGCGCGGCCTACCTCACCCACTGCAAGGCCCTGGCCGCACAGCTCTTCCCCGACGAGGCCGCCGGTCCGCACGCCGTCGGCGACAACCCGGTGTCCTTCGAGGAGACCGGCGGACCGGAACTGCCCTCCCGCGCCGACGCCTACGCCTCGGGCGCCGTCGTCGTCCTCTCCAGCGTCGTCGAGGGCTTCCCGGCCGGCCTGGTCGAGGCCATGTTCTGCGGCCGGGCGACGGTGTCCACGGACGTCGGCGCCGTGGTCGAGGCCATCGGCGGCACCGGACTCGTCGTGCCCCCGCGCAATCCGCGGGCGCTCGCCGAGGCGTGCGTCGCCCTGCTGCGCGACCCCGAGCGCCGTGAGCGCCTGGGCGCCGCAGCGCGCGCCCGCGCACTGGAACTCTTCACCGTCGAACAGAACGTCGCGGCATTTCACGGCATTTACCTGGAGATCCTCTCGCGCACGCCGGTCCGCCGCGTCGTCCTCGACGAGGCCGGGGAACCCCTGCCCTTCGCCGTTCCCGCCGAGGCACGGGTCACCGGCCGCTGGACCGGCCCCGCCGACCGGGTCGTGGCCCGGAGCGGCCCCGGCTGGGCGACGGACGCCCCCGTCCGCGCCGCGGCCGCGGCCCCCACCGCCGAGGGGGTCCGATGAGCGGCCTGGGCGAACTGGACCGCCCCGGGACCCCGAACGGCCCGGCGGCCCGGGACGAGCGCTCACGGCAGCGCCCGCACGAGGAGGGGCCCGGTACGGGGACACCCGCCGGCGGACGGCCGGGCACGGGACGCGCGACCCCGGCCGGCAAGCGGCCGGCCCCCGCCGCCCGCCGCGCCGCCGACCCCGTCAAGGCCCTGATGCACCGCCACCGCGACCTCTGCGAACGGGCCGTGGACCCCCTGGAGATCGCGGCCGGGCTGGAGGCGCACGGCGTCACCGACCGGACCGCGGCCCGCTTCCGCCACCGGGACGTCTTCTCCCTCGCCGAGGAGATGTACGCCCGCGTCCCGCGCGACACCGACGCCCCCGCGCGCCCCACCGCACCGCCCGCGCCCCGGGTGCGCGGCGCACGGATCGCCCTCGCCCTGCTGCCCGGGGCGCTGTGCGCCGCCGCCGTGGCCGGCCTGCGCCTCACCGACGGACGGACGCGCCTGACCGTGGCCGTCGTCGGCGCCCTCGCGGTGACCCTGGCCCTGCGCGCCACCCTGCGCCGGGGCCCGCTGAACGCCGGCACCGGCCCCGGAGGGACCTCGGTCTGCTGGCTCGTCGGCTACGCCCTCCTCGGCGACGGCCTGCTGGGCACCGCCCTCACCGGAGGCCCCGACGGCCTGCCCGACGGCACCGCGGACGGACCGTGGCCCGTCACCGTCGTCCCCGTCGTGGCCCTCGCCCTGGCCTGCGCACCCGCCGCCGGGAGCGCCCACCTGTTCGCCCTGGGAGCCCGTCGCAGACTGACCGCCAGCCGCGGACTGACGGACTTCTCGGCCTCCGTACGGCCCCTGCTGCTCGGCACGTTCGCCCTGTTCCTGGGTGCGCTGGCAGCCCTGCTCGCGCTGACCGGCGCGGTCCTCGGCGAGCCGGCCGCCTACCCCCAGGCACTCACCCTCGGCGCGCTCCTGCTGCCGGCCCGCCTCCTCGCCGTTCATGGGTTCACCCGCGCCTCCGGGCTCGTCCTCACCGCCACGGCCGCCACCGAGGCGACCGCCCTCGCCGCGCCCTTCGCCGGCCGCCTCCCCGGCTGCGACCTCCTGGCCGCTCCCGTGGAGGCCCTCGTCGCCGCCTGGGGCCCGGGTGGCGTCCCGGCGACGGCCTGCGGCATCGGCGCCCTGGTCCTCCTCGCCCACGCGACCCGCCGCCTCACCAGGGCGTCCGCCCACGCACCCGCGGAGCACCCGTGACGACCGCACGCTCCGCGACCCCCCACGCCCATCCCGCACCACCCTCGAAGGAGACCCCCAGATGACCACCTCCCGACCGGACGCCTCGGCCCCGGGAGCCGCGCGATGAGAGTCCTGCTGATCGGGGCCAACGGCTACATCGGCCGGTTCGTCGCCGACCGCCTGCTCGCCGACCCGGCCGTCCAGCTCACCGCCCTCGGCCGCGGCGACGACGCCGACGTCCGCTTCGACCTCGCGACCGGCAGCCCGGGCGCCCTCACCCGCTTCCTCGACGCCGTCCACCCGGGCGTCGTCGTCAACTGCGCGGGCGCCACCCGGGGCGGTGCCCGCGAACTCACCCGCCACAACACCGTCGCCGTCGCCACCGTCTGCGAGGCCCTGCGCCGCAGCGGCTGCGGAGCCCGCCTGGTGCAGATCGGCTGCAGCTCCGAGTACGGACCCAGCCAGCCCGGCTCGTCCACCGCGGAGGACGCCGTGCCCCGCCCCGGCGGTCCCTACGGCGTCAGCAAACTCGCCGCCACGGAACTGGTCCTCGGCTCCGGCCTGGACGCCGTCGTCCTGCGGGTCTTCTCGCCCGCCGGCCCCGGCACCCCCGCCGGCTCCCCGCTGGGCCGCCTCGCCGAGGCCATGCGCCGCGCCATGCAGTCCGGCGACGGCGAACTCAGGCTCGGCGGCCTCGGCGTCCAGCGCGACTTCGTCGACGTCCGCGACGTGGCCCGCGCCGTCCACGCCGCCTCGCTCTCCGCCGCGCAGGGCGTCATCAACATCGGCTCCGGCCGCGCCGTCCGCCTGCGCGACGCCGCCGCCACCCTCGCCCGCGTGGCCGGCTACGGCGGCGCCCTGCACGAACTCGACACCCCGCCCGGCGCGCTGCGGCCGGTCATCGGCCACCCCCGCACCGAATCCGTCGGCCACCGCGTCGACGCCCTGGCGCACCATCGCGCCGAGTCCCTCGGCCACCACCGCCCGGATTCCCCGGCGCACCGCGGCGACCACCGGGCCGACGCCGAGCACGCGGCCCCGGTCGCCCACCCCTACCCCGACGGCTGCGGCGGCTGGCAGCAGGCCGACGTGCGCACCGCGCGCGACCGGCTCGGCTGGCGGCCCCGGATCAACCTCGAGGAGTCCCTCGCCGACATCTGGATGGAGGCGGCATGCCGTATCTGACCAGTGCGCAAGCGAGCACCGCGAGCACCGGCGTCCGCACCGGTCTCGGCGTCCCCGGCCTCGCCCACCCCCTCGTCGCGCCCGACGAGTGGGTCGGCCTCGCCCGCCCCGGCACCCCCCTGCACTGGGTCGTCCTCGACGTCGCCGACGGCCCCGGCGCCCAGCCCGACCCGCACTGCCTGGAGGCGTCCGGCCGGCTGCGCAACGCGGGCGTCCGCGTCCTAGGCCACCTCGACGCCGCCCACGGAGCCCGCGACCTCGGGGAACTGATCTCCGACGCCCACCGGTACCTCGACTGGTACCAGGCCGACGGCTTCCTCCTCGACCGCTGCCCGTCCGAACGGGCCGCGCTTCCCGAGATCCGCCGCGCGGTCGGCACGCTCCGCGTCATCCGCGACGACGCCCACATCGTCCTCGGCCACGGCACCCACCCGTACCCCGGCTACGCCGAGAACGCCGACCAGCTCGTCACCTTCTCGGGCGCCTGGAGCGACTACCGCTGGTCGCAGGCGGCCGAGTGGAGCGCCGACCACCCGCCCGAGCGCTTCTGCCACTTCGTCCACGGCGTGCCCCGCGGCCACCTGGAGGAGGCACTGCGCATCGCCCGCTGGCAAGGTGCCGCCACCATCTACTTCACCGACCGGGTCGACCGGGCCGACCGGACCGGGCGAGTGGACCCCTGGGAGACGATGCCCGGCTACTGGGACGAAATCGTCTCGCGCATCGGGACAGGTGTCTCGGAATGAAAAAGGCCGTGGCAGTGTTACGAGAAGAACAACCTCCCCACTCTCGACTTCGCTCGAGCGGGGGGAGCCCCATTGATTAACCGACCAACGGAGTCCCCGTGTCGCTGCCACCCCTGGTCGAGCCGGCCGCCGAGCTCACCGTAGACGAGGTCCGCAGGTACTCCCGCCACCTGATCATCCCCGACGTGGGGATGGACGGGCAGAAGCGGCTGAAGAACGCCAAGGTGCTCGCCGTGGGCGCGGGCGGCCTCGGCTCGCCGACCCTGATGTACCTGGCGGCAGCCGGTGTCGGCACGCTCGGCATCGTGGAGTTCGACGAGGTCGACGAGTCGAACCTGCAGCGTCAGGTCATCCACAGCCAGGCCGACGTCGGCCGTTCCAAGGCCGAGTCCGCCCGCGACACCATCAAGGGCATCAACCCGTACGTGGACGTGGTCCTTCACCAGGAGCGGCTCGAGGCCGACAACGTGATGGACATCTTCAGCCAGTACGACCTGATCGTCGACGGTACGGACAACTTCGCGACCCGCTACCTGGTCAACGACGCCTGCGTGCTGCTGAACAAGCCCTACGTCTGGGGCTCGATCTACCGCTTCGACGGCCAGGCGTCCGTCTTCTGGTCCGAGCACGGTCCCTGCTACCGCTGCCTCTACCCGGAGCCCCCGCCCCCCGGCATGGTCCCCTCCTGCGCCGAGGGCGGCGTCCTGGGCGTGCTGTGCGCGTCCATCGGCTCCATCCAGACCAACGAGGCCATCAAGCTCCTCGCGGGCATCGGCGAGCCGCTGGTCGGCCGCCTGATGATCTACGACGCCCTGGAGATGCAGTACCGCCAGGTCAAGGTCCGCAAGGACCCGAACTGCGCGGTCTGCGGCGAGAACCCGACCGTCACCGAGCTCATCGACTACGAGGCCTTCTGCGGCGTCGTGTCCGAGGAGGCCCAGGCGGCGGCCGCCGACTCCACGATCACTCCCAAGCAGCTCAAGGAGTGGATCGACGACGGCGAGAACATCGAGCTCATCGACGTCCGCGAGCCGAACGAGTTCGAGATCGTCTCCATCCCGGGCGCCCGGCTGATCCCGAAGAACGAGTTCCTCATGGGCTCCGCCCTGGAGAGCCTCCCGCAGGACAAGAAGATCGTCTTGAACTGCAAGACGGGTGTCCGCAGTGCGGAAGTCCTGGCGGTCCTGAAGTCCGCCGGCTTCTCGGACGCCGTCCACGTCGGCGGCGGCGTGATCGGCTGGGTCAACCAGATCGAGCCGGAGAAGCCGGTCTACTGACCGACCCGCCGGCTGACCGGCGACACAGAGGAAAAGCCCACGGCTCCGACCCGCTCGGACGCCGTGGGCTTCTGTCGTCGACGGTCGGCTTCGGGCGGCCGACCTGGACGAAGTGCTCAACCTCCACGGACCGCGGGCTCACCGTGTGCACGTCAGCGCTGCCGAAGAGGATG
Organism: Streptomyces sp. JHA26; assembly: GCF_002005565.1. Taxonomy (GTDB): domain Bacteria; phylum Actinomycetota; class Actinomycetes; order Streptomycetales; family Streptomycetaceae; genus Streptomyces. Next base: position 26,980 of record NZ_BDJC01000061.1, on the reverse strand, counting down.
AATGAGTGATCGGGAGCGCGACACGGGTCCCTGAGGGGATATCCACTCCATGTGTATGTACGGTGCGTAATCATCCCGTTCTCATGGGTAATGAATCTGCACTGTAGACGCACGGAGGACGAAAACTCATGCGCATGCTCCAGAAGGCCGTGATCACCGCTGCGACGGTTGGCGGTCTGGCCGCTCTCGGCTCGGGTGGCGCCTACGCCGCCGACTACAGCGTCTCCCACTGTGGAGGAACCCAGTCGTCCGTCGCGGCCGGCACCGCCCCGCAAGCACAGCAGCTGGCGACTGGGGAGAAGGGGGCGGGAAAGAAGAAGGCGTCGAAGACCGTGCACGGGACGACCGTGCGGCAGGTGAAAGTGCAGCCGGGACGTACCCTCCGCGCCGGTGGCCTGCTGGACGGGCTCTTGGGGGTGCCGCTCCGGGTGGTCACGACCACCGACGGCGTCAACCAGAACAACCAGGCGAACGGTGCCTCCGGTGGTACCAACCAGAACAACCAGGCGAACGGCGCCTCCGGTGGCGTCAACCAGAACAACCAGGTGAACGGTGCTTCCGGTGGCGTCAACCAGAACAACCAGGTGAGCGGGCCCACGATTGCCATCGGCTTGTTCGCTCCGGCCATCCAGCAGTCGAATCTGCAGCAGTCGCAGACTGCGTAGGGCAGCCGAAGACGCCGACCCCGCCGATCGTCTCGACAGCGCGAACCCGCCACGGTCACGTGGCGGGTTCAGTCGGTTTCGGGGTGGGGCCGGCGAGCGAGCCCCGGCCCCGGGGGCGTGCGCATGGAGGGCAAGCATCGGCGAAGGCCACCAGTCCTGTCACGTCAGCGTCACGCGACGGTGATGCCCAGGACCCCACGATGACTGGTGCAGGGAGACGCAAATCTGCTTTCGTATGCAAGGAAGCCGCCATGATGAAAAACATTCGGCACCGCATACCCCGCCTGATAGCCGCGTCCGGCGCGGCCGCGGCGCTTGCTCTCGGTGCAGGCATGGGGACTGCCACAGCAGCACCTCAGGAGGTGGCAAAGTCGAAGGCCGCGCCTACGGCACCGTGTGGCAATGAGAGGGTATGCCCGGGCGGGAACCAGAACAACCAGTCGTCCGGCAACAGGGGCGGGAATCAGAACAACCAGTCGTCCGGTGGCGGGGGCGGGAATCAGAACAACCAGTCGTCCGGTGGCGGGGGCGGGAATCAGAACAACCAGTCGTCCGGTGGCGGGGGCGGGAATCAGAACAACCAGTCGTCCGGTGGCGGGGGCGGGAATCAGAACAACCAGTCGTCCGGCGGTGGGGGCGGGAATCAGAACAACCAGTCGTCCGGCGGTGGGGGCGGGAATCAGAACAACCAGTCGTCCGGCGGTGGAGGAGGAAACCAGAGCAACCAGGCATCGTAGCTGCCTCTGCGCCGACCCGCTTCGGCAAGGCGAACCCGCCACGTACAACAGTGGCGGGTTCGTGGACGTTCACAACCGATCGCACTTCAGTCGCCGATGCTGACCGGCGATACGGAAGAGAAGAAGAATCCAGACGCTTCGTCCGACTCGGATGCCGTGAGGTTCTCTGCCGTTTTCATGTCGCTGCTGCCGGTCGGCGCTTCAGGTCGCCGGGAGATTCGTGACCGATGTGGGAGGCGGTGGATCGGAAGGCGTGGGAACCTGGATCAGGAAGGGGACGAAAACAATCTGTCCGTCCTTGTGCAGAGGCCTGTAGGAAAGGCGATAACACACAATCGTGCTCGACTCGCGAGTGGTCTTGTAGCACTGGAGGGCGGAAACCGCCAGCGTGTGCTGGGATTTCTGTGCAGATATGGCAGATGTGCTTGCCCCGCTCGCCGAGGCGCCCCCCACACCAATCGCCAAACCCGAAATCGCCGCAACTGCGACACTGGTGCTTCGCAGGGCTGTCTTCCTCATGCTCATCACCTGATGCTCGGCGTCAGGTTTTCCCCGGCCTGGGCCAGTCATCGATCACCGCTACTGATCCGGTGCGTACGTAGGGGCCTCCGGACTCGGAAATGGTCACCAACCAGAGTGACCGGTCACCGCTGGGTGAACTCGGGGGACACGAGGGCGACCTGACGGCCTTGACGCTGGATAAGTCCAGGATAGTGGGCCGCAGTGATGCCTGCGACCACAGAGGCAACCGGGCGGAGCCGCAGAGTCGGCGTTCTCCGTGACCGGACGGGTGTGTCTCCGTACCGAAGGAGAATTTCAGTACTTCAATAGTCGCTCTTTCATACGCTTTCGGTGGACAATCTTCAGCGGGCGGAGCAGCATGGATGCGTTGGGAGGTGTGAAGATCGCGAATCTTTGAGCAAGGGTGGTGCCGTCGGTCGGCAGGCGTCGGGGGCGGAACGATCCAGCGATCATGCAGCCATGAGCTCAGATGATCTCGCTTTCTCTTCTCTGACCGTGAAAAGCCGACCCTCCGTACGGATAGCTCTTCTCGGCGGGTTCGACCTCGTGGTCGACAACATTCCGGTGACGGTCCCGGTGGGCTCGAAACGACTCCTGGCGTTGATCGCACTCAACTACCGTGCCTCTGTCCCACGGGAATTGATCGCCGGAAGCCTCTGGGCGGAAGCATCCGAGCAGCGGGCGTACACGAACCTTCGGGCGGCGCTGTCACGCCTGCGCGGCCTCGGCCGGCAGGCGCTGGACGTCTCTCCCCGCGAGGTGCGCCTCGCGCGAGAGGTCACCGTCGACCTCTACCACGCTCGGTCGTTGGCCCAGCGCATACTCGATCCCCATGTCCCGGCCGAGGGCCTCGACCTCAACACGGCGACCGTCGATCAGCTCTCCGCCGATCTGCTGCCCGGCTGGTACGACGAGTGGGCCCTGCTGGAAGCGGATCGTTGGCGGCAGCTTCGACTCCACGCCCTCGAGAAACTGGCGGGAGAACTCATCGACGCCGAGCAGTTCGCCGGTGCGGTGACGGCCGCTCACGCGGCCGTCCAGGCAGACCCACTGCGGGAGAGCAGCCAGGTCTCGCTGATCCGCGCCCACCTGGCGGAGGGCAACCTGGCCGAGGCGCTGGACCACTTCGAACGCTACGCCCGACGCCTCCGCAACGAGTTGGGGCTCCGCCCCACACAACGGCTGAACCGACTCGTTGCCGAAATACGTCAATTACCCCCTGGAAGCGGGTCCTTCTTGCAGTAGCGCCCGACCCTCGACCATCCGCGCCAGGGGCGCCCCCGCCCCAGCCGTCGTCAGGAGCAGACCTTGCCGTCCTTCGGCACCGTTCCCTTCAGCAGGTAGGCGTCGACAGCGGAGTCCACGCAGTCGCTCCCGCCCCCGTACGCCCCGTGGCCCTGGCCCTTCCAGGTGAGCTCCACGCCGACGCCCCTGCCCAGCGCGTCCGCCATCCTCCCGGCGCCCTCGTAGGGCGTCGCCGGGTCGCCGGTGTTGCCGATCACCAGGACCGGCGGCGCACCGGGCGCGCTGACGTCGGGGTGGTCGGCCGCACCGGCCACCGGCCAGTCGGTGCAGCTGACCATGGACCAGGCGAGGTAGTCGCCGAACAGCGGGGAGGCCTTCCGGAACTCGGGCAGCTTCTTCTCCACGTACGCGGTGTCGTAACGGGGTTTGTCGTCGGCGCAGTTGATGGAGACGTTCGCCGCGGCGATGTTGCTGTACTCACCGTTCTCGTTCCGCCCGTTCAGCGAGTCCGACAGCGCCATGAGGATCCTGCCGTCGCCGTCGTACGCCTGCTCCAGGCCCTCGGTGAGGTACTCCCAGAAGTCCTTCGAGTACAGGGCCTGGGCGATGCCGCTGGTCGCGGCGGTCTGGGTGAGGTCACGCGGGAAGATGCCGGGGATCGGTCTGCGGTCGAGGTCCTTCAGCAGCCGCGCGATGCGGTCCTCGACGTCCTGGACGCTGTCGCCGACCGGACAGTCCTCGGCCTTGGACACGCAGTCCTCGGCGTAGTTGCCGAGGGCCAGCTGGAAGCCCTTCGCCTGCCCGAGCGAACTCTGCTCGGCGTTCTGCGTCGGGTCGACGACCGCGTCGAAGACGGCGCGGCCCAGTCTCTTCGGGAACAGGTGGGCGTAGACGCCGCCGAGTTCGGTGCCGTAGGAGATGCCGAAGTAGTACAGCTGGTCGTCGCCGAGGACCTGGCGCATCAGGTCCATGTCGCGGGCCGCGTCGGTGGTGGCCACGTGCGGCAGCATGTCCTTCGAGTGCTTCTCGCAGGCCGTGTTGAAGTCCTCGGTGTTGTCCAGCAGCTTCTTGCGCTCGGCCGCGTCGTCGGGGGTGGCGTCCTGCTGGAAGTACGTGTCGAGCTGCTCGTCGTCCAGGCACTCCACGGGGGCGCTGCGGCCGACGCCGCGCGGGTCGAAGCTGACCAGGTCGTAGCGGGTGCGCAGGGTCGTGTAGTCCTGGCCGAAGGCGGGCAGGGTGGTGACGCCCGATCCTCCGGGGCCGCCGAAGTTGAAGACCAGCGAGCCGATCCGCCGGTCCGCCGGGCCGCTGGTCCTCGCCCGGATCAGCGCCAGGCCGATCGTGTCGCCCTCGGGGTCGTCCCAGTCGCGCGGGGCCTTCATGGTGGCGCACTGCCACGCGTCGCCGTCCGGCAGCGGGGACGGCGCGGGGCCGCCGCCCTCGGCCTGGGACGGTGCCGGGCAGTCCTTCCAGGCGAGCTTCTGGTCCGTCAGGCTCTCGTCGTCCTGCGGACCGTCGCCGCAGCTCGCCAGGAGGGCGGACAGCAGGACGGCGGTGGCGGTGAGGGCGGCGGCGCGCAGCCGGGCGGGAATCGGCATGCCTCCATCGTGCGTCCGGGCGGGTCCGTACGCCCGGGGCGCGAGCCGTACGAGGTACGGGCGGCGGGAGCACGAGTCGCGTACGAGGCACGGGCGGAGCGGGGTCCCGCAGGGGCCTTACAGCGCTTCCTTCCGGGACAGGTGGTTGAAGGCCAGCCAGCCCGGCAGCACCGGCAGCCACAGGGTGAGCAGCCGGAACAGCAGCACCGCCGGCGCGGCGACCTCCTTGGGCAGGCCGACGGCGATCAGGCCGACCGTCAGGGTGGCCTCCACCGCGCCGACACCGCCCGGCGTGGGCGCCGCGGAGCCCAGCGCGTTGCCCGCGAGGAAGACGACGGCGACGCTGGCGACGCTGATGGACGTCGAGTCGTCGCCGAAGGCCCGGATCGAGGCGTCCAGGCACATCACGAAGCAGGCGGTGAGCAGCAGCATGCCGCCGATACCGGTGACCAGCTTCTGCGGCCGCTGGAGCACGTCCAGCATCCGGGGCACGACACCGGCGAAGAGCGACCGCACGCGCGTGACGACGAATTTCCGCAGGAACGGCACCGACGTCACCACGAGCACGAGCACCGCCACCGTCAGCAGACCCGCGATGACCGTCCGGGACGGCGACAGCGAGGGCGTCTTCTCGGTGCCGGTCAGGTAACCGAAGGAGAGCAGCATCAGGATGTGGCAGCCGAGTCCGAACAGCTGGGAAGCGCCGACACTCGCCACCGCGAGTCCCGGCCGCACCCCCGCCCGCTGCAGGAACCGGGTGTTCAGCGCGACACCGCCGACCGCCGCCGGAGCGACGATCTTGACGAACGATCCGGCCACCTGCGCGGCCACGGTCCGCACGAAGGGCACCCGCTCGGGCACGAAGCCGAGCAGGGCCATCGCCGCGGCGACGTAGCTCGCCGCCGAGAACAGCACGGCCGCGGCGACCCAGCCCCACTGGGCGTTCGCGATCAGCGGTCCGAACTCGATGTGCGTGAGCTGGGTCAGCAGGAAGTACGCGCCGATCGCACCGGCGATGAAGCTGATCAGTGTGCGGGGGCGCACCCGCTCGAGCCGGGCCGGCTCGACGGGGGCCTGCGGCCTGATCCGCAGCACCGCGTACCGGATCTGCGTGAGCAGGTCCTCCTCGCGGGCCTCCTCCAGCGCATCGTCCAGGGCCCGCTTCTCGGCCCGCTGCTCCGCGCGCGCGGCCTTCTTGTCGGACTTCCCGGACACGGCGGGCACGTCGGTGCCGGCCGCCTCGGAACGGGCCGGCTTGGCCTGGCGGGACGCCTCGAGGACCGCCTCCCGTTCGCGTTCGGCCCGTTCCCGGGCCAGCCTGCGCAGGGTCGCGCGGGTGGAGCGGCTGAGCGCGATGGGCTGGAGCATCGGCAGACAGTCCGCCACGGCGTCGGGACCGAGCACGTCCACGGCCGAGGCGACCGCGCGCTCGGCACCCACCCGCAGACCCAGCGTCACCAGGAGCTGGGAGACGTCCATGCGCAGCAGCAGGTCGCCGGCGGCGATCTCGCCGATGCGCAGCTCGGTGAGGATCACGGTGCCGGAACGGTCCACCAGGATCGCGTCGCCCACCAGCCGGCGATGCGCGATGCGCCGGGACTGCAGGGCGCGCACCTGCTCCCAGGTCTGGCGCAGCAGGCCGTCGGTGATCTCCTCGTCCGGCAACGAGTCGAGGGTGCGGCCGCCGGTGTGCTCGTAGACGAGCATCACGGCGTCGGGGCCGAGTTCGGACGTCGCGATCAGCTTCGGCGCATTGGCTCCGGCCGCGATCGCCGCGTAGGCGAGCAGGGCCTCCTGTTCCAGCGCCTGCCGCAGCGAGGGGAGGCTGCTGCGGGTGGCGAAGCCGCGCAGCGTCAGATTGCGCCACGCCCGGTAGAAGAAGCCCTGCGCCTGCTGCTCGCGGTCCACCACCGTCACGTCCAGCGGCCGGCCGTCCTCCAGCGTGACGAAGTAGCGCCGGCCCCGGTCGCCGGTCTCCGCGTTCTCCGACGGCGCCTCCTCACGGGCGGCGGTCACCGGGCGGAAGCCGACGGTCCGCAGGCCCGCCATCAGCGTCCGGCCGGTGGGGCGAACGTTGGGGGAGCCGACCGCGTACAGCGTTCCGTAGGCCACGGTCCAGCCGATGAGGACGGTCAGGATGATCGAGAACGGCGTCGTGTAGCCGGTCACGAGCATGGAGAAGGCGTCGAGGAGCAGCACGATCCACAGCACCGCGCGCCAACGGGGTCTGCGGGACATCCCGACGGCCGTCATGTAGGCGATGACCGGTGCGAGGTAGCCGTGCACGGGGTCGGTGAGCGCGTGGATGTCGCCCGGCGAGGGCTGGGTGAGCGCCTCCTGGATGGAACCGGGGGCCGCCTTCGCCACCCACAGGTCCGTGGCGAGGGTCACCCCGTGCGCGAGGACCGCCGCGAGCACGCCGTCGGCGATCCGCAGCCCGTCCCGTTTGATCAGCCGCTCGACGGCGAACGCGACCGGCACCAGGAGGATCGCGATGCTGGACGCCAGACCCGCGACCTTGATCAGCAGGTCGGGGGCCTGACCGGTGCCCTTGTTGATGTCCTGCTCGAGGCCCGAGGTGGTGCCGTGCGCGAAGGCGGCGACGGCGAGCAGCACGACGACCGCGAGCACGCCCACCAGCAGCCGCATCAGGTCGGACGGACGGTGCACGCGCGCGGGCAGGAGCGGTTCGTCGCCCTCCACCTCGTCGATGTGCGCCACGTCACCGGGGTCGGCGGCGGTCGCGGACGGGCGGCCGACCGCGTCCCCGGCGGGCTCCTCACCGTCGTCGACGGGTTTCTCGCTGTCGGTGACGGATTTCCCACCACCGGCGACGGGCTTCTCGTCGCCGACGGGTTTCCCACCACCGGCGACGGGCTTCTCGTCGTCGGCGGCTGCGTCCGGGCGTGAGGAGGAGTCGGAGGTGCCCTCGGCGTCCTCGGGGTGCACTCCCTGCTGCTCCATCGCCTCTTCTTGCTCTCGTATCACTGGTCACCGACCGCACGATGGTGGCATGCCGGACCGACAGCCGGGGGCATCAGGGTGCCCGTGCGGGCGGCACAGTCTGCCCGAAGCCTCGCCCGCGGGCGAGGGGAGCGCACCGCCGTGAGTCCGCCGCGTTGTCGGTGGGGTGGGGCAGGATGGGACGGATGAGCGAGCAGAGCCTTCCGGACGAATTCCCTCCGGAGTACGCGGACGCGCTGCCCGAGTACGCCGAGCGCGTCCTCGACGTCGCCGAACTGATTCCGCCGGGCCGCGTCATGACGTACGGGGACGTCGCCGAGTACCTGGAGGAGGGCGGACCCCGGCAGGTCGGCCGTGTGATGTCCCTCTACGGCGGAGGCGTCTGCTGGTGGCGGATCGTCCGCGCCGACGGGGTCCTGCTCGCGGGGCACGAGCTGGAGGCGCTCGGCCACTACCGGTCGGAGGGGACGCCCCTGAAAGAGGCGGGCAGAGCCGCCGAAGGCCATCTGCCGCGCATCGACCTGAGACGAGCGCGGTGGGACGGCGGCGAACGCGCACAGGGTCACACCTGACAGCTTCCGCCATGGGACGGACCGGCGTGTGACCAGTGATCCGTATGAGGGAAACAGGGCACATCGGACATCCCTGTGGCATGACGTACGTTCGAGGGGCGGGGGACACCCGCGCCGCGAGTGACCCGGGGGAAGAACAGGAAGCCCTGCCTCCGCCTCGTTCGTCGGCGTAGCGTCGGCCGCGCGCGTCCCCCTCACGCGGCGGCCACCGCCGCCCCCGCAGGACGGACACCCCACCAGCACACCCACCAGGACCGGCGAACCACGTGAGCTCCTCTTCCTCCACCGGACGCCCGTCGCACCCCCAGGTGCGACGGGGGAGCCCTGGCGCCTACCGACTGGTGCGCACCCCGCCGACGCGGGTGACTCCTCCTCGTCTGGACGCCGCGCAGCGTGCCGTGGTTGACCACGGCACCGGACCCCTGCTCGTCCTCGCCGGCCCGGGCACCGGCAAGACCACCACCCTCGTCGAGTCCGTCGCCGAACGGATCGACCGCGGCGGCGACCCGGAGCGGATCCTGGTCCTGACCTTCAGCCGCAAGGCGGCCGTCGAGCTGCGCGACCGGATGGCGCTGCGCATGGGCGCCGCGCGCGCTCCCCGGGCCACGACCTTCCACTCCTTCGGTTACGCCCTGGTCCGCGCCCACCAGGACAGCGAACTGTTCGTGGAGCCGCTGCGGCTGCTGTCCGGCCCGGAACAGGACGTGGCGGTCCGCGAGCTGCTGGCCGGACAGGCGGACCTGGAGCGGCTCGGCCTGGCGCACGTGCGCTGGCCCGACGAGCTGCGCGCCTGTCTGACCACCCGCGGCTTCGCCGACGAGGTCCGCGCGGTCCTCGCCCGCAGCCGCGAGCTGGGCCTCGGCCCGGACGCCCTGGAGGCGTTCGCCCGGCGCATCGGCCGCCCCGACTGGCGGGCCGCCGCCGTCTTCCTCGCCGAGTACCTCGACGTGCTCGACCTGCAGGGCGTCCTCGACTACGCGGAACTCGTCCACCGCGCGGTGCTGCTCGCCCGCCGCCCCGAGGTCGCCGCGCGGCTGGCCGCACGGTACGACGCCGTGTACGTCGACGAGTACCAGGACACCGACCCGGCCCAGGTACGGCTGCTGCACGCCCTGGCGGGCGACGGACGCACCCTCGTGGCCTTCGGCGACCCCGACCAGTCGATCTACGCCTTCCGGGGCGCGGACGTGAACGGCATCCTCGACTTCCCGCACGCCTTCCCGCGCGCGGACGGCCGCCCGGCGCCGGTGGAGGTGCTGCGGACCTCGCGCCGTTCCGGGGCCGCCCTGCTGGCCGCCACCCGGCTGCTGACCCAGCGCATGCCGCTGACCCGCCTGCCCGCCGACAAGGTACGCGCCCACCGCGAGCTCGCCTCCGTGCGGGACGGGGGGCGCGTCGAGGTGTACACGTACCCGACGCCCGGCACCGAGCTCGACAACATCGCCGACATCCTGCGCCGGGCCCACCTCGAGGACGGTGTGCCGTGGAGCGACATGGCCGTCCTCGTGCGTGCCGGTTCGCGCACCATCCCGGCGGTGCGCCGCGCCCTCACCGCGGCCGGTGTCCCGCTGGACGTCGACGGTGACGACCTGCCCCTGCGGCACGAACCGGCGGTGGCACCGCTGCTGACGGCCCTGCGCGCGGTGGCGACGGCGCTCGCGGAACAGCGGCCCGACGCCCGCAGCGACGAGACGGCGGAAGCCGCCCGGGACACCGGGGGCGTGTCCGGGGCCGGGGCGGACGGCGCGTCCGGGGCCGAGGTCGGTGCGGACGATGTGCGGGAGGCTGCGCCCGCTCCCGGTCCCGGAGGCGTGTCCGAGGCCGGGCCGGACGCCGGTGACGCGTCCGGGGCCGGGCCCGGCGCGGACGGCCTGTCCGATGCCCCGCCCCGCCCCCACGACGTGGCCGAGGCCCCCGCGGCCGGCACCGCCCGTGCCGGGACCGGCTGCTGGCTGGACACCGAGACCGCCCTCACCCTGCTCACCTCCCCCCTCGCCGGCATGGACGCCGCCGACCTGCGCCGCCTCGGACGCGCCCTGCGCGACGAGGAGCGCGCCGCCGGCAACCCGCTGCCGCCGCCCTCGGACGAACTGCTCGCCCGCGCCCTGGCCGAGCCCGAACGCCTCGCGGTGCACGACCCCGCGTACGCGCGCGGCGCCCAGCGCCTCGGCGCGCTGCTCCGCAAGGCCCGTGAGCGCCTCGCCGGCGGCGGCAGCGCCGAGGAGGCGCTGTGGGACCTGTGGGAGGGCACACCCTGGCCCGCCCGCCTGGAACGCGCGGCCAGGCGCGGCGGCGCCGCCGGACGCAACGCCGACCGCGACCTGGACGCCGTGTGCGCCCTGTTCGCGACCGCCGCGCGCGCGGAGGAACGCACGGGCGGGCGCGGCGCGCTGAACTTCCTGGAGGAGATCGACGCCGAGGACATCGCCGCGGACACCCTCACGCGGCGTGCCGTCCGCCCCGACGCCGTCCGCCTGATGACCGCGCACCGCTCCAAGGGACTCGAATGGCGGCTGGTCGTCGTCGCGGGCGTCCAGGAGGGCCTGTGGCCGGACCTGCGCCGCCGCGGCTCCCTGCTGGAGGCCGACCGGATCGGCCGCGACGGACTCGCCGAACCCCTCACACCGGGCGCGCTGCTCGCCGAGGAGCGCCGCCTGTTCTACGTGGCCGCCACGCGCGCGCGCGAACGCCTCGTCGTGACCGCCGTGAAGGCGCCGGCCGACGACGGCGACCAGCCCTCCCGGTTCCTGACCGAGCTCGGCGTCGAGCCCGTCGACGTCACGGGCCGCCCGCGCCGCCCCCTCGCCGTCGCGGCGCTCGTCGCCGAACTGCGCGCCACCACCGTCGACCCGCGCGTCTCCGCCCCCCTGCGCGAGGCCGCCGCCCACCGCCTGGCCCGCCTCGCCGCCCTCGCCGACGAGGACGGCCGCCCCCTGGTGCCGTCGGCCCATCCCTACCGCTGGTGGGGCATGTGGGACCCGACCGAGAGCAAGGTGCCGCTGCGCGACCGCGACCGGCCCGTCACCCTCTCCGGCAGCGCCCTCGACCAGCTCGCCAACACCTGCGCGCTCCAGTGGTTCCTCGGCCGGGAGGTGAAGGCCGACGCGCCCGCCACCGCCGCCCAGGGCTTCGGCAACGTGGTGCACGTCCTCGCCGACGAGGTCGCCTCCGGGCACACCCCGGCCGACCTCGACGTCCTCATGGAGCGCCTGGACTCCGTGTGGAACGCGCTCGCCTTCGACGCGCCGTGGAAGTCGGCGCAGGAGAAGGCCAACGCGCGCGTGGCGCTCGAACGGTTCCTCAAGTGGCACGTCATGGACCGCGCCGGGCGTACACCGGTGGCCAGCGAGCACGACTTCGACGTGACCCTGGAGGCGGGCGACTACGAGGTGCGCATCCGCGGCCAGATGGACCGCGTCGAGGCCGACGCCGACGGCCGCGCCTACGTCGTCGACTTCAAGACCGGCAAGCAGGCCCCCAGCGCCGCCGAGGTGGCCCGCCACCCCCAGCTCGCCGTCTACCAGCTCGCCGTCCGCGAAGGCGCCGTCGACGAGGCCTTCGGCGGGGTGCGCCCCGAACCGGGCGGCGCGGAACTCGTCCAGCTGCGCCAGGGCGCGGCCAAGCGCGACGGCGGCGAAACGCTGCCCAAGGTGCAGGCGCAGGACTCCCTGACGGGTCCGGAGGGGGAGTGGGTCGGGGACCTGCTGGCCACGGCCGCCGGCAAGGTCCTCGACGAACGGTTCACCCCCACCGCGGGCCAGCACTGCACGCACTGCGCCTTCCGCGCCTCCTGCAGCGCACGGCCCGAGGGACGGCACGTCGTGGAGTAGCGCGGTCCGGGGACGGACGGCACGCCTGGACGCGGCGCGGCCCGCGGGACCGGACGCCAGGGAGGCGGAGCGGCCCAAGGGACAGGACGCCATGGAGCGGCGCGACCGGTGCGACCGGCCGCCAGGGACCGGCGCGACCGGTGTGACCAGTCGCACCCCACACGCTGACCTGCGCTTCTCCCCGCCCGCACCGCGCTCTCGGCGTCCGCTGTCAGTGACCGCCGCTAGCCTCTTCGACGTGCCCGCCCGTATCTCCGATCCCGAGCAGCTCAAGGAGCTCCTCGGGATCCCCTTCACCCCGGAGCAGACGGCCTGCATCGTCGCGCCTCCCGCCCCGCAGGTGATCGTGGCCGGAGCCGGGTCGGGCAAGACGACGGTGATGGCGGCGCGCGTGGTGTGGCTGGTCGGCACCGGCCAGGTCGCCCCCGAGCAGGTGCTCGGCCTCACCTTCACCAACAAGGCGGCCGGCGAACTCGCCGAACGCGTCCGCAAGGCCCTCGTCCGGGCCGGCGTCACCGATCCCGATGCCATCGACCCGGACGATCCGCCGGGCGAGCCGGTGATCTCCACGTACCACGCCTTCGCGGGTCGCCTGCTGACCGACCACGGCCTGCGACTCGGACTGGAGCCGACGTCCCGCCTGCTCGCCGACGCCACCCGCTTCCAGCTGGCCGCGCGCGTGCTGCGCGAGGCACCCGGACCGTATCCGGCGCTCACCCGTTCCTTCGCCGACCTGGTCGGCGACCTCCTCGCCCTCGACGCCGAGCTCGCCGAACACCTCGTACGCCCCGAGGAACTGCGGGCCTGGGACGCGGACCTCCTGACCACCCTCCAGGGCGCCAGGCTCACCAACGCCGACCTGCGCAAGGTCCCCGAGGCCGCGGCCGCCCGCCGCGAACTCGCCGACCTGGTGATCCGCTACCGGGCCGCCAAACGCGAACGCGACCTCCTCGACTTCGGCGACCAGATCGCCCTGTCCGCCCAGCTCGCCGGCCTCCCCGAGGTGGGCCGCGTCCTGCGCGACGAGTTCCGGGTCGTACTGCTCGACGAGTACCAGGACACCTCGGTGGCCCAGCGCATCCTCCTCGCCGGCCTGTTCGGCGGCGGCACCGGCCACCCCGTGACCGCGGTCGGCGACCCCTGCCAGGCGATCTACGGCTGGCGCGGCGCCTCCGTCGCCAACCTCGACGACTTCCCGGAGCACTTCGCGCACGCCGACGGCCGCCCCGCCACCCGCCAGGCGCTCAGCGAGAACCGCCGCAGCGGCGGACGCCTCCTCGACCTCGCCAACGGCCTCGCCGAACCCCTGCGCGCCATGCACGCGGGCGTGGAGGCCCTGCGCCCCGCCCCCGGCGCCGAACGCGACGGCACGGTCCGCTGCGCCCTCCTGCGCACGCACGCCGAGGAGATCGACTGGATCGCCGACTCCGTCGCCCACCTCGTCCACACCGGCAAGGCGCCCGGGGAGATCGCCGTCCTGTGCCGCACGGCGACCGACTTCGCCGAGATCCAGGGCGCGCTGGTGGCCCGCGACGTCCCCGTCGAGGTCGTGGGCCTGTCCGGCCTGCTGCACCTGCCCGAGGTGGCCGACCTGGTCGCCGTCTGCGAGGTCCTCCAGGACCCCGGCGCCAACGCCGCCCTGGTCCGCCTGCTCACCGGCCCGCGCTGGCGCATCGGCCCGCGCGACCTCGCCCTCCTGGGACGCCGGGCCCGGCTGCTCGTGAGCCACGCGCGCGTGGCCGGCGACGAGGACCCCGACCGGCGGCTCGCCGAGGCCGTCGAAGGCGTCGACCCGTCCGAGGTGATCTCCCTCGCCGACGCCCTCGACACCTTCCTGGAGACCCCGCTCGACGGCACCGGGGACGACGACGGACTGCCCTTCTCGCCGGAAGCGCGCATACGGTTCGCCCGCCTGGCCGCCGAGCTGCGCGACCTGCGCCGGGCCCTGTCCGACCCCCTGATGGACGTCCTGCACCGCGTCCTCGCCACCACCGGCCTGGAGGTCGAGCTGTCGGCGTCCCCGCACGCCCTGGCCGCCCGCCGCCGCGAGACCCTGTCGAACTTCCTGGACGTCGCCGCCTCCTTCGCCGCGAGCGACGGCGAGGCCACCCTGCTCGCCTTCCTCGGCTTCCTGCGCACCGCCGCCCAGTACGAGAAGGGCCTCGACAACGCCCTGCCCGGCGGCGAGAACACCGTCAAGGTGCTCACCGCGCACAAGTCCAAGGGCCTGGAGTGGGACGTCGTCGCCGTCCCCGGGCTCGTCACCGGCACCTTCCCCAGCGGACAGGGCCGCGAGAAGTGGACCGCCCAGGCCAAGGTGCTGCCGCACGCGCTGCGGGGCGACGCCGACACCCTGCCCGACGTCCCCTCCTGGGACTCACGGGGCCTGAAGACCTTCCACGAGGCCATGAAGGAGCACCAGCACACCGAGGAACTCCGCCTCGGCTACGTCACCTTCACCCGCCCCCGCTCCCTGCTCCTGGGCTCCGGCCACTGGTGCCCCAGCCAGAAGAAGCCACGCGGACCGTCCGACTTCCTCCGGGCCCTGTACGACCACTGCGCCGCCGGGTACGGCGAGATCGAGGCGTGGGCGGACGAACCCGCCGAGGACGAGGAGAACCCGGCCCTCCTCGAGGCCACCGCCGACCGGGCCTGGCCCCTGCCCCTGGACGACGAGGCCCTCGCCCTGCGCCGGTCCGCCGCCGAGACGGTCCTCGCCCACCTGGACCGCCTGGCCTCCCAGGACGACGGCCGGCCCACCGCCACGCACGACCCGGACACCTACGACGACCCGGACTGGCCGCCGCCCCCCGAGGACGACGAGCCCTTCCCCGACCCGGAGGACCCTTTCGAGGAGGACTTCGAAGGAGTATTCGAGGACGCCTTCCCCGTCGGTGAGGACGCCGTCCCCGCCGACGAGGACGCCCTGCCCGTCGACGAGGATCCCGACTCCCCGGAGGACTCCGCCCACGGGGACTCCCGGCCGCCCGGCCGCCCCGCCGCGCGCCCGGTGATCCCGCACCAGGCGCCGCCCCCGCCGCATCTCGGCGGCACCGGCGTCCCCCGCCCCCAGCCGCCCCTGCCGGACCCCGCCCCCCGGGACATCCCCGCCGCCCGCCTCACGCCCGAGGAGGCCCGCACCGTCGCCTCCTGGGACCGCGACCTGGACGCCCTCACCGGCGAGCTGCTGCGCGCCCGTGAGAGCGTCACCGAGGTGCGCCTCCCGGCGTCGTTGACCGCCTCCCAGCTGCTGCACCTGGCCGCCGACCCCGACGGCTTCGCCCAGGAGCTGGCCCGCCCCATGCCCCGCCCGCCCCAGCCCGCCGCCCGCCGCGGCACCCGCTTCCACGCCTGGGTCGAGTCCCGCTTCGAAGCGCTGACGCTGCCCATGCTGGAGCCGGAGGAGCTGCCCGGCAGCGAGGCCGAGATCGCCGACGAACGCGACCTGGAGTTCCTCAAGGACGCCTTCGAACGCACCGAGTACGCGCACCGCACCCCGTACCGCGTCGAGGCACCCTTCCAGCTCACGCTCGCCGGACGCGTCGTACGCGGCCGGATCGACGCCGTCTACAAGCAGGGCGAGGGCCCGGCGGCGACGTACGAGATCGTCGACTGGAAGACGAGCCGCGACGGCACCGCCGACCCGCTCCAGCTCGCCGTGTACCGCCTCGCCTGGGCCGAGCAGCAGCGGGTGCCGCTGGAATCGGTGACGGCCACCTTCCTGTACGTACGCAGCGGCGAAGCCGTGCGCCCCGACGGCCTGCCGGACCGTGCCGCGCTGGAGCGCCTGCTGCTCGGCGAGCCGGTCGGTGACGAACCGCACGGTCGGGGTGTCCGCGCGGGCCGATAGGCTCGTGAGCATGAGCCACCCCGTTGACAACGCCGTCAGCGCCGTCCGTACGTACATCGGGCACCACCGCGCCGTCTTCCTCGACGACCTCGCCGAATGGCTGCGCATCCCGTCCGTGTCGGCCCAGCCCGCCCACGCGTCCGACGTACGCCGCAGCGCCGACTGGCTCGCCGCCAAGCTGAAGGAGACCGGTTTCCCGACCGCAGAGGTCTGGCCCACCGCAGGCGCCCCGGCCGTCTTCGCCGAGTGGCCCTCCGGCGACCCCGCCGCACCGACGGTCCTCGTCTACGGTCACCACGACGTGCAGCCGGCGGCCCGCGAGGACGGCTGGCACAGCGACCCCTTCGAGCCCGTCGTCCGCGACGGCCGCCTCTACGCGCGCGGTGCCGCCGACGACAAGGGTCAGGTGTTCTTCCACACACTCGGCGTCCGCGCCCACCTCGCCGCCACCGGCCGCACCGCACCGGCGGTGAACCTCAAGCTGCTGATCGAGGGCGAGGAGGAGTCCGGCTCCCCGCACTTCCGCGCCCTCGTCGAGGAGCGCGCCGAGCGCCTCGCCGCCGACGCGGTGATCGTCTCCGACACCGGCATGTGGTCCGAAGACACCCCCACGGTGTGCACCGGCATGCGCGGCCTCGCCGAGTGCGAGATCCGGCTGCACGGACCCGACCAGGACATCCACTCGGGCTCCTTCGGCGGCGCGGTCCCCAACCCGGCCACGGCCGCCGCCCGCCTGGTGGCCGCCCTGCACGACGAGCACGCGCGCGTGGCGGTCCCCGGCTTCTACGACGGCGTGATCGAACTCACCGACCGCGAACGCGACCTCTTCGCCGAGCTGCCCTTCGACGAGGAGCAGTGGCTGCGCACGGCCAGGTCGTACGCCGCCCACGGCGAGGCCGGCCACACCACCCTGGAACGCATCTGGGCCCGCCCCACCGCCGAGGTCAACGGCATCGGCGGCGGCTACCAGGGCCCCGGCAGCAAGACGATCATCCCGTCCTCCGCCATGGTGAAGCTCTCCTTCCGCCTGGTCGCGGGACAGGACCCCGACCACGTGGAGAAGGCCGTCCGTGCCTGGGCGGCCGAGCAGGTGCCGGCCGGCGTCCGCTGCGAGATCACCTTCGGATCGGCCACGCGCCCCTGCCTGACACCGCTGGACCACCCGGCGCTGCAGTCCGTGGTCCGCGCCATGGGCCGGGCCTTCGAAAAACCGGTCCGCTTCACCCGCGAAGGCGGATCCGGACCGGCCGCCGACCTCCAGGAGGTCCTCGGCGCACCGGTGCTCTTCCTCGGCATCTCCGTCCCGTCCGACGGCTGGCACGCCCCGAACGAGAAGGTCGAGCTCGACCTGCTCCTCAAGGGCGTCGAAACCTCCGCCCACCTGTGGGGCGACCTGGCGGAGCACTGGCGCCACGCACCCTGAGCCCCCGCTCGGCCCGGGCCGGGCCGGCATCGCGTGCGCGGCGCACCGAAAGGACAGCCCCGCACCGCCGGCCCTCCCGGCCCCGGTCACCACCCGCCGTACGACCCGCTGAACCACCTGCCGAACCACCAACCGCTCACCGGGGGAGTTGGAAGCACCCGTGACCACCTGGACCGACCACACCGCCGACCGTCCCATCTCGCTCACCGCCCCGAACGGCATCGACCGAGCAGCCCACCACCGGCTCGACGAGGCCTGGCTCGCGGCGGCCTGGAGCCACCCCTCGACGCGCTGCTTCGTGGTCTCCGGCGGCCAGGTCCTCATCGACGAGACGCCCGACGGGCGCACCGAACTCGTCATGACCCCCTCCTTCGAGGCCCCGCTCACCGAGGCGCACCGGTACTTCCTGGGCACCGACGAGGACGGCGTCAGCTACTTCGCCCTCCAGAAGGACTCCCTGCCCGGCCGCATGGACCAGTCCGCGCGCCCGGCGGGGCTGCGCGAGGCCGGCCTGCTCCTGTCGCCCCGCGACGCGGGCCTGATGACCCACGCGGTCGCCCTGGAGAACTGGCAGCGCCTGCACCGGTTCTGCTCCCGCTGCGGCGAGCGCACCGTCATCGCCGCGGCCGGCCACATCCGCCGCTGCCCCGCCTGCGGCGCCGAGCACTACCCGCGCACCGACCCCGCCGTGATCATGGCCGTCACGGACGCGGACGACCGCATCCTGCTCGGCCGCCAGGTCCACTGGCCCGAGGGCCGCTTCTCGACGCTCGCCGGTTTCGTGGAGCCCGGGGAGTCCATCGAGCAGTCGGTGCGCCGCGAGGTCTACGAGGAGGTCGGCATCGCCGTCGGCCCCGTCGAGTACGTCGCCAGCCAGCCCTGGCCCTTCCCGTCCAGCCTCATGCTGGGCTTCATGGCCCGCGCCACCTCGACGGACATCAACGTCGACGGCGACGAGATCCACGAGGCCCGCTGGTTCTCCCGCGAGGAACTGGGCGCCGCCTTCGAGTCCGGCGAGGTGCTCCCGCCCTACGGCATCTCGATCGCGGCCCGCCTGATCGAGCTCTGGTACGGCAAGCCGCTGCCGACCCGCGGCCTCGTCTGAGACGGAACACGCCGAAGGGGCGGCCCCCCACACAGGGAGCCGCCCCTTCACCGCACGCCGAACCGCTCAGACGCCGATCTTCTGCTTCACCTGCGCCAGCGACGGGTTCGTCAGCGTCGAGCCGTCGGGGAAGAGCACGGTGGGAACCGTCTGGTTCCCGCCATTCGCCTTCTCCACGAACGCGGCGGAGTCCGGGTCCTGCTCGATGTTGATCTCGGTGTACGCGATGCCTTCGCGGTCCATCTGGCTCTTCAGCCGACGGCAGTAGCCGCACCACGTGGTGCTGTACATCGTCACAGTGCCCGGCATGTCTCTCGTGCTCCTTCGGCGGCTCGGGGATGAGGTCGCAGGAGGAGAACGTCCGTGGCGGCGCCGCCATTCCCGGGGCGTGACACTCGTCGCATCAGTACGACCATCGGTGCGTGCCTGTGGACGGCCCGACGCACCCGTCACCCCCGACCTGGCAGCATGGCGGTGTGACAGCAGCAACGCACTCCACCCTTTTCCCGCAGGTACCGGACTCGGCCGACGCGGTGCTCGAAGGGCTCGACCCCGAGCAGCGCGAGGTGGCCACCGCCCTGCGCGGCCCGGTGTGCGTGCTGGCCGGCGCCGGAACCGGCAAGACCCGGGCGATCACCCACCGCATCGCCTACGGGGTGCGCGCCGGGATCCTCCAGCCCTCCAGCGTGCTCGCCGTCACCTTCACCAACCGCGCCGCCGGAGAGATGCGCGGCCGGTTGCGCCAGCTCGGCGCGACAGGCGTCCAGGCCCGGACCTTCCACTCGGCGGCGCTGCGCCAGCTCCAGTACTTCTGGCCGAAAGCGATCGGTGGCTCCCTGCCCCGGCTCGTCGACCGCAAGATCCAGCTCGTCGCCGACGCGGCCGCCGCCTGCCACCTGCGTCTCGACCGGGGCGAGCTGCGCGACGTCACCTCCGAGATCGAGTGGGCGAAGGTCACCCAGACCGTTCCCGCCGACTACGCCCCCGCCGCGGCCAAGGCCGGCCGCGAGGCGCCCCGCGACGCCGCGGAGATCGCCCAGCTCTACTCCGCCTACGAGAACCTCAAGCGGGAGCGCGGCGTCATCGACTTCGAGGACGTGCTGCTGCTCACGGTGGCCGTCCTCCAGGACCGCCACGACGTCGCCGAGCAGGTCCGCGCCCAGTACCAGCACTTCGTGGTCGACGAGTACCAGGACGTCAGCCCCCTCCAGCAGCGTCTGCTGGAGCTGTGGCTCGGCGACCGCGACGACGTGTGCGTCGTCGGCGACGCCAGTCAGACGATCTACTCGTTCACGGGAGCAACCCCCGACCACCTGCTCGACTTCCGTGTCCGTCATCCCGGCGCCACCGTCGTCAAGCTGGTCCGCGACTACCGCTCCACCCCCCAGGTCGTCCACCTCGCCAACGGCCTGCTCGCCCAGGCCCGCGGCCGGGCCGCCGACCACCGTCTGGAGCTGGTCTCCCAGCGCCCCCCGGGTCCCGAGCCCGTCTACACCGAGTACCCCGACGAACCGGCCGAGGCCGAGGGCACGGCCCGTCGCATCCGCGAGCTCGTCGACGCGGGCGTCCCCGCCGCGGAGATCGCGGTCCTGTTCCGTACGAACTCCCAGTCCGAGACCTACGAGCAGGCCCTCGCCGACGCCGGCGTCCCCTACCAGCTGCGGGGCGCGGAACGCTTCTTCGACCGTCCCGAGGTGCGCAAGGCCGGCAGCGCCCTGCGGGCCGCCGCGCGCTTCGGCGGCAACGACCACCTCCTCGACGACGCCGTCGACCTGCCGTCCCAGGTGCGCGCGGTGCTGTCGGGGGAGGGCTGGACACCGCAGCCCCCGGCGGGATCCGGTGCCGTCCGGGAGCGCTGGGAGTCGCTGGCCGCCCTGGTCTCCCTCGCCCAGGACTTCGCCGCCGCCCAGCCGGGTGCCACCCTGGGCGACCTCGTCGCGGAACTGGACGAGCGGGCGGGCGCCCAGCACCCGCCGACCGTGCAGGGCGTCACCCTCGCCTCGCTGCACTCGGCCAAGGGCCTGGAGTGGGACGTCGTCTTTCTGGTGGGCGTCGCCGAGGGCATGATGCCGATCACCTACGCAAAGACCGACGAGCAGATCGAGGAGGAACGCCGCCTCCTCTACGTCGGCGTCACCCGCGCCCGCGAGCGCCTGCATCTCTCCTGGGCGCTCGCCCGCTCGCCCGGCGGCCGCCCGAACCGCCGCCCCAGCCGGTTCCTCAAGGGACTGCGGCCCGGTTCGGCCCCGGCCGGCGCACACGCGTCCGCCGGCGGTCCGGGCGGTGTGGAGCGCGGCTTCGGACGCGGCACCACGGTCGTCGCACCACGGCGCGCCCGGCGGACCCCGGCCCGCTGCCGGGTCTGCGGCCGCACGCTCACCGAGGCCGGCGAGATGAAGCTGATGCGCTGCGAGGACTGTCCGTCCGACATGGACGAGGGCGTCTACGAGCGGTTGCGCGAGTGGCGGGCGGTCCAGGCGAGGCGCAGCGGGCAGCCCGCGTTCTGCGTCTTCACGGACAAGACGCTGATGGCGATCGCCGAGTCCGTGCCGGAGGACGAACACGAACTGGCGAGGATCCCCGGGGTCGGGGCACGCAAGTTCAACCGTTACGGAGCCGACGTCCTGGCCATCTGCGCAGGCCGGGACGTCGCCGGGCTTGACGGCGAGGAATGATCCGAACTCGTCGGAAAAATAGTTTGCGCATGCCCCGGGAATCCCCATAGGTTCTTGGTCACGGGGAACAGCGGCCTTCCCGGAGGCCCTGCATCCGTGTTGTACTTGCCTATCCGTGGACCGGTTCGCACCGGTCCCCCGAGACGCCGAGAGGAGGCGAATCCAGTGATCAGCATCAGCATCAACGTCAGCACCACCGCCGGTTCCACCGCCAAACTGACCGATCGCTCGGCCGCCTCCCTGCGCATGCTCGGCGCTTCCCACCAGGGCACCGGTCTGTCCGGCATTCGTGCCGCGCGTCCGGCGTCCCTCTCCGTTGCTCCCGCGGGCCTTCCCGTCCGTGAGCGCAATGAGCGACCGACCAAGGCACTGGAAGCAGCAGTAGCGGCACAGGCTCAGGCCTATGCCTTTACGGCGACCGGTGCCGGATTCCGGAAGCAGACGACGCAGCACCACCTGATGTGGGCCTTCCGTGGGCCAGAACCCTGGAGTGATCCAGCCTGATCGTCGATCAGGCCGGCGCCTTCAGGGCCGCGGAACCCCATCCGGGATCCGCGGCCCTTCTGTTTTCCCCGAACGGGGACGACAGCACGAAGGAGCCTCGGGACAAGAAAAGAACCCGGTACCAAGCCGCACACCGGCCGACCGGCCGGAACGACCAGACGAGGAAGACCAACCGTGCAACTCGAAGCGCACGCCCCGTCCGTACCGCCTTCCGACACGATCCCCAAGCCCGGCCTCACGGAGGACCCCGCCTTGACCCCGCTCACCGCGCTCACCCCGCTCACCGCGCTCGACGACGCCATCGAGAACCTCGGCGTGCCCGTCCCCTGCCGTTCCTACGACCCGGAGGTCTTCTTCGCGGAGTCGCCGGCGGACGTCGAGTACGCCAAGTCCCTCTGCCGCACCTGCCCGCTGATCGAGGCCTGCCTCGCCGGCGCCAAGGAGCGGCGTGAGCCCTGGGGCGTCTGGGGTGGCGAGCTGTTCGTCCAGGGTGTCGTCGTCGCCCGGAAGCGGCCCCGTGGCCGCCCGCGCAAGAACCCGGTCACAGCATGAACATCACCGGAACGATCGACCGCCCCCTCACGCACGACCCCAAGAAGCAGGCCCCGATGAAGCCGTCCACCGACGAGATCGCAGGCACGACGCCTGAAGACTTCACCACCAGCGGCGCGAAGGACTCGCGTCAGAACAGGACCCGTGAGATGCAACTCATCCCAGAAGCCCTGGCACGTGCGCATATGCACGAGCGCCTGCATGAGGCCGAGCGGGAACGCCGCGCCCTGCGTGTGGCGACCGCCCGCCGGATGCAGCGCCGGGCCGAGCGCGCCTCGATGCGCGCCCGGCGCGCGCTCGCCATGGCGGTCATGCAGTAACCGATCACACCCGAAGCGGTGGCCTCCCTCCAGGAGGCGAAGCCTTCCCCGCTGGGGCCGGTCCGTCGGAACGGACCGGCCCCAGCGGCGCGTTCAGCCCCGGCGGCTCACGCCCTGGCGGCTCACGCCTCGGCGGCCGCCTCCGCCTCGGCCTCGTGGTCCTCGGCTTCCTCCTCGTCCCCGGGGACGAAGCCCACGAGCCACTCCTCCAGCTCCTCGCGCAACCGCACCGTCGCGCCCAGCTGGCACAGCACCCCGATGGTGCTCAGGGTCACCCGGTGGATCAGCAGATAGGCCGGCGGCAGGTTGAGCCGCTTGGCCAGCTGGTAGGCGGGGGAGCGGGGGTCGGCGATCCTGGCCGCCTGGCTGCGCATCCAGCCGCGGGTGAAGGTGAACTCGTCCACCCGGGCCGGCTCGATGATCGGCAGGAGGTAGTCGAGGACGGCGTCGGGCTCCAGCTCTATCGACTCCTTGACGAAGCCCTCCGCGCAGAGCATCTCGTAGACGGCCTCCGCCTCGCCGTCCAGCGTCATGCGCAGCGCCTCGCCGATGGGTTCCGGCAGTCCGCCCGGGAGGCGGTCGACCGTGCCGAAGTCCAGGACACCCAGCCGCCAGTCGTCCTCGCCCTCCGGTCCGCCGGGCAGCAGCCGGAAGTTTCCCGGGTGCGGGTCGGCGTGCAGGAGGCCGGTGCGGGCCGGACCGGAGAACAGGAAGTGGGCCAGGAGCTGGCCGGCCCGGTCCCGCTGCTGCGGTGTGCCGTCCGCGATGACCTCCGACATCGGGATGCCGTCGATCCACTCGGTGATCAGGACCTGCTGGCACTCGTGGACCACGTCCGGCACCACGATGTCCGGGTCGCCCGCGAACTCCTCGGCGTGGGCGCGCTGCGCCTGTGCCTCCAGGGCGTAGTCCAGCTCCTCCGAGACCCGGTCCTTCAACTCCGTGATCAGCGGCTTGATGTCCATGCCGGGCACGAGCGGGCCGAGGAGGCGGGCGAAGCGGCTGAGCTGGTTCAGGTCGGACAGCAGGGCCTCGCCGGCGCCCGGGTACTGCACCTTGACGGCCACCTCGCGGCCGTCGTGCCACACCGCCCGGTGCACCTGGCCGATCGAGGCCGCCGCGGCGGGCTTGTCCTCGAACTCCAGGAACAGGTCGTGCCAGTCCTCGCCGAGCCGCTCCGCGAGCACGGCGTGCACCGTGCGCGTCGGCATGGGGGGAGCGGCCTCCTGGAGTTTGGTCAGCGCCGCCCGGTAGGGGCCGGCGACCTCCTCCGGCAACGCCGACTCGAAGACGGACAGGGCCTGTCCGAACTTCATCGCGCCGCCCTTCAGCTCGCCGAGCACCTTGAACAGCTGCTCCGCCGTGCGCTGCTGGAGCTGCTGGCCGACGATCTCCGCGGACTCGCCCACGATCCGCTTGCCGAGTCCCCAGGTCGCCCGCCCGGCGAAGCCGAGCGGGAGCGCGGCGAGCCTGGCGGTCCGGGTGACCGCCTTGCGCGGAAGATCAGACATGCGCCCTCCAATTCCCAGCCGGCCGCGCCGCCTCTGCCTCACGACGTCCTTCGGCTGACGGCCATTGCCCAGCCATTGTCGCGCGTCGGCCCCCGTTCCCGGAGGTGTGTTCCTGCTTACCTTCGCCGGCGGCTCCGCACGGGCACGCGGGGTGCGGCCGCACCGGTCGCGTGTGCCACCGCAGCGCGGGCAGCGAGACCTCCCAGCGCGCGTCGGCACTGGACGGCGTCCGGCCGTCGAGGAAGGCGAGGGCGTGGGCCGCCGCCAGCCCGGCGACGGCCGTGGCCAGTGTCAGGTCGCAGGGCGGCACCTGCCGCTGTCGGCCGGAGCGCCACTGCGCGACCAGCCGCGGCCATACCGGGTCGCGGTCGGTACGGTCCGCGTGCAGGCAGCCGGCGCAGCCCGTCTCGCCGGGCAGGACGAGGGGGCCGACGACGCCCGTCCCCTCCACGACTCCGGCGTACAGATGAGGTGTGCCCGATGCCATCAGGGAGTCGACGTGGGCCGGATCGGGGGCGTGCGTCGCGACGTCGTCGCGCGGGGCGAGGACCACCAGGGAGAGACCCGGGCCGCCGCCCTCGGGCGGGGACGTGGGGACGCGGCGCGGCGGCCGGTCCGGGGCGGCCCGGCGCACGGCCCGCCGGGACGCCTCGTCCCGGCGGTCTCCGACGGACTCGGCGGTCAGCCCGCCCGGGGCGACGTCCCACGGCTCGACGCGGCCGGTGTCCCGCACGTCGACCTCGCCGACGCCGGCCCCCGCCAGCAGGCAGGCCAGCACGGCGCCCACGCGGCCCGCGCCCCGCACCCGTACGCGCATCGCGCGCCGGGCGGCCAGGTGCCGGATCGCGTCCCCCGGACGGGAGGTCGTCAGGGACAGGGACGCGAGGTCGGGGCGGAGCCGGTCGAGGACCTCCTTCTTCTCCCGCAGGGCGTCGGCGGCCGGCCCGCCACCCCGGGAGTCGTCGAGGAGCCCGGCCCCCGCCAGTCGCTGCACCAGCCGGTCGACATGGCCGTCCGGCAGGTCCATGCGGTGCCCCTCCTCGCGCAGCAGCGCCGGTCCGCGGGTGCCGTTGAGCAGCTCGAGGAAGCTGCCCGTCGCCGTGTCCACCGGGCGGAGCGTGAGCGCGTGCGCCGGCGTCATCCCGAACTGCACGGTGTTGAGATCGCGCCAGCCGCGCCTGAGCGCGGGCTTCACCATCGGATGCATGACCGAACCCCCGTAAGTCGCTGTAAGTCCCCGAGACGTCCCCGTGCGCCGACGGCGACCGGACGCGTGGTGGTGGTGCGGTCGGTCACAGGCCCGTCGTCGAGTGCCAGCATGCCCGGATCCGTCACGGAGCGTCGAAAGTTGTCCACAGGCGGTGGGTGTTCGTCGTACAAGCTGTCGTACGGATCGGCGCGGAACCGTCCGGGAGCCGGGACTTCCCCGTGCGCAGCGGGTAACGTCGGGGCGTGTCCGCCGACCCACTGCACCGCGCCGGAGCGCCCCAGCGCACGCCGGCGAATCCGCTGCCGAGCGGCACGGGGGCGAGCGCGATCGAGGTTCGCAGGAGCACCCGTCGACGCCGGACGGTCTCCGCGTACCGCGAGGGCGACCGCACCGTCGTGCTCATCCCCGCCCGGATGTCCGAGGCGGAGGAACGACGCTGGGTGAGCGTCATGCTGGACAAGCTGGCCGCCCAGGAGAGCAAGCGCGTCCTCGGCGACACCGAGCTGGCCGAACGCGCCGAGCGGCTGTCGGCCCAGTACTTCGACGGCCGGGCCCGGCCCGCCTCGGTCCGCTGGGTCACCAACCAGAACACGCGCTGGGGCTCGTGCACCCCGGCCGAGGGCAGCATCCGCCTGTCGCACCGCCTCCAGGGCATGCCCGAGTACGTCGTCGACTACGTGCTCCTCCACGAGCTGGCCCATCTGCTCGTCCCCGGGCACGGGCCCCGGTTCTGGCGGCTGCTGGAGGCGTACCCGCGGACCGAGCGGGCCCGGGGCTACCTCGAAGGTGTGGTCGCCGCCGACCGGCTGCCGCACGTGCCCGGCGCCAGGAGCGAGTGACACGGCCCGGGAAGGCCCCCGGTACGGGCGGGCGCGGGTTCTGTACCGGCTCTGTACCGACATCGTCCGCTGTCAGGGTTTGCCGTTAGCCTGGCGCGACGCACTCACATTCGGATGGGGGACGGTCGTAACGCATGGCCAGGGAATTCCAACGCGGCCACAGGGCCAGGATCAGTGACCTCACCGCGGGCACGGATCTGTACGTAGGCGTGCAGATCTCCGGCCCCGGTCTGACCTTCGACATCAGCTGCTTCGGACTCGACGCCGACGAACGGCTCTCCGACGACCGGTACTTCGTCTTCTTCAACCAGCCGAAGACCCCCGAGGAGTCCATCCAGCTCCTGGGTGCGCAGGCGGGTGACACGGAGTCCTTCCGCGTCACCCTGGACAGGATCCCGCCGCAGATCAAGAAGCTGTCCTTCACGGCGACGATCGACGGCGCCGGGCAGATGTCACAGATCGGCCCCGGATACATCCGGATCGTCGCGGGCGGCGAGGAGGTGGCCCGGTACCCGTTCAGCGGGTCGGAGTTCTCCACCGAGCGCGCGGTGATGCTGGGCGACTTCTACATGAAGGACGTGTGGCGCTTCGCCGCCGTCGGACAGGGCTTCGACGGCGGTCTCGAGGCGCTGCTGAGGAACTTCGGCGGCGAGGTGGCCGAGGACGAGGCTCCCGCGCCGCAGCAGCCGCAGCAGCCGCAGGCCGGTGCCGCCCCGGGCTTCGCACCGCCCGCCCAGGCGTCGGCGCCCCCGGCCTTCGGCGCCCCCGCAGCCGCCCCTGCGCCCGCTCCGGCCCCTGCGCCCGCTCCGGCCCCGGCGCCCGCTCCGGCCCCGCGCCCGCTCCGGCCCCGGCGCCCGC
>NZ_BDJC01000060.1 GCF_002005565.1 Streptomyces sp. JHA26 | reverse complement strand
ATCCTCGCGCAGACGGCCCCGGCGGGTCTGGCGGCGGCGGGCATCGAGCCGGCGCTGCTGCCGCCCGCGCCGCAGCCGGCCGCCGGGACCCCGGCTCCGGCGGAGGCCGCGGCGGCCCCCGCCGCGGACAGGCGTCCCGAGCTGGCCGGCGGTCGTGGGACGCCCCGCGAGGCGGCCCGACCCCCGCACGAGCCGGAGGCGGTGCCCGAGCCCGACGACCAGAGCCCTTGGTTCAACACCCCCCGCCAGGTCGCGTACCAGGGCGGCTACGACCCGACGTACGACCCGGCCGAGCAGTACGCCCAGTGGTACGAGGAGCAGCAGCAGGCCGACGAGTACCGGGACCAGTACGAGGAGGAGCCGCCGCTCCAGGAGCCCGCTCCGGAGGAGACCGGCAGCTTCCCCATCCCGGTCGTCCCGGGCCGCACGCGGGAGCTGGGCGACGGCGGCGGCACGCCGGCCGCGGAGCCGGACGAGGAGGCGTACTACCAGGTCTTCCGGCAGTCGATCGACGACAGCTTCCCGACGCCGCGGGAGTTCGGCGAGAACATCGAGGCGACGTACGGCACGACGCTCGCGGACGCGGAGGCCAAGCGCCTGGTCGTCCGCTTCTCCAACCGCTTCAACGCGGAGCTGGAGGAGAACCACATCGCCTGACCGGCCGCGGCGGCGGCACGACGAAGGGGGGCGCCCGGTGTTCGCCGGGCGCCCCCCCTTCGTCGTCGTACCGGGGCCGGTTACTCGCCGAGCAGGGTCCGCACCCGGTCCTGCCCGACCGCCAGCAGCAGCGTGGGCAGGCGCGGACCGGTGTCGCGGCCGACGAGCAGGTGGTACAGCAGCGCGAAGAAGGTCCGCTGGGCGGTCTTGATCTCCGGCGGCAGTTCCTTCGGCGTGGCGTCGGCGGAGAACCCGGCCTGGACCTTGGGCACGCCGTAGACGAGGTGGGTGAGCCCGTCCAGCGACCAGTGCTCGGCGAGTCCGTCGAGCAGCAGCCGCAGGGACTGCCGGGACGGCTCGTCGAGGGACTTGAGCAGCTCGGCGTCGGGCTCGTCGCGGACGATGGTGCGCTGGTCGGCGGGGACGTGGGTATTGATCCACGCCTCGGCCTTGTCGTAGCGCGGCCGGGCCTCGTCCAGCGAGCCCAGCGGGTCGGCCGGGTCGAGCTCGCTGAGGATGCGCAGCGCCTGGTCCTCGTGGCCGGCGGTGATGTCGGCCACGGACGCGAGCGTCCGGTACGGCAGCGGCCTGGGCGTCCGCGGCAGCTCGCCGGCGGCCGTGCGCACGGCACGCGCGTGCGCGGCGACGTCGGCGGGCAGCGCGCTGCCGTCGGCCACCTTGGCGTCCAGGCGGTCCCACTCGTCGTAGAGCCGCTGGATCTCCTGGTCGAAGGCGATCTTGAAGGACTGGTTGGGCCTGCGGCGGGCGTACAGCCAGCGCAGCAGCTGCGGCTCCATGATCTGCAGCGCGTCGCCCGGGGTGGGCACGCCGCCCTTGGACGAGGACATCTTCGCCATGCCGCTGATGCCGACGAAGGCGTACATCGGGCCGATCGGCTGCTCGCCGCCGAAGATGCCGACGATCTGCCCGCCGACCTGGAACGACGACCCTGGGGACGAGTGGTCGACACCGCTGGGCTCGAAGATCACGCCCTCGTACGCCCACCGCATCGGCCAGTCGACCTTCCAGACCAGCTTGCCGCGGTTGAACTCGTTCAGCCGGACCGTCTCGGAGAAGCCGCACGCGGTGCAGGCGTACGTCAGCTCGGTCGAGTCGTCGTCGTACGCGGTGACCGTCGTCAGGTCCTTCTCGCAGTTGCCGCAGTACGGCTTGTACGGGAAGTACCCGGCGGAGCCGGAGCTGCCGTCGTCCTCGGCGGCGGCGCCGGAGCCCTCGGCGGCCTCCAGCTCGGCCTCGTCGACCGGCTTCTGCTGCTGCTTCTTCGCCGGGGCCTTCTTGGTCCGGTACTGGGCGAGGATCGCGTCGATGTCCTGCCGGTGCCTCATGGCGTGCAGGATCTGCTCGCGGTAGACACCGGAGGTGTACTGCGCGGTCTGGCTGATCCCGTCGAACTCCACGCCGAGATCGGCCAGCGCCTCGACCATGGCGGCCTTGAAGTGCTCCGCCCAGTTCGGGTACGAGGAGCCCTCGGGGGCCGGGACCGAGGTCAGGGGCTTGCCGATGTGCTCGGCCCAGCTCCCGTCGACGCCGGGGACGCCGGCCGGCACCTTGCGGTACCGGTCGTAGTCGTCCCAGGAGATCAGGTGCCGGACCTCGCGGCCGCGGCGGCGGATCTCGTCGGCGACGAGGTGCGGGGTCATGACCTCGCGCAGGTTGCCCAGGTGGATGGGGCCGGAGGGGGAGAGCCCGGACGCGACGACGACCGGTTTGCCCGGGGCACGACGCTCCGACTCGGCGATGACCTCGTCCGCGAAACGGGAGACCCAGTCGGTGGTCTCTGTGCTCTGAGCCACGATCGGCACGTCCTCTTTCCTGAAACTTCTCCGGGAGCAGCCGGTACGGGTCGCACGGCTGACCGCTCCATTCTCCCAGCCCGGCCCGCATCCGCGAAAACCGCTTTTCACCGCATGGGATACTCGGTTTCTGTACTACTTCCAGGAACCCGAGCAGAACGGCAGCCACTCCATGGCCTCGGTCACGTCCCTCAGCGCCTCCGTCCAGCAGCACCTCGCGTCCGCCCTGACGGCCACCCGGCCGGAGGCCGCCGGCGCGGACCCGCTGCTGCGACGAAGCGACCGGGCGGACTACCAGGCCAACGGCATCCTCGCCCTGGCCAAGAAGTCCAAGGCGAACCCGCGGGAGCTGGCGGCCGAGGTCGTCTCGCACATCACCACCGGCGACCTGATCGCGGACGTCGAGGTCTCCGGCCCCGGCTTCCTGAACATCACGATCGGCGACCGGGCCATCACCGGGAACCTCGCCGCGCGGTACGCGGACGGCGAGCGCCTCGGCGTGCCGCTGAAGGAGGACGCGGGCGTCACGGTCGTCGACTACGCCCAGCCGAACGTGGCGAAGGAGATGCACGTCGGCCACCTGCGGTCGGCGGTCATCGGCGACGCCCTGCGCGGCATGCTCGACTTCACCGGGGAGAAGACGATCGGCCGGCACCACATCGGTGACTGGGGCACCCAGTTCGGCATGCTCATCCAGTACCTGGTCGAGCACCCCGGCGAGCTGGCCCCCGCGGCCGAGGTCGACGGCGAGCAGGCCATGAGCAACCTGAACCGCGTGTACAAGGCGTCGCGTGCGCTCTTCGACGCGGACGAGGAGTTCAAGGACCGGGCCCGCAAGCGGGTCGTCGCCCTGCAGTCCGGCGACAAGGAGACGCTCGAGCTGTGGCAGCAGTTCGTGGACGAGTCGAAGGTCTACTTCTACTCCGTCTTCGAGAAGCTCGACATGGAGATCCGCGACGACGAGATCGTCGGCGAGTCCGCGTACAACGAGGGCATGCCCGAGACCGCCCGCCTCCTGGAGGAGATGGGCGTCGCGGTGCGCTCCGAGGGCGCGCTCGTGGTGTTCTTCGACGACATCCGCGGCAAGGACGACCAGCCGGTCCCGCTGATCGTGCAGAAGGCCGACGGCGGCTTCGGCTACGCGGCCTCCGACCTGACCGCGATCCGCGACCGCGTCCAGGACCTGCACGCCACCACGCTGCTGTACGTCGTCGACGTGCGTCAGTCGCTGCACTTCCGGATGGTCTTCGAGACCGCCCGCCGGGCCGGCTGGCTGAACGACGAGGTCACCGCGCACAACATGGGCTACGGCACGGTGCTCGGCGCGGACGGCAAGCCCTTCAAGACCCGCGCGGGCGAGACCGTGCGGCTGGAGGACCTGCTGGACGAGGCCGTGCAGCGGGCGGCGGAGGTCGTGCGGGAGAAGGCGCGGGACCTCACCGAGGACGAGATCCAGGAGCGGGCCGCGCAGGTCGGCATCGGCGCCGTGAAGTACGCGGACCTGTCGACGTCGCCGAGCCGCGACTACAAGTTCGACCTCGACCAGATGGTCTCGCTCAACGGCGACACGTCCGTCTACCTCCAGTACGCGTACGCCCGTATCCGGTCCATCCTCCGCAAGGCCGGCGAGGTCCGCCCCGCCGCCCACTCGGAGCTGGCGCTGCACGAGGCGGAACGCGCGCTGGGCCTGCACCTGGACGCGTTCGGGGACACGGTCTTCGAGGCGGCCGCGGAGTACGCCCCGCACAAGCTGACGGCGTACCTGTACCAGCTCGCGTCGCTGTACACGTCCTTCTACGACAAGTGCCCGGTCCTGAAGGCCGAGACGCCCGAGCAGGTGGAGAACCGCCTGTTCCTGTGCGACGTCACGGCCCGCACGCTGACCAAGGGCATGGCCCTGCTGGGCATCAGGACGCCCGAGCGGCTCTGAGCGGGTGGGCCGGGACGCACCCGGCCCACCCGTGGGGCGTCAGGCGTAGTAGTGGATCGTTCCGCGCAGCGCCGGCTCGGCGCCCTCGCAGTGCTGGACGAACGTGGCGGCGAAGGCGGTGACCGTACCGTCCTCGCCGCGGGCCAGCCTGGTGAGGGTCAGGGACCCTTCACTGGCGTTGCAGCCGCCGAAGCCGGACACGTCGAGGCCGGCCACGCCGGGTCCGTTGCCGCGTTCCGTCCGGTAGGTGCGTCCGGCCTCGAAGCTCTCGCCGGCCGGCGGGACGAGGAGGGCGGACCAGGTCTCGCGCTTGCCGGACACGTCGTACTGGAGGCCGCCGACGCCCCACTCCTGGAGTGAGAAGAGGCTGGTGGCGCCGGTGTGGGTGCCGCTCCTGCCCTGGCCGGGGTAGTCGCCGGGCTCGCTGGCGTAGGTGAAGGACAGCGGGTAGGCGCGGTACTTGACGACGCCCTTGAGGACCGGGGCGTCGGCCGCCTCGCAGCGCTGCGTGTAGGTCGCGTCCAGCACGGTGATCGCACCGGTCGCGTCCGCCTCGATCTGGTTGACCGAGAACTGCCCGTAGACCTGGTTGCAGCCGCGCGAGTCGCCGCTGACGTCGAGGCCCGGGGCCCGTCCGGTGCGCGAGGACGCCCGTTCCGCGCCGCGGTAGACCCCGGGGTGGAGCTTCTCGCCCTGCGGAGCGGCGAGTTCGACGGTCCACCAGTCGGTCTCGTTCTCGATCCGGACGGTCAGCGCCTCCCTCTCCCCGGACACGGTGATGTCCGCCGTCCTGGGCGTGAGGGCGACGCTCCCGCCCTGACCGACCCAGTCGCCGGGTGCGCTGGTGTGGCTGTACTTGGTGACGGCCACCGGTGTCCCGGTCGCCGCCGCGGCGGGCGCGGACAGTCCGGCCGTCAGGCCGATGGTCGCCGTCAGGCTCGCCAGCGTGCCGAGCAGGGCACGCCGCCATCCGGTGCGGGTACGCACGGATGCCTCCCCCTTGTGTGGCGGGCACCACTCCGGGTGCCCGAACTGGTGTTGCACAACGCCAGGTTGCCTGTCCCAGGATGCTTCACATAAACCACCGGAACCCCACGCGTCCTTCCGGAACCGGTCGCCGACGCGTCGCGTCAGCCGAGCAGCCGCAGTCCCCCGGGCGCGTCGATGCCGAAGTCCTCCGCCAGCACACGACGGGCCTCGGCCTCGTCGTGCAGCTCGCGCTCCTCGATCGTGGCCCTGACCCTGCCCGGCCCCACGTCCTCGGTACGGGTCGCGGTGACGCGGTCGCCGTCGAGCAGCAGGTGCCCGTCCGCCGTGAGGCGCTGCACGTAGGGGCGGCGGGAGAAGGGCGACCGGGGGTTCGTGGCGATGTGCCAGTTGATGACCTCGTAGTCGCTCTGCTCGAACGGCTCCACCGTGAAGGCGTACTGCGCCTGCCAGCCGCCCTCCGCGGACGCCCCGTGCGCCTCGAGCACCCACGTCTCCAGCGGCCCCCGCTGCGGTGCGTGCACCAGCCGGTGCCGGCGTCCGGCGTCGTGGAACTCGGTGTCCGCGGTCAGCGGCACCGGCTCCAGCAGGGACCCGGCGGCACCGAAGCCGACGTCGGCCAGGTACGGCAGCGGCTCGCCGGGGACCTCGGCCAGCAGGGCCATGTGGGTGCGGGGCCGGTCCTCGAACCGGTCGGCGCCGACGACGACCCGCGCGGTCAGCCGGGTCACCCGGAAGCCGAGCGCCTCCAGGGCGAGCGCGAAGAGGGTGTTGTGCTCGTAGCAGTAGCCGCCGCGCCGCCGCCCGTGGACCAGTTTGGCCATCAGGGCGGCCGGGTCGAGGGAGGGGGCCGTACCGCCCAGGGCGTCGAGGTTCTCGAACGGGACGGCCCGCAGGTGGGCGAGGTGCACGCCGCTCAACGTCTCCGCGTCGGGCCGCCGCTCCCCCTCCCAGCCGATCCGTCCGAGGTACGCGTCGAGGTCGAACGGTGCGTTCGGTGCGCTGTCAGCCATGCGACCACCCTAGGAACCCACCGCCCTCCCCGTCCGCCGACCGCGGCCGGAACCGGTCCCCTTCTTTGGACTTAGGTCGACGGGTCAGGCCCCCAGCGCCTTCCCCAGCCTCCGCAGGCCCTCCGCGATCTCGTCCGGCGTCTGGGTGACGAAGCACAGCCGCATCGTGGCGCGGTCGGGCTCGCTCGCGTGGAAGGGGGCGCCGGGGACGTACGCCACGTCGTGGCGGACCACCTCGGGGAGGAGGGCCGTGGTGTCGTAGCCGCCGGGCAGGCGGATCCAGAGGAACATGCCGCCCTCGGGCCGGGTCCACACCGACCCCTCCGGGAGCGCGTCCGCCAGGCCCGCGAGCATGGCGTCCCGGCGCTCCCCGTAGGCGGCGGCGACGCGGGCGACGTGGGCGTCCAGGTCGTTGTCGGCCAGGTACCGGGCGGCGGCGAGCTGGTTGACGGTCGGGGTGTGCAGGTCGGCGGCCTGCTTGGCGACCGCGCAGGCCCGGCGCAGCTCGGCGGGCGCCCGCAGCCAGCCCAGGCGCAGGCCGGGCGCCATCACCTTGGAGAAGGAGCCCAGCAGCACGGTGCGGTCCCGGGCGCCCTCGTAGGAGGCGATCCACGGCACCCGCCCGCCCTCGAAGCGCAGCTCCCCGTACGGGTCGTCCTCGACGATCCACAGCCCGCACCGGCCGGCGACCTCGGCGACGGCGGCACGGCGGGCGGCGGGCATGGTGCGACCGGTCGGGTTCGAGAAGGTGGGCACGGTATAGAGCAGCTTGGGCCGCTCGCGCACCACCAGCTCCTCCAGCGCCACGGGATCCACCCCGTCCTCGTCACCGGGCACCGCGATCACCCGGGCGCCCGCGAAGCCGAAGGCCTGGAGGGCGGCCAGGTAGCAGGGGTTCTCGACGAGCACCGTGTCGCCCGGCTCGATCAGGGCGGTGGCGAGCAGGGACAGCGCCTGCTGCGAACCGGTGGTGACCAGGATGTCGTCAGCACTGGTGTCCAGCCCGCGCGCCGAGGCACGGGCGGCGAGCGCGGCCCGCAGCGCGGGCTCGCCCTCGGTGGTGGAGTACTGCAGTGCCCGCGCGGGCGCCTCGGTGAGGACGGCCCGGTACGCGGCGGCGATGCCCTCCGCGTCGAACAGCTCGGGGGCCGGCAGCCCGCCCGCGAAGTTGATCACCTCGGGGCGGGCGGTGACGGCCAGGATGTCCCGTACGGGCGAACCCCCGGTCGACCGGGCCCGCGCGGCGAGCGGCGGCAGGGATGCGGGGACGGCGGGGGCGGGGGCCTGAGTCACTGTCATGCCCGCAGCCTAGGCATGTACGTGCCGTCTACAAGAATGTTTCCGTGATGCGGACACGCGCGCGGGTCAGGTCCCCTCGACGTACTCCCAGGCGTGGCTGCCGAGGGGGTACGCGTAGTAGGACGCGTCCTTGGAGGCGCTGGTGCGGAACGGCTTGCCGTGGTCGTCGATGCGCAGGGTGCCGTGCCGCTCCCCGCTCGACCACTTCAGCTCCAGGTACCAGCTGACGTCGTGGCCGCTGGTGTGCGCCTTGACGTGGAACACCTCCGGGTCGGACTCGGTGACCTTGTACGGGAAGTCCCGCTGCCCCGCGACCGGCATCGCCAGCGGGGTGCCCAGGTCCAGCGAGACGTCGAAGGACGCGCGGTCCACCCCGCCGCCGCAGCCGTTGCCCATCACGTACTGGTTCCAGTCCAGCGCCGGCCTGCTGCTCACCACGCGGACGTGCAGGTCCTCGAGGACCACGGTCTCCTCGCCGGTGCCCTGCACGGTGAGGACGACCGTCTGCCGGTTGGCGGAGACCGCGCCGTAGGCGGTGGCCCAGCCGACCGCGTCCTGCTGCGGGGGCGGGGGCAGCACGTTCTGCGGGCTGCGGTCGACCAGGAAGGCGTGGTCGCAGGGGGAGTCCCAGAAGTACGGGGTGGTCGACACGGTGAGCGCCGGGCCGGAGGCGGGGGCGCGGCGGCTCGGCTCGGCGGCCGTGTCCCCGTGCGTCGCGGACGCCGAGGCGGACACGGAGGGGAGCGCGGACGGGGAGGCTGACGTCGAGGCGGAGGCGCTCGCGCGGGGCGACGCCGACCGGGTGGCGGCCTTGGACGCCGAGACGGAGGGCGACACGGCGGCCTCGGCGACCCCGGCCGGACCGCGCCGCCCGTCGTCGTCACCGGTGCCCGACACGAGGTTCGCCATGAGCGTCACGGCACCGGCGATGACGACGACGCCGGTCGCGGCGTACAGGGCGGCACGGGGCACCCGACGGCGCGTCCCGGCCGGCCGGGACGGCGTGGGCGGGCCGGCCGGGGTGAACGAGGCGCCGGACGCGGGCGACGTGGCCGACGCGTGCGGCACGTCCGGTGCGGGCGAGGCCGGGGGGCCGGTCTCCTCCATGGCACCGGCATCGGCACCGACGGCTCCGGCTTCGGCTTCGGCGGCCCCGGCTTCGGCGGCCCTGTCGACCCCCGTGGTCCCAGCGGCCTCGGCGGCCCCGGCAGCCCCAGCAGCCCCGGCAGCCCCGGCAGCCCCGGCAGTCCCGGTGGATCCTCCCGCGCCGGCCTCCGACGGTCGGAGTCGCGCGTCCGCTCCCGCGCCGGCGTCCGCCTCCCCCGCGCCCTTGTCCCCCGCCTTCCCCGCGGCCTTCTCCCCGGCCTTCTCCTCCGCCTTCTTCACGCCGCGCAGCGCGTCCGCGCGGATCCAGCGGCGGTGGAGTTCGAGCAGTTCCTCGGGGGTCGCCCGGCACACCCGGGCCAGGCGCTCGACGGGCGCGAACTCGACGGGCACGACCTCCCCGCTGACGTACCGGTGCAGGGTGGACGCGCTCATGTGCAGCCGCTTGCCCAATGTCCCGAAACTGAGCCCGGATCGCTCCTTGAGCTCCCGCAGCAGTGCCGCGAAGTCGTCCCCAGCCACCGTCTCTCCCTCTCCCCGCATCCCCGCCCGGCATCCCAGAGGAACACTGTTTCCCCAGGTCAGAGCCGTTCCCGGTGTCCCATTGTCCCGCATGTCGCGGCACTGCTGGCGCTTGGGACGACCCGGGCCCCAAGCTGTGGTCATCCAAGCAGCCGCTCCCGGCGAACGGTCGAGCGGCTCACCCAACTTCCACCGAAACGGGGCTCCTTCATGTCTGCACGCATCACCCGTACCCGCCTGTTCGCCGCCACCACGGTCGCGCTGGCCGCACTCTCCCTGACCGCCTGCGGGGGCGGTTCGGACACGGACGCCGCGAGCGTCCCGGCCGCCTCCGTGACGGACACGGGCCGGACCGCACCGTCCGCCGGCGGCTCCGCCTCCACGGGCGGGAACCACGCCTCGTCCGGTACGACGGGCTCGGGCACGGACTCCAACGGGTCCACGGGCTCGACCGGCTCCTCCGGCTCGGCCGGCTCCTCGGGCTCCGGCAAGGGCGGCTCCGCCGGTTCGGCCGACGGCGGCTCGGCCGGCACCAGCGCGCAGGGCAGCCGCGGGGGCGGCGAGGACGAGATGCCCGGCGAGTGCTCCGCGTCCGACGTCAAGATCACCGCGCAGAAGCTGTCCCGCCCGCTCAACCACCTGCTGCTGACCGCCACCAACACCGGTTCGAAGACGTGCATGCTGCCGCAGTACCCGGCGGCCCGCTTCGGCGAGGCCCAGTCCGTGCCGCCGGTCGCGAAGTCGACCAAGCCGCAGGCGCTGACCGGTCTCGGTCCGGGCGAGTCCGGCTACGCCGGGGTGATGCTGTCGGCCGGCGACGGCAGCGGCGAGAACGGCTACGAGACGAACACCCTCACGATCCCCTTCGAGGACGGCTCCATCGCCAGGGTCGCCCTGCCCGCCGACGGCGTGTACGTCGACACCGCGCTGACGGTCACCTACTGGCAGACCGACATGGACGCCGCCCTCGGCTTCTGAAGGGGTCCTCTCCCCCGGTGCGCGAAGCACCGGGGGAGGTCGCTCAGCGCAGGGTGCGGGCGACTTCGGTGGCCCAGTAGGTCAGGATGTTGCGCGCACCGGCCCGCTTGATCCCGGTGAGCGTCTCCAGGATGGCCCGGTCGCGGTCGATCCAGCCCTTCTCGGCGGCGGCCTCGATCATCGAGTACTCGCCGGAGATCTGGTAGGCGGCGACGGGCACGTCGGACGCCTCGGCGACCTTGGCGAGGATGTCGAGGTAGGGCCCGGCCGGCTTGACCATCACCATGTCGGCCCCCTCCTCCAGGTCGAGCGCCAACTCCCGCAGCGACTCGCGGGCGTTGGCGGCGTCCTGCTGGTAGGTCTTGCGGTCGCCCTTGAGCGAGGAACCGACGGCCTCGCGGAAGGGCCCGTAGAAGGCGGAGGCGTACTTCGCGGTGTAGGCGAGGATCGCGACGTCCTCCCGCCCGATCTGGTCGAGGGCGTCGCGGATGACCCCGATCTGGCCGTCCATCATCCCGCTGGGGCCGACGACATGGGCGCCGGCGTCGGCCTGGACCTGGGCCATCTCGGCGTACCGCTCGAGGGTGGCGTCGTTGTCGACCCGCCCCTGCTCGTCGAGGACGCCGCAGTGCCCGTGGTCGGTGAACTCGTCGAGGCACAGGTCGGACATGACGAGCAGCTCGTCCCCGACCTCGGCCCGCACGTCCCGCAGGGCGACCTGGAGGATCCCGTCGGGGTCGGTGCCCGCCGTACCGGCGGCGTCCTTCTTCCCGTCCTCCGGCACGCCGAACAGCATGATCCCGGAGATCCCGGCCTCGACCGCCTCGGCGGCGGCCTTCTTCAGGCTGTCCCGGGTGTGCTGCACGACCCCGGGCATCGCCTCGATCGGCACCGGCTCGCTCACGCCCTCGCGCACGAAGGCGGGGAGGATCAGGTCGGCGGGATGCAGCCGGGTCTCGGCGACCATCCGACGCATGACGGGAGTGGTCCGCAGCCGCCGGGGCCGGGTGCCGGGAAAGGATCCGTACGTCGTCATACCACCTACGCTACGCCCGCCCCACCCGTGCCTTTGCCGACGGAGAGTCGGCCCGACCGGGGCCCTGCCGGGCTTGACCTCAACCAAGCTTCAGCTTCTACGGTCGGCGCCATGGACTACTCACACAGCGACGCCGAACTGATCCGCCAGCCCATCGGCTACTGGAGCTGGGCGGCGTACAACGCCGTCGTCACCCGCACCAGGGCCGCCCTCGCCGAGATCGGCACGACCCAGCCGCAGTGGTGGGTGCTCGCCCAGGTCGCCCGCGCCGACGCCCCGAAGACCCGCGCCGAGGTCCGCGACCTCCTGCGGAACTACCTCGACACGGGCCCGGAGACGATGGAGTCGGAGATCGACGCGACGATCGACGCGGGCTGGATCCTCCACGCCCCCGACGACCTGCTCTCCCTGACCCCGGCGGGCCGGACGTTCTACGAGAAGGCAGCCGCCGTCCAGGACGAGCTGTGGACGGAGCGCCACGCTGGAATCTCCGACGAGGAGTACCTGACCACGATGAAGGTGCTCCAGCGCTTCATCCACAACACGGGCGGCCATGCCTGGCACCACTAGGGCCTGTTGCGTCCGATTCGTTCAAGATTCCGGCGCCCGCGGCTCGCTACCGTCGCTCCCATGAACAGCACCGACAGGGAGTCCCGCCACCTCGGCGTCCGCATCGACCGACCCGCGGCCGACGTCTACGCCTACGCCTCCGACCCGGCCAACCTGCCCGCGTGGGCCCACGGCCTCGGCACCTCCGTCGAGCGGGAAGGGGACCGCTGGGTCGCGGCGTCCTCCCCCATGGGCCGGATCACGATCACCTTCACCCCGCCCAACGACCTGGGTGTACTCGACCACTACGTCACGCTGCCCTCCGGGCAGACCGTCCACAACCCGGTCCGCGTGATCCCCGACGGCACCGCGAGCGAGGTGGTCTTCACCGTCCGCCGACAGCCGGGCACGACCGACGCCGACTTCGCACGCGACGCCGACACGGTCACCGCCGACCTGGTCCGGCTCAAGGAACTGCTGGAGTCCGCGTAGGGCAGGGCGGGCCGACCGCCAAGAGCTGTTCGGGCCCGTTCGCGGTCGTCACGGGTCCGAGAACCGTGAACACCAATCCGCTCTTTGTCATCCTCGCGCGCAGGTGAGCGCGTGAAGGACAGTGACGCACGGAGTGCTCACGTGCCGAGGCAGGGGTACGACC
Organism: Streptomyces sp. JHA26; assembly: GCF_002005565.1. GTDB lineage: Bacteria > Actinomycetota > Actinomycetes > Streptomycetales > Streptomycetaceae > Streptomyces. The sequence continues at coordinate 26,365 of NZ_BDJC01000060.1, read as the reverse complement.
TGGGCGACGCGGTCCGGTCGCGCCCGCCCCCGGCGTCCGGGACCCGGCACCCGGCACCCGGCACCCGGCGGAACCGATCACCGGTGTGAGATGTCCGAACAGACGTGGCAGCTCTCTTCCTGATCCTGGCCTTCGCGCCGCTCCTGACGCCGTTCGTCGTCCTGGGCACCGCGGGGGCCCTCGCCGTGCGGGTGTGGCACTGGGAGCCGGAGAGCGGTCTGCGCGTGCCCAGCCCCGCGTCGTGCGCCCTGCTGGCCGTACTGGCCGGATCGGCGGCCCTGGGCGCCTACGCGTACGGCGTGAACCAGGGGTTCTACATCCTGGACCCCGACCAGATGTGCGCCGCCGCCGGAGCGGCGGGCGATCACGTGGTGACCCGGATGACGCTGCCGGTCAGCGCCCAGTGCGTCACGCCGGAGGGCGTGGGCACCGAGCTGGTGCCGGGCTGGGTGAACCCGGTGGTCTTCACCGGTCTGGCGGTCCTCGTGCTCGCCCCCACGGCAGCCGCCGTCCAGGCGCTGCGGGACCGGTCGCTCCGTCGTGCTGGACTGTCCCAGGACCCCCGCCCGTCCCGCGGCGGAGACACCGGCCTCACCGGAAAGGGCTGACATGCGCCTGCGCTGTGCCGTACTCGACGACTTCCAGGACGTCGCCACCACCGTCGCCGACTGGAGCCCCGTCGGCGACCGGGTGGAGGTCACCTCCTTCACCGAGCACTTCGCCACCGAGGACGAACTCGCCCACGTCCTCGCGGACTTCGACATCGTGGTGACTCTGCGCGAACGCGTCCCGTTCCCCGCCTCCCTCCTCGACCGGCTCCCCCGGCTGAAGCTGATCGTCGCGTCCGGCATGCGCAACTCCGTCATCGACCACGCGGCCGCCGAGCGGGCCGGCGTCACGGTCTGCGGCACCCAGAGCTCCCCCACCCCGCCGGTGGAACTGACCTGGGCGCTCCTGCTCGGCCTGGCGCGCGGCATCGTGACGGAGAACAACGCCCTGCGGGCGGGCGGCCCGTGGCAGTCGACGGTCGGCGCGGACCTGCACGGCCGCCGCCTCGGCCTGCTCGGACTGGGCAAGATCGGCAGCAGGGTGGCGCGGGTGGGCCTCGCCTTCGGCATGGAGGTCACGGCCTGGAGCCCCCACCTCACCAAGGAACGCACGGACGAGGTGGGCGCGGAACTGGCGTCCTCGAAGGAAGAGCTACTGGCCACCAGCGACTTCGTCTCGCTCCACCTGGTGCTGGGCGGGACCACCCGGGGCATCCTGGGCGCCGCCGAGCTGGCCCTGATGAAGCCGACCGCCTACCTGGTCAACACCTCCCGCTCGGCCCTCGTCGACCAGGACGCCCTGCTCACCGCCCTGCACGAGGCCCGCATCGCGGGCGCGGCGGTCGACGTCTTCGACACCGAGCCGCTGCCCGCCGACCACCCGATGCGCACCGCCCCCCGCCTGCTGGCGACGCCCCACCTGGGGTACGTCTCCCACCTCAACTACCGCACGTACTACGGCCAGGCGGTGGAAGCCATCGACGCCTACCTCGCCGGCACCCCGATCCGCCGTCTGGGCTGACGCGTCCCCCGCGGGAACCGTTCCGGCAGGCCGTACTGGTGCCGGTGACCCGGGGCACCCCCGGAGCGGTCACCGCGGGGCGCCGCGACCTCGCCTTCGCGGTCGCAGCGGGCGGCGGCCTGCTGTCGGGGGGCTGGTCTGACGAACCGGCCTCGTCCGACGGACCGTCCTCGGCGCCGCGGGCTCCTGGTGCCGAGCACCGGAGCCCGTGGTTTTTGGACCGGTCGGGACGGTGCCTTTTGGCTCTGCCCTTCGGGCCATGGTCGCAGCAGACTGGGAGGACCGTCGACCTCCCGGAGGGTTCTCTTGAGTCCCGCGTTCCTGCTGACCACCCCGGTCGTGCCGGCCACCCCGGCCGTGCCGGCCACCCCCGGCACCGGCGTCCGCCGGGTGTCCACCGTCCGCCTCGTGGGCCTGAGCGCACGGACGGCGGTGGCGTGAGATGCGTTTCCGGCACGCTGACGCGATCTGGTCCGACCACCCCCACCTCGCGGTGGGCGCACTCCACGCCACCGGCGTCGACCGGACGGCCGACACCGGCCCGCGCGTCGCGGAGTACACCGCCCGCGCCCTGGCCCGGCTGGCCGACACCCCCGAGGGCCGATTCCCCGAAGTGCTCGCCTGGCGCCGGGCCTTCGCCCGGATGGGGCTGAAGCCGACCCAGTACCGGTGCGCCTCGGAGTCCCTGCTGCGGCGGCTGCGCAAGGAAGGGACACTGCCGCGCATCCACCCGGTGGTCGACCTGTGCAACGCGGTCTCCGTCGCGTACGCCGTCCCGGTCGCGGTGCTCGACGCCGACCGCGTCACCGGCCCGCTGCTCGAAGTGCGCCACGCCCGCGGTGACGAGGAGTACACCCCCTTCGGCGGCGGTACGGAGCACCCGGCGCCCGGCGAGGTGACGTACGCCGACTCCGCCGGGCGGGCGCACGCCCGGCGCTGGACCAACCGGCAGAGCGGCCACTCCGCGGTCGGCGATCGCACCAGCCGCATCTTCGTGGTGGTGGAGGCCGTGCACGACGGCGGAACGGACACCGTCACGGAGGCACTGCGAACGATCGCCCGGGAACTCACCGCGCACTGGCAGGTCACCCCCACGACGGCCCTCCTCACCTCCTCCGCGCGGGAGTTCGCGTTCAGCGACGAGCCGCTGTCCGGCACTCGGGCGGCCCCGTAGCGGTGCGCGGCCCCCGTGGCACCATGGGTGCGGTGAGCGAGCGGGAAGGACAGCCGAGCGGTACGGCGGCGCACGGCTCCGACTTCCTGCAACTGCGGCCCGAGGACGCGCCGTCGGGCGGCAAGGCGGACTGGCTGGCCGGGCGGCTGCGACAGGCGATCACCGACCGCCGGCTGACCGTGGGCAGCAGGCTGCCGGCCACCCGGGTGCTCGCCGCCGAGCTGCGCGTCTCCCGGGGCGTGGTCACCGAGGCGTACCGGCGGCTCGCCGAGGACGGGCACGTCGAGGGGCGCCGGCGCGGCGGCACGGTGGTGGTCGCGGCGCCTCCGGCCCGCGGGCCGGAGGTCCCGCACCCCGGCCGGACAGCGCCCCGCTCCCCCTTCACCGGCGAGCCCGGCGCCGACGTCTTCGACGCGCTGCGCGCCGCCGACGCCCGCGTCGACCTCACCCCCGGTCGGCCCGACCTCTCCGCGTTCCCCCGCACGGCCTGGCTGCGCGCCGAACGGGCCGTGCTCGCCGAACTGTCCACCGCGGACCTCGGATACGGCGATCCCCGCGGCGCCCCGCGGCTGCGCCGCGCCGTCGCCGACTGGCTGGCGCGCAGCCGCGGCATCCGGGTCGAGCCGGACGGGATCCTGATCGTCGCCGGCACCGCGCAGGCGCTCACCCTGCTGCACCCCGTGCTGTCGGCGGACGGCATCACCGGTGTCGCGGTGGAGGACCCCGGCTCGCTCGGCACCCGCCAGCACCTGCACAACGGCGGCCTGGCCACCCCACCGGTGCCGGTCGACGACCAGGGCCCGCGCGTCGACGCGCTGCGCGCCACCGGCGCCCGCGCCGTGCTCCTCACCCCGGCCCACCAGTTCCCCACCGGGATCGTGACGAGCGGCGAACGCCGACGCGAACTGCTGCGCTGGGCCGCGGACGGCGGCCTGGTCCTGGAGGACGACTACGACGCCGAGCACCGCTACGACCGCCCGCCCGTGCCCGCGCTGCGCTCCCTGCTCACCGACCGCCTGTGCTACATGGGCAGCGTTTCCAAACTCCTCGCCCCCGCGCTGCGGATCGGCTGGATGATCCCGCCGCCCCACCACCTGGACGCGCTGACCGACGCGAAACGCTTCACCGACCTGGGCAACGCCGTACTGCCGCAACTGGTCCTCGCCCGGCTGATGGAATCGGGCCAGTTGGAGCGCCACCTCCGGCTGCTCCGCGCCCGCCACGTCCGCCGCCGCGACACGGTGATCGCCGCCGTCACCGCACACCTGCCCGGCGCGGTCGTCCACGGCGCGGCGGCCGGCCTGCACCTGACGGTCACCTACGCGCCGGACGTACCCGACACCGAGCTGGCCGCCGCCGCCCTCGCCCACGGCGTGAAGTGCCACCCCCTGTCCTGGCACCGCCAACTCCCCGGCCCCCAGGGCCTGGTCCTCGGCTACGCGGCCGACCCGCCCGGCGTCCTCACCGAGGGCGTGCGGACCCTCGGCCGGGCCCTGCGCGAGCTGGCCCGGCGTTCCTGAGCCCCGTGTCACCGTCTCTCTCCGTCTGTAACAGGGGCGTAGTAGCGGGCGGTCGGGCGAAACGCGGGACCGGACCGGTCGCTCTTGGCATGTGGAAACGCCGCCCGGACCGACGGGCCGGCACCCCTACCGACACCGAGGAAGACACCATGCGCGTCAACAAGCTCACCATCGCAGCCCTGGCCGTCGCCGCGGGTCTCTCGCTCACCGCCTGCCAGAACGACGACGACGCCGCGGGCCAGAACGACTCGCCCACCACGTCCTCGTCCCCCTCGTCCTCCTCGAAGGACGGTTCGAGCCCGGGCAGCTCGGGCGGCTCGGGCGGCTCGGGCGGCTCGGGCAGCTCGGACAGCTCGGGCCAGGGAACCGCGGAGGACGCCACCGGGGAGAGCCCGGGCCAGGAGCAGAGCGCGACCGGCACGTGCCGCACCGACGAGCTGGAGGTCACCGCGCAGGACAACACCATCGGCGGCGACGAGGAGAACACCGTCGCGGTGACGTTCACCAACGGCGGCGGCCGGGACTGCACGCTCGCGGGCTTCGCCGGTGTCGACCTGGAGACCAACGCGGGGACGGTGTCCGCGGAGCGCACGGGTGAGCCGGCCCCCGCGACCGTCCTGAAGGACGGCAAGTCGGTCTCCTTCTTCATCTCCTACCCGGCCAACGACACGGGCGGTTCCGGTGTCCGCGTCACCGGCCTGGTGGTCACCCCGCCCAACGAGACCAAGTCCGTCACCCTCGACTGGCCGGGCGCGGCATCCCTCCCCGTCACGGACGGCTCCGGCACCCCGGTGAAGGTCGGCCCGATCGGCAGCGCCGGCCAGGGCGGCTGACCCGCCCCGCCGGTACCGGGGTCACCGCCGGGGGCGGAGTTCCACCTCCGCCCACACGGTCTTGCACGGGAACGGCCCCGGCAGCACACCCCAGCGGTCGGCCGACTCCTCGACCAGCAGCAGCCCGTAGCCCGACTCGGCGGGCTCCGGCGGGTCGCTCCGGCGTGCGGGCACACTCTCGCCCCTGGGGTCGGTCGCCTCGATGCGCAGCACCCCGTCCACGGTGACGGTGAGGGTGAGCCGGAAGCCCCGGCCGGGGACACGGCCGTGCACGACGGCGTTGGTGGCCAGTTCGGCGACGATCAGCCGTGCCGGGTCCAACGGCAGTCCCCAGGAATCCAGTTGCTCGGTGGCGAGCAGGCGGGCGAGACGGGCACCCCGACGCGTGGCGGAGAGCGGCACGGTGAACTGGTGGAGCGGGGTGCGCGGTGCGGCGGTTCCTCGATTCATGTCACACAGCGTGTTCATCCACGCGCCCGCTGTGAAGGCGAGTGGCCCGTGCGACCGGAGGCTGTCCGGCTCCGTCCGGGCCGCCCCTCAGGGCGACGGCAGCGGAAGACAGGGCACGTACGGGTGCCGCAGGCGCTGTCCGCCGTCGTGGACGCACAGGGTGAAGGTCTCAGGTCCCGGCCGCCCTGCCGGGTCTGGGCGACCAGGGCCGGGGGCACGGCCCGGAAGGAGCAGGCCGCGACGATCCGGTCGAACGGAGCCTCGGGCCAGTACCCGTACCCCCCGTCCGCGACCGCCAGGGTGGGTGTGTGACCGCAGCCGTGCAGCGCGCTCGCGGCCCGCTCCAGCCGATGCGGGTCCACCTCGACGCTCGTCACACCAGTCGATCCGAGGCGTTCACAGGCGAGCGCGGTCGAGTACCCCGTCCCCGTGCCGATCTCCAGCACCCTCTGCCCCTCCCGCACGTCGGCGTCGACCCACATCCGCACCACGAGCGACGGCAGCGTGGAGGACGAGGTCGGGGCCCCTCCGAACTGCTCGGCCGGGTGCTCCCAGTCGGGTTCGTCACCGTCGAACTGCGTGATGAGCGTGGTGTCGGAGTACGCGGCGGCCAGCCAGCGGCCGTGGTCGAGCGCGGCGGTGACCGGCTGCCACACGGTCAGCCCCTGCCCGTCACGCTCCTCGCCGGGCAGGTAGAACCCGGGCACGAACCGGTGCCGGGGCACCGCCTCGACGGCCGCCCGCCAGGCCGGATCGTCCAGCGCGCCGTCGGGCGCGGCGACCTGCTGGGCGAAGACACGACGGCCGACCACGGTGACGCGTACGTGACCGGTCTTGGGGATCTCGGCCTGGAACAGGTGGGCGGTCACGGTGAGCGTGTCGTCGAAGGTCTTCGGGTCGACCCGCTGGGTCCAGATCGCTCCGGTGCACCCGTCGTCGGCGTCGGCGGGCAGACCACGGAACGTCTTGCAGACGACGGGCCCGCGCTCGGCGGCGAACTCCTCAGCGTCCTTGCGGTCGTTGGTGATCAGCGTCGGAGGAATCCCCAGCCCGAGCCGGGCGAACCTTCGGAGCTGGGCGGGCTTGGACTCCGCGCGGGCCACCGCAGCCGGGTGGTTGACGTACCGGGCGCCGGACGGGGCGTTCAGGACGCCGCCGAGCCCGTCGACGTCCCGTGCTTGCCCATCTCGACCGGCCGCCCGGCGGTGTCGGTGTAACGGGCGGTCTGCGTGACGGGGTCGAGCGTCACCGTCGCGTACGGCGGCGGCCCGACCGGCAGCCGGTCGGTGACCAGGCGCAATACCCAGGGGGCCTGGGGGGCGAGTGTCGTCATGGGGGTCCTTTCTCTGTCCGCGATGCGGAGTCTCGGATTCTCGCCACCCAGTGTGCTCACACATGTACACGCTGTGAATACGGGCAGCTCGTACGGCCGACGGCTGTACGCCAGGTGTCCGGTTTCTGTCCGGCCTGCCCGGGGTGACTGGGTGCGGACAGACGGAGTTGGTCCGGGGAAGGGCGCGCGCGACGGGAGGCGGCGGACATGAGCGGGTGGGAAGCGGGGCTGGACGACGAAGAGGCCGGGGCCGTGATGCGGACGGTCACACGACAGCTGAAGCTGTGGCGTGAGGCGGCCGGCCTCACCCAGGCGGAGTTCGGGGCGGCGATCAAGTACGGGGAGGAGACGGTCTCCTGCGTGGAGCGGGGGCGGCGGATCCCCCGGCCCGAGTACTTGGACGCGGCGGACGAAGTCCTGGGCGCGGGCGGCAAGATCGCCGCGATGAAGAAGGACGTGGCGGAGGTCCGGTACCCGAAGAAGGTGCGGGACTTGAAGAACCTGGAGGCGGAAGCCACGGAGCTGTGCGCCTATAACAACTCTGTCGTCCATGGACTGCTGCAGACCGAGGAGTATGCACGGGCAGTGCTCAGCGCCCGCCGCCCGCCCTTCACCGCCGACCAGTTGGAACAGCAGGTGTCGGCCCGCGTGGCGCGACAGGAGATCGTCGGCGACACGACAGCCCAGGCCGTCTTCAGTTTTGTCCAATGCGAGTCGACGCTTCGTCGGCCCATCGGCGGCAAGATGGTGATGCGTGGGCAACTCGAACGGCTGTTGGAGGTCTGCGCGTTCCGCAACGTCGACCTTCAGGTACTGCCTCTGAACCGCGAGGAGAACTCAGGGCTCGACGGCTCGTTCAGGTTGCTCAGGCTCAGGGACGGCACCACGGTCGGTCATGTCGAGGTGGCGCACATCAGTCGCGTGATCGCGGAGCCGAAAGAGGTGCAACTCCTGGACATCCAGTATGGAATCATCCGGGCACAGGCTCTCAGCCCACGGGAGTCGATGGCCCTCATCGAGAAAGTGCTTGGAGAGACATGAAGCTGGAGTGGATAAAGAGCAGCTACAGCACGTCCAGCGGCCCCGACTGTGTTGAGGTGGCCACCCCGGACGAGAGTCACGTCTTCGTCCGCGACTCCAAGAACCCCGCAGGCCCTCGCCTCGATCTCACCTCAGCCGCTTGGTCGGCCTTCCTGCCGTACGCCTCCGGAAACTGACGCAGCGAAAACACGGGGACCACACCCTAGTTCGTGGGTGCGGTCCCCGTTTGTGTGTCAGTCGGCGACCGGAGCCACCTCCGTCGCCAGCCCTCTCCCCGAGCCTGCTGCAAGGTCTCCGCGATCGCGGCGAACTCCTCCAGCGCGGCCTGGAGGTCCTCGACGATCTCGGCGGCCAGCACCTCGGGCGCGGGCAGGTTGTCCGCGTCGTCGAGGCTGGGATCGTGGAGCCAGGTGATGTCGAGGTTGGCCTTGTCGCGGGCGATCAGTTCCTCGTACGTGTACGCCTTGAAGCGCTCCGTCTCGACACGCTTGGAGCGGTCCTCGTCGGGGCGGTAGCACTGCACGAAGTCTTCGAGGTGGGCCCGGGTGACCGGCACGGTGACACCGAGGAGCGTGACCAGGTGCCGGGCCATGATCTCACCGAAGAGGCGGGTCTTCACCATGGCCGCGTGCGGGTCGGTGTGGACGTACGACTCCGCGGCACAGCCCAGCGTCACCAGTAAAGGCTCGTGCCGGAGCAGGTGTCCGAAGTTGGACGAGCCCGCCGCCAGCCGTGCGACCTGCTCGTCGTCCCCACCCGACGGACCGCCGACCACCGCCGTCACCATGTGCTTCCCCCCAGGTCCCTGGTCAGCGTGTCAATGAGCAAAGCCTTGCGGGATGACATGAACAGGTATGCCTGGCAAGGGATTCGAGAGAAGCAAGGCCTGCGAGTGGAGCGTTTCTCCAGAGCCGCGCGTCGGCCACCTGCGGGTTTCGGGCAGGCCGATGGAGAACCGCTCCGATCGTCGACCCACCACCGCACAACCCGAGCCGCGACGCACAGTGGCGGGGCGCGCCGTCACGGCACACCCCGCCACCACCTCACGCCTACGACCTCACGTCGTCGACCGCCGCCTGCGCGACCCCGGCCGCCGCTCGCTCGGCCGGGTCACCGGGTCCCCGGCGTCCAGGGCCGCCGCGCGGCGCCGCAGGCCGAAGTCGGCGAGGGCCTCCGCCAGCTTGTGGACGGACGGCTCGGGAGCCATGACGTCCACCCGCAGCCCGTGCTCCTCCGCGGTCTTGGCCGTCGCCGGACCGATGCACGCGATCACCGTCACGTTGTGCGGCTTGCCCGCGATGCCGACCAGGTTGCGGACCGTCGAGGACGACGTGAACAGCACCGCGTCGAAACCGCCGCCCTTGATCGCCTCGCGGGTCTCGGCCGGCGGCGGCGAGGCGCGCACCGTGCGGTAGGCGGTGACGTCGTCGACCTCCCAGCCCAGCTCGATCAGCCCGGCCACCAGGGTCTCGGTGGCGATGTCGGCGCGCGGCAGGAAGACGCGGTCGATCGGGTCGAAGACCGGGTCGTAGGGCGGCCAGTCCTCCAGCAGACCGGCGGCCGACTGCTCGCCGCTCGGCACCAGGTCCGGCTTCACGCCGAAGGCGATGAGCGCCTTGGCGGTCTGCTCGCCCACCGCGGCGACCTTGATCCCCGCGAAGGCACGGGCGTCGAGCCCGTACTCCTCGAACTTCTCCCGGACGGCCTTCACCGCGTTGACCGACGTGAACGCGATCCACTCGTAGCGGCCCGTCACCAGGCCCTTGACCGCCCGCTCCATCTGCTGCGGGGTGCGCGGGGGCTCCACCGCGATGGTCGGCACCTCGTGCGGCACGGCGCCGTAGGACCGCAGCTGGTCGGAGAGCGACGCCGCCTGCTCCTTCGTGCGCGGCACGAGGACCTTCCAGCCGAACAGCGGCTTGGACTCGAACCACGACAGCTGGTCGCGCCGGGCGGGGGCACTGCGCTCGCCGACCACGGCTATCACCGGGCGGCCGCCGTCCGGGGACGGCAGCACCTTGGCCTGCTTCAGCGTCTGCGCGACCGTGCCGAGCGTCGCCGTCCAGGTGCGCTGGCGCGTCGTCGTACCGGCGACGGTCACCGTCAGCGGGGTGTCCGGCTTGCGGCCGGCCGACACCAGCTCGCCGGCGGCCGCGGCCACCGAGTCCAGCGTCGTCGACACGACCACCGTGCCGTCGGAGGCGCCCACCTCGGTCCAGCAGCGGTCCGACGCCGTACGGGCGTCCACGAACCGCACGTCGGCACCCTCGGCGTCCCGCAGCGGCACACCGGCGTACGCGGGCACGCCGACGGCGTTCGCGATGCCCGGGACGACCTCGAAGGGCACCCCGGCCGCGGCGCACGCGAGCATCTCCTCGGCGGCGCACGTGTCGAGCCCGGGGTCCCCGGTCACCGCACGCACGACCCGCCTGCCGCCCCGCGCGGCCTCCATGACAAGATGTGCGGCATCCCGCACAGCGGGGACGCCGCCGGTCGTCGACGCGCCGTCGACAACCGTCAGCTGGGGCGTGCCCGTGCCCGGATCCGACGGATCGGTATCCGTGTGCACCTCGGCGACGCCCTGCCTCGCGTGCGTGCGCACGACGTCGAGCACCTCGTGCTCGGCGACGAGGACGTCCGCGTTCGCCAGCGCCTCCACGGCGCGCAGGGTCAGCAGTCCCGGATCTCCGGGTCCGGCACCGAGGAAGGTGACGTGCCCGTGTTCCGGACAGGCGGGAAAGGCGGTGGGGCTCACTGTGCTCGCTCCCCCATAAGACCGGCCGCGCCCTGGGCGAGCATCTCGGTGGCGAGTTCGCGACCGAGTGCCAGCGCCGCTTCGTGCGTCTGGGGCACGGGACCGGTGGTGGACAGCTGCACCAGCGTCGAGCCGTCGGTCGTGCCGACGACGCCGCGCAGGCGCATTTCCTTGACAGTCTGCCCGTCGGCCTGGGGGTCCCCCCGCTCGAGCGGAGCCGAGAGTGGGGGAAGGTCGGCCAGCGCGCCCACGGGGGCGCTGCAGCCGGCTTCCAGGGCGGCGAGCAGGGACCGCTCGGCCGTGACGGCGGCCCGCGTGAACGGGTCGTCGAGCTCGGCGAGCGCGGCGATCAGCGCGGCGTTGTCCGCGGTGCACTCGATCGCCAGGGCCCCCTGGCCGGGGGCGGGCAGAACCGTGTCGACCGACAGGAAGTCGGTCACCTCGTCGATGCGTCCGACGCGGTTCAGTCCGGCGGCGGCCAGCACGACCGCGTCGAGCTCACCGCTGTGGACGTACCCGATGCGGGTGTCGACGTTGCCCCGGATCGGGACCGTCTCGATCTCCAGCCCGTGGGTGCGGGCGTACGCGTTCAGCTGTGCCATGCGGCGCGGCGCGCCGGTGCCTATGCGCGCCCCGCTGGGCAGGTCGGTCAGCTTCCGCGCGTCCCGGGCGACGATGACGTCGCGCGGGTCCTCGCGCACGGGGGTGGCCGCCAGGACCAGGCCCTCGTGCTGCGCGGTGGGGAGGTCCTTGAGCGAATGAACCGCGAAGTCCACGTCACCCCGCAGCAGGGCCTCGCGCAGCGCGGCGACGAACACGCCCGTGCCGCCGATCTGGGCCAGGTGCTCGCGGGACGTGTCGCCGTACGTGGTGATCTCGACGAGCTCCACGGGCCGTCCGGTCACCTGGCTCACGGCATCCGCCACCTGCCCGGACTGGGCCATGGCGAGCTTGCTGCGCCTCGTCCCCAGTCTCAGTGCCTTCTCAGTCATGCCGGCCCTCGGTTCTTCTCAGTGCTGTTCTCGGTCCGCGAGACGGAGGCCACCGTCTCCTGGTCGAGGTCGAACAGGGTGCGCAGCGCGTCCGCGTACCCGGCGCCGCCGGGCTCGGCGGCGAGCTGCTTGACCCGGACCGTCGGAGCGTGCAGCAGCTTGTCGACCACACGCTTGACGGTCTGGGTGATCTCGGCGCGGTGCTTGTCGTCGAGACCCGGCAGCCGCCCCTCGAGCCGGGCGATCTCACCGGCGACGACGTCGGCGGCCATGCTGCGCAGCGCGACGACGGTGGGGGTGATGTGCGCGGCCCGCTGGGCGGCGCCGAAGGCCGCGACCTCGTCGGCGACGATCCGGCGGACCGTGTCGACGTCGGCGGCCATCGGCGCGTCGGCCGAGGCCTCGGCGAGCGACTCGATGTCCACCAGCCGCACCCCGGTCAGCCGGTGCACGGCGGCGTCGACGTCGCGCGGCATGGCGAGGTCGAGGAGGAAGAGCACGGGCTGCGGGCGCGGCACCTCGGCGACCGGCTCGGGCCGGCGCCTCTCGGGGATCCGGCCGACGCTCGCGGCCGTCGCGGCGAGCGCGCCGATCAGCTCGGCGTCCGCCTCGGGTCCCGGCCGGCCCGCCTCGCGCGGCCGGTCCACGGCCGTGCCGCCGGCGGCCCAGGCCCCGTGCTGCTCCAGCGTCGCCGCGTCCATGCCGGCCACGGCGGCCTCCCCCATGACGGAGAAGCCGGTCGGTACGGAGGACAGGTCCAGCGGGCAGTTCTCGTCGCCGGCGCCCGGCAGGGGCGTTTCGGCACCGCGTCGCGCCTCGGCGGGTCCGGCGGCCGCGACCGGACGGGCCGCGTCGTCCGCGGACACGGCCGCGGGCGCGCCGGTGCGGCCCTCCACCGACGCCGCCACGGCGTCGGCCGTGAGGACCAGTCCGGTCGCCCCGGTGCAGGAGACGGCCACGTCGGCACGTGTCAGCTCGGCCGGCACCGCGTCCATCGGTACCGCGCGGGCCAGCACGTCCGTGTCGTCGCCCTCGGTCAGGATCCGCGCGAGCCGCTCGGCCCGCTCGAAGGTGCGGTTGGCGACCACTATCTCGGCGATCCCGGCGCGGGCCAGCGTGGCGGCGGCCAGCGACGACATCGACCCGGCGCCGATCACCAGCGCCTTCTTGCCCCGTGCCCAGGTCCGGACGTCGGCCCCCGCGGCGAGCTGCTCCAGGCCGAAGGTGACCAGGGACTGCCCGGCGCGGTCGATGCCGGTCTCGGAGTGGGCGCGCTTGCCGACCCGCAGGGCCTGCTGGAACAGGTCGTTCAGGAGCCGTCCGGCGGTGTGCAGGTCCTGGGCGCGGGCCAGGGAGTCCTTCATCTGGCCGAGGATCTGGCCCTCGCCGACCACCATCGAGTCGAGTCCGCAGGCCACCGAGAACAGGTGGTGGACGGCCCGGTCCTCGTAGTGCACGTAAAGATAAGGAGTGAGCTCGTCCAGGCCGACCCCGCTGTGCTGGGCGAGCAGCGTGGACAGCTCGGCGACACCGGCGTGGAACTTGTCCACGTCGGCGTACAGCTCGATGCGGTTGCAGGTGGCCAGGAGCGCGGCCTCGGCGGCCGGTTCGGCGGCGACGGTGTCCTGCAGCAGCTTGGACTGCGCGTCCGCGTTCAGCGAGGCGCGCTCCAGGACGCTGACGGGGGCACTGCGGTGGCTCAGTCCGACGACGAGGAGACTCATGCCGGCATCACGGCGGGCACGTCCCCGTCGGGTCCCTGGTCGGCGGAGGGCTGCTTGCGGGCGGCGACGGGCGGTACGACGTCGGCCGCGGCCTCCTCACCGGCCTTGCGCTGCTCGTGGAAGGCGAGGATCTGCAGTTCGATGGAGAGGTCGACCTTGCGCACGTCGACGCCCTCGGGGACGTTCAGCACGGTCGGCGCAAAGTTCAGGATGGACGTGACACCGGCGGCCACGAGCCGGTCGCAGACCTGCTGGGCGGCACCGGCGGGGGTCGCGATCACGCCGATCGAGACACCGTCCTCCCGGATGATCTTCTCCAGCTCGTCGGTGTGCTGCACGGGGATGCCCGCGACGGGCTTTCCGGCCATCTGCGGGTCGGCGTCGATGAGCGCGGCGACGCGGAAGCCGCGGGAGGCGAACCCGCCGTAGTTGGCGAGCGCGGCGCCGAGGTTGCCGATGCCGACGATCACGACCGGCCAGTCCTGGGTGAGCCCCAGTTCGCGCGAGATCTGGTAGACGAGATACTCGACGTCGTAGCCGACGCCCCGGGTCCCGTAGGAGCCCAGGTAGGAGAAGTCCTTGCGCAGCTTCGCGGAGTTGACTCCCGCCGCGGCCGCCAGCTCCTCGGAGGAGACCGTGGGGACCGAGCGCTCCGACAGTGCGGTGAGGGCTCGGAGGTACAGCGGAAGCCGGGCGACGGTGGCCTCGGGAATCCCTCGGCTGCGGGTCGCCGGTCGGTGTGTTCGGCCAGTTGCCACGGTGCTCCTGCGGGTAGAGCGGGGCTGTAGGCGGTCATACGTCCCTACATGACCGCCCCGTCGCATGCAGGCTATGTCTTTGTGAACGCGTGCACAAAGATGGTGTCCGATTTGTCCGGCCAACGTGACCGGGGTCACGCGCTCGCGGCGCCCGGACCGGGAACCGGCGCACACGCGCCCGCGTTCCTCTCCCCTCGGGGGCAAAGCCGCTCACGCTCCTCACGATCAACGCCCCCGAGACCATGTCGCCATCGATCCTAAGCGACCATCCGGACTACTTGTACTGCTCGGTCAGTGCCCTGCGCAGGCGCTCCTCGTTCACACGCCAGAAGGTGTGCTGCCTGCCGTCGACCAGGACGACCGGGATCTGCTCCCAGTACTGGTCATGGAGCCGGCGGTCCTCGGTGATGTCCTTCCCCTCCCAGGGGACACCGAGTTCGGCGCACACCTTCTCGACGACGAGCTGTGCGTCATCACACAGATGACAGCCGGGTTTGCGGATGAGGGTGACGAGATGGTTCTCGGAGTGCGCGGGGGATGGCGGCTGCTCGGCGGTCTCGTGGGCCCCGGGCGCCTGCGGGGCCCTGCGGCGGAAGAGGGGACTCATGCCCGCCATTCTCCCGCGGCACCGCCCGGACGGAGGTCTCCCGCCGCCGCGCGGACCGCCCGCGCGGCCGACGGACCGGCACGCCCGCCGGTCCGGCCCTTCGACGGAACCGACACCCGGAGTTCACGGCCCCCAGGCCTCTCGGATCCGAAGCCTCCGAACAAACTGGCTATGCTCACGGGCATGGCCGCTCTCGGATGGCTCACCCCCCGTAGGCGCTCCGCCACGGCGCGGAGCGTGTTGGCAGGCGAGGCCTCGGCGGAGGCCGCCCGCAAGTCCACCCAGGACCTTCCCGACGCCGCCCCGGGCGAGGAACCCGCGTTCCCCGTCCCCGGCGACGACCGCGCCGCCGCCTTCTTCGACCTCGACAACACCGTGATGCAGGGCGCCGCCCTCTTCCACTTCGGCCGGGGCCTGTACAAGCGGAAGTTCTTCGAGACCCGCGACCTCGCCCGGTTCGCCTGGCAGCAGGCGTGGTTCCGGCTCGCCGGCATCGAGGACCCGGAGCACATGCAGGACGCCCGCGACTCGGCGCTGTCCATCGTCAAGGGCCACCGCGTCTCCGAGCTGAAGTCGATCGGCGAGGAGATCTACGACGAGTACATGGCCGAGCGGATCTGGCCGGGCACCCGGGCGCTCGCCCAGGCGCACCTCGACGCCGGCCAGCGGGTCTGGCTGGTCACGGCCGCCCCGGTGGAGATCGCGCAGGTGATCGCCCGCCGCCTGGGCCTGACCGGCGCGCTCGGCACGGTGGCCGAGTCGATCGGCGGCGTCTACACGGGCAAGCTGGTCGGCGAGCCGCTGCACGGCCCCGCCAAGGCCGAGGCGGTACGGGCACTGGCGGCCGCCGAGGGCCTGGACCTGTCGCGCTGCGCCGCCTACAGCGACTCCCACAACGACATCCCGATGCTCTCGCTGGTCGGGCATCCGTACGCGATCAATCCCGACGCCAAACTGCGCAAGCACGCCCGCGAGCTGGACTGGCGGCTGCGCGACTACCGCACGGGCCGCAAGGCGGCCAAGGTCGGCATCCCGGCCGCGGCGGGCGTCGGCGCGGTGGCGGGCGGCACCGCGGCGGCCATCGCGCTGCACCGCCGCCGCCGCTGATCCCGGCCGGCGCCGCCCCCGGTCGGCGCCACCGGCGACACGGGCGCCGCGCCGCCCGTCGGTCCGGCCTACCCCCGAGGGGCCCTCTTCAGTCCCCTTCTTTCACATCGGGCACAACACGCACTGTAGTCACCACGAACCCGAACCGTTCCGGTCGTCAAGCGATCAATCTGCGGCACCCGATCGGGCGTCAATCGGCTACGGAAGCGACGTAATCGACGATTTGAGCAACTGGGCGTAGCAGCACCTGTACGAAGCGTTATTCTCCTCAGACGCAATCCGGCACCCCACCTTCGCTACGACGGGTGAATGGTTCCGTACTGCACGTGATGGAAGCTCTGCCTCTGGGAGTCCCGTGTACCCACACGTCGGGGTTGACGCCTCGGGCCTGGCTACGCTGCGCGCAACGGTCAAATCAGCCCAAGACCTGTTGCGCGGCTTCGTCCCCACCGCGTACGCCGTCCCCGCCCTCGCCGCGGCCACCGCCCCCGTCGGCCCGTGCTACGCACTGGCCGAGGGCAGCGCCGCCGTCGGCAGACGCGCGCGGTCGTCCTCGTCCGGGGCCGCCGCCACCCACCGCCGCCCCGCCGCGGACAGCGACAGCGCCCGCATGATGGACCTGGTCGAACGGGCCCAGGCCGGCGAGGCCGACGCGTTCGGGCGGCTCTACGACCAGTACAGCGACACCGTCTACCGCTACATCTACTACCGCGTGGGCGGCAAGGCGACCGCCGAGGACCTGACCAGCGAGACCTTCCTGCGGGCTCTCAGGCGCATCGGCACCTTCACCTGGCAGGGCCGCGACTTCGGCGCCTGGCTCGTGACCATCGCCCGCAACCTCGTCGCCGACCACTTCAAGTCCAGCCGCTTCCGGCTGGAGGTCACCACCGGCGAGATGCTCGACGCCAACGAGGTCGAGCGGTCCCCCGAGGACTCCGTCCTCGAGTCCCTCTCCAACGCCGCCCTGCTCGACGCCGTACGGCGGCTCAACCCGCAGCAGCAGGAGTGCGTCACCCTCCGCTTCCTCCAGGGCCTCTCGGTCGCCGAGACCGCCCGCGTCATGGGCAAGAACGAGGGCGCCATCAAGACCCTCCAGTACCGGGCCGTCCGCACCCTCGCCCGACTGCTGCCGGACGACGCCCGCTGAACTCCCGGCGCCCGAGGCGCCGCCACCCTCCGCGTCCCCCAAGTCACCTTACGTCAAAGTCGGTTGAGCCCACGGTCCGGTCATCCGTCGTCCGTAACCCAAGTGCCGCGCCGCTCGTTGTGCGGGATGCAGGCTCCCTGTGGTCACTCCCCGACCGGCTCCGGCCATACGTTCGTGTGGTTCCGTCCGGGGGGCGTGCAACCCTCAGGACCCCCTGGGGAGTCGACCGTCATGACGAGAGGAGGTGCCGCCAGTGATCGCGAACGTATCGGCGCACCGGCGGGCGAACGCCTTCGCCCAGGCTCTGGAGGAGCAGTCCGATCCCGGGGCGGCGGCCGAACAGTCCGAAGGACCGGCATCCGCCGGGGCCGTCGCGGAACAGACCGAGCAGGGACGTCTGCTGTCCCTCGCCGCCGGCCTGGAGAAGCTGCCCCGGCCGGAACTGGATCCCGAGGTCAAGGTCGTCCAGCGGGCCCAGCTGGTGGCCGCGTTCGAGGCCATGATGCAGGAGGGCACCGCGGGCGGCGGGGCGACGGACCCTTCGGTGCCCGAACAGCGCCGGGCCCGCGGCGCCCACCGGGCGACCCCGCTGGGAAAATTCCGGCCGCGGTCACGGCTGGCCAAGGGCCTCACCGCGGGCGGACTGAGTGTGACCGTCGCCGCCGGAGCCTTCGGCGGAGTGGCCGCTGCCAGTTCGGACGCGCTGCCCGGTGACTCGCTCTACGGCCTCAAGCGCGGCATAGAGGACTTCCGCCTCGGACTCGCCGACGACGACGCCGAACGCGGCCGGGCCTACCTCGACCTGGCGTCGACCCGGCTGCACGAGGCCCGACGCCTCATGGAGCGCGACCGCGGCGGCCACCTCGACCACGAGTCCCTCGGCGAGATCCGCCGCGCCCTGTCCGGCATGCGGCACGACGCGTCCGAGGGCCACCGCCTGCTCAGCGCCGTCTACGCCCACGACCCCGACTCCCTCGCCCCCATGCAGGCGCTCTCCGCCTTCTCCCGCTCGCACCGGGAGACCTGGGGCGCCCTGCGCGAACGGCTGCCCGTGCAGCTCGGGGACGTCAGCGAAGAGGTGTCGTCGGTGCTCGACGCCATAGAGGACGACGTCGCCCCGCTGGAGTCCCTGCTGCCGAAGCCACCGGCCCAGGACAACGCCCCCGGCGACGACGACCGACGGAGCGGCTCCGGTCCGACGACGACCGACACACCCGCCACCGGACACGCCACGACCCCCGGCACCGGCAGCGGCACCCCGTCCGACGGCGCCCGCACCGGCAGCGGCGGGCCCAGCGAGTCGGCCGCCTCCCACAGCGCCGACGACGGCCTGATCGGCGGCGGCACCGGCGGCCTGATCGACCCGCCGCAGGCCAGCGGCAGCGCCTCCCCGTCCCCCGACGACGACACACCGCCTCCCGAGCCGGACATCACCCTCCCACCCCTCCTCCCCGGCCTGCTGCCCGGCCTGGGCATCCACGGCGAGGACGCGGACTGACACACGGTGGGGTGCCCCGCTCACCCGGGGCACCCCACCACCGCGCGCGGCCCACCCTGCGCGGCCACCCTCAGAAGAACACCGACCGCCGCTGCACCAGCAACTTGTAGAGCGTGTGCTGGATCTGCTCCCTCACCTGGTCCGTCAGGTTGAACATCAGCATCGGATCCTCGGCCGCCTCCGGCGGATAACCGTCCGTGGGGATCGGCTCCCCGAACTGGATCGTCCACTTCGTCGGCAACGGCACCGCACCCAGCGGACCGAGCCACGGAAACGTCGGCGTCAACGGGAAGTAGGGAAAACCCAGCAGCCGCGCCAGGGTCTTCGCGTTCCCGATCATCGGGTAGATCTCCTCCGCCCCGACGATCGAACACGGAACGATCGGTGTCCCCTGCCGCAGGGCCGTCGACACGAAGCCGCCGCGCCCGAAGCGCTGCAGCTTGTACCGCTCGCCGAACGGCTTGCCGATGCCCTTGAACCCCTCCGGCATCACCCCGACCAGCTCCCCCTGGGCCAGCAGCCGTTCCGCGTCCTCCGCACACGCCAGCGTGTGGCCGAGCTTGCGGGCCAGCTCGTTGACCACCGGCAGCACGAACACCAGGTCCGCCGCCAGCAGCCGCAGATGCCGGCCGGCCGGATGGTGGTCGTGCACGGCGACCTGCATCATCAGGCCGTCCAGCGGCAGCGTCCCGGAGTGGTTGGCGACGATCAGCGCGCCGCCCTCGGCCGGGATGTTCTCCATGCCCTTCACGTCGACCCGGAAGTACTTCTCGTACACCGGACGCAGCAGCGACATCAGCACCTGGTCGGTGAGTTCGGCGTCGTAGCCGAAGTCGTCGACCTCGTAGTCGCCGGTGAGGCGGCGCCGCAGGAAGGCCAGACCGGCCGCGACACGCCGCTCGAGGCCGCCGTCGGCCTCCGGCGCCCGCGCCTCGCCGCGGCCCCCCGGCGGTCCGCCGGACACGGAGTCGTCGTCCCGGGCCGCCCCGGGGACGGGCAACGGCCGCACCTCACGCACCGGCACGGGCTCCGCCGCACCGCCCTTGCGCCGGTTCCCCCCACCACGGCGCCGCGCCGGGCGCTGCCCCGCGCTCCCGCTCCCCCGGGACCGGTCGTCGTCGAACGGAATGACCTTGGCGTCCGCCATCGTTGTCGCGCTCCTCAGTTGGCGCTCTGCGTCGGAAGGTGGCCGCTGCCCCGCAGGGACAGCTCCGCGATCCGGTCGACGGCCCCCGCGAGGACCTGCGGCGGCAACAGCCCCGGACCGCGACCGCGCACGAAGTCCGCGAACGTCTCGGCCGTCGTGTACGCCGGCCTGAAACCCAGGGTCTCGCGCATCTGCGTGGTGTCCACGACCCGCCCGTGGGTGAGCAGCCGGATCTGCTCCGGGGAGAAGTCCGTCATTCCCAGCGTACGCACGAGGGAGCCCGCCCAGGTGACCGCGGGCAGCAGCAGCGGCACCGTGGGGCGCCCCAGCCGGCGCGAGCACTGGGAGAGCAGCAGGACGCCGTCACCGGCGATGTTGAACGTGCCGCTGTTCAGGGTGCCGCGCCGCGGCTCGTGCGAGGCGATCCGCAGCACCTCGATCACGTCGTCCTCGTGCACGAACTGCAGCCGCGGGTCGTAACCGAACACGGTCGGCAGCACCGGCAGCCCGAAGTACGACGCGAGGGGCGTCTCCGCGCTCCGGCCCAGGATGTTGGCGAACCGCAGCACGCACACCGCGACGTCCGGCCGCCGGCGCGCGAAGCCCCGCACGTACCCCTCGACCTCCACGGCGTCCTTGGCGAAACCGCCGCTGGGCAGCGACTTGGGCGCGGTGGTCTCGGTGCAGACGGCCGGGTCGCGGGGCGCGGAACCGTAGACGTTGGTACTCGACTTGACCACGAGCCGCTGCACGGCCGGCGACTTCTGGCAGGCGCCGAGCAGCTGCATGGTGCCGATGACGTTGGTCTCCTTGACCGACGTACGGCTGCCCCCGCCCAGCGGGGTGCCCGTGACGTCCATGTGGACGACCGTGTCGGCGCCCGTCTCGGCCAGCACCCGCCCGATGGCCGACTGCCGGATGTCGGCCTGGACGAACTCGGCGCCGCCCAGATGGTGCTCCGGCGCGACGGCGTCCACGGCCACGACCCGGTCCACGTCGGGATCGCGCTGGATCCGCCGGACGAACCGGCCGCCCAGCTGACGGGCCGCTCCGGTCACGAGCACGACCTTGCCCAAGATCAGCGCCTTCCTCTCGCCCTGCTCCGTACCCTGCCGCGTTCCCCGCCCGCGGGCCAACTTAGCCGGTCGGTGTTGCGCTGTGATGACCGCCGGATGCGGCACGTGACGGAAATTCACACGCGTCGCGGACCCGACGGGCCCCGGAACGCGACTGTGGCCCCCCACCGGATGCGGTGGGGGGCCACAGGACACGCTGACGGCGCAGCGTCGCTTACTTCTTGTTGCGACGCTGAACGCGCGTGCGCTTGAGCAGCTTGCGGTGCTTCTTCTTGGCCATCCGCTTGCGCCGCTTCTTGATAACAGAGCCCACGACTACCCTCGCTCACTTCTCATCACTCGGTTGTTTGGGCGCCATGGGCCCACACGACCTACGAGGGGCTAGCCTACCCGCCCGAGCGCTGAGGTCGTAATCGAGGTGGCCGGGAGCCGACGAGGCCGGGAGAGGCCCCTGGAGCCCCATGGAGCCCCGTGGACCCCTCCCGGCCCGCCCTCAGGCCGTTTCCACCCCCACGTAGCTCTCGCGGAGGTACTCGTGAACCGCTTGCTCCGGGACGCGGAACGACCGTCCCACCCGGATCGCGGGCAGATGACCGCTGTGCACCAACCGGTACACGGTCATCTTGGACACGCGCATCACCGAGGCGACCTCCGCCACGGTAAGGAACTGAACCTCGTTCAGAGGCCTTTCGCCAGCTGCAGCCATGACACACCTGAACCTTCCGCACTCGACGGCCACCGGCTTCCCCTTCCGGTGACTCTTCGTCGCTGCGTGCTCACTCCCCAATGTAGGTGCGGGTGATGCGAATGGGGAAGAGGTGCATCCTTCGGCGCCCTACCGGGACAGACACGCCCGATTGAGTACGTAGCGGGTGAGCGGCCGGTAGCACTCGGGCCGCACACCGTCATCAAGCGGAACGGCGACGGACACCAACCCCTCGGCCTCCCCCACGAAGAGCGCGGGATCGTTCACATCGCCCGGCCCGATGGCCTCGAACCCCAGCTGACCTGCTCCGCAGACCCACCCGTGGTCCCCGATCACCAACTCGGGGAGCGGCCCGCCGACCTCGGCCGCCACGGCCAGCGCGGTCCGAACCGGGAGCGGCGAGTGCGTGTGCGCGCCGGGCTCACAACCGGGGCGTTCAGCGCCGGCGTCCCGCACCAACGCGACTCCCCGGACGTACTCGAGGCGGTGGGTGCGTAGACCGAACCGGGTCGTTATGTCGACACGGCGACCCTGCGCGGGGGTGAGGACAGCACATCCCGCCGCCGACAGGGCGTCGGCCAGGGCGACGTAGAAACCGAGCAGCCGATGCGGGTGCCCGGTGCCGAGGAGGACCGGAGCGCGACGCTCGGCCACCGCGGCGAGGCGCCCGGCGAAGGCGTCCAGAGCGCTCAGTGTCCGCTCGGGATCGATCACATCCTGGCCCGAAACATGCCGCGGGTCGGCCGAAACACCGCACCTGCGCGCCATCAGCCCGAGCAGGTCCCGCTCCCCCCAGTCGCCCTCCGGGTCGATCCCGATCAGCACCCGCGGATCCCGGGCGGCGAACAACCGGTAACTCCGCAGACTCGCCTCCCGGGAAGTGGCCACGACCCCGGCGAGACGAACGTCCAGAAGATGAGCCCGAAGAGCTCCACGGCTCAGCACCCGAACGATCCTGCCGGACCCGACCACCCGCGCGGCCCGGATCCCCGAAACGTCCCCACGGACGGCGTAACCCCCGCCCCGCACGCCGGGAGGAACCGTCAGGCCAGCAACCCCCGCAACGGGAACACCGCCCGCCGGGTCGCCACCACCGCCTGGTCCAACCGGTCCGCGGGGTCGTACCCCGCCTCCCAGGACGCCCACGACACCGGCCACCGCCCATCGGTCATCCGCATCGGACCCAGCTGCCGCGTCCGCGCGAACACCTCCTGCCGCCACCCTTCCGGAACCACCGTCTCCGGCTCCACCGGCCGCCCCGCCGCGATCCCCACCAGATGCGTCCACGACCGCGGCACCACGTCCACCACGGCGTACCCCCCGCCCCCCAGAGCCACCCACCGCCCCTCGGCGTACTCGTGCGCGAGGTCGTGACACGCCACCTGCACCGCCCGCTGCGCGTCCAGCGACACCGCCAGATGCGCCAGCGGATCCTCGAAATGCGTGTCGGCCCCGTGCTGCGTCACCAGCACCTGCGGCCGGAAGTCCGCGATCAGCTCCGGCACCACCGCGTGGAACGCCCGCACCCACCCGGCGTCCCCGGTCCCCGGCGGCAGCGCCACGTTCACGGCCGACCCCTCCGCACAGTCGGCCCCGGTCTCCTCCGGCCACCCCGTCTGCGGGAACAGCGACCGCGGATGCTCGTGCAGCGAGATCGTCAGGACCCGCGGATCCTCCCAGAACGCCGCCTGCACCCCGTCCCCGTGATGCACGTCCACGTCCACGTACGCGACCCGCTCGGCCCCCAGCTCCAGCAGCCGCGCGATCGCCAGCGCCGCGTCGTTGTAGACGCAGAACCCCGACGCCGCCCCCGGCATCGCGTGGTGCAGCCCGCCCGCGAAGTTCACCGCGTGCAGCGCGTCCTCCCGCCACACCGCCTCCGCCGCGCCCACCGACTGCCCGGCGATCAGCGCGGACACCTCGTGCATCCCCGCGAAGGCCGGATCGTCGACCGTCCCGAGCCCGTACGACACGTCCGCCGACCCCGGATCCGCCGAGGCCGCCCTCACGGCATCGATGTAGTCCTCCCGGTGGACGAGCCGCAGCGTCGACTCCCCGGCCGCCCGCGCCGCGACGACCTCCACCTCCCGGTCGAGCCCCAGGGCGCCGACCAGCCCCCGCGTCAGGGCGAGCCGGACCGGGTCCATCGGATGCCCCGGACCGAAGTCATAGCCCGTTACTGCCTCGTCCCACATCAGCTGTGCGCGGCCGCTCATGCCCGCCACCGTATCGGTCCGACCGGGCCTCGAACGATCTGGCGTACACCACCGTCACCAGCACCAACACCATCGGCACGAGCATGGCACCGCGGTAGCTCCAGGCGTCCCCGAGCGCACCCACCAACGGCGAACCGATCAGGAAACCCACGTAGTTGAAGACGTTGAGCCGCGCCACCGCCGCATCGGACGCCCCGGGGAACAGGCGCCCCGCCGCCGCGAACGTCTGCGGCACCAGCACGCACAGCCCCAACCCCAGCAGCGTGAACCCGAGCATCCCGAACCACGCCCCCGGCGCCACGGCCACCACCGCGAACCCACCCGCCGCGACGACCGCCCCGCCCCGCACCACCGCGACGGCCCCCAGCCGCCGCACCCCGAAGTCCCCGACGGACCGCCCCACCAGCGTCGTCACCATGTACACGTTGTACGGAACGGTCGCCAGCTGCTCCGAACTCCCCAGCACGTCCTGGAGGTACTTCGCACTCCAGTTGGAGACCGTCGAGTCCCCGATGTACGCGAACGTCATCACCAGGCACAGCGGCAACAGCACCGCGAAGCCGACGCCCGCACCCCCGCCCCCGTCCGTCGGCGCCCCCGCCCCGGAACCGGTCCGCTCCCCGTCGACGTACCACCGGCTCCCCACCAGCGCGGCCGGCAACAGCACCGCCACGGCCGGCAGGTACGACACCCACAGCGCCAGCTCCCCGTGCGCCCCCACCCACGCCAGCGAGGCCCCCAGGATCCCGCCCAGGCTGTAGGCCGCGTGGAACCCGAGCATGATGCTGCGCCCGTACGCCCGCTGCAGGCTCACCCCGAGCATGTTCATCGAGGCGTCCAGCGCCCCCACCGCCAGCCCGAACACCGCCAGCGCCACGGCCAGCACCGCCACCCGGTCCCCCGCGCCGGCCCCCAGCAGCGCCAGCAGCACCACGGGCTGGGACCAGCGCAGCACCCGACTGGGCCGTACCCGCCGCACCAGCCGCTCCGTCGCCACGCTCCCCACACCGGCCAGGACCGGCACGGCCGCCAGGAAGACCGGCAGCAGCGCGTCGGAGACGCCGTACCGGTCCTGGAGGGCGGGGATGCGGGTCACGAGCAGAGCGAAGGCGACGCCCTGGGCGAAGAAGCCGAACGCCAAGGAGGCCCTGCCGCGCCGCAGCACATCTGTCATGGCGGCGAGCGTAGGGCTCCGGCTTACCGGTGGGTAGATCCCGCCAAAGGTGAATTCCGCTCAGCTTCACCGCGCTCGACGACGACCGGACCGGAGACCGTCACGGAGTCGGGAGCGCCCTCCGCGGTCGCGGACGCCTCGATCATGTGCGCCATCGGCCCGGCACCCAGGGCCCCGCTGATCACGAAGGCCAGCACCATCGCGGCGACCAGGACGACCGTCCCCAGCCAGACCATCGTGTCGACGGGGACCGTGTAGGCGCCGACGGCCCGCACCGCGCACTCGACGACGAACACCGTGCCCCACACCCCGGTGAACCTGAGCTCCGCCCGCCGGAACGCCGGCGACTGACGCCGCAGCCTCTCCCACGCGGCCTCGCGCCGGGCGTCCCCCTTGACCAGGAACGGCTTGAGGTTGGCGCTCATCATGGGCCGACCGACCACCACGGACGCCAGCAGCACGATGCCGACCACGCTGCTGACCACGCTGTCCTTCAGGAGCAGCAGCCGGGCGTCCCCCGTCCCGAAGCTGAGCAGCAGCCCGACGAGGTTCACCAGGAGGATGAGCAGGGGCAGCCCGTTCACCTCCCGGTGCCTGGACAGCCCCCACCCGGTCCGCAGCACCGGCACGACACTGCTCCAGCCGAGCGCCGCGACGGAGCTCATCCCGAAGGCGCCCTTCAGGAGGTAGTAGGACCCGACCGGCACCCCCACGTCCAGGAGGAGGGTGACGAAGGTACGACGCTTGCCGTGCCGCTGGCTGCCCGTGTCCGTGTTCGTCGTCATGCACACAGCTTCGCGGCCGGCCCCGGTCCCGCAGTAGAAACAACCGTCCGGAGCTACGCATGACAAATGTCAGGACCGGCGCGCTGTGCCGCGTCATACCAGCAGGTCGGCCAACTCCCCCATGGTGCCGAAGAGTCGGGTGGCCCCGGCGAGCTTCTCGGCGGGCGTCATCCCGGTGAACCCGTACACGTCCATCCCGGCCGCGACGGCCGCCTGCACACCGAGCGCGCTGTCTTCGATCACCACGCACCGCTCCGGCGCGACGCCCATCCGCTCGGCCGCGTGCAGGAACAGATCGGGCGCCGGCTTCCCCCGACCCACGTCCTCGGAACTGAAGATCCGCGCGTCGTCGAACCACCGGTCCAGTCCGGTCTTCCGATGCCCCACCCGGATCCGCTGATGGCTCCCGGACGATGCCACGCAGTACGGCACCTCGTCCGCGGCGAGCTTCTCCAGCACACCGACGACCCCGGGGACGGGCTCGAGGTCCTGCTCGAAGGCGGCGAACACCCGGCCGTGGAAGACGTCGTCGAAGTCCTCCGGCAGCCGTCGGCCGGTCCGCTCCAGGACGAGGTCGTGGATCCGGTGCATCGCGGATCCCATGTAGTCACGCAACGACTCGTCGTACGTCGTCGGGTGGCCCAGCTCGGTCAGGTAGGCGGCCAGCAGCCGGTTGGAGATCGGCTCACTGTCGACGAGGACACCGTCATTGTCGAAGACAACCAGTTCGTAGCGCATACGACGACCCTAAAC
>NZ_BDJC01000059.1 GCF_002005565.1 Streptomyces sp. JHA26 | reverse complement strand
CCCGCCGGGCGCGATCCGCACCGGTACGGCGCCCTCGCGCCCGCCCTCGCGCCGGGCGCGGGCGTCGAGGACGGCGCCGACCCCCCGGACGAACACCTCGGGCGCGGCGGCGACGGTACGGCCGCCGAGCAGGACCAGGTCGATGTCGAGCAGCCCGGCGAGGTTGGCGGCGCCGGCGCCCAGGACCCGGGCCGCCTCGGCGAGGTCGCCGCGGGCGACGGCGCCCAGGCACAGGGCCTCGATGCAGCCGCGTCCGCCGCAGGTGCAGGGCGGCCCGTCGAGCTGGACGACCTGGTGCCCGAACTCCCCGGCCCCGGTCCGGGCCCCCCGGTGCACACCGCCGCCGAAGACGAGGCCGGCGCCCAGTCCCGTGCCGAGGTGCAGGTAGGCGAAGGAACGGCCGCCCTCCCCCTCGCCGCCGGCCGCCAGCCCCAGGGCCGCCGCGTTGGTGTCCTTGTCGACGACGACCGGCACGCCGAGGCGCCCGGCCAGCGCGTCCCGCAGCGGGAAGCCGTCCCACTCCGGGAAGCCGGTGACCCGGTGCAGCACGCCGTGGACGTGGTCGAGGGGTCCCGGGAGGGCGACGCCGAGCCCGAGGAGCGTGGGTGCGCCGGCGAGGCGGCCGTCCGGCACGCGCAGCACGTCGGCGGCCAGCTCCCCGGCCGTCCGCGCCACCCCCTCCAGCACGGCCGGCGCCCCCGCGCCCAGGTCCAGCGGGGACCGCCGCTCCCCCACGACCGTCCCCTCCAGGTCGACCAGCACGGCCCGCAGCTCGTCCCGGTCCAGGTGCACGCCCACCGCGTGCCCCGCCTCCGGCACCAGGCGCAGGACCGTGCGCGGCTTGCCGCCCGTGGAGGCGCGGCGCCCGGCCTCGGCGGCGAGGCCCTCCGCCCGCAGCCGGGCGGTGATCTTGCTGACCGCCTGCGGGGTGAGCCCGGTGCGCTCGGCGAGTTCGAGCCGGCTGATGCCCGCCGTCCCGGCGGTGCGCAGCAGGTCGAGGACGAGGGCGGTGTTGTGGCTGCGCAGGGCGAGCAGGTTCACCCCGCCCGCCGTGCCCGCCGCCCCGCGCACGCCTCCTCCCCCGCCCCCGGTGCCCCGCACGCCGCCGCCCGCCGCGGCCCTGCGCGCACCCTCGTCCGTTCCTCCGCCGTCAGCCCTGTTCACGCCCCCATTGTCCTCGGTGCTTGCACTTTGGCAACAGCGTTGCGAAAGTGGGGGGCATGACTGGTACTCCCTCCGGCACCCCCCTGCGCGTCGGTCTCGTCGGTTACGGCCTCGCGGGCTCCGTCTTCCACGCCCCGCTGATCGCCGCCACCGAGGGCCTGACCCTGGACACGGTGGTCACCTCGGACCCCGACCGGCAGCGACAGGCCCGCGACGAGTTCCCGGACGTGCGCACCGTCGCCACGTCCGACGAGCTGTTCGACCGGGCCGCCGACCTGGACCTGATCGTCGTCGCCTCCCCGAACAAGACCCACGTGCCGCTCGCCACGCGTGCCCTGGAGGCCGGCCTGCCGGTCGTCGTGGACAAGCCGCTCGCGGGCACGGCGGCCGAGGCGCGCGAGCTGGCGGCCCTGGCCGACAAGCGCGGCCTGCTGCTCTCCGTCTTCCAGAACCGCCGCTGGGACAACGACTTCCTCACCCTGCGCAAGCTGCTGGACGAGGGCACGCTGGGCGACGTGTGGCGCTTCGAGTCCCGCTTCGAGCGCTGGCGGCCGCAGCCCAAGGGCGGCTGGCGCGAGTCGGGCGACCCGGCGGAGATCGGCGGTCTCCTGTACGACCTCGGCAGCCACGTCGTCGACCAGGCGCTGGTCCTGTTCGGCCCGGTCACGCAGGTCTACGCCGAGTCGGTCGTGCGGCGCGCGGGCGCCGAGGCGGACGACGACACGTTCCTCGCGCTCACGCACGCCAACGGCGTCCGCTCGCACCTGTACGTCTCCTCCACCGCCGCCCTGCTCGGCCCCCGTTTCCGGGTGCTGGGCTCGCGGGCGGGCTACGTCAAGCACGGCCTGGACCCGCAGGAGGCCGCGCTGCGCGAGGGCAAGCGGCCGGGCCCCGGCTGGGGCGAGGAGGACGAGTCGCTGTGGGGCCACGTGGGCGCCGGGGCGTCCCCGAGGTCCGGCGGCGGACGCGTGGAGGCGACCGTCCCGGGCGACTACCCCGCCTACTACGCGGCCGTGGCGAAGGCGCTGCGGGGGCAGGGCCCCAACCCGGTCGACGCCCTGGAGGCGGCCGCCGCCCTGGACGTCCTGGAGGCGGCCCGCCGTTCGGCCCGCGACGGGGTGGCGGTGTCCCTGTGACGCGCGAACAGGCCCCCGCCCCGACCGTGGAGGAGCTGGAGGCGCAGGAACGCCGCCTGGTCTTCCGCCGGTTCACCCACGACGACGCCTGGGCGCTGGGCTCGCTCCTGGTCGAGCTGGCCCGGGAGCGGCAGGCGCCCGTCGCCGTCGACATCCACCGGGCCGGCCAGCAGCTCTTCCACGCGGCCCTGCCCGGCTCGACCCCCGACAACGACGCCTGGATCGCCCGCAAGCGCCGGGTGGTGGAGCGGTACGGCTCCGCGTCGTACCTGGTGGGCGCCCGTTTCCGGGCCAAGGGCACGACGTTCGAGGACTCCTCGCGGCTCGACCCGGACACCTACGCGGCGCACGGCGGTTCCTTCCCGGTCACCGTGGAGGGCGTGGGCGTGGTCGGCGCGGTGACGGTGTCGGGGCTGCCGCAGGTGGAGGACCACCGGCTGGTGGTGGAGGCGCTGGAGCGGTTCCTGGGCGAGTGACCCGGACGGGCGTACCCGGGAATCACCGGTGGGCACCCGTGGTTGGCAGGCGCAGACACGCACGACGATCACGGTACCCACCGGAGGGATCTCAACCGATGGACGAGGCGACGGCTTCCCTGAAGGAATCGGTCGGACGGTACGGCGTCTGGAGCGTCCAGCTGCGCTCCGAGGACCCCGAGGGCGCGGCCGAACGCGCCGAGGCCACCGCTGAGTTGGAGCAGCTCGGCTACGGCGCCCTGTGGCTCGGCGGCAACAGCGCCGCCCGGAACGCCGCGCCGCTGATCGAGGCGACCTCGCGGATCGTGGTCGGCACCAGCATCCAGAGCATCTGGGAGCACAAGGCGTCCGAGGCGGCGGCGGGCTTCGCGAAGCTGGAGGTCTCCCACCCCGGCCGTTTCGTGCTCGGCCTCGGCGTGAGCCACGGCCCGCGCGTGGAGGGCTACAGCCGCCCGTACTCGAAGATGGTCGACTACCTCGACGAGCTGGACCGGGCCGGGGTGCGGCCCGGACACCGGGTGCTGGCCGCGCTCGGCCCGAAGATGCTGGACCTGTCCCGGGACCGGGCGGCGGGCGCGATCCCGTACCTGGTCACCCCCGAGCACACCGCGCAGGCCCGTGAGCGGCTCGGCGAAGGCGCGCTGCTGGCCCCGGAGTTCAAGGTCGTCCTCGACGCCGACCCGTCCCGCGCCCGCGCGACGGCCCGCGCCTACCTCGCCCGGTACCTGGAGCTCCCGAACTACACCAAGAACTTCCTCAACCTCGGCTTCACCGAGGCCGACGTCACCGGCGGCGGCAGCGACCGCCTGATCGACGCGGTCTTCGCCTGGGGCGACGAGGACACCATCCGCACCCGCATCACCGCCTTCCACGACGCGGGCGCGGACCACGTGGCCCTCCAGGTGGTGGAGGACGACATGACGCACCTCCCGAGGGACGCCTGGCGCAAGCTCGCCGCACTACTGGCGTGAGGAAACGCGCCCCAAAGGGGCGCGGGGAACTGCGCGACCGGCCACACACAACCCGCGGCCGGCAACGCACCGCAGTCCCCCGCCCCCAGCGGAGCGCCTACGCGTCCTTGAGCTCCTGCCGCTGCCGCCCCAGCCCCTCGATCTCCAGCTCGACCACGTCGCCCGCCCGCAGGTACGGCTTCGGCTCCGGTCGGCCCATCGCCACCCCCGCCGGCGTCCCGGTGTTGATGACGTCACCGGGACGCAGCACCATGAACCGGCTGACGTACCGCACGACCTCCCCCACCGGGAAGATCTGCTCGGCGGTCGTCCCGTCCTGCTGCAGCTCCCCGTTCACCCACAGCCGCAGGGACAGCCGCTGCGGGTCGGGCACCTCGTCGGCGGTCACCAGCCACGGGCCGAGCGGGTTGAACGTCTCGCAGTTCTTGCCCTTGTCCCAGGTCCCGCCCCGCTCGATCTGGAACTCCCGCTCGGACACGTCGTGCGCGACGGCGTACCCCGCGACGCACGCGAGCCCCTCCTCGGCCGAGTCCAGGTAGCGGGCCGTACGGCCGATCACGACCGCCAGCTCCACCTCCCAGTCGGTCTTGGCGGAGCCGCGCGGCACGAGCACGGTGTCGTCCGGACCCACGACCGTGTCCGGCGCCTTGAGGAAGACGACCGGCTCGGCGGGCGGCTCGGCCCCGGTCTCGCGGGCGTGGTCGTGGTAGTTCAGCCCGATGCACACGATCTTGCCGATGCGCCCCACGGGCGGTCCGACGCGCAGCCCCGTGGCGTCCAGGGCGGGCAGCTCACCGGCGTCGGCGGCGGCCCGTACCCGGTCCAGCGCCGCGTCGTCGGCGAGCAGCTCGCCGTCGATGTCGCTCACCACGCCCGACAGGTCGCGCAGCGTCCCCCCGGTGTCGAGCAGCGCGGGCCGTTCCGACCCCGCCGTACCGACTCGCAGCAGCTTCATGATCCCCAACTCCTCGTTCGCGGGCGCCCGCCCGATGAGGTGCGACCTGGTTGCGGCAGTGCGCAGCCACCGGAGGACTCGTCCGATCGTCCGAGGTCGGGTTCCACTCCGCAATACCCCGTTCACGTACTGGACCGTAGCCACGGGCCGGCGGCCCGGCTCACCGGTACAGCGCGGCCCGTTCGACGGCGCTCCAGGTGGTGCTGGTGACGATGTAGAGGGCGGCGGCCAGCGGGACGACGGCCACGGTGACGAGCGTGAAGAAGGACATGAACGGCATGACCTTGGTGATCGCGCCCAGCCCGGGCACCTGCTCTCCCCCGTCCCCGGCGGCGGGCAGCAGCGGCCGGTCGGCCATCCTGCTCCGGGTGAGCCGGTAGCTGAAGGCGGCGACGCAGGCGACGAGGGCGAACAGCCCCGCGTACACGAGCCCGGCGCCGCCGAACACCCCGCCGTCCCCGAGCGCGTCGGCCCACCGCCCGCCGAGCGGCGCGGCGAACAGCTGGTGGGACAGCAGGCCGTTGGCCTCGCCGCCGATCGAGGTGCTGGAGAAGAGGTGGTACAGCAGGAAGAACGCGGGCAGCTGGAACAGGCTGGGCAGGCAGCCCGACAGCGGCGACACCTTCTCCCGGGCGTGCAGCTCCAGGACGGCCTTCTGCAGCTTCTCGGGGTTCTTCGCGTGCTTGCGCCGCAGCTCGGCGATCCTCGGCTGGAGCTCGGCGCGCGCCTTCTGCCCGCGCGCGGCGGCCCGCGACAGGGGGTGGACGAGGAGCCGTACGAGGGCGGTGAACAGGACGATGGCGGCGGCCGCGGCCGAGGCGCCGAACAGCGGCTGGAGCAGGTCGGCGAGGTGCTCGACCAGGCTGGCGAAAACGGACATGGGTGAGGAGCCCTCCGGGGGTCTCGTCGTGCCGGGAGGACCACGCGACCGGGACGGTCGGGTGATCGGGGTGTGCGGCATGACGACCCGCGCGGGAGCATCGGGCCTTGCGGTGGTGAAGGGATGCCCTACGCGGTGGTCGCCGGGAGGGCGCGTCCGGGTGCTCGTGGCCGGCGGCGTCCGGCGGCGTCGGGATCGCGTTGGGGCAGGAAGGCCGTACGGCGGTCCCGGTCCCTGATGGCCGTGCGCACCCGGGTGGGCGGCACGGCGGGCACGCAGCGCGCGGCGATGACCGCGCAGACGGCGAGCGCGGAGCCGGCCGCGGCGGTCGCGGCGAGCGCGACGGTGGCGGAGAGGCTGCCGACGTCGACGAGGGCGACGGGCAGGAGCACGAGCAGCAGCACGAGCAGGGGACGCGGGACGGCCCGGTCTCGGGTCATGAGCGAATCCCCCCTCTCGTACACGCGTTTGTCCCAGTTATACAGGACCCGGTACGACGCCCGACAGCGCGCGGGCGGACGCCGGGCGGCCCGGGTGGCCGGAGACGTCCCCGCCCGTCGGGGTGCCGTTCTAAGCTCTGCGCCCATGACCGCGTACTGGCTCCTGGCCCTCATACCGTTCCTCTGCGGACTCGCCCTCACGGCCGTCGAGGCCAAGATCGCGATCACCGAGCACGTGGTGCGCCGCATGGGCCGTCACGCCGAGGGCGTGGTGTCGGACCACGTCGCGTCCCGCGAGGGCACCTACCCGACGCTGCACCCGGTGGTCCGCTGGACCGACGGCGACGGCACCGAGCACGAGCACGCCCTCCCCGGCACGACGGACGCCCACCGGCTCGCCAAGGGCACCCGCGTCCACCTGCGCCACCTTCCCGGCGCCCCCGACAGCGTGGTCCTGGACTCGCCGGACCGCTACCGGACGGCGGTGCTCGGCGTGTGGCTCGGCGTCCTGCTGTGGGTCGGGACGCTGACGGCGGTCCTGATCCGCGTGGCGACCCTGCTGCCGGTGAGCCGGTACTCCTTCTGACCCCCCGTACCGCCTCCGCATCCGCCCCCGGCCGGGGCCTCTGACCTGCGGCCCCCTGACCTTCGTCACCTCTCGGCAGTACGGTGTCACCCATGCGCCCCGACACGCCTGCCGAAAACGTCGACCACACCGCCGAAGCCGCCCGTCTGGAACGGACCGCCGGCCTGTACCCGGAGGACGCGGAGGCCCTCCTGGTGCGCGCCGCGGCCCACCTGGAACTGTCCGGCGACCGCCCCTCCGCGACCAAGCTCTACGACCGCCTGCTGTCCTCGCCGGACGGGCTGGAGAACCCCTCCCTGGTCCGCGCCCTCAAGGCGTCGAACCTCTGGGAGTACGGCCACGAGGCCGAGGCCAGGGCGATCATCGAGGGCGTCCGCGCGACGGCCCCGCGCGACCCGGCCCCCTGGGTGATCGTCGCCGAGGCCCTGGAGGCCCACGACGAGCTGGAGGCGGCCCAGGAGACGTTCACCGAGGGCGCCCGCCTGCTCCTGACGGACGTCGCCGAGCCGCCGTACGCCACGCATCCGCTGCTGTACGGGCGTCACCGGGTCCGGCGCATGCTGGGCGCGCCCCACGACGACTGGGACCGCCTGGCGGACACCCTCCACTCGATGCCGGTGTCCCTGGACGAGCTGCACGACCCCAAGCGCGTCTGGTCCCTCGGCTCCGACGACCCGGCCGACCTGCGGGCGGAGATCTCCCGCCTGCGCGCCGAGCTGGGCGCGTACCGCGAGGCCCTGTCCCGCCCCTTCCCCGTGGCCATGCTCCACTGGCCGGCGGACGAACTGGCGGAGCTGCTGGAGGCGTACCCGTCGCTGTCCGCCGAGTACCCCTCCCACGAGGAGCACCTGGCGACGACGGAGGCGGCCCTGCGCGAACTCGCCTCCTCGGGCACGCCGAACCTGGGCGTCGTCCGCGGCACGGTCCCGTCGTACGAGGCGTTCGCCGCCTCGGAGGGCGCGTCCCCGTCCGACCCGACGCTGCTGCCGCAGTACGCGACGATCCTGGCGGCCCGGGGACGCGCGGTGGCGTGGCCCCCGCAGCGGGGGGCGGAGTGCTGGTGCGGTTCGGGTCGGGCCTACGGGGAGTGCCACGGCACCGGGGCGTGACGGGGCGGGGCCGGGAAACGTCCCGGCGGACCGATGAGATTCGCCGGCCACGGACGTCTACCCGTGCGACCACCTCACACGAGGCGTGAGGGCCTGAGAAAGGGAGTCCCCATGAGCACCGAGCAGACCTCCGCGGCCGACGGCTTCTCCTACACCCTGACCCGCACCCTGGACGCCCCGGCGGCCCGGGTCTGGCAGGCCTGGACCGCCCCCGACCAGTACGCCCAGTGGGCCCACGCCGTTCCCGGCTCCGTCGAGATGGACGTCCGCCCGGGCGGCGCCTGGAAGGCCACGATGCTCACCCCCGACGGCGACGCGTTCCCGCTGACCGGCTCGTACGTGGAGGTCGCCGAGCCCCACCGCCTGGTCCTCGGCATGGACGTCCCCGGCCGCCCGGACCAGGTGACGATGAGCCTGGACCTCACGGCACAGGGCCCGGACCGCACGGAGATCACTCTCCGCCAGACCTGCGACACGGCGGAGGAACGGGACATGGCGGAGCAGGGCAGCGGGATGCTGCTGGACGGGCTGGCGGAGCACCTGGCGGAGGGGGCGCGGGGCTGACCCTCCCCCTCCGCACAGTCATCCGCACCGGCTCCACTCGTGGATCGACGTGGTCTCCAAGGACACCCGGGAGAGGGAAGCGGTGCCGGCCTCGCCGCAGGCGCTCGTCCGGCCGGCCCGCTACCTGGATGTCGGCTCCGACCGGTCACGCCCTGTCCACCGGGGCCGGCTCGTCGCGCTGAAGCCACGCGACGGCTCGGGCGCGACGATCGCGTGACACGTCCGCTCCGTTTGCCTCCCAGTCGATCAGGCGACGTACGGGCTCCGTGTCGCCCGGGTTGGGCACGGCCAGGGAGCCGATGCCGTCCTGCCAGGTCGTTCCGACCACGGAGACGGTGCTGTCGAGCGAGAGCATCGCGAACTCCGGACGCCCGGATCGCGAGCCGAGCAGACATTCGTCGTGTCCGAGTACGGATCTCCCCCGGCGGATCGAGCACGCCGCGCCCATGACGTCCCAGGCGTCGAGCAGACGCACCCGGCGCCATACGGAGGGCTGCTCCAGGTCCACGCGCGGGTTGTGGCGGTAGGCGGGGAGGGCAAGCAGGAACTCGCGGCTGACGTCGAACAGGCCGAAGGAGGTCGCCAACTCGTACCAGCCTCGGTTGGCGTGCTCGATGAGGTGCGGGTCGTCGAAGCCGACGAAAGCATCCCGCCGGCCCGTCTCCTCGTGAGTGCAACTGACCGTCGCACTCATCACGGACACCGGCAAGACGGCGTCTGGCACGCCGCCTTCAAGCACCTCCAAGCCCGCCCGCTTCAGCGGGGCACGCACTTTCCGGTACGTCTCCTGCCTGCCCATGCCCTCCCCCAGCGCCGCTTGATCACCAGGAGACGATACGCAGCCCGCCGATCGGCAACGACCGGGAGACGGCGAGGCCGGTGGCCCGATCGGTCGCACGCCTTGATCGGCGCCGTGCCCGCTGATTGGCTGGCCGCCATGACCGACCTCGGCCCCGTCCCCTGGCCCCCCGCACCGATCAGGACCGACAGGCTCGTGCTCCGTGAGGCCGAGACCCGGGACCGAGCGGCGTTCATCGAGCTGCTGGCGTCGCCGGAGGTGCACACCCACCTCGGCGGCGCCCGCCCGCGTGACGAGCTCGAGCGCGAGACGCCCGGGGTGCCCGAGCGGTGGCCCGGAAGCTTCGTCGTCGATCTCGACGGGGCGATGATCGGCCAGATCCTGCTCAGGAGAGCGCCGGAGCACCGTCGCCCGACCGTCGCGGGGAAGGCCGAACTCGGCTATCTGTTCCTGCCCCGGGCGTGGGGACACGGGTACGCCGCCGAGGCGTGCGCGGCGGCACTCGACTGGTTCGCCGACGCGCTCCCCGGCGAACCGGTGGTGCTCGCCACCCAGACCGCCAACGCCCGCTCGATGCGCCTCGCGGCGAAGCTGGGCTTCGCCGAGGTGGAACGGTTCGAGGCGTGGGACGCCGAGCAGTGGCTCGGCACGTGGTCGCCGGTCGCGGTGCCGGGAGTGGTGGGGCACGGGGGCGCCGGGTGAGGGTGTCGCGGGCCGGTCATCGCTCCGGACCACTCGTGGCCTCCCCGGCCGGAAGGACGCGGTTCTCGGAGATCGAATCAGCATACGTTCCCGAGACACGACAGTATGGGACGACGTGAAGCCCTCTTCCCCCGCCGTCTCGGCACGCATGTCCCGCCAGGCCAGCAAGGACACGAACGCCGAGCTCTCCGTTCGGCGCCTGCTGTACGCGGCCGGGCTGCGCTACCGCGTGGAGTACCCGGTGCCGGGCATGGCGCGGCGGCGCATCGACGTGGCGTTCACCCGTGCCAAGGTGGCCGTTCTGATCGACGGCTGCTTCTGGCACGGATGCCCTCAGCACGCCACGCACCCGAAGTCCAACGCCGAGTGGTGGCGCAACAAGCTGGACCGGAACATGGCTCGCGACCGGGAGACGACCGAGCACCTGACCGCGGCGGGGTGGACGGTGCTGCGGTTCTGGGAGCATGAGGATCCGGAGGAGGTGGCCGCTCGGGTGAGAGCGGTCGTGGGGCAGCGGCTGGCGGAACTGACGGGAAGGTAGGGGGCGTGGGGGGACTGACCTTCGTGGACGTGTGCTCGGGGGCGGGTGGACTCGCCCTCGGTCTGGAGCAGGCCGGATTCGAACCGCGTCTGCTCCTGGACGAGGACGACGACGCCGTCGCGACCTTACGGGCCAATCGGCCGCACTGGAACGTGCTCCGCGCCGACCTGCTCGACTTCGACCCGTCCGAGCACTCCGAGAGCTACGACGTGGATCTCCTCTCGGCCGGGTTGCCACGGGTGAAGTCGAGCGCGACCGCCCGACGAGCCGAATCGGGTTCGGAGGAGCGCCTGTTGGAGGCCACCGTCTACCTGACCCACGCCATCAGGCCGCGAGCGGTGATCATCGAGAACGTTCCCGATCTCGCCCACTCGGACAGGTACCAGCGCTTCCGCGACTTCGCGCGTGCCGAACTGGCTCACCTGGGTTACGAGTTCAGCTGGCTCGTCCTGAACGCCGTCGACTTCGGGGTGCCACAGAACCGCAAGCAGGGTGTGCTGGTGGCCGTCGAGCGGCGTTGGGCCGGGGGGTTCCGTCCGCCGACGCCCACGGTGCGGCAACCCGTGACGGTCGGTGCCGCCCTGGGACCGTCCATGGCGGTGCGCGGTTGGCCGGACGCCGCGCGTTGGGCCAGCCAGGCCGATCAGCCGGCTCCCACTCTCGTCGGAGGCTCGAAGAATCGAGGCGGTGCCGACCTGGGGCCGACCGGGGCCAAGCGGCAGTGGGCGACCATGGGTGTCAACGGTCACACGGTGGGTGACGAGGTTCCCGGGCCCGACTTCGTATGGGATCCCTCACTCGGCAGGGACAACATGGTGAAGATCACAGTCGCGCAGGCGGCACTGCTCCAGGGCTTCCCCACGTCGTGGCAGGTCACCGGCCTCAAGACCGCCCGATATCGCCAGATCGGGCATGCGACACCACCGCCTGTCGGTCGTGCCCTGGGCCGGGCCGTCGCCGAAGCTCTGCGCGGGGAGTCGGTGGCCCCCGCTGCCGGCTAGACTTCCGCCACATGACCAGCACGCCGCCCCACCAGTCCATCCTCGACAAGCCCTTTGTCCTGGACCTCTTCGCGGGGCCTGGTGGGTTGGACGTGGCCGGTCATCGGCTGGGCATCCCGAGTCTCGGCATCGAGTGGGACCGGAGTGCGTGCCTGACGCGCTACGCGGCCGGCCTGGACACCCTCCACGCCGACGTCAGCGTGGTCCGCAGGGAGTCCTTCGAGTCGCTCCCGCCGGAGGTCAACGTGCTCGCCGGCGGTCCGCCGTGCCAGACGTACTCGGTGGCGGGGCGGGGTGCCGGTCGCAAGGCGCTCGAAGAGGTCAAGGGCTACATCAAGCGGCTCGTGGCGGGCGCTTCCGACACGGAGATCGACGAGGAGCTGGAGAAGCTCAGCGACCCGCGCACCGCGTTGGTCCTCGAACCCCTCCGGTACGCGATCCAGGCGACCAGGAGCCCGAACCGCGGGCACCGGCCGTACGACGTCATCGTCCTGGAGCAGGTCCCCGCCGTGAGGGCACTCTGGGAGAGCTACGCCGAGGTCCTGCAGGAGGTCGGTCTTCCCGACGGCACCAAGTACCGGGTCGTCGTCGACGTCCTGGGCACCGAGACCTACGGAGTGCCGCAGACCCGGTCCCGCGCTGTGCTGATCGCCCGCCGTGAGGGACTCGGCGAGCCCTCGCTGCCCGCGCCGACCCACCGTGCCTACGAGGCGAAGGGGTGGAACCACAGGAACGGCGGCATCGTGGCACCGGCGACTCAGCCGACCCTTTACGACACCGACGTCCCCGAACCGCGACAGCGCCCCACGGAGGTCGACGGTCTGGAGCACTGGAAGTCGATGGGCGACGCCCTCGCCGAGCCGGTCGGCACGCACCCGGGGCGTAGGACGCCCTTCCTGGTCCGGTCGAACTACGGCAGCTCCGGGCACCCTGGACGACGCGGCGTCCGGACCGACCGGCAGCCTGCCACCACCGTCACCGGACGTATCTCGCGCTTCGTGGTCTTCGAACCCGCCGGCGACCACCACCCCCACGTCGTTTGTGAGGGTCCGAGGTTCAGCATGAACGAGGCGGGGATGCTGCAGAGCTTCCCGCCGGACTACCCGTGGTCGGGAACGGCTAGGGCCCAGCAGGTCGGCAACGCCGTGCCGCCCCTCTTCGGGGCCCATATCCTGAGCGCCGCGCTCGGCCTGTCCGCACCGACCCCGGAGACGATGCGCAAGCCGTGGGTGCCGGCCACGGAGGAACAGCGGGCCAAGCTGCGGAGCCACGGATGCGGGTCGGCGGACGACTGCACCGCCCGCTGCCCGCGTCCCGAGTAGCTCGACGGCGCCGTATCAGTCCTCGCTCTTCCGGCCCCTGACCGGGGCGGTCTCGAACAGCTCGGCGAAGTAGTCGGTCAGCGCCGTCACGGACTCCTCCGGGACGGGGTCCTCGTCGGGGCCCTCGGGCAGGGTGTGGCGCGAGACCGGTGGGGCCGTCTGCGCCTCTTCGATCCAGTCCCGCAGGCCGGCGGAATCCCTGGGTTCGTCCGGTGCGAGGGCGTCGTAGATCACGGTCGCTCCGGCCGCGTTGATGGCGACGCTCAGGCCGTTGATCTCCCGCCCAGTGGTGACCTTTCCGCTCTTCAGGAGGCGGACCAGTGCCTGAGCGGTGGGGCGGTGGTCGATCAGGTCCTTCCGGAGCACGGTGTGGATGAGGTCCTGGTTTCCGCAGGCGACCTCGACCGGCCCGTAGTCCGAACCGTCCCGGAAGAGTTCCGCCGCCCACCACAGGCGGGAGAAGCACTGTCGGTCAGCGGGGCCCTGGAAGCGCTCCGCGGCCACGCGTCGAGACGGTTCCGACAGGTGACGCCACACGACATAGTCAGGGGCGACAGCGAGCGCCAAGTGGTTCCACAGCCGTCTGTCCGCCGCCTCCCGCCGCGTCAGACGCAGCGTGGCGTGGAGCCGGGGCGCGAGCCAGGCGTCGGCCCCGGTGCGCTCCTTGTCGAAGGCGAACATGGCGTCGTCCACCAGGCTGCGGATCGGCTCGACCCACCACCTGGCGTCGTCCTCGGGGAGGGGTTCGACGACCTTGGCGAGGTCGAGGCCGCCGTGGACCTCTTCGCCCCTGAGCAGTCCCTCGGTGAGGAAGGTGTCGGCGGCCGAGCCGGAGAGCAACGCCAGGCGCTCCGGTACGTGGTGAGGCTGGGTGATCACGACTCGCTCTCCCTGTTCGTCCGTTCCAGACCGCGGATGACGTAGCCCACCGCCTTGGTCGCGTCGGCACGTCGCACCGCCGCGTAGTGGATGCGTGTCTGCAACTCGCCCCAGCCCGACTCGCCGGTGCGTCGACGGTGGACCCGACGCAGTGCCTCCTCGACGTGCACACCGGGGACGACGTCCGGGAGCATCTCCCGCAGCACCTCGCCCTGCCAGTCGGTCGGGAAGACCGGGCTGCCACCCGGTTCCACCTCCAGGTCGCCGATGGCGCCGTGGAAGACCGCCGTCCACACGTCCGTGGCCATCTGGGCGACGAGGAGGTCGCGCACCTTGCTCTCCACACCGGATCCGTTGCTGTCCAACAGTCCGAGGATGCCGTCGGTGTCGGTGTTGACGTACACCGTGGGGACCCGCGCCGTGGTGTCCACGAGCCAGGGGGCGTCGGCGTAGGCGCGCAGCCATTCCCTGGAGCTCTTGCCGAACGACGCCTTCCGGACGTCCAGTCGCAGCCCTCTGACCGGCTCGTCGGAGACGGTGTCGACGACCCAGTTCCGGTCGGTCTCGGTGATCGACCGCCCCGGCACGCTGTCGACCGTACCGACGGCGTACGCGCTGAGGGAGGCCCGTCCCATGTGGTCGTCGCGGAACAGCTCCAGGGTGCCCGACCAGTCGCGGCTGCCCTCCGCGTCCCGTGTGAGGGTCGTCGAGGTGCGGACGTTGGTCTCCCCGTCGGTCAGCACGGCGAGGACACGCAGATCGGACCAGGCCGC
Organism: Streptomyces sp. JHA26; assembly: GCF_002005565.1. Lineage (GTDB taxonomy): Bacteria > Actinomycetota > Actinomycetes > Streptomycetales > Streptomycetaceae > Streptomyces. Next base: position 24,653 of record NZ_BDJC01000059.1, on the reverse strand, counting down.
GTCCGGGGCGTCGACGCCGGGCGGCAGTGTGGCCGAGATGCCGATCGTGGCGCTCACCCAGTCCGTGTGGCCCGCGACACCGAGGGCAACGGCCTGTTCCTGAACCGAGTAGGCGCTGGTGTCGAGTGGATCACGGGTGCCGTCGGGCAGTCTGAGGGAGACCGACGTCACCCTGAGCGTGATCGGGCGGCTGAGGCGCTTGTACGGATAGATCTTCACGCGTCACGCCTCCTTGCCGGCACGCAGTTCGACGACGAGGCGGGTGAGCGTGGTCCTCACCGGATGACTGGAGGCGTCGGTGGCCCCTCGGAACTTCGCGCGGCGTGTGCCGGGCGGGAAGCGCAGGGTTCCGTTCTCCACCTCGCAGCCCTCCACGGCGACGAGTTCCGCCCAGTCGAGGCGAGGGCGTCCTCCGGAGCGGACGTCCAGCTGGGCGACCGGCACCATCGGGACGATCTCGTCACCGCGCGGGATCTTCACCTCGGCCGTGATCAGCCACTCCCCCTGGTCACCGATCGTCGCCTCGAGCACGTCCAGCACCGGCACCACCGGGCCGGAGGGCACCTTGGCCTTGGGTCGGCTCTTGACGGTCAGCGCCTTGCGCAGCGCCTCACCGCCTTCGCCTCTGCCGCGCTTCGGGCGGGCGACGAGTTCCCTGACCGCGCTGTTGACCTCGGTGGTCAGATTCTGGATCCGCCGATACGCGGAGGGCGACCAGCGCAGGGTCAGCTCCTCCGTCTGCCCCCACCGGTCGTGCTCGGGCGGCTCCGCCGCCCGCAGGAACTCCTCGGCCTCCTTCGCGAACGGGGCCGACGCACCGGCGGCCTCACCGACCAGGACGACGGCCTGGAAGGGGTTGGTGCCGATCGGCAGGTTGGAGACCGGCGCCTTCCTGACCGTCATGCGGTTGCCGCGCAGCGAGTGCACCTGGTTCTTGGGGGTGTCCTTGTCACCGGCGGCCTCGGTGACCAACAGCACCGCCTGGTGCGTACCGAGCGTCCCACGGGCGCCACCGGTCAGCGGAAGCTTCAGCGGAACGTTTCTGGACGCCACCTGACCGGCCTCGGTGAGCCGCTCCACCGTGGTGCCCTCGTAGTGGGCCCGCAGCGCGCGGGTGCGGGAGGGCTGCTCGACGGACGGGTCCACCTTCGTCTCCGGCACGACCTCCTCTCCGTTGCGCAGAGCGCGGACCGAGGCTTCCAGCAGCGGAAGACGGCCACCCCCGCCGATCATCGCCGCCCAGAAATCGCGGCCCAACGCCTCGACCAGGCGGCGGTGCATCCTCTTGATGTCGCGCGCGTCCTCGGGTCCCTCCTCGGCACGAGGCTTGTCCTCGTCGTCGAACTGGTCCTCGAGGCTGGCCACGTCGTGCGCGCCCACGATGAGGAAGGACGTACCCGGTTCGTCACTGTCCCGGCTCAGGTGCAGGCGATCCACGGTCTCCTCGTCCGCCCACCAGGAACGGACGACCTCGGCACCCGGCGTGTCGGGGTCGGGGCGTCCGAACCAGGCGGGGCCCGCGCAGGTGCGCCCGTCGACCTCCCGCCAGGGGAGTTCGAGGCGCCCGATCACCCTTCGCTCGGTACGCCCTTCATGCGGGACCGACAGAGTGGAGTTGATGAACACGAGGCCGAGAGCACTGGTCGCCCACAGAGTGGCCTTGCCCAGGCCGTACGAACCACCGGCGGAGGAACCGGACTTCAGGCTCTCGAGCTGGCGACGGACGACGGCGGCGAACTTGCCGTCCCCGTAGTCGTCGCCGGTGAGCCCTGAGGCGTTGTAGTCGTCGACCCGCAGGAGGACCAGGCGCCCCTTCTCGTACATGTCGCGCACACCGGCGTCGACGACCCGACCGACCTTCTGATGACCGGCGAGCGCCGAGACGGCGGAGTAGTGCGGGAAGAGTTCGTTCCAGAGGATCGCCTCGCGGAAGGCTTCCAGGTGCTCACCGGTCAACTCGTGCAGGGTGTAGCGGACTCGGACGGGGCGGCCGTTCTCCGTCAACCGCTCGTCGAGGCTGTTCTGACACGTCTCGCGTGCGAGGACCTGGACGTCGGCGTCGAAGGCGAAGGCCGCGGCATTGCCCAGGTCACGACCGCCGTCGGGATATCCGGGGCGGTGGTACCAGGTGACCGGGAGGCCGGCTTGGGTGTCGGTGGTGCGGGTGTGCACCGTGCCGACGTCCGTACCGAGGACCCTGGCGATGTCCGTCATGAGGGTCGGGCGCGGGGTCGACCGCCCGGCGATCCACGCGGAGACGGCGGCTCGGGTCAACCCGAGCTCCTTGGCCAGTTCGGCCTGCGTCCTCCCCGCGAGCTTGAGCTGTCGGGACAGCCACGGCCCGAACTCCTCACCTGTCTCCACGCGCCACCTGCTCTTCCTCGGGTCGTACGGGGAGGCTAATTTGACGATCGCGATCATGTCAACTGAAAGTTAACCGAGCGAGGGGTACGGCAGGTCCAAGTCGGACAGCCTGAATCGACCGGTTCAACCCGATATGTCCATCTTGTGGGTCGGGAGTTCCAACTTCCTCCAAGGGAGAAGACGTTGGGACTTGCCGACTCCTCAAAACCCCGCTACATTCGCCACGTTGGAAAAGCCAACTCGCTCGCAAACCGGTTTTCCCGGGGGTCGTGCGGCTTGCTACTGGCATGCCCTCACACGCTCAACACGTACTCGACGAGCGCACGAGGAAACGTTTTTTGAAATTCCTGGCGGCCGGGGGGCCCAGCCGCTACCGTGATCGGCGGGATCGAATCCCGCAGCAGAACCCGTTCGCTTCGTGGGGCGTTGTCCGATTACACCCCTGCGCGAATTGAAGGACATCGATCGACAGGGGTGGGGACTCGATGGACGAGGACGACTGCTTTCCGTCACTGCTTTCCCAGCGGGAGCGCAGCACGCTCCAACTGGGTATTCAGCGGGTGAGCAAGGCCGAAGTCACGGACTTCTCGGGCCGCCATGACCTGTCCGAGGATGATTTCCTCGCGGAGTCCACCGGCCCGGCCAAAACGGTTCCGACACCGCAGGACGAAAGCCCTCCTGCCGCCTGACCACGCGCCCTCCGCCCGTATGACCCGCGCACTCGCCCATCGGGGAGACGCTCCGTCCGCCAGTGCGCGATGAGCTGCGAGCCGGCTCGCGCACAGCCGGCGAGCCGGCCCGTCATCCAGACTTTCACCCACCTTTGACATCAGGAGCGCCGCAACCGTGCCGTCCCCTTCCTCAACGGTGATCGATACCGTTCTCGAACAGTCCTCCCGTGTTCTGCAGACGTACGCCGTGGACCCCGGCCTCGTCGCCGAGCACGCCAATGGCGAGCGCCGCATCACGCAGGGCGGATACGGCGACCGTCAGCTTTTCGAACTCGTGCAGAACGCGGCCGACGAAATCGCGAACGAGCCCGGCGGGCGCGTCCACGTGGTCCTCACGGAAACCCATCTGTACTGCGCCAACGAAGGAAGCCCGGTCACTCCGGAAGGGGCGGAGACCATCCTTCGAATGAGCATGTCGAAGAAGCGCGGCGGGCAGATCGGACGATTCGGTGTCGGCGTGAAGTCGGTCCTCGTGGTGACCGACGCGCCGGAATTCTTCAGCCGCACCGGGAGTTTCGGATTCGACCGCGCCTGGTCCTACGAGCAGATCAAGGCCGTGCCCGGTGTGACGGAGCGCTACGGCCCGGAGTTCGACGCCCCCGTCCTGCGGATGGCCCGCCCGCTCGACATGCAGACCGAACGCGCCTCCGACCCCGTACTGGACAAGCTGTTGACCTGGGCGACCACGGTCGTCCGTCTTCCGCTGCTCCCGAAGGCCGACGACCGGCTGGGCAAGGACATGCACGGCAATCGCGGCAAGGACCACGGTGAGCCCCGTGAGGAGTTCCCTGTCGGGTTCCAGCTCTTCTCGCCGCACGTCGCCAAGGTCGTCCTGGAGGACCACCGTCCCAGGCCCATGGCACGTCGGACACTGACCGCCCAGCAGTCCGGTGACCTGCACACCGTGACCGAGGAGCGCACGGGGAAGGCCCTTTCCACGCAGCGTTGGCGCGTGTTCACCGCCACGCACGAGCCCGGTCCCGCGGCTCGTGCGGACGCCGGGGAACTGCACGACCGGGTCGCGCTCGACCTGTCCTGGGCCGTCCCCGCGCTGGAACGGGACGCCGAGAGCGGCCTGTACGTCAGCCCCCGCTCCCGGGGTCGGGGCAAGTTCTGGTCCTTCTTCCCCACCAAGTACGAGATGTCGCTGAGCGGCATCCTCAACGGGGCGTGGAAGACCAACGAGGACCGACAGAACCTGCTCGACTCCTCTCCGTTCAACCAGGAGATGATCAGGGTGTCGGCGAAGCTGGTCGTCGACGCGCTCCCCGGGCTGGCCCCGGCCGAGGACCCGGCCGCTTATCTCTCCCTGCTACCCGGCCGTGTCAAGGAGGCGATCAGCTGGGCCGACGAGTTCCTGACCCGGGAGATCTGGGCCCGCGCCGCCACGAGCCCTTCGCTGCCCGACCAGGACGGGGTCCTGCGCGCACCCGGGCAACTGCGCGTCCACCCGCGCCTGGACAAGGACCTGAAGCAGCTCACGCGGTGGCTGCGGATGTGGCACGAGTGTCCCGGGCGCCCTTCGGACTGGCTGCACCCGAGCGTCGAGGCCGACGCCCTGCGCTCGGGCAAGGTCGAGCACATCCTCGGCGCCGCACGACAGGAACGGGCCGGGGTCCGCGACTGGCTGGAGGCCCTCGTCGCGAACGGTACCGCCGAGGCGTCGGCGGTGGCCGTCCGCATCCTGGCCGACATGATCGAGAGGGGCTCCCCCTTCGCCGACGAGGCCCGCAAGGCCCGTGTGGTGCTGACCGAGGAGCACGGGCTGGTCGCTCCGGTCCACGGCAAGGTGTACCGCCGGGCCGAGCACCAGGACGGCCTGCGCGAGTCCACGGTGTACGTCGTCGACGCGCTCGCCCACGACCCGTCGCTGGCGCACGCGCTCGGCGTCCTCGGCATCCGCGAGGCCGACGCCGAGGGTCGGTTCGCCAGCGTCCTCGACCAGGGCTTCGACCACTACGGAGAGTCCGACTGGGAGCGCTTCTGGGAACTGTTCCGCCAGGCCGGCATCCGCCGGCTGGCCCACAAGGTCCTGGAGCGCGTGCCCGATCCCCGCTCGACCCTCCGGGTGCGGACCGCCGACAAGCACTTCCGGCCGGTCGAGGACTGCATGCTGCCCGGTGTCGTGGTCGACGCCGAGCGCGACCCGAGTGTCGCCGTCGACATGACGTTCCACTCCGACGACACGTACTTCTTCTCCCTGATCGACCTGCGGGACCGACCGGCCCGCGGCGTGCAGCCTCAGGCGGACGAGGCATGGTTCGAGGAGTACCGAGCGGCCGTTCACGCTTCCTACCTGCGCTCTCTGGACAGCCGTGCCCCCCGCCCCGCACTGAACCGGATGAAGGTCGAGGGCGCCGCGATCGGTGGCCCCCTCCATCTCTTCCGCAACCTGTCCGAGGAATCCCGCGCCGCCTTCCTCAAGGCGCTGCCCGACGACGCCGTGGTGGACAACTGGACGCGCCAGTTCGGCGCCCAGACCAGCACTCGGCAGGCGGTGATGTCCCCGATCCGCTGGATGCTGCGCAAGTACGGCAGGGTCGCCACATCCCAGGGGCTCATGCCGTTGACGGAGGCCGTCGGCCCCCAGCTCGCCGCCTACCGCGACGTGCTGCCGGTCGCCGACATCTCTCCCGAGAAGGCCCGCAAGCTGCGGCTTCCGACAACCGTCGACGAGGTCCCCGCCGACCGCTGGGACGCGCTCCTCGACGAGGTGTCCCGCAGCGAGGACGACTCCTTCGTCGGCGCCACCTACGTGATGCTGACCCGGTTCGGGGCGGACTTCCCCGAGGACTCCCTCACCCGCTGCCGGATCGGTGACGCCTGGGGCACCCGCCCCGACGACGAGATCACCCTCGCCGTCGGCACCGCCGAGTACCGGGCCCTGCGTGCCGAGCAGCTCCCCGCCCTGCTCGTGCCGACCGCCGAGGACGCCGAGCTGATGGTCGAGAAGTGGGGCATGCTCCGCTACGCCGACGTGATCAGTCGGGAGACCCGTGAGGTGCCCGAGGGCGACCCCGTTCCCCTCGTCGAGCTGTTCCCCGCCCTGCGGCAGCGTCTGAACAGCGGCAACCGGAACAGCATGGTGCAGCGGTGTACCGAGCTGGAGGAGGTCACCCGTACGCCCAACGGCACGCACGCCTCCCCCCTGGACGCCGTGCGCCAGAACAGCACGGTCAAGATCCGCGTCCCGCGTGAGCCCGAGCCCATGCTGCGGCTGATCGACCGCGAGCTCGGCCTCGGCCTGGGCTCGGCCGGCTGCCGCGCCGTGCTGGAGCACCAGGACCGCATGGCCAAGGACAGCGCCCTGAAGGCGGCGCAGAAGGCCGTGCGCGACGCCGAGGACGTCGTGACCAAGCTCGAGCTGTTGATCGGCGCGGACGCGCTCAGGGCCGGCCTGCCCGAAGGGCTGATGGACGCCGAGCTGCAGGCGACCGGCGGCGTGGAGCCGTCCGGGCTCCGCATCGCCCAGATGGCGTTCAACGCGCACGGCGACGGGGTGCTCCAGCAGCACGCCCGCGACATCCAGGCGCGCTTCCCCAACGCGCCTGTGGCGTACGGGGGTTCCTCGGCCGCCATCGCGTTCGTCTCCGACCTGCGTCTGCCTGTGACGTTCGCGGGTTCCAGGACCCCCTCGCCGCCTTCCTACGAGACGATCGAGGGGCCCCGGGACTTCCCCCGGCTCCACGACTACCAGGAGGACCTGGTCCGGAACATCTCCACCCTGCTCGACCGGCTCGCCCCGCAGCGCGGCATGCTGTCCCTGCCCACCGGCGCCGGCAAGACACGGGTCACCGCCGAGGCCGTGATCCGCTGGGTGAAGCGGGTCGGTGACCTCAAGGGCCCCCTGTTGTGGATCGCACAGACCGAGGAACTGTGCGAGCAAGCGGTACAGAGCTGGAAGTTCGTCTGGAGCAAGGTCGGCGCCGAGCGACCGCTGACCATCAGCCGACTGTGGAGCAGCAACGAGGTCGGCGACGTCGTCGACCATCCCCACCTGGTGGTCGCCACGGACGCGAAACTGGATCGGTGCCTGGGCACCGACCAGTACGCCTGGCTGCGCGAGCCCGCCCTGGTGATCGTGGACGAGGCGCACACCGCGATCTCCAAGCGGTACACGGAGATCCTGAGCCTGTTGGGCCTGACCCAGTACGAGACACATCGGCATCTGCTCGGCCTGACCGCCACCCCGTTCCGCAACACCAACGAGGACGAGACCCGCCGGCTGATCACCCGTTTCGGCAACCGGCGTCTGGACGAGGGTGTGTTCCCCTCCGGCGACCCGTACCGGGACCTCCAGGAGTGGGGCATGCTCGCCCAGGTCGAACACCGCACCCTCGAGGGCGGTCGGATCGTGCTCGACCAGGACGAGAAGACGCACGCCGAACGCATGGCGATGCTGTCCCGCGCCGCCGAGCAGCGACTCGCCGACGACCACGAACGGAGCCTGCGCATCGTCGAGTCGGTGGCCGCGCTGCCGCCGGACTGGCCGACGCTGCTCTTCGCCACCTCCGTCGACCACGCCAAGTACCTGGCGGCCATGCTCAACGACCGAGGTGTCCGGTCCGCCGCCGTGGACTCGACGACCAGTGCGCAGGACCGTCGGACGCGGATCGAGAACTTCAGGAACGGCCGCATCCGTGTGCTCACCAACTACGGCGTCCTCACCCAGGGGTTCGACGCGCCGGCGACCCGGGCCGTGGTCGTGGCACGGCCGGTCTACAGCACCAACGTGTACCAGCAGATGATCGGTCGCGGCCTGCGCGGTCCCAAGAACGGTGGCAAGGACACCTGCCTGATCCTCAACGTCGACGACAACATCGCCAACTTCGACACCGCGCTGGCCTTCACCCAGTTCGAGCACCTCTGGAGCCGTAAGTGACCGACATCTACCTCGACAGTCCGCCGCTCACCGCCGAGCAGCGGGCCGTCGTCGAACAGCCCTGGGACGCGCGGGTCCTGGTCACCGCCGGGGCCGGCGCGGGAAAGACGCACACGCTGGTGCGTCGGCTCGACGCGCTGTGCGGGCACGAGGACCCGGAAGAGGCGCTGGAGGCCGGCGACATCCTCGTGCTCACCTTCTCCCGAGCGGCCGCCCGCGAGTTGCGCGAACGCATCACCCGGCACGGGGACCGGGCCCGCCGGGTGCGCGCCCAGACCTTCGACGCCTGGGCGTACGGGGTGCTCGTCCAGGCGTATCCGGACCGTGACTGGGCCACGACCTCGTTCGACGAGCGGATCAGGGCCGCGACGGAGGCCGTCGAGGAGGGCGCGCTGGAGTCCGGTGACTCGGTCCCTCCGTCCCACGTGGTGATCGACGAGGTGCAGGACCTGCTGGGCGATCGTCGGGAACTGGTGGAGGCACTGCTCGACCGCTACCAGGAGAGCTGCGGTTTCACCGTGGTCGGTGACGCCGCCCAGTCCGTGTACGGCTTCCAGATCGAGGACCCGGCCGAGCGCAACGACGAGACCGGCCGGTTCTTCGAGTGGTTGCGCAATTCGTACTCCGACGACCTGGTGGAGCTGCGTCTCACCGAGAACTTCCGGGCCGTCACCCCGGAGGCGCGCATCGCGCTGTCGCACGGCCCCCGGCTCCAGCAGGTACGGGACGCGGACGAGGCCGCCACGCTCTACGAGGAGCTGCGCGACCTCCTCGTGGACCCGGTGAACTCGCTGGGCGACCTCACCGACGAGTACACGCTCCAGGGCCTGCGGGACCTCGACGAGACCTGCGCCATCCTCACCCGCGACAACAGGCAGGCACTGGTGGTCTCCCGGTTGCTCCACGAGAACGGCATCGGGCACCGGCTGCGCCGCCCTCTCGAGGAGCGGCCGGTGCCCTACTGGGTGGCCGAGCTGCTGCGCCGTACCGAGGCGGCCGGCCTGCCCGAGGAACGATTCCGTTCCCTGCTGGAGCAGATCCCACTGCCCCACGAACCGAACGCGGGCGCCCTGTGGACGGTGCTGCGACGCGCGACCCGCTCGCCCGGACGCACCGCGCTCGACCTGGACCGGTTGCGCCGCCTGGTCGCCGACGGCCGGTTCCCCGACGAGGCGGCCGATCCGGAGACGGCGCGGATCGTCGTCTCCACCGTGCACCGCGCCAAGGGGCTGGAGTTCGACCGGGTGATCGTCCTGACTCCGCCGACCGTCGCCGAACTCCACAAGCAGTACGGCGCCGAGGCGGACCTCCCCGCGGAGGCTCGTGCCCTGTATGTGGCGATGACCCGCGCCCGACAGGACCTCTACCACGTCCGCTCCCCCGAGGTTCCGATCGTCAAGAGGGCGGGGAACCGCAAGAACGGTCGCCGGTTCGTCGGCGGGTGGCGGTCGTGGGACAGGTTCGGCGTGGTGGCCGAGGCCGGCGACGTGTGTCGGGACAATCCCCCCGGTCACGCGACCGACGCCGTGAAGACCCAGACCTACCTCCTGGACGAGGTCGGCCCCGGTCAGGAGGTGCTGCTGCGCAAGCGCCACGATCTGCCGGCGGGCGAGGCCCAGAGCCCCCCGTACGCGCTGCTGCACCGGGGACGCGAGATAGGCGAGGCGTCGGAACGGTTCCGGCAGGAGCTGTTCCAAGTGCAGAAGGTGAACCGGACCTGGGACCCGTGGTGGCCCGACGAGATCCGCGGTCTGCGGATCGACACCTTGGAGACGGTGACGGGCAGCGTCGCGGCCGGCGCCAACGCCGGCCTGGGCGACCGAGGTGTGTGGATCGTGCCGCGGATCACCGGCATCGGCATGTTTCGACGGGCTGACGACGAAGAGGAGCAGAGCGCATGACGCACGTGGCAGGTCGGCACTTCGAGCACTACCAGGTGCGGGACGAGGAACTCCTCGCGGGGCTGCGCAGGGAACTCTTCGGTCCCGCCGAGGACGCGGCGTCGAGTGACCGGGAGGAGGTCCTCGCCCAGGACGCGCCGATCGACCGCTATCTGACCGGCGTGCTGTATCCGCGTGCCTCGCGGGAGCGGAGGGTCGAGAACGCCGCCGAACAGGACGGTCTGGACGCCGCGCCCGTTCTCGCCCGGGAGGACGCCGAGGAGTCCGGCACCGCGCAGGAAGCCGGTGTCTCGGGCGACAAGCGCCCGTCCTCGATGGGCCTGACCTTCGCGGTCGACCCGGCCGTGAGCGACACGATCGTGGTCTCGACGCGTGCGGCGGTCTACGAGCCCACCGACGCGGACGGCAACCCGGTCCCGGCCCGCCGCGCCGAGGCCCGGACCGTCGCGGAGCAGCGGGAGCGGTGGCGGCGCAAGGAGCTCGAGCTTCCCGAGAAGACCATCGACGTGACCGCCCCCACCACGGGCGAGCTGATCGACCTCGTACCGGACAAGGTCGCTCTGCACGTCATCGTCCGTCGCCCCGATCCGGTCACCGGCACGGTCACCGTCACCATCACGATGATCAACCGGCAGAAAGTCGGCGAGCGGGATCTCCAGGACGCCTTCGCCCTGTTCCAGTGCGGTCTGACGGTCTGGGCCGCCGACGGCTCCAGCGCCTTCGTCGAGCGTCCCGCCCCGGGCGCCGCACACGACCCGGAGATCGCCACCAGTCGGCTGCTGCACCGCCACGCCCCGACCTTCGCCATCGGCCACGGGTGCGCCGCCGCCTGGGACTGGGTTCCGTCACCGATCGGCGTGACCGACAGCATCCCGGCCGCCGTCCCCGAGGTACGCAGCGAGTTCGTACCCAGTGTGGAAGTGCTGCTGACCGACTCCAACCCGGAGATCGACAGCTCGTCGTTGTCGATGCTCGGGCTGGCCGAGAAGTCCGACACCGAGGTCCTGTCCGCCCTGGAGGCACTGGCGGCGGGGTACGAGGACTGGATCGTCCGTAAGTCGGTCGAGGCCGACTCCCTGGCGAACGGTCCTCACGAGCGGCCCGCGCGGGACCAGGTGGACGCCTGTCGCGAGGCGCTCGGTCGGATCCGCGAGGGCATCGAGATGCTGCGTACCAAGCCCGACCTGATGCGGGCGTTCCGGCTCGCCAACCGTGCCATGGCCGACCAGCGGGCCCGCAGCGCCTGGGTGAAGGGCGGGCGCGTGGGTGCCCCCGACCCGTCCGCCGGTCGCTGGCGTCCCTTCCAGATCGCCTTCCTGCTGCTCTGCATGGCCGGCATCGACGACCCCGAGCACGACGACCGGAAGATCTCCGACCTGCTCTGGTTCCCGACCGGTGGTGGCAAGACCGAGGCCTACCTCGGCCTGATCGCCCTGACGTCCTTCCTGCGCCGCATCCGCAAGGGCGCGAACGGCGGCGGTGTCACCGTCCTCATGCGCTACACGCTGCGACTGCTCACCCTGCAGCAGTTCGAGCGTGCGGCGATCCTGCTCTGCGCCATGGAGCACATGAGGCACCGGACGCCCGAGCTGGGCGACGAGCCGTTCTCCGTCGGCATGTGGGTGGGACGTTCGGCCACCCCCAACACGCTCGCCGAGGCCGCCGCCAGGCTGGACGAGCTGCGCGACAACCTGGACAAGCGGCTCGCCACCGAGAACCCCGTCCAGTTGCACGCCTGTCCCTGGTGCGGGACCCGGCTCGACGCCCGGGACTACGAGGTCGACGAGGACGCCAAGCGGATGCACGTCCGCTGCCCCGGCGCGGACTGTGACTTCTCCGGCGGTCTTCCCGTGCACCTGATCGACGAGGCGGTGTACGACGCGCGTCCGACGCTGGTGATCGCCACCGTCGACAAGTTCGCCTCGATGCCGTGGCGCCCCGCGACCTCCGCGCTGTTCAACCTGGACGACCCGAACGACGGCACCCCTCCCCCCGAGCTGATCGTCCAGGACGAGCTCCACCTGATCTCCGGTCCTCTGGGCACCCTCACCGGCCTCTACGAGACCGCCGTCGACGCGCTGGCCGAGCGACCCAAGGTGATCGCTTCCACCGCGACCATCCGCCGTGCCGCCGCCCAGGGCCGCCACCTCTTCGCCCGCGAGGTGCGGCAGTTCCCGCCCGCCGGCCTGGACTCGCGCGACTCGTGGTTCGCCGTGGAGACGCCGCGCGAGGAGAAGGCGAGCCGCCGCTACGTCGGCCTCCTGGCTCCCGGCACCAGTCAGTCCACGCTGTTGATCCGTACGTACGCCACTCTGCTGCACCGGGCCTTGCACGCGGACACCGACGACAAGGTGCGTGACGCGTACTGGAGTCTCGTCGGCTACTTCAACAGCCTGCGGCTGCTCTCCGCGGCCGAGCTCCAGGTCCACGACGACGTGGTGGCGTATCTGGAGCTGCTCGCCGAACGCGAGGGCGTGGCGGTGCGTTCCGTCGCCAACTACTCGGAGCTGACCAGCCGGATCGATGCCAGCGAGATTCCCACGCGGCTCAAGGGCATCGAGAAGCGGCTCCCCGACGAGGACACCGTGGACGTCCTGCTCGCCACCAACATGATCGCGGTGGGCGTGGACGTGGACCGGCTCGGACTGATGGCCGTGATGGGTCAACCCCAGACGACCGCCGAGTACATCCAGGCCACGAGCCGCGTCGGCCGCGCCCACCCCGGCCTGGTCGCGGTCATGCTCAACGCGACGCGCGCCCGGGACCGTTCGCACTACGAGAACTTCCAGCACTACCACTCGGCCCTCTACCGCGAGGTCGAGTCCACCTCCGTGACCCCGTTCTCCGCCCGTGCGCGTGAACGGGGACTGCACGCGGTGATCGTCGCTCTGGCCCGCATCCTGATCCCGGCCGCCCGCCCGAACGAGGGAGCCGGACAGGTCGAGTCCTACGAGCACATCCTTCGGGGACGCATCAAGTCCTTGCTCCTGAAGCGTGTCCTCGCAGTCACTCCCTCGGAGGCCGAAGCAGTGGAGCAGGGCTTCGACCGGTTCGTCGACTGGTGGTGCAAGGAGGCGGACATCCACGGTGAGTTGCTCTTCGAACCGAAGCGAGGCAGCCGTGCCCCATCGATCCTGAAGTCGTACGACGACGAGTCCGAGGACCGCCAGGCGTGGCCCACCTTGTGGAGCCTGCGCGATGTCGACGCCGAGTCCGCCCTGTTCATGGAGGGAACCCGATGACCCCGCCCCCCAACCGCCGCCGCCGGACCGCGGCGAACGGCACCGCCCCGTCCCACAACCTCCCGCGCCGCGGCACGGTCCGTCGGGCCCAGGCGATCAGCACGTACGGCGTCGGGTCGCTCATCGCCGTCGACCACGAGTCCTTCGTCGTCTCGGGCCTGGACGAGGCCGACCACAGCTGGCGCAAGGACGAGTCGCCCGTCGTCCATGAGCGGCGACTGGCCCGGCTCCTCGATGTCGACTGCTTCCGACTGCCGCCGGCGTCCGACGACACCAGCAAGGACGGCCTTCGGGTCCGCCGCTTCCCCTTGATGCACTCGTGCCCCGAGTGCAACGAGCTGCAGCCGCACCGCGACTTCTCACCACCGGCTGGTCGAAGCGTCTGCGGCACGTGCGAGGTGGACCTCGTCCCCTCTCGTTTCGTCGTCGCCTGCGAGGCCGGGCACCTCGACGAGTTCCCCTACTGGCAGTGGGTGCATCGCTCGCCCGACCGTGATTCCACCAGGATCGGCGCGTGCGGCGGCAAGCTCAGGATGCGCACGACCGGCCGCACCTCCTCGCTCCGCTCCATCGTCATCTCCTGTACCTGCGGTCAGGTGCCCGAGGTCTCGATGGAGGGTTCCTTCCGCAGGAACGCGCTGAAGGACCTGCGCCTCACCTGCCGAGGCGCCCGCCCGTGGCTCGGCTCCTCCGCCACGGACCCGGCGGGGTGCGGGCTCCCCTTGCGCACCCTGCAGCGCGGTTCCTCATCGGTGTGGCAGCCGGTGCTGAAGTCGGCACTCTCCATCCCCCCGTGGAGCAGCAGCCGTACGGATCCGCTCGCCGGTCACTGGGGGAAACTCAGGAAGTACGAGGACCGCGCGCAGGTCGCCGTCTACCTCGACGCCGTCTTCGACGGAGAGTGGCCGATCTCCCTGGACGAGGTGATGTCGCTGCTCGACGCGGAACGCGAGGAGGATCCGCAGGACGACAAGGAACACAGCTTCGACCACCGCTACCGCGCCCTGCGCAACAAGGAGTACGAGCGCCTGCGCTCCGGAAACGACGAGAGCGAGCACTCCCAGGACGAGCAGTTCGTCTGCGAGAACCCGCTCGGTGACCCGAGTGTGCTCCAGCCCCTCGGGATCACCGGCCCGATGCTGGTGAAGAAGCTCCGGGAGGTGCGCGCGCTCAAGGGCTTCACCCGCCTCGTCGACGCCGAGTCGACGACCGACCCGAAGGAGATGCCTCTCTCCCAGAATCCTCTGCGCTGGCTGCCGGCCATGGAGGTCCAGGGCGAGGGCGTCTTCCTGCGCCTGGACGAGACCCGACTGGACGCCTGGGAGAAGGCGAAGGCGGTGGCCGCCCGGGTCGAGCGCATGCGTGCCGCTCACCAGCGGGTGCTCGAGCAGCGGGCCGACGATCCGAGCCGGGCCGCACAGTCTCCGGCGACGCCTCGCATGGTGCTGTTGCACACCCTGGCCCACGTTCTCATCAACGAGTGGAGCCTGGAGGCGGGCTACCCGTCCGCGTCCCTGCGTGAGCGTCTGTACGCCGCGGACGACATGGCCGGAGTGCTCGTCTACACGGCGACGAGCGACTCGGCGGGCAGCCTGGGCGGCCTCGTCGCCCAGGGAGAGCCGGAACTCCTCGACCGCACTGTGCGGTCGGCGATCCGCCGGGCCGAGTGGTGCTCTTCCGATCCCCTCTGCATGGAGGCCGAGGTGGCCGGCTCGGCCGGTACGAATCTCGCCGCCTGTCACGCGTGCGTGATGCTCCCGGAGACGAGTTGCGAGCACAACAACATCCTGTTGGACCGGGCGCTGCTGGTGGGCACGCCGGAGGAACCCGCTCTGGGATTCTTCGCGGCCTTCCCGGAGGGCTGACGTCTGCCGCCCCGGCTCACCGGCCCGCCTCGAAGGTCTCTGCCTCGAAGCGCACCTGGGCCCGGTCCAGCACGTCGTCCGCTTCGCGGCCGTGCGCGCTGAGCCAGTGGAGGAGGTCGGTGATCACGGAGATCGCCGCCTCCTCCCCCTCGGTGATGCCCAGTCTTCCGGTGCCCGTGGGTCCGTGTCCGGACCCACGGGCACCGTAGAGGCCGATCATCGCTTGGACCCGGGTCATCCTGAGACAGCCGTCATGGCTCCTCACCGGTGGCAGCCCCGTGGCGAGTTCGCACCAGGTGACCTTCCGGTCGGCACCGAGCTGGACGCCCCACCGATCCGTGACCGCCCCGACGAGCGCCATTCCGCGGCCTCCCTCCGACTCGGGGTCCGCCGCCATGAGCGTGGGCAGGGCGCGCGTGTCGGGGTCGTGGACCTCGATGCGCAGGGACGTGCCGTTCAGCCGCACCGCCAGCATCGTCGGAGTACCGGCGCCCACGTGAGTGATGACATTGGCCACGAGTTCACTCACACAGAGCTGCGCCTCGTCCACGAGGTCCCGCAGCCCCCACGCTCCGAGGTACTGCCGCACGCTGCGTCGTAGCCCTGCCACTTCCTCCTCGTGAGCCGCGAACTCCACGACCCACGACGGCTGCGTCATGCATGCAGTTGGGATCACTTTCGACTCCCCCACACTCGTGGGTCCGCGCAGACGCCGTTGCGCCGCACCGGCCCCGCACCGGCTCGTCCTGCCGGCAAGCATGGCCGGCGCGCATCCCGTCATGCAATGTGCACGGAGAGAATCCCACCATCGGGTGATTGGCGGGCGCAGGCCTTGGCACAGAGACTGAACGCCGTTCCGACAAAGGGGGCCCGGATGGCCGGATCACCGACGGCACGCCGCCGTCGCCTCTCCATCGAGCTGAAGAAGCTGCGGGAGAAGAACTCGTTGACCTGCGCCCAGGTGGGTGCGGCGCTGGACTGGAGCGGCTCCAAGGTCAATCGCATGGAGACCGGCAGCGGACGGGTCCAGCCGTCGGACGTGGAAGCACTGTGCCGTTTCTACGAGACCACCGACGAACTACGGGAGTTCCTCAAGTCGTTGGCACGGCAGGCCAAGACGCGTGGTTGGTGGCAGGTTCACGGCTCGGGAGTGCCCGAGTGGTTCTCCATCTACATCGGCCTCGAGCAGGACGCTTCCACGCTGCGTCAGTACCAGTGCGAGGTTCTGCCCGGGCTCCTCCAGACCGAGCCCTACATCCGCGAACTCCACACCTGCGGCTCCTACATGTCGCCCGAGGACATCGACCGGGCCGTACGAGTCAGGTTGGAGCGCCAGGCGATGCTCAGCGGTCCGGGAGCACCGGACTGCTGGTTCATCGTGAGCGAGGGCGCCGTGCGCCGGGTCATCGGCGATCGCGCATTGATGCGAACCCAACTGGAACACGTGCTGGAGGCCATGGAGCAACCGAGCGTGACGCTTCAGATACTGCCCTTCGACGCCGGCACCTGCCCCACGACAGGTCCGTTCACCATGTTGGGGTTCCCCGATCCCGAAGACCCGGACATCGTGTACCGCGACGGCATCACCGATGCGATGTACTTGGAAGGAGAACCTCATGTCCGGGAGTACACCCGAGCGTTCGACGAGTTGCGGGCCTCGGCCCTCAGCCCCCGGCGGACCATCGAGTTGATCAGAACCGTTGTGAAGGAACACGCACAGTGAACAGTGACTTCGGCTGCGTCGAGTCCCCACGCACGTGGATCAAGTCCTCCTACAGCAATGGCGCCGGGGGTGAATGCGTCGAGTGCGCCCGTGTCGACGACCTGGTGCTCGTGCGCGACACGAAGGTCGGCGACCAGGTGATCACCGAGGTGGGGGCGCCGGCGTGGCGCGCTTTCACGCGGGCGATGGGTCGAGGTTGGCCGGAGCTTCGATGAGGTGTGACGCGTCCGGCCGAGCCCGCGACGAGCAGCATGTGTAGGAGACTCCGAGTACTACCGATGAGACCGAGGAGCGGATGATCGTGAGCGCACAGCACGCTGAGGCCGGTACTTCTGCACCGCTGCCGTTGAGGACCATCGGTGACATAAGAGCCGCTCTGCGTTCCGGCCATGGTTTTCCCGGTGACCAGGAGACTTTCGAGGTCGACCTGCAGCGTGCGCTCGAGGCGTCGACGGAGACGGACCTCAAGGCCGTCGCCGCAGTGATCGTCGACTACAGGGGGAGGATCCGCCTGTACCAGGACCCTGACTTCGACATCGCCCTCCAGGAAGGCATCGACCTGGCGATGCGGACGAAGCGGGAGGCTCGGGGCGAATGGCAGGTGTCATCGCTGTCGTGACAGCGCGAGCGGCTCAGCGCGCGAAGGATCTCGGCGTGGAACAGGCGCTGGAAGCCTTACGTCGTGAGCTGGAGCTGGTGCCTCGACTCGGAGTACTGCTGGGCCCCGGCGACACGACGGCACGGAGGTGCGCAAGACAAGGATCGAGCCCGCAGGCGGCTTGCCCGGGTTGGCAGTGGCGTACGTGTACACACCGGCGCCCCCGCCTCCGACGGTTGCGATCACTTCGGTGACCCCGGACGACGGAAACCCCGAGTAGCTCTACGAGCCCTGAGCCGACCGCGTCACGCCTCGCCCTCGTCCGGCCCCTCGTTCCCGCCCTCGATGACCGTCAGGTCCGTGCGCCCGCCGGCGTACGGGTCGGGGGTGCCGACGGGGATGTTCCGCACCGCCTCCCCCTGCGCCGCACCGTTGCCGTTGAACACGAAGTCGGGCCTGATGCGCCAGTTGCGGCCGTCGGGGTAGATGAAGCCGTGGGCGGCGAGCTGCTTGAGGCCGCGCGAGACGGAGGCCTGCGACATGCCCACCTGCTCGGCGAACTTCGCCTGGCTCTCGACGATGACCAAGCCGTGGTCCTTGCGGTTCTGGAGGGCGCACATCTTGTGGAACAGCTTGTACGCGCTGACGCTGAGGTCCGCGTCCGCCAGGGCGTTGTGAGCGGCGTATCCCATCGTGGTGAAGCCACCTCCCCTGAACCAGAGACCGTGCGCGGCCGGGACCGACGAGTGCACGGCGAAGTCGTTCACCTCGCCCGTCCGCTTGTTCACGGTCTCGATCCGGGTCACTCGCCGGGCCGCACGCACAGAGTACCCCCAGGGGTGAATGAAAGGCGTGCAGCGCTGACTGATCCGTTCCAGCGCTGACGTCTCCTGATTCGGCACTGGATAATCTAGCCCATCTATTCAGTTCTGGATGAGATTATTCGGATCTGGAACATTCTCTTCGCATATCCCCAGGTCAGCGGGGGTGTCCGCCACCACTCGTCTTTATGAGTGAAGTGGCCCGCCGTACCTCCGCCCCTCCGAGGCCCGGGCGGGCCGCCGTGTCCGGCCTTCGGCGCCATGGGCCGGAGGCCTTCACCGAGGAGGCGTGGCTGGTGCCGGCCCGGGGCTTGGGTGGCACACGTGACGGGTGGCCGTCCGGCGCTCCCGCCGTCGTGGCGGGCTTTCGGCGGTTGAGGTCTCGAGGGGGCCGTCGACGATCGCGCTCGGTGTCCGGAGCAGCCGGTCCCGACCGCCCCGTACTCCCGGGGGTGTTACGGCGACGTCGGCCAGATCAGTGCCTGGGCGACGATGACCCTCTCGCCGTCGAAGGTGACGGCGGGGCCTTCGTGCAGTTCGTAGCCGAGGCCGAGCGCCTCGCTCACGCGGTGGCAGAACGAGGCGTCGTCGGGGCCGGTCAGGACGCGGTAGACCGGGAGGCCGTCTGGTGGGGTGCTCATGGGAAGAAGGATCTCAGTCCCGCCCGCCGACCGGTCGGCCGACCCGGGGCGCCGGAGTGCCCGGGGCCCGGTCGCTCCGGGACCGGCTCGGTGAACCTCGCGGCGCGGGGCGGGTGGTGCTGTCGTCGGCGGGTGGGGACGTCTGTCGGTCGGAGCGGACCGCCGCGGACCGCCGGGGTCGTCCCGGCGGTCCGCGGCGACTGCCGCGCCCGGTGGCGGGCGCCGTGCCCGGGTCAGGACACCACGCGCAGGTGGGTGGGCCAGCCGATGCGGTCGAGGAGGCGGAACATCTTCTTGATGTCCGTCGGGTGCAGCTTCACGCAGCCGTTGGACTTGTAGTCGCCGGCCCCGTCCCAGCGGCGGGTCTCGGTCCTGCCCGAGCTGCCGTCGCGGTTCATCTCGGAGTGGATGAACATCTCGGTGCGGGTCAGGGTGCGCTTGGAGCACTTCATGTCCTGCAGGTAGACGGCGTACCCCTTGATGTACTCGCCGTTGTAGGTGCGGGACTTGAGCTTGATCTTCCAGTTGCCGTTCGGCATCCAGCCCTTGTTGCGCACGCAGTCGTTCTTGACGCCGGTGCCCGATCCGGCCCGGTAGGTGGCCCAGAGCTTCTTGCCCTGGTAGACGGAGAGCCGCGAGTTGGTGGGGTCGCCCTGGTTCTTGTCGAAGACCAGGGTCGTCGCCTGCCGGGCCGCCGCCGGGGCTTCGGCGGGGCTGTGGGCGACCGCGGTCGGTGCCAGGGCCAGCGTGGTGGCCACGGCTCCGGCGGCCAGGACTGCGCGCAGGTGTCGTCCGTTGTGGTGCATGTGCGTGCCTCGCTTCTTCTCGTGCGGTTCGCGGTGTCCCTCGTTCGACCGCGCACGGGCGCGGCGTGGAGGGCGGGTCGCCCGGAGCGCGGCCGGCCGGTGCGATCCGGCGGCGGGAAGGCCCGGGCGAGGGGACCGGTGGGGTGCTCCGTACGCGTCGCCCCGTCGGCGGGGGCGGGGCGTGCCGGAGCTCCGGTCGCGGCACCAGCATCACCGGACGGGGCGGGCGCGGGGAGCCGATCGCGGCCGCTTGCCCAGGCGCATCCATGCACTGCATGGGGAAAGCCTCTGACCTGCGGTCATGCCCTCATGCACGCGCCCGCACGGCATGCGCGGGGGGGGCCGGGTGCGCGGGGCTGCCGTCCCGTTCACGCGGAGGTGGGCCCGGGCAGGCTCGTGGAGGTCTGGTACGCCGGGGACCTGACGGGCGGGCGCTGTCGCGCCAGCAGGAACAGCCAGGTCTCCGGATCCGCCCGGCCGGTCACCGGAAGGTGGCACGTGCGCTGGAAGAACTCCAGGTCCTCCTCGGTCACGGCGCTGAACGTGCCCGACACCACCGTGCCGCCCTGGCCCACGTTGTCCAGGAGTTCCTGGAGGGCCAGGACGTGCGGTCCCCGGTCTCCGGGGCCCGCCCTCTTCACCAGTTCCGGCCAGGTCTTCCTGCCCACCTTGCCGTCGGACGGCAGGTGGTGCCTGCGCTGGAAGTCCATGACGGCGTCCCGGGTCTCCTTCCCGAAGAAGCCGTCCGCCCTGACCTTGTAGCCGTGCGCGTTCAGCAGGTGCTGCAGGGCACGGCCGCGGGAGTACTGGTCCTCCTTCGCCATGAGCAGCAGGGGCCACTCGGGCGGCACCTCGCCCGCGGGGACGGCACCGGCCGCGCCGGCGGCGGTGACGTCACGGCCCGTGGCGACCAGTCGGTGCGTGCCCATTCCGGCGACGAAGGCCAGGATCACGGCCGCCAGCATCAGCAACGGCAGCGCCCGGCGGGAGCGGGGCCGGGCCGGGGGGCCGCCCTCGTTCGTTCCGGCCGCCCCGGGCGTTCCGAGGGCGGTGCCGAGGGCGGTGCCGGGCGCGGTGTCGGGCGCGGTCACGGGGGGCGTGTCCCGCCGGTGGGGGTGGCCGGGGCCGGTGACGGCGGCCGGTCCGGCCGCGGGGGCGGGCGTCTGTTTGGCGCCGGGGGTGCGGTGGCGGTTGTTCTCCTCCTGCACGGTCCGGCACAGCGCCAGCGCCCGTTCCAGTTCCGCCGCCGGAGCGCGCAGCTGGGCGTGCAGGGTCTGCACCACGCGCGGGGGCGCGCTCGACGTGTGCTTCGGGTTCAGGTAGCGCGAGAGGGTGGTCTGGTCGACGCCCGCCCTCTTGGCCAGCGCCTGCTGGGTCGGGCGCATGCCGCCGGGTGAGTTCCCGGCCTCCTCCCACCAGCGTCGGAGCAACCGCGCCAGCTCCACCCCCGGTGGCTGCTCCCGGCCCCCCGGGTCCTGCTGTCCGTACGCCATGTCTTCTCTCCCCGTCCTGTGGCGGAACGGCCGGGCGTCCTCGCGCTGCATGACGGCATAACGGCAGGTCGGCCGCGTATGCGAGGGCATGCAGGGACGCATCGGCCTACAGCGGCGCAGATCGTAGCGACGGGGGCGCGGCCGTGGGGCGCGCCCGCTGCGGGGGTGTCCGCCCCGTCGCGCGGCCGGTGGGGACGCCGCGGCCCCGCGGGGTGGGGGTGTTCCGGCGTCGGGGGCGGGTGCGGGGGCCTGTCGGCGGGGGCACGGGTGTTCATCCGGAAGAGTGTCCTGGTGGGGGCGTCCCGGACGTCTCCCTCACCCGCCCGGAGGACGCCGGCCCGGGGGAGGGCGGGGGCGGGGGAGACGGCTCGTGGACGTCCGCCGGGAGCGGGGCTTCCGGGTGGCGGCGCCCGGGCGTGGGGCCGGGCTCACGGGTGCCGGGTGCGGGCTCCCGCCGGGTGGGGGCCGGCTCCGGGGGCACGGCGGCGCGGCGGCGCGGCGGGGAAGGGCTTTCCCGACGCGGCGCTACCGTCGTGAGGATGACGGGATTCGACGCCGGCCGGCGGTGGTCCGCATCCATGCCGGCGGCCTACGAGCGGTACCTCGTGCCGGTGGTCTTCCGGCCCTTCGCCGAGGACCTGGCCGCCCGGGCGGCGGCACTCCGTCCTCGGCGGGTCCTGGAACTCGCGGCGGGGACCGGCGTGCTGACGGGGGAGCTGCTCACGGCGGCGCCCTCGGCCGAGGTGACGGCCACCGACCTGAACGAGGGCATGGTCGCCTTCGGGTCGGCCCGGGTCCCCGGTGCGGTGTGGGGGCAGGCGGACGCGCAGCGGCTGCCGTTCGCGGACGGGGGCTTCGACCTGGTGGTCTGCCAGTTCGGCGTGATGTTCTTTCCCGACCGCGTCCAGGCGTTCACCGAGGTCCGCCGGGTGCTGGCCCCGGGCGGCCGGTTCCTGTTCACCACCTGGGGTCCGCTCGGGAGGCACGTCTTCGAGGCCGCGCTGCAGGCCGGGCTGGAGCGGGCCTTCCCGGTCGACCCGCCGCGGTTCTTCCGGACGGTCCCGCACGGCTGTGCCGAGCCCGCCGTCGTGACCGCCGATCTGGTGGCCGCCGGGTTCGCCGTCGAGGACGAGCAGGAGCTGACGCTTCAGGGGCGGGCCGCGTCGACCGCCGACCTCGCCACCGGGTACCTCACCGGGACACCGGTGCGCGCGGCCGTCGAGGAGCGCGGCGGCGGGCCGGCCGTCCGGGCCGTCGTCGTCGAGGAGATGACGGCCCGTCTGGGTCCGGGGCCGGTCACCGCCCCGATGACGGCGTACGTCTTCCGTGCCGCGGCCTGACCACGAGGCGCGGGCACGGCACGGGCCGTCCGGCCGGGCGGCGGTGCGCCGTCAGGAATCCGTTCCGTCGGTCTCCAGCTGGTGGTCCGCCCAGACGTACGTCTCCGGGAGGAGGTCGGCGACGGGGACCGTCCGGGTGCGGGGGGCCGTGCCCACGATGACCTTCAGGTCGGGGAAGTAGTCGAACAGGACCTGGCGGCAGCGGCCGCACGGGGGGACCACGCCCCGGTCGCGGTCGCCCACGGCGACCATCGTGTCCAGTTCGTAGGCGCCCTGCGCCGCCGCCGCGCCGATGACGACCAGCTCGGCGCAGGGGCCTCCGGTGAAGTGGTAGGCGTTCATCGCGGTGACGATCCGGCCGTCCCGGGTGCGGGCCGCGGCCGCCATGGTGTGGTGGTCGCCGTGGCTGCGCGTGCGGGCGACGTCGGCCGCGGCCTGGATCAGTTCGTGGTCGACGGGGTGCGTCACGGCGGTGGCTCCTGGAGGGTGGCGGGGCTGGTCGGGGCGCGGATCCGGCCGGATCGTGCGGTCGGCGGACGCGTCCTCGGGACGGGACGACGATTAACAGAACACGGGTTCGTGTATCAACCACTTTTCCGGCCATCGACAGTCGGCCGTCAACCGCGCATTTTTCACCTCATACTCCCGGGGGCGGCGGTCCCTGGTCACCGAGCTGCCACGACGCGTGAGCACAAGGGGTATGGTCCCTGCCGAACGCCCTTGGCGGACGCGGCAGTTCAGGTGACCGCAGGAACGACCCTGCACTGTGGCGAACCGCCCCCGTCCGCCGTCCGACCGCTCGCGCAGGCCCCGCTCGTCCCCTGGAGATCCATGTCGTGCACCCTCACCCTTGTCGGCGTCGCCGAACCATCGGCACGTGCGGGCGTGGCGGGAACGCGGTCCCGGGCGGTGCCGCGAGAAGGCGTCGAGGGCCGTCGCGCCGCTTCGCCGCAGGCCGCGAGAGACCGGCTGCATCTGGCTTGTTGAGGCCCCCGGCCGCCGTCCCGCGGCGCCGGTGCGCTCCCGCCGGGACCGGCCCACCCCCTCCCCCACACCGACGGCTTCCCCATCCGTGAGGACCCGATGACTGAACTGCTATTGACCGGCGCCCTGCTGCTGGCGGCGGCCGGAGCCGGGGCCGCCTGGTACTTCCGGCGCGCACGCGACCAGGCCGGGCGCCAGACCGAGCTGCTGCGCCGGCACGCCGACCGCCTCACCCTGCAACTCCTCGCGGCCGAGCAGTGCGTGGGCCACCTCGCGGCCGACGTGATCCCCGCGACGGCCGGCGCCGGGCACGACGGCGCCGGTCACCAGGGCGCGTTCACCGTCCCGCCGAACCTCGACGGCACGCCGCTCGGCGAGCGGCTGCTCGCCCTCCCCGGAGCGCTGGCCGCGGCGGTGGGCGAGATACGGGCGCAGGAACGCGCGGCGGCCGCCCGGACCGCCGACCGGATCCGGCAGGACACGGAACGGCAGATCGCGCAGGTACGGCACGAGTCCCTGGGCGTCGCCCGGGCCGCCGTGCGCGGCTTCGCCAACAACGTGGTGGCCCGGGCCGCGCGGCTCGGCCGGAGCGTCAGCCAGGGCGTACGGCGGCACATCTCGGACGAGGCGTACGCGACGCTCGTGGAGATCGACCACCTCACGCAGCAGATGCTGCTCACCGCCTCGGGGTACGCCGTGCTCGCCGGTGACAAGCTCTCGCGACGCTGGCCCGCCACCTCGCTGACCGACATCGTGCGGGCGGCGATGGGCCGGATCGAGGGGTACGAACGGATCAAGCACCCCGAGATGGGGTCCGTGGCCGTCGAGGGCCGCGCCGTGGAGGCGGTCGTGCACGCCCTCGCGGTGCTGCTGGACAACGCGCTGCGCTACTCCCCGCCCGCGGCGAACGTCCACGTGTCGCTGGAGCAGGGCCACCACGCGTTCTTCCTGATCGTGGACGACGCCGGTCTGCGCATGGACGACGAGCGGCTGCTGTGGGCCAGCAACGTGATGTCCGGCGAGCAGCGCGACGACATCACCCAGCTGGGCGCCCACCCCCAGACCGGGCTGCGCGTGGCGTCCCTGCTGGCGGAGAACTACGGTTTCCGGGTCGAGCTGACCGCACCGAACATCTACCAGGGCACCCGCGCCATGATCGTGCTGCCGAAGAACCTGCTCGTCACGCCGGCGGCGGCCGGTCCCGTCACCGCCTCCGCGTCGCCGGCGCCCGCGGCCCGGGCCGAGGCGCCCGCCGCGCCGCC
>NZ_BDJC01000058.1 GCF_002005565.1 Streptomyces sp. JHA26 | reverse complement strand
CGGTACGGCGGGGCCCCGGGCGTGTCGGGCTACTTGCCCGTGAACTTCTCGTACTCCCTGAGCACCTCGTCGGTCGGCCCGTCCATGCGCAGTTCGCCGCGCTCCAGCCACAGGACGCGGTTGCAGGTGTCGCGGATGGACTTGTTGTTGTGGCTGACCAGGAAGACCGTGCCGGCCTCCTTGCGCAGCTCGCGGATGCGCTGCTCGGAGCGCGCCTGGAACTTGCGGTCACCGGTGGCCAGCGCCTCGTCGATCATGAGGACGTCGTGGTCCTTGGCGGCGGCGATGGAGAAGCGCAGCCGGGCCGCCATGCCGGAGGAGTAGGTGCGCATCGGCAGGGTGATGAAGTCGCCCTTCTCGTTGATCCCGGAGAAGTCGACGATGTCCTGATACCGCTCCTTGATCTGCTCGCGGGACATGCCCATGGCGAGCCCGCCCAGGATGACGTTCCGCTCGCCGGTCAGGTCGTTCATCAGGGCCGCGTTGACGCCGAGCAGGGAGGGCTGGCCGTCGGTGTAGACCTTGCCCTTCTCGGCGGGCAGCAGACCGGCGATGGCCCGCAGCAGCGTCGACTTGCCGGATCCGTTGGAACCGATCAGGCCGATGGCCTCGCCCCGGTAGGCGACGAAGGAGACGCCCCGCACGGCGTGCACCTTGCGCACCCCGCGCGCCGCGTCGTCGGAACCCCGCTTCACGATGCGGCTGAGGGCCGCGGTGGCGCTGCCCTTGCCGGTCCTGGCGCCGTTGACGCGGTAGACGATGTGGACGTCGTCCGCGATCACCGTCGGCACCCGCTCGTCCTGCTGCTGCTCAGCCACGGCCGTACCTCTCCTCAGCCTTCCAGAAGTACACGAAGCCGCCCGCCATGGCGAGGACGGCCCAGCCGGCCGCCACCGCCCACACGTGCGGCGGGAGGTTCTCGGAGCCGTAGCCGTCGATCAGCGCGAAGCGCATCAGGTCCATGTAGACGGCCGCCGGGTTCCACTGGAGCACGTCGGCGATCCAGGACGGCTTGTCCTTCAGCATGACCGGGATGGAGAACATGACGCCGGAGGCGTACATCCAGGTCCGCATGACGAACGGCATCAGCTGCGCCAGGTCCGGCGTCTTCGCCCCCATCCGGGCCATGATCAGCGCCAGCCCGGTGTTGAAGAGGAACTGCAGGACGAGCGCCGGGACGATCAGCAGCCAGGACAGGGTGGGGTAGCTGCCGAAGACCGCGACCACGACGAAGAGCACGATCATCGAGAAGAGCAGCTGCTGGAGCTGCTGGAGCGCGAAGGAGACCGGCAGCGAGGCGCGCGGGAAGTGCAGCGCGCGCACCAGGCCCAGGTTGCCGGAGATCGCCCGCACGCCGGCCATCGTCGAGGACTGCGTGAAGGTGAAGACGAAGATGCCCGTCACCAGGAACGGGATGTACACGTCCTTCGACATGCCCTTGCCCGCGCCCAGGATCAGGCCGAAGATCAGGTAGTAGACCAGCGCGTTCAGCAGCGGGGTGGCCACCTGCCACAGCTGGCCGAGCTTGGCCTGGCTGTACTGGGCGGTCAGCTTCGCCTGGGAGAAGGCGAGGATGAAGTGCCGCCGCCCCCAGAGCTGACGGACGTACTCGACGAGGGACGGCCGGGCGCCGCTCACGGCCAGCCCGTACTTGGCGGCGAGCTGCGCCGCCGTGAGGCCCTCGTCGGGCGACACGGGCGCGGCCGTCACGACCGTGCCGTCGTGCGTTGTCTCACTCACTGATGGAAACTTTCGTCTTCGTCGATGCGTGGCCCGTGCGGGCCCGGCATGAACCGGTCGGCCTCGGACGGCCGGGGTGCTCTCGGGTACGAGCTTGTCAGATCACCGGGGGCCGGCCCAGCCGGGTCAGCCGCCACACCGTACGCCACTTCATGGGCCGGCGAGGACCGCACGGGGTGGACCAGCCTTCGCGGAACCCGCCGAACCAGGCCTTCAGCGCCGGACGCGAGGGGCGGCGCAGCAGCGTGAGCAGCAGCCACACCCCGAGGTAGACCGGCACGAGGAGCGCGGGGAGGTTGCGGCGGGCGAGCCAGACCCGGTTGCGGGCGACCATGCGGTGGTAGACCGCGTGCCGCGAGGGTGCGGTCGTCGGGTGGTACAGCACCATGTCGGACCGGTAGTCGATCATCCAGCCGGCGTCGAGGGCCCGCCAGGCCAGGTCGGTCTCCTCGTGGGCGTAGAAGAACTCGTCCGGCAGGTTGCCGACCTCGGCGAGGACGCGGGTGCGCACCGCGTTGGCGCCGCCGAGGAACGTGGTCACCCGGGAGGAGCGCATCGGGTCGGAGGCGCGCAGGCGCGGCACGTGCCGGCGCTGGGTCTCGCCGGTGTCCGGGTCGGCGATGCGGAAGCTGATGATGCCGAGCTCCGGATCGTCCGTGAACGCCCTGCGGCACAGCTCGGCGGTGTCGGTGCGGGCGAGCAGGCCGTCGTCGTCGAGGAAGAGCAGGACGTCGACGTCGGTGCCGCCGGGGCCGAAGGCCTCGATGCCGACGTTGCGGCCGCCGGGGATGCCCAGGTTCTCCGGCAGCTCGACGGTGCGGACGCCGGCGGGCACCTCCGGGACGGGCGAGCCGTTGCCGACGACGACCACCTCGACCGGGTCGCCGTCCTGCCCGGCGACCGAGTCGAGCAGGGCGCGCAGTTCCTCGGGGCGGTTGCCCATGGTGATGACGACCGCGCCGACCTTCATGGCCGCGCTCACTTCAGCCTGCTGGAGGCGAGGACGGACACCAGGTGCAGCAGGGTCTGCAGCAGGGCGATGCCGGCGAGCACGGCGGTGCCGAGGCGGGTGAAGAACAGGTCGCCGCGGGCCTGGTCCACGATCGCGAGGACGAGGATCAGCAGGGACGCCTCGATGCCGAGGATCAGCCGGTGGAACTTGAGCGCCCCGGCGGCCCGGCGGGCCAGCGCCATGCCGGAGGAGCGGATCTCGGAGGCGGACTCCTTGACGGGCGGCATCCCGGCCTGGTGCCGGGCCACGCCGACCAGGTCGGTCTCCGCCTTGATCAGGATCGCGCCGAGGGCGGCCAGGGTGCCGAGGAAGGCCCACAGCCAGTCGATCCGCCCGGTGCCGAACAGGTCGGCGGCGCGCAGGCCGAGGCCGACCAGGACCGCGGCGTCGGTGAGGTAGGCACCGACCCGGTCCAGGTAGACGCCGCCGAGGGAGTACTGCTTCTTCCAGCGCGCGATCTCGCCGTCGACGCAGTCCAGCAGCAGGTACAGCTGGACCGCGACCACGCCGAGCACGGCGCCCCAGATGCCCGGCACGAGCAGCGCCGGGGCCGCCAGCACGCCGCAGACCGTCATCAGGTACGTGAGCTGGTTGGGCGTGATCCTGGTGTTCACCAGGTAGCGGTCGATCCGCAGCGAGACCTCGCGCATGTAGAGGCGTCCCGCCCAGTGCTCCCCGCTGCGCCGGTCCTTGACCCCCGCGGGGTGCACGACCGGGCGGAGTTCAGCTACCGATGGCCTTGACATAGTCGGCGTACGCGTCCCTGATCTGGTCGGTGGAGAGATTGAGGTGTTCGAGGATGGTGTAGCGGCCGGGCCGCGTGTGCGGGGCGTAGTCGACGGCCTGCACGAACTCGTCCAGGTCGAAGCCGATCTCGCCGGGCAGGACGGGCAGGCCGTGGTGGCGCAGTACCTCCGCCATCCGTCCGGCCGTCTCCGTGTCGCCGCGCAGGAACGTGGCGAACGCCCCGCCGAGGCCGCACTGCTCGCCGTGGAGCGCGCTGCGCTTGGGGAACCGCAGGTCGAAGGCGTGGCTGATCTCGTGGCAGGCGCCCGACGCGGGACGGCTGTCCCCGGCCACGGACATCGAGATGCCGCACAGCACCAACGCCTCGGCGAGCGTCGTCAGGAACGGGTCGTCGCCGGTGCCGCCGGGGTGGTGCAGTACGGCCTCGGCCGCCTGCCGGGCCATCGCGGCGGCCAGGCCGTCGACCTTCTCGCCGTTCTCGCGGTGCGAGAGCTCCCAGTCGGCCACGGCGGAGATCTTGCAGATCACGTCGCCGATACCGGCCCGCACGTAGCGCACCGGGGCCTCGCGGATCACGTCGAGGTCGATGACGATGCCGATCGGGTTGGGCACGCCGTAGGAACCGCGGCCCGCGTCGTTGTCCAGTGTGGCGACCGGCGAGCACAGCCCGTCGTTGGCCAGGTTGGTGGCGACCGCGACCAGCGGCAGGCCCACCCGGGCCGCCGCGTACTTGGCGCAGTCGATGACCTTGCCGCCGCCGATGCCGACCACCGCGTCGTAGCGGCCGGCCTTCTTGATGGAGTCGGCGAGCCGGACGGCTCCGTCGATGGTGCCGTCGGCCTCCGCGAACCACTCGGCGCCCGGGAAGGCCGCGCCGAACCGCTCGCGCAGCACGCGGCCGGAGCCGTTGCTGATGGCGAAGGCCAGCCGCCCCGAGGACGAGATCCGCTCGTCGGAGAGGATCGCCGCCAGGTCGTCCAGGGCACCCCGGCGGATGTCCACGACGACCGGTGACGGGATGAGCCTCGTCAGTACCGGCACGCGATCTCCCGTCCCCTGGCGAGGTCGTCGTGGTTGTCGATCTCGACCCACTTGACGTCGCCGATGGGCTCCACGTCGATCCGGAAGCCGCGGTCGACCAGCTCCTGGTAGCCGTCCTCGTAGTAGAGCTGCGGGTCGCGCTCGAAGGTGGCCTTCAGCGCGTCGGCCAGCTCCGCGGCGGCCTCGCCCTCGATGAGGGTGACGCCGATGTACTCGCCGGTCGCCTCGGCCGGGTCCATCAGCTTGGTGATGCGCCGGACGCCCCCGTCGGGGTCGACGACGACCTTCATCTCCTCGTCGGCGAGGGACTTCACGGTGTCCAGCGCGAGGATGATCCTCTTGCCGTCGCCGCGGGCGGCGAGCAGGCTCTTCTCGACGGAGACCGGGTGCACGGTGTCGCCGTTGGCGAGGATCACGCCGTCCTCGAGGGCGCCGCGGCCGCACCACAGGGAGTAGGCGTTGTTCCACTCCTCGGCCTTGTCGTTGTCGATCAGGGTGAGCTCGACGCCGTACTTCTGCTCCAGCGCCGCCTTGCGCTCGTACACGGCCTCCTTGCGGTACCCGACGATGATCCCGACCTCGGTGAGGCCGACCTCGGCGAAGTTCGCCAGTGTCAGGTCCAGGACCGTGATCCCGTCCTCCGCTCCCTCGGGACCGACCGGGACCAGTGCCTTGGGCAGGGTGTCGGTGTAGGGGCGCAGACGGCGACCGGCGCCGGCCGCCAGCACGAGGCCGATCATGCGGGTTCTCCTTCGTCGTGTACGGCGGGTGCGCCGGCCTTGTGGGCGGCGACCCAGAAGCGGATGCTCTCGACGAGCACCACGAGGGCGACGGCCACGGCGAGAACCGTGAGCGCGACCGTGAACCGGGAGGCGGTGAGCAGCACGGCCAGCACCGTGACCAGCAGCGTGCGGCCCTCGTGCCCCCCGGCCGCCCGCACCAGCCAGTGCGGAGGCGCACCCGCGTCGCCGCGGATGCGGTAGACCGTGTCGTAGTGATGGTAGGCGACCGCGGCCACCAGCCCGAAAGCCGCCGGAAGCGCCCCGTTCACGTCCGCTTTCGCCGCCAGTACGAGAACCGTGCCGTACTCGGCGGCCCGGAGGAACGGCGGGACCAGCCAGTCGAGGGCGCCCTTGAGGGGGCGGGCGACGGCGAGGGCGGACGTCAGCACGTAGACGATCGCGCCGGCGACGGGCCAGGGGCCGCCGAAGTCGGTGAACGCGGCCGTCGCGACGACGGCGGCGCCGCCGAGGAGGGCGACGGCGGGGGCGGTGAAGCCGGGCAGCCGGCGGGCGGGCCCCCGCAGGCCCCTGGCGGCGGCCTCGGCGAGCGGACCGGAGTCGGCGAGGTCGGCGAGCGCCTTCGCCGCCCGGTCGGTGCGGGTGGCCCGGCGGGTCAGCGAGCGCAGGACGCGGCCCGCCGTGGTGTACGTCGCGGCGAACGCGCAGCCGATCAGCAGCGCGTAGAAGGTGATCCGGGGGGTGGTGGCCGCGGTCAGGACGGCGATCATGGCCCAGCGTTCGCCGATGGGCAGGACGATCATGCGGCGCACCCAGACCGTCCAGCCGACGCTGTCGAGCTTGTCGGAGAGGGCCGCGGTGGGGCTGGTGTTGGCGGTGGCGTCGTGGTTGGCCTCGTTGAAGGAGAAGTCCACGACGTGCCGGCAGGTCTGGAGGACCATCGCGCCGAGCGCGAGGGCCCACACGTCGTCGTGGCCGCCGCCGCGGGCGGCGCCGAGGGCGAGGCCCGCGTAGTAGGCGTACTCCTTGGCCCGGTCGAAGGTGGCGTCCAGCCAGGCGCCGAGCGTGGAGTACTGCAGGGAGTAGCGGGCGAGCTGCCCGTCGGTGCAGTCGAGGACGAAGGAGGCGATCAGCAGGACGCCGGCGGCGACGAAGCCGCCGCGGGTGCCGGTGGCCGCGCAGCCCGCCGCTATGAGCGCGGTGAGCAGGGAGGCGGTGGTGACCTGGTTGGGGGTCAGCCCGCGCCGTGCGCACCAGCGGGCGATGTAGCGGGAGTAGGGGCTGATGAAGAAGGTGGTGACGAAGCCGTCACGGGCCTTGACCGCCGACTTCAGGCGTACGGCCTCGTCGTCGACGGCGGCGACGGCCTGCCGCGCCTCGTTGCGGGCCTGCGGGTCGGCGGGGACGACGGCGACGAGACTGCCGAGCTCCGGCCGGTGCAGGTCGGCGCCGTCGGCGTCGAGTGCGCCGGCGATCCGGTCGGCGAGGCCTTCCGGGGCCACCGCCGTACCGCCGCCGACGGAACCCTCCCGGGCCATCGCGCGGGTGAGGGCCCGGCGGGCGGCCGGCTGGGCGGTCACGGCGCCGGGGATCGCGGCGAGCGGGAAGCGGGGGTCGGTGAGGCCGAGGCGCAGGGCGTGCGGATGGCCCACGAAGCGGGCGTCGACGACGGCGACCCGCTCTCCGCCCGGCACCCGGGCCAGGAGCGTCTCGGCGTCGGCCGCGTCGGAGGCGAGCCGGACGTCGAAGCCGAGGGACCGCAGCTCGCTCTCGAGGGACGAACCGGGGACCGGCTGGCCGGTGAGGATGGCGGTCGACAACCGAACTCACTCCCTGGTGCCGACGCCGGTGCGCCGGTCCTGTGCATGGTGGGACGCCCGTGCCTGAGGCGTCCGGGCGGCATGTCGGCAGAGGTTATCGGATGCCTGGAACACCGTGTTCACCGCCCGTTTCCCGGTCGGTCGACACCGTGCGCTCCCGCCTCGGCCGCGATCATCATCGGTGATCCGGGGCCCGCCCCACAAACCGCGCCCCGCAAACGGACATCAGGGGCGTCGCGCAGGGTCGAGAAGTGTTCGCGGAGGGTCAGGACGGCACGCGGGCGAGCGGGCGCCGACGGCGCCCCCGGTGCGCGTCCGCAGCCGGGCGGCGCCCTGACCTGCGAAACGTTTCCGCAGGTCAGGTCATATGACAACGGTGTTCAGTGCCGCGTTGCCCCATACCCCCCACCCGTAGTTGACTGGGGTTCCGCGGACAGAGGGAGGCGGCTTCCATGGGGGCTGGGCACGATCACGGACACGCGCACGGCGCGCACGGCGGGGGGACGGCGACGGCCGCGTACCGCGGCAGGCTGCGGGGCGCGCTGGCGATCACGCTCACCGTCATGGTCGTCGAGATCGTCGGCGGTGTGCTCGCCGACTCGCTCGCCCTGGTCGCCGACGCGGCGCACATGGCGACGGACGCCCTCGGACTGGGCATGGCCCTGCTGGCGATCCACTTCGCGAACCGGCCGCCGAGCGACCGGCGCACCTTCGGCTACGCCCGTGCGGAGATCCTCGCGGCCCTGGCGAACTGTGTGCTGCTGCTCGGGGTCGGCGGGTACGTCCTGTACGAGGCGATCGAGCGGTTCGTCACACCGGCCGACACCGCGGGCGGGCTGACCGTCGTCTTCGGCGCGATCGGCCTGGTGGCGAACATGGTGTCGCTGGCCCTGCTGATGCGGGGGCAGCAGGAGAGCCTGAACGTGCGCGGTGCCTTCCTGGAGGTCGCGGCGGACGCGCTGGGCTCACTGGCGGTGATCGTCTCGGCGCTGGTCATCCTGGCCACGGGCTGGCAGGCCGCCGACCCGATCGCCTCCCTGGTGATCGGCCTGATGATCGTGCCGCGCACGTGGCGGCTGCTGCGCGAGACGCTGGACGTGCTGCTGGAGGCGGCGCCGAAGGGTGTGGACATCGCCGAGGTGCGCGCCCACATACTGGCGCTGGACGGCGTCGAGGACGTCCACGACCTGCACGCGTGGACCATCACGTCGGGCATGCCGGTGCTGTCGGCGCACGTGGTGGTGAGCGGCGAGGCGCTGAACGCGATCGGTCACGAGAAGATGCTGCACGAGCTGCAGGGCTGCCTGGGCGACCACTTCGACGTGGAGCACTGCACCTTCCAGCTGGAGCCCGGCGGGCACGCGCAGCACGAGGCCCGGCTGTGCCACTGAGGCGCGGGCGCTCCGGCTCTCCTCCCGCTCCCCGCGGTCCCTCCGTTCCCTCCCCGTCGCGCACGGGTCGGGCCCCGGACGGTTCCCCGTGGGCGACACCGGGCACGCTTCCGGACCGTGGGCCCCTCCTCGGCACCGACCGGTGCAGACCGCCGTTCCGCGTCGTCGCGCGGGACATGCGGGTGTGCCGGAAGTGCCGAGCGTGCCTGATTCGTGGGGCACACTTGGGGCGCGAGGACCGATGTGAAGGATGGGTATGCCGATCACTCCTGCCACCGCGACGCACAGTTCGTCGAACGGCACCGCAGACGCGATTTTGCTGGAACTGGTCGACGAGAACGGCGTGACGGTCGGTACCGCGGAGAAGCTCGCCGCGCATCAGCCGCCGGGGCAGCTGCACCGCGCCTTCTCCGTGTTCCTCTTCGACGAGCGCGGCCGGCTGCTGCTCCAGCAGCGGGCGCTCGGCAAGTACCACTCCCCCGGTGTGTGGTCCAACACCTGCTGCGGCCACCCCTACCCCGGCGAGGCGCCGTTCGCGGCGGCCGCCCGGCGCACCTTCGAGGAGCTGGGCGTCTCCCCGACGCTGCTGGCCGAGGCGGGCACGGTGCGCTACAACCACCCGGACCCGGCCTCGGGCCTGGTGGAGCAGGAGTACAACCACCTGTTCGTCGGCCTGGTGCAGGCGCCGCCGCGGCCCGATCCGGAGGAGGTGGCCGAGACGGTCTTCGTGACCCCGGGCGAGCTGGCCGAACGGCACGCGAAGGACACCTTCTCGGCGTGGTTCATGACGGTGCTGGACGCGGCCCGGCCCGCCGTCCGCGAGCTGACGGGGCCGTCCGCCGGCTGGTGAACGGGCCCGCTACCGCGGGGCGTGCTCGAGCGGCAGGGCGGCCCAGATCACCTTGCCGCCGTTCGCCGTGTGGGCCACGTCGCAGGCCCCGCCCGCCTCCCGGGTGATCTCCCGGACCAGGAGCAGCCCGCGTCCGCCCGTCCGCCCGTGGTCGGTCTCCAGGGCGGTCGGGCGGTAGGGGTGGTCATCCTCCACGGACACCCGGACCCACTCGGGTCCGACGGCGACCTCCACGGCGAGTGTCGGCGACAGCACCGCCGCGTGCCGGACGGCGTTCGTGACCAGCTCCGAGACGATCAGCAGCAGGCCCTGGGCCACGTCGTCGGAAACCGGCACGCCCTGGCGCACCAGCAGGTCCCGGACCGCGTGCCGGGCCTGCGGGACGGAGGCGTCGACGGCGGGCGCGGTGAACCGCCACACGCCTTCGTACGGCAGCGGCCGTGCGGGCCCGGTCTCGTCCATCGTCCGGTCGCCGCCCTCGGGCTCGATTGTCACCACACCCCAGAGTGTTGGTAACGCGTCCTTCCGCGCCGGAGGACTGAACACAAGTCGGCGGGTATCGAACGGTTCTGATCGCCGGCGTATGACCCGGTCGGTTGTGGGACCGTTCCTGTTCCGCTCGTCCCCTCTCCGCGAACTCTTCGTACGGGCGGATAACATCCCGCCCATGGAGCCGCAGCTGCTGCACCGGGTCTCCGACTCGGTCGCCACCGTCGTCGTCCACCACCCGGCCAAGCGCAACGCCATGACGACCGCGATGTGGCGGGCGCTGCCGGAGCTGCTCGGCACCCTGGCGGGCGATCCCGCGGTGCGGGCGCTGGTGCTCACCGGTGAGGGCGCGACGTTCTGCGCCGGGGCCGACATCTCGACCCTGCGAGACTCCGCGCAGGAGGCGCAACTGCTCGCCGTGCGCGCCGAGGAGGCCCTCGCGGCCTTCCCCAAGCCGACGCTGGCGGTGGTCCGCGGTCACTGCGTGGGCGGCGGGGCCCAGTTGGCGGCGGCCTGCGATCTTCGGTTCGCCGAGGAGGGTGCCCTGTTCGGGGTGACCCCCGCCAAGCTCGGCGTGGTGTATCCGGCGTCGGCGACCCGGCGGCTGGTGTCGCTGGTGGGCCCGGCCACCGCGAAGTACCTGCTGTTCTCGGGTGAGTTGATCGACGCCGGGCGGGCGCTGCGCACGGGCTTGGTCGACGAGGTGCTGCCGGGGGAAGAACTCGACGAGCGGGTCGCCGAGTTCACCCGCGTCCTGGTCTCCCGTTCACAGCTGACGCAGGCGGCGGCGAAGGAGTTCGCGAACGGGCGCACCGACCGGGACGAGCACTGGGCCGCGCAGGCGCGCGGCAGCGGCGACACCGCGGAGGGCGTCGCCGCGTTCCTGGAGCGCAGGCGGCCGCGCTTCGGCTGGAGCGTGCCCGCGTCGGGGTGAACCGGCCCCGGGTGCGGAACCCCTCGGCGAGACGCGCGGGTGTCTTCCGCGGGGACCCGGTGTCGTAGGGCGGCTGCGGGTCGTCCTCCGTGAGCAGCCGGACCGCCCGGGCGTGCTCGTCGCCGGCGATCCGGCCGCCGCCGGTTCCCCGGCCGCCCTGCGGTGACCGCGATGACGATTCCCCCACCTTTCCCGCCGTGGTCCCCCACTCCCCTGGAGAACGTACTGAGCGGTTGGTAACGTGCCGGGCATGACAACCGCCGCTCTCGACGCCCGTGCCGGCCGCCGCTGCCACAACGCGCTGAACTCGCTGCACTCGACGCACTACTTCTCGCCCGACCTGGGCCGGGAGCTGGCGGCCCTCGGGGTCACCGACCCCCGGGCCGTCAACTTCGCGGTGCGTGCCGCCGCCCTCGGCCCGGTCGGGGCCGGCGCCGTGACGGCGGCGTTCTACAACTACAAGCACGACCTGGTGGCGCGGCACGTGCCCGCCGTGTGGGAGACCGTCACGCCCGCCCAGGTCCTGGCCGCCCGCACGCGCGCCGTCGACGCGACGCTGCGTCGCCTGCTGGGCGAGGAGGCCGTGGCGTCCGCGGAGATGGCGGAGGCGGCCGAACTGGCGCTGCGGGCCGCCGAGGGCTGCTCGCGCAGCGCCCGTCCGCTGTACTCGGCCCACGCCGACCTGCCCGTGCCCGGCGAGCCGCACCTGGCGCTGTGGCACGCGGCGACGCTGCTGCGCGAGCACCGGGGCGACGGGCACCTCGCCGCGCTGCTGGCCGCGGGCCTCGACGGCCTGGAGGCCCTGGTGACGCACACCGCGACCGGCAAGGGAATGGCGCCGAAGTGGGTGTTCGCCACCCGGGGCTGGAGCCGGGAGGAGTGGGACGCGGCGTCGGACCGGCTGCGGGAGCGCGGACTGCTCGACGACGCCGGTGAGCTGACCGAGCGGGGCGTCGCCCTGCGCGACGGGATCGAGCGGGAGACGGACCGGATGGGCGAGGCCCCGTACGCGCACCTGGGCGCGGAGGGCGTGGCGCGTCTGACGGAGCTCGGGGCGGGCTTCGCGCGCAGGGCGCTCGAAGCCCGCGCCTTCCCGGCGGATCTGTTCGGCAAGCGCTGAGTCGTGCGCGCGCACGGGGCATGCGGGGCCGATGCGGAGGTACCCGTACTTCTCCCGGCCGGAGGGGCCGGGAGGAGAAAGGGGCTTTTCGTGTTCCGTGCCATCGCAGACGTCCTGCGCCAGATCGGCGGCGCCGTCGCCACCGTCGTCACGCTTCCCTTCCGGGCCCTGGCCCGGCTCTTCGGCGGGGCCTCGTCCTCGGCCCGCAGGGCCTGACGCGGCGTCCCCGCGTCGTCCGGCCGCGACGGGCCCGGGTGGCGCCCTGATCCCCGATTGTCGGTGTCACCTGCCACAATTGCCGCGCAACCTCTGTGAGAAGGCGGTACGGGATCGTGACGACACCCGGGTCCAGCGCGTCCATCGACGTGAGGTCCATCGAAAGCAGGATCGCCGACGAACTCGGCGTACGGGAGCGGCAGGTGAAGGCCGCGGTGGAGCTGCTCGACGGCGGCTCGACGGTGCCCTTCATCGCCCGCTACCGCAAGGAAGCGACCGAGATGCTCGACGACGCGCAGCTGCGCACGCTCGAGGAACGGCTGCGCTATCTGCGGGAGCTGGAGGAGCGGCGCACGGCGATCCTCGACTCGGTGCGCGAGCAGGGCAAGCTCACCGAGGAACTCGAGGCCCGGATCCGTGAGGCGGAGACCAAGGCCCGCCTGGAGGACATCTACCTGCCGTTCAAGCCCAAGCGGCGCACGAAGGCGCAGATCGCGCGGGAGGCCGGTCTGGAGCCACTGGCCGAGGGGCTGCTCGGCGACCCGTCGGTGGACCCGCTCGCCGCGGCCGCCGCGTTCGTCGACGCCGACAAGGGCGTGGCCGATCCCCAGGCCGCCCTGGACGGTGCCCGGGCGATCCTCACCGAGAAGTTCTCGGAGGACGCCGACCTGATCGGCGAGCTGCGCGAGCGGATGTGGGCGCACGGGCGGCTCGCCGCCCGGGTGAAGGCGGGCAAGGAGGAGGCCGGCGCCAAGTTCGCCGACTACTTCGACTTCGCCGAGCCGTTCACCGAGCTGCCCTCGCACCGGATCCTGGCGATGCTGCGCGGCGAGAAGGAGGACGTCCTCGACCTCGTCCTGGAGCCCGAGGAGCCCACCGACGGGCCGTCGTCGTACGAGGGGATCGTCGCCGACAGGTTCGGGATCGCCGACCGCGGCCGGCCCGGCGACAAGTGGCTCGCGGACACGGTCCGCTGGGCCTGGCGCACCCGCATCCTGGTCCACCTCGGCATCGACCTGCGGCTGCGGCTGCGCACGGCCGCCGAGGACGAGGCGGTGAACGTCTTCGCCGCCAACCTGCGCGACCTGCTGCTGGCCGCCCCGGCCGGCACGCGTGCCACGCTCGGCCTCGACCCGGGCTTCCGCACGGGTGTGAAGGTCGCCGTGGTCGACGCGACCGGCAAGGTCGTGGCCACCGACGTGATCCACCCGCACGTCCCGGCCAACCGGTGGGACGAGGCGATCGCCAAGCTGGCGCGGCTGGCGAAGGAGCACGCGGTCGAGCTGATCGCGATCGGCAACGGCACGGCGTCCCGGGAGACCGACAAGCTCGCCGGTGAACTCATCGCCAGGCACCCTGACCTGAAGCTCACCAAGGTGATGGTGTCCGAGGCCGGCGCCTCGGTGTACTCGGCGTCCGCCTTCGCCTCGCAGGAACTGCCCGACATGGACGTGTCGCTGCGCGGCGCCGTGTCGATCGCGCGGCGGCTCCAGGACCCGCTGGCCGAGCTGGTGAAGATCGACCCGAAGTCGATCGGCGTCGGCCAGTACCAGCACGACCTGTCCGAGGTGAAGCTGTCGCGCTCGCTGGACGCGGTGGTCGAGGACTGCGTGAACGGCGTGGGCGTGGACGTCAACACGGCCTCCGCGCCGCTGCTGGCCCGCGTCTCCGGCATCACCTCCGGGCTCGCCGAGAACATCGTGGCGCACCGGGACGCGAACGGGCCGTTCCGGTCGCGGACCGAGCTGAAGAAGGTGTCGCGGCTGGGTCCGAAGGCGTACGAGCAGTGCGCGGGCTTCCTGCGGATCCGGGGCGGCGACGACCCGCTGGACGCGTCCAGCGTGCACCCCGAGGCGTATCCCGTGGTGCGGCGGATGGTGAAGACCGCCGGGCAGGACGTGGCCGGGCTGATCGGCAACACGGGTGTCCTGCGGTCGCTGAGGCCGGCGGAGTTCGTGGACGAGAAGTTCGGTCTGCCGACGGTCTCCGACATCCTGCGGGAGCTGGAGAAGCCGGGGCGCGACCCGCGGCCGGCCTTCAGGACGGCCACCTTCAAGGAGGGCGTGGAGAAGATCTCCGACCTGGCGTCCGGGATGGTCCTGGAGGGGGTCGTCACGAACGTGGCCGCGTTCGGGGCGTTCGTGGACGTCGGTGTGCACCAGGACGGGCTGGTGCACGTGTCGGCGATGTCGAAGACCTTCGTGAAGGACCCCCGGGACGTGGTCAAGCCCGGGGACATCGTGAAGGTGAAGGTGCTGGACGTCGACATCCCGCGCAAGCGGATCTCGTTGACGTTGCGGCTGGACGACGAGGCCGCTCCGCAGGGGGAGCAGCCTCGCGGTCAGCAGCGGGGGGCGCGGCAGGGAGGCCGGCCCCCGAAGCAGCGGCAGCAGGGCGCCGGGGGGAAGGGGCGGGGCTCGGCGGCGCCCGCTCCGGCCAACGGGGCGATGGCGGACGCGCTGCGGCGGGCCGGGCTGGCGTAGGCGTCCGGCGCCGGTGCGGGCGGGGGTGGGTGCGCGGTCCGGCGCTTGCCGGGTGCCTCCCCCGCTCTCGGCTTCGCTCGAGCGGGGGGACCCCCATCGCCCTGGGGGTACCTCCCAGGGCGTTCAGGCACTGGGGGAGGCACGACTGCCCGCAGCTACGGCGGAGAGGGCGGTCCGCGGCTAAGCGTGGAGCTCCGTCACCTTGCCGTCCGCGACCTCCAGGCGGCGGGTCACGCGGACCGCGTTCAGCATGCGGCGGTCGTGGGTGATCAGCAGGAGCGTGCCCTCGTAGGCGTCCAGGGCCGATTCCAGTTGCTCGATGGCCGGCAGGTCCAGGTGGTTGGTCGGCTCGTCGAGGACCAGGAGGTTGACTCCCCTGCCCTGGAGGAGGGCCAGGGCGGCCCTCGTGCGTTCGCCCGGCGAGAGGGTCGCCGCCGGGCGCACGACGTGGTCCGCCTTCAGGCCGAACTTGGCCAGCAGGGTGCGGATGTCGGCCGGCTCGGTGTCGGGCGTCGCCGTGCGGAAGGCGTCGAGCAGGGGCTCGGGCCCGTGGAACAGCGCGCGGGCCTGGTCGACCTCGCCGAGCAGGACGCCCGAGCCGAGCGCCGCGTGCCCGGCGTCGAGCGGGACGCGGCCCAGCAGGGCGGCGAGCAGCGTGGACTTGCCCGCGCCGTTGGCGCCGGTGATCGCCACGCGGTCCGCCCAGTCGATCTGGAGGGAGACCGGGCCGAGCGTGAAGTCGCCGCGCCGGACCTCGGCGTCGCGCAGGGTGGCGACGACCGCGCCGGAGCGCGGCGCCGAGGCGATCTCCATGCGCAGGTCCCACTCCTTGCGCGGCTCCTCGACGACCTCGAGGCGTTCGATCATGCGCTGGGTCTGGCGGGCCTTGGCGGCCTGCTTCTCGCTGGCCTCGCTGCGGAACTTGCGGCCGATCTTGTCGTTGTCGTTGCCCGCCTTGCGCCGGGCGTTCCTGACGCCCTTGTCCATCCAGGTGCGCTGCATCTGGGCCCGGTCCTGGAGGGCGGCGCGCTTGTCGGCGTACTCCTCGTACTCGTCGCGGGCGTGCCGGCGGGCCACCTCGCGCTCCTCCAGGTAGGCCTCGTAGCCGCCGCCGTAGAGGTTGATCTGCCGCTGGGCGAGGTCGAGTTCGAGGACCTTGGTGACCGTGCGGGTGAGGAACTCCCGGTCGTGGCTGACGACGACGGTGCCGGCGCGCAGGCCGGCCACGAAGTGTTCCAGGCGCTCCAGGCCGTCCAGGTCGAGGTCGTTGGTCGGCTCGTCGAGCAGGAAGACGTCGTAGCGGGACAGGAGGAGGGAGGCGAGACCGGCGCGGGCCGCCTGGCCGCCGGACAGGGACGTCATCGGCTGGTCCAGGTCCACCGTCAGGCCGAGCGCGTCGGCGGTCTCCTCGGCGCGGTCGTCG
This sequence comes from Streptomyces sp. JHA26, assembly GCF_002005565.1. GTDB lineage: Bacteria > Actinomycetota > Actinomycetes > Streptomycetales > Streptomycetaceae > Streptomyces. The sequence goes on along the minus strand of NZ_BDJC01000058.1, from coordinate 23,718 downwards.
AGGTCGGCGCCGCCGAGGGCGAGCCAGCGCTCCAGGCAGGTCGCGTAGGCGTCGTCGGCGCCCGGGGCGCCCTCGACCAGTGCCTGGGTGGCCTCGTCCATGGCGCGCTGGGCCTCGGTGACGCCGGTGCGGCGGGCGAGGAACGCGCGGACGGTCTCGCCGGGCCGGCGCTCCGGCTCCTGCGGGAGGTGGCCGACGGTGGCGCTCGGCGGGGACAGGCGCAGCTCGCCCTGCTCCGGGGCGGTGAGGCCGGCCAGCATGCGCAGGAGGGTGGACTTGCCGGCGCCGTTGGCCCCGACGAGGCCGATCACGTCGCCGGGGGCGACGACGAGGTCGAGCCCGGTGAACAGCGAGCGGTCGCCGTGGCCGGCGGCGAGGTTCTTGGCGACGAGGGTGGCAGTCATCAGACCGTCGATCCTAACCGCGCCCCCGCCGCCCGCTCAGCCGGGTTTCCCGCGCCGCACCGCCGTCGCCAGCACGCTTCCCGGGGCCCGCGCCACCAGGAAGGACTCCCCTTCCTTCACCGTCCTCGGGTCCAGGGCGAGGCGGTGGCCGCCCGCCCCGAGCACGTCGTCGAAGACCTCGCGGGTGTGGGTGCGGTGGAGGCGGTCGAGGCGGTACGCGGTGAGCCGCACCCGGCAGGGCGAGGTCACCTCGACCTCCGCCGCCGCGCCGGTCGCCGTCAGCCGGGTCAGCCGGTGCCGTTCGGCCGGGCCCCGGTCCAGGGCGTGTTCGATCTGGGCGACGAGCAGCGGGACGATCGGTGCGAGGCCCTCGACGTGGGCGACGTCGACGCCGGCCCGGGTGAAGGCCTCGCGCACGGCGGCCCGTTCCCGCTCGCCGGCCGCGCGGCCGAAGGCCACGGCGCCGTAGGCGCGCAGTTCCTCGGCGGGGACGCCGGTGGCGTCGTCGGTGATGTCGGCCCCGATGCCGATGGTGCGCAGCGCCGCGGCGAGTCGGGCGAGCAGGGCGACGCGGGCGCCGATCAGCAGGACCCGGCGGCGGGTGTGCGCGCCGCCGTCGAGCAGGGCGGCCAGCGCCGCGCGGTACTCGGTGCCGGGGAAGCGGAAGGGGCCGATGCCGTGGTAGCCGTTGAGCTCGAGGTCGGCGTGCTCGCCGGTCTGCCAGGCGAAGTCCCGCCAGACGACGTCGTCGCCGTCGCGCCGGATCACGGCGGTCACCGCGCCGCAGGCCAGGTCCTCGCAGTCGGGGCAGCCGTAGATGACGTACCGGCCGCCGGGCAGCGGTGCCTCGGTCTCCAGGAGCAGGCTGCGGACCTGCGCGGTGAAGATCGCCGGTGGCACGTCGGAGGCGAGCGGGGAGACGGCGTCCAGGTCGGAGAGCCGGAACAGCAGGGACCGTCCGTCCACGATGAAGTCCACGAAGTCGCGGTGGACCCGGTGGTCGCCACCGGCGAGGACTCCACCGGCCCGCATCGCCGGTGCCAGGCCGAAGGTCGCGTATTCGGCAGCCATGCGGTGAGTATTCCCTCGGCGCGGCCGATGTGAGCACGCCCTGACGCGTCCGGGCGGACAGGGCCTATCGTCCCGGTGTGGAAACCGAACCGGATGACGAGGTCGTGGTGGTCGGCGGCGGTGTGATCGGGCTGACGACGGCCGTCGTGCTCGCCGAGCGCGGCAGGCGGGTGCGGGTGTGGACGCGGGAGCCCGTCGAGCGCACCACCTCGGCGGTCGCGGGCGCGCTGTGGTGGCCGTACCGCATCGAGCCGGTGGCGTCGGCGCGGCGATGGGCGCTGTGCTCCCTGGACGTGTACGAGGAACTGGCGGCCCGGCCCGAGGGGACGGGCGTACGCGTGGTCGAAGGGGTGCTGGGCGGGACGGGGATGGACGAGGTCGACGGATGGGCGACCGCACGGCTGCCGGGGCTGCGCGCGGCGCGGGCCGAGGAGTACGGCGGGCCGGGGCTGTGGGCACGGCTGCCGCTCATCGACATGTCGACTCATCTGCCGTGGCTCCGGGAGCGGTTGACGGCGGCGGGCGGTGTGGTGGAGACGCGTGCGGTGACCGACCTGGCGGAGGTCGGGGCGCCGGTCGTGGTCAACTGCACGGGACTGGGGGCCCGGGAGCTGGTGCCGGACGCGTCCGTGCGCCCGGTGCGCGGGCAGCTGGTCGTGGTGGAGAACCCGGGCGTCGACACCTGGCTGGTCTCCACCGATGCCGTCTCCGGGGAGATGGCGTACTTCTTCCCGCATCCGGGGCGGCTCGTCCTGGGCGGCACGGCCGAGGAAGACGCGTGGTCGGCGGAGCCGGATCCGGCGGTCGCGGAGGCGATCGTGCGGCGGTGCGCCGCGCTGCGGCCCGAGATCGCCGGGGCGCGGGTGCTGGAGCACCGGGTGGGGCTGCGGCCGGCGCGGGACGCGGTGCGGCTGGAGCGCGAGCGGCTGCCGGACGGGCGGCTGCTGGTGCACAACTACGGGCACGGCGGCGCGGGTGTGACGGTGGCCTGGGGCTGTGCCCGGGAGGCGGCGCGACTCGTGACCGGCTGACCGGGGGCGCTCCGGAGGGAGGGGGCGCGCCGGGCCGCCGTGGCCCGGGTCCCCCTCCCCCGCCCGGGGTGTCCGCGCCGGACGCGGACGCCCCGGGCCGGCGGGCCCCGCGGTGCCGTGCCGCGGGAGCCGCCCTCCGGCGCCGTTCACTCGTCGTGCTTGCCGATCGGGTCGCCCTCCACCTCCGTGCCGGCGCCCGGGCCGATGCGGATCTCGAAGTCGCCGTCGTACTGTTCGTGGCCCGCGATGACGGCCATCTCGACGGCCTCGGAGCCCATCTCGCCGCGCACGATGAGCGGGTCCCTGCGCAGGTCGCGCATGAGGGCGACGCACATGAGGACCATCACGACGACGAAGGGTGCCGCCGCGAGGATCGTGAGGTTCTGCAGGCCGGTCAGCGCGTCGCCCTGGCCGCTGCCGACCAGGAGCATGATGGCGGCGACGGCGCCGGTGACCACGCCCCAGAACACGACGACCCAGCGGCTGGGTTCGAGCGCGCCCTTCTGCGAGAGGGTGCCCATCACGATCGAGGCGGCGTCGGCGCCGGAGACGAAGAAGATGCCGACGAGGATCATCACCAGCAGGCTGGTGACGGTGGCGACGGGGAACTCCTGGAGAACGGCGAACAGCCGGCCCTCGGGGGTCGAGTCGGCGCCGAGCCGGTGCTGCTCCTGGAGCTTCATCGCCGAACCGCCGAAGACCGCGAACCAGACCAGGCTGACCGTGCTGGGCACGAGGATGACGCCGCCGATGAACTGGCGGATCGTCCGGCCCCGGCTGATGCGGGCGATGAACATGCCGACGAAGGGCGTCCAGGAGATCCACCAGGCCCAGTAGAAGACGGTCCAGCTGCCCAGCCAGTCGGCGACGCCCTTGCCGCCGCTGGCCTCGGTGCGGCCGGCCAGCTGGGGCAGGTCGCCGAGGTAGGAGAAGACCGAGGTGGGCAGCAGGTCGAGGACGACGATGGTCGGGCCCGCGACGAACACGAAGACGGCGAGGATCAGGGCCAGCACCATGTTGGTGTTGGACAGCCACTGGATGCCCTTCTCCACGCCGGAGATCGCGGAGGCCACGAACGCGACGGTCAGCACCGCGATGATGGCGACGAGCAGTCCTGTGCTGACCTTGTCCAGCCAGTCCAGCTTCTCCACGCCGGAACCGATCTGCAGGGCGCCGAGGCCGAGCGAGGCGGCGGAGCCGAAGACGGTCGCGATGATCGCGAGCATGTCGATGATGCGGCCGCCGACGCCGTCCGCGTTCTTCTCGCCGATGAGCGGGGTGAACACGGCGCTGATCGTCTGGTGGCGGCGCTTGCGGAAGGTGCTGTAGGCGATGCCGAGACCGACCACCGCGTAGATCGCCCAGGGGTGGAGCGTCCAGTGGAAGAGGGTGGTGGCCATGGCCGTCTCCATGCGTTCGCCGGAGTCGGCCGGGGAGGTGCCCGGCGGGGGCGTCGTGTAGTGCGCCAGCGGCTCGCTGACGCCGTAGAACATCAGGCCGATGCCCATGCCCGCGCTGAACATCATCGCGACCCAGGACACCGTGCGGAACTCGGGTTCCTCGCCCTCGGTGCCGAGGTGGATCCGGCCGTAGCGGCTGGCCGCGAGCCAGAGGGCGAAGACGACGAAGCCGGAGGCGGCCAGCATGAACGCCCAGCCGCCGTTGTGCATCAGTCCGCCGAGCATGCTGGTGGAGACGTCCTCCAGCGAGTCGGTGAAGGCGGCGCCCCAGATGACGAAGGCGAGGGTCAGGGCGGCCGTGACGCCGAAGACGACCCGGTCGGTCCGGGGGTGCTTCACGGCCCCGGAGAGGTCTGCTTCCGAACCCGGAAGCGTGCCTCTTTCGTGGTGTTCCTCGTCTCTCGGTCGGTCCTGTGTCACAAGCGGCACCTTTCCCTTCGGTGAGGCCGAGAACAGCTCCTCTGCTACGCCCCTACCACGGACGGCCCGGAACTCACCCCCTCAGCAGTGGCCGTCGGGTTCTCCCACCGTCAGGTGGTACGCGGCGCGGCCGTCCGGAAGCAGCGGCACGAGGGCGTGCAGCGGCCGGCGCGGCGGTACCCGGGCGCCTTCCCCGTCCGGGTGCGCCCGTACGCCGTGCGGGGCGGGTCCGTCCTCGGCATGCGCGGGACGGTACATCGGTCACCTGCCGTGCAGAAGGGGGCGTGCCGAGGCGGCCGGGGCCCACGGAGACCGCCGCGGCGGGGGCCTCATGTCGGCCGGATGACGATCATGTGTCCGGAGTGGTTGTGGACATGACTGGGCGCACAGGGGCTGAATAGGCTCCGGACGGACCTCGTACTCCTACGACTTGGAGCTTTCGTGCACCGCAGATTCATCGTGCCGGGCGCACTGGGCGCCGCCACCCTCATGCTGGCGATCCCGGCGTCGGCGGCGGCCCACTCCCCCGGCGCTCCGGGCATCGGCGACCCCTACTACCCGGCCTACGGCAACGGCGGCTACGACGTCTCCCACTACGACCTGCGCCTGAAGTACCAGCCGGCGACCGACCGGCTGGAGGGGACGGCGACGATCCTGGCCCGCACCACGCAGGACCTGTCGCGCTTCGACCTGGACTTCCTGCTGGACGTCGGCGAGGTGCGGGTGAACGGCGCCAAGGCGTCGTTCACGACGTCGGGCGAGCACGAGCTGGAGATCACCCCGAAGAGCCCGCTGCGCAAGGGCACGCCGGTCACCGTGGTGGTGCGCTACAGCGGGGTGCCGTCCTCGAAGCAGGCGTACGGCTTCACCAGCTGGCACCGCACCCCCGACGGCGGCGTCGGCGCGAACGAGCCCGAGGCGGCCTGGTGGTGGTTCCCCAGCAACGACCACCCGCTCGACAAGGCCACCTTCGACGTGTCCGTGCAGGTGCCGGACGGGACCCAGGCCATCTCCAACGGCACGCTGCAGTCCAGCAGCTCCAGGCTCGGCTGGACCCGGTACAACTGGCGCTCCGACAAGCCGCAGGCCACGTATCTCGCCACTCTCGCCGTCGGGAGGTTCGACCTCACCACCGGCACGACCGAGGGCGGCATCCCGGTCGTCAACGCCTACAGCAAGGACCTCGGCGCGAACGACGGCGCGGCGCGGGCCAGCGTGGAGCGGACCGGGGAGATCGCCGACTGGCTGAGCGGCTACTTCGGGCCGTACCCGTACGACGCGCTCGGCGGGTACGTGCCGAACACGGACACCGGGTACGCGCTGGAGACGCAGACCCGGCCGTTCTACAGCCCGCGGCAGTTCGCGAACGGGTCGAACGTGTCCGTCGTGGTCCACGAGCTGGCCCACCAGTGGTACGGCGACCTGGTGTCCGTGCGCGGCTGGAAGGACATCTGGATCAACGAGGGCTTCGCGCGGTACGCCCAGTGGCTCTGGTCCGAGCACGAGGGCGAGGGCACGGCGCAGGAGCTCGCCGACTACACGTACGCCTCCCACCCGGCCGACGACCCGTTCTGGACGGTGCGGCCCGGTGACCCCGGGCCGGAGAACCAGTTCGACATCGCGGTCTACGACCGGGGCGCGCTGGCCGTGCAGGCGCTGCGCAACGAGATCGGCGACGAGGCGTTCTTCGAGGTCCTGAAGGGCTGGCCGCAGCGGTACGCCTACGGCAACGCGTCGGTCGACGACTTCCGGCGGTACGCCGAGGAGGTGTCCGGCGAGCCGCTGGCCGCGCTGTTCGACACCTGGCTGTTCCAGCCGTCGAAGCCGGGCGCGCCGGCGGCCCGCGCGGCGGCCCCGGCGAAGGCGCCGGTGGCGCCCGCGCAGCCGCGGTCGTGGAAGAAGATCGCCGCGACGAACGACGTGCACGAGCACTGAGTGCCCGGGGACGGCGTCCGTCTCAGGCGCCGTCCCCGTGGTCGTACACGGTCACGGATATGCCCTGCCGGACGAGCCGCTCCGTGACGAGCGGCTCGACGCGGGACCACGTGCCGCCGGCCAGTCCGCAGCCGATGCGGGGCATGTGGACGGACGCGCCCAGCTCGGCCGCGTGGCCGGCGAGGCGGCCGAGGGCGGTGTCGATGGCCTCGTAGCGCACCGGGGCGCCCTTGCCGCCGGTCCTCGTGCCGCGCTGGCCGATCATGTTGGCCACCCACACGTACGGCTCGACCCGGACGAGCTGGACGGCGCCCAGGCCGAAGCCGTTCGAGGCGCGGGCGCGGTGCCAGGCGCGGTAGGCGGCCTCCGGCTCCGGCCAGCGGCGGGAGACGGCCAGGACGAAGCCCTTGCCCCAGCCGCCCACGTCGTTGCAGACGTGGGCGATCACCTTGGCGCCCTTGACCGACGGGGCGGTGGCGTCACCTCGGACGTACGTGATCTCCGGCATGACACCACCGTAGGGGCCGCCACCGACAGCGGCCCCGGGGCGGCTAGGAGCCCAGGCGGTCGAGTTCCCGGTCGGCGGTGAGGGCCACGCGGCGGCGGACGCCGAACCAGCCCACGACCAGCATCAGCGCGATCACCGGGATCAGCAGGAGGGTCCAGCGGCCGATCTCGGGGTCGTTGCCCATCATGCCGAGCACGGCCACGAGGAAGGCGATCGTGACGATCTCCGTGACCGGGCTGCCGGGCAGGCGGAAGTGCGGGCGGGTGACCAGGCCGGCGCGGGCGCGGCGGACGAAGATCAGGTGGCAGATCATGATGATCACCCAGGTGCTGATGATGCCGAGGGAGGCGACGTTCAGCACGATCTCGAAGGCCTTGCTCGGCATCAGGTAGTTCAGGCCCACACCGAGCACACAGATGCCGCAGGTCAGCAGGATGCCGCCGTAGGGGACCTGGCTGCGGCTCATCACGCGGGTGAACTTGGGCGCGGAGCCCGCCATCGCCATGGAGCGCAGGATGCGGCCGGTGGAGTACAGGCCGGAGTTCAGGGAGGACATCGCGGCGGTGAGGACGACGAGGTTCATCACGTCGCCGGCCGCGGGGACACCGACCCTGGACAGAACGGTGACGAAGGGGCTCTCGTCGCCGGAGTAGAGCGAGCCGGGCAGCAGCAGGGCCAGCAGGACGACCGAGCCGACGTAGAAGAGGGCGACGCGCCACATGATCGAGTTCACCGCGCGCGGGACGACCTTCTCGGGCTCGGCGGTCTCGCCGGCGGCGACGCCGACCAGTTCCAGGGCCGCGTACGCGAAGATCACGCCCTGCATCACGAGCACCACGGGCATCACGCCGTGCGGAAGGATGCCGCCGTGGTCGGTGATCATGCTGACGCCGGGGGTGTAGCCGCCCACGTCGTGCTGGGTGGCCAGCAGGAAGATGCCGATCAGCATGAAGCCGACCAGGGTGGCGACCTTGACGATCGCGAACCAGAACTCCATCTCGCCGAAGATCTTCACCGAGATGAGGTTCACGGCCAGGACCACCGCGAGGGCGGCCAGGGCGAGCACCCATTGCGGGATGCTCGTGAACATACTCCAGTAGTGCGTGTACAGCGCGATCGCGGTGATGTCGGCGATGCCGGTGGTCGACCAGTTCAGGAAGTACATCCAGCCGGCGACGTAGGCGCCCTTCTCGCCGAGGAACTCGCGCGCGTACGACACGAAGGACCCGGAGGAGGGCCGGTAGAGCACGAGCTCGCCGAGCGCCCTGACGACGAAGAAGGCGAAGACGCCGCAGACGAGGTAGGCGATGGCGAGCGCCGGGCCCGCGTCGCGCAGCCGTCCGCCGGCGCCGAGGAAGAGGCCGGTGCCGATCGCGCCGCCGATGGCGATCATGTTGACGTGACGGGCCTTGAGGTCCTTGCTGTAACCGGCGTCACCCGCGTCCGCGGGTGTCCCGGCCGCCTGGGGGTGGGCGGCGGCCTGTGCCGTGTCCACGGCGTCCTTGCTCACGGGTGGTTCCACTCTCTGGTGCGCCCGGGTGGGGTGCGCCCGGGTCGTCCGTACAGTGACTAGGCCCGCACCACCCTTCGCGGCACAGACCAGATCAGCACCTTCCCACGACTCTGCGTTCCGACGCGGTGGCCCATGTCACACAGCGTGACTTCTCACAGGAACCGTCGGGTGCCTTCACGTGGGACACATGAGGTGTCACAGCACGGGTGGGACAGCGATACTGCTGCACATGACGACGAGCGACACCGGGGAGCCGGCCCTCACCATCGACGAGCTGGCCGCGCGGACCGGCGTCACGGTGCGTACGGTCCGCTTCTACGGCACCAAGGGTCTGCTGCCGCCGCCGGCGATCGGCCCGCGGCGGGTCGGGCGCTACGGCCGGGAGCACCTGGCCCGGCTGGCGCTGATCGAGGAGCTCCGGCACCAGGGCATGACGCTGGCCGCGATCGAGCGGTACCTGAAGCAGCTGCCGCCGGACCTGACCGCTCACGACCTCGCGCTGCACCGGGCGGTGGTGGCCTCCTGGGCGCCTCGGGCGGTGGAACGGGTCACGCGCGAGGAGCTGGGCCGGCGGGCCGGGCGGCCGCTGACCGACGGGGAGGTGGACCGGCTGGCGGAGATGGACATCGTCGCGCGGGACGACGGGGAGGACGGGGAGGACGGCCACGGCGCCTACCGCGTCGACACGGGACTGCTCCGGCTCGGCGTCGAGCTGCTCGACGTGCCCCTGTCCCCCGAGACGGTCCTCGCCGCCCGTACGGCCCTGCTCGAGCACTCCCGGGCCGCCGCGCGGGATCTGTCGCGGCTGCTGCGCGACGCGGTCGCCGAGCGCGACGCGCGGGACGTGCGGTCCCTGTCCGCCCACATGCACCCGATCGTGGTGCAGGCGCTGCTGACCACCTTCCAGCGGTCGCTGCGGGACGAGCTGCGGGAGTGGCTCGACACCGGCGACGAGCGCTGAGGACCCCTGGTCGCTCGCCGCCGGTGGGAGGGTGCCGTCAGCGGCCGTCGGTGAAGACCTCCCCCTTCTCCGCCTTCTCCACGAGCAGCGCGGGCGGCGTGAACCGGTCGCCGTAGCGCTCGGCGAGCTCGCGCGCGCGGGCCACGAAGCCGGGCAGGCCCCCCTCGTAGCCGTTGACGTACTGGAGGACGCCACCGGTCCAGCCGGGGAAGCCGATGCCGAAGATCGAGCCGATGTTGGCGTCGGCGACGGAGGTCAGCACGCCCTCCTCCAGGAGGCGGACGGTGTCCAGCGCCTCGGAGAACAGCATGCGCTCCTGCATGTCGCGGAAGGGGATCTCGTACCCGGGCTTCGTGAAGTGCTCGCGCAGCCCCGGCCACAGCCCGGTGCGCCTGCCGTCGTCGCCGTACTCGTAGAAGCCGGCGCCGCCGCTGCGGCCGGGGCGGCCGAACTCGTCGACCATGCGGTCGATGACGGCCTCGGCGGGGTGCGCGGTCCAGGTGCCGCCCGCCTCCTCCACGGCCCGCTTCGTCTCGTGGCGGATCTTCCGCGGGAGGGTCAGCGTCAGCTCGTCCATCAGGGAGAGCACCTTGGCCGGGTAGCCCGCCTGGGCCGCGGCCTGCTCGACGGACGCGGGCTCGACGCCCTCGCCGACCATGGCGACGCCCTCGTTGATGAAGTGGCCGATGACGCGGGAGGTGAAGAAGCCGCGCGAGTCGTTGACGACGATCGGCGTCTTCTTGATCTGCCGGACCAGGTCGAAGGCGCGGGCGAGGGCCTCGTCGCCGGTCCGCTCGCCCCTGATGATCTCGACCAGCGGCATCTTGTCGACGGGCGAGAAGAAGTGCAGTCCGATGAAGTCGTCCTGCCGCTCGACGCCCTCGGCGAGCGCCGTGATGGGCAGCGTGGAGGTGTTGGAACACAGCAGCGCGTCGGGGGCGACGACGTCCTGGATCTCCTGGAAGACCTTGTGCTTGAGGGACGTGTCCTCGAAGACCGCCTCGATGACCGCGTCGCAGCCCGCGAGGTCGGCGGCCTCCGCGGTCGGGGTGATGCGGGCGAGCAGCGCGTCGGCCTTCTCCTGGGTCGTCCGGCCCTTGGCGACGGCCTTGGCGCACAGCTTCTCGGAGTAGCCCTTGCCCTTGAGCGCCGCCTCCAGGGAGACGTCCTTGAGGACGACGTCGATGCCCGCGCGGGCGCACGAGTAGGCGATGCCGGCGCCCATCATGCCGGCGCCGAGGACGGCGACCCTGCGGACCTGGCGGGGTTCGACGCCCTGGGGGCGGTTGGCGCCGGAGTTGACGGCCTGGAGGTCGAAGAAGAACGCCTGGATCATGTTCTTCGCGGTCTGGCCGGCGGCCAGCTCCACGAAGTAGCGGGCCTCGATGACCTGCGCGGTCTCGAAGTCGACCTGGGCGCCCTCGACGGCGGCGGCCATGATGTTGCGCGGCGCCGGGTAGGGGGCGCCGTTGGTCTGCTTGCGCAGGTTGGCCGGGAAGGCGGGCAGGTTGGCGGCGAACTTGGGGTGGGCGGGGGTGCCGCCGGGGATGCGGTAGCCGGGCCTGTCCCAGGGCTGGGCGGACTCCGGGTGGGCGTCGATGAAGGCGCGGGCCCTGGCGAGCATGTCCTCGCGGGACTCGGCGACCTCGTCGACCAGGCCGTTCTCCAGGGCGCGGCGCGGGGAGTACTGGGTGCCCTGGAGGAGGACCTTCAGCAGCGCGTCGGTGATGCCGAGCATCCGGACGGTGCGGACGACGCCGCCGCCTCCGGGGAGCAGGCCGAGGGTGACCTCGGGGCAGCCGATCTTGGAGCCGGGCGCGTCGAGGGCGACGCGGTGGTGGCAGGCGAGGGCGATCTCGTAGCCGCCGCCGAGGGCGGCGCCGTTCAGCGCGGCGACGACGGGCTTGCCGAGGGTCTCGATGCGGCGCAGGTCGCGCTTGATCGCCATGCCGCCGTCGAAGAGGTCCTGCGCGGTCTCGGGGGTGACGCGGATCAGGTCGCGCAGGTCGCCGCCGGCGAAGAAGGTCTTCTTGGCGGAGGTGACGATGACGCCGCGGATCGCGTCCTTCTCGGCCTCCAGGCGGTCGGTGACGGCCGCGAGGGACGCGCGGAACGCCTGGTTCATGGTGTTCGCGGACTGGTCGGGGTCGTCGATGACGAGGGTGACGACGCCGGTGTCGTCCTGCTCCCAGCGGATGGTGGTGGACTCGGTGGTCATGAGGGTGTGCTCCAGGTGGTCCGTCGGGAGGGGGTCAGACGCGCTCGACGATGGTGGCGATGCCCATGCCGCCGCCCACGCACAGGGTGGCGAGGCCGTACCGCTTGTCCTGGCGCTCCAGTTCGTCGACGAGCGTGCCGAGGATCATCGCGCCGGTGGCGCCGAGCGGGTGGCCCAGCGCGATGGCGCCGCCGTTGACGTTGACCTTGTCCAGGGACAGTCCCATGTCCTTGACGAAGCGCAGGACGACCGCGGCGAACGCCTCGTTGATCTCGACCAGGTCGATGTCGTCGATGGTCAGCCCGGCCTTGGCGAGGGCCTTGCGGGTGGCGGGGGCGGGCCCGGTGAGCATGATGGTGGGCTCGGAACCGGACACGGCGGCGGAGACGATCCGCGCGCGAGGGGTGAGCCCGTGGCGCTCGCCCGCCTCCTTGGAGCCGATGGCGACCAGGGAGGCGCCGTCGACGATGCCGGAGGAGTTGCCGGCGTGGTGGACGTGGTCGATCTTCTCGACCCAGTGGTACTTCTGCAGCGCGACGGCGTCGAAGCCGCCGAGTTCGCCGATGTCGGCGAAGGACGGCTTCAGCTTTCCGAGGGAGTCGGCGGTGGTGCCGGGGCGCAGGTGCTCGTCGTGGTCGAGGACGGTGAGGCCGGCGCGGTCCTTCACCGGCACGACGGACCGCTCGAAACGGCCCTCCTTCCACGCCGTGGCCGCCCGCTCCTGGGAGAGGGCCGCGTACTCGTCGACGTCGCGGCGGGAGAAGCCCTCGATGGTGGCGATCAGGTCGGCGCCGATGCCCTGCGGGACGAAGTTGGTGGCGAGGTTGGTCATCGGGTCGTTGAACCAGGCGCCGCCGTCCGAGGCCATCGGCACCCGGGACATGGACTCGACGCCGCCGGCGAGGACCAGGTCCTCCCAGCCGGAGCGGACCTTCATGGCCGCCATGTTGACGGCCTCCAGGCCGGAGGCGCAGAAGCGGTTCTCCTGGACCCCGGCCACCGTGTCGGGGAGTCCGGCGGCGATGGCGGCGATGCGGGCGATGTCGGAGCCCTGGTCGCCGACCGGGCCGACGACGCCGAGGACGATGTCGTCGACGGCGGCCGGGTCGAGGCCGGGGAACCGGGCGCGGATCTCGTGGATGAGGCCGACGACCAGGTCGACGGGCTTCGTGCCGTGCAGGGCGCCGTTCGCCTTGCCGCGTCCGCGCGGGGTGCGGATCGCGTCGTACACGTACGCTTCGGTGGTCACTGGCAGGCCTTTCACTGAGGGTTCTTCGCGGGGCTGTTCGGCTCTGGGGTGCGGGGCAGGCCCCAGTCGCGGGCGACGGCCCGCGCGTCGGCGCCGGGCAGGGCGGGCCCGGTGCGGACGGTGGTGGGGGTCGCCGAGAAACGGGGCGCGGGGGCCGGCTGGGTGATGCCGCCGTGGTCGGTGAAGGTGCCGCGGGCGGCGAGGTGCGGGTGGTGCGGGGCCTCGCGCAGCGACAGGACGGGGGCCACGCAGGCGTCGGAGTCCGTGAAGACGGCCGTCCACTCGTCCCGGGTGCGGGCCTTGAAGCGGGCGGCGATCGTCTCGCGCAGCTCGCCCCAGCGGGCCGTGTCCTCGCGGGCCGGTACCTCGCCCCGGGCGCCGAGCCGCTGCAGGAACTCGGCGTAGAACTGCGGCTCCAGGGCGCCGACCGCCATGTACCCGCCGTCGGCCGTCTCGTAGGTGCCGTAGAACGGGGCGCCGCCGTCGAGGAGGTTGCTGCCGCGCCGGTCCTGCCAGGCACCGGCGGCGAGCATGCCGTGGATCATCGCCGAAAGGTGGGCGGCGCCGTCCACGATGGCGGCGTCGACGACCTGGCCGGTGCCGGTGGCGCGGGCGTGGTGCAGGGCGGCGAGGATGCCGACGGCCAGGTAGAGGGAGCCGCCCGCGTAGTCGCCGAGGAGGTTGGCGGGGAAGGCCGGCGGTCCGTCGGGGGCGCCGGTCATGCCGAGGGTGCCGGTGAGCGCGATGTACCCGATGTCGTGGCCGGCGCGCCGGGCCAGGGGGCCGTCCTGGCCCCAGCCGGTCATGCGGCCGTAGACGAGGCGCGGGTTGCGGGCGTGGCAGTCGGCCGGACCGACGCCGAGGCGCTCGGCGACGCCGGGGCGGTAGCCCTCGATCAGGACGTCGGCGCGTTCGGCCAGGTCGAGGACGTGGGCCGGGCCGTCGGGCGCCTTGAGGTCGACGATCACCGAGCGCTTGTTGCGGTTGGTGACGTCGCGGGCGGGGTCGATCGCGAGGCCGGGGCCGCCGGGCCGGTCGACGCGGACGACGTCGGCGCCGAGGTCGGCGAGGAGCATGGCGGCGAAGGGCCCGGGGCCGATGGCGGCCAGTTCGACCACGCGCACACCGTCGAGCGGGCCGTCACCCGGCGCCTTCGCCTCTGTCATCGAGCCCCCAGCGTTGTGACACAACTGATGTAACACCAGCGATGCTAAGAACGTGTTCCACTCGGCACAAGACCTGGCGAGCAAGCGCTTAGCCAATTATGGGGCAGGCTCGTCGTCGGACCCGGCACTGCTCACGCTAGCCTCGGCCACCGGCGACGGCGCGCGCTGTGGGCCCAAGGGCTGGCCGGCGAGGCCGCCGAGGGACGCCGAACGGTGATGAAAGGGTGTCATGAGCATGCCGAGCAGGACGGATCGGCCGTACGACATCGTGCTCTTCGGGGCGACGGGGTTCGTGGGCGAGCTGACCGCGCGGTACCTCGCCGCGCACACGCCCGAGGGACTGCGCTGGGCGATCGCCGGACGCGACGGGGAGAAGCTGCGGCGGCTCGCCGGGCGGCTGCCTACCGGCGCGGACGTCGGCGTGCTGCGGGCGGACGTGTCCGAACCGGCCTCCCTGCGCGCGCTCGCCGGGCAGGCGCGTGTGGTCGCCTCGACGGTCGGCCCGTACGTCCGTTACGGCGAGGGGCTCGTCGCCGCCTGTGCGGACACCGGCACGGACTATCTGGACCTGACGGGCGAGCCCGAGTTCGTGGACCTCGTGTACGTGCGGCACGACGCACGCGCGCGGGAGACCGGCGCGCGGCTGGTGCACGCGTGCGGCTTCGACTCCGTGCCGCACGATCTGGGCGTGTACTTCACGGTGCGGCAGTTGCCGGAGGGCGTGCCGCTGACCGTGGACGGCTTCGTGACCGCCGGTGCCGCCTTCTCCGGCGGGACGTTCGCCTCCGCGCTCGGCCAGCTCGCGCGCGGCCGGCAGATGCGGGCCGCGGCGCGGGACCGGCGCCGGCACGAGCCGCGGCTGGTGGGCCGCCGGGCGGTGGCGCCGGCGGGCGCGCCACGGTTCGCCGGGGAGGTGGGGGCCTGGGCGCTGCCGCTGCCGACCGTCGACCCGCAGATCGTGCGGCGTTCCGCCGCGGTGCTCGACCGGTACGGTCCCGACTTCCGCTACCGCCACTACGCGGCCGTCCGTCACCTGCCCGTCGCGGTGGGCGGGGTGGCGGCGCTGGGCGCGCTGGTGGCGGCCGCGCAGGTCCCGCCGGTGCGGCGCCGCCTGTCCGGCCTGCTGCGGCCCGGGGACGGGCCGAGCCCGCAGAAGCGCGCGAAGAGCTGGTTCCGGGTCCGCTTCGTGGGCGAGGGCGGCGGCCGCCGGGTGTTCACCGAGGTCTCGGGCGGCGACCCGGGCTACGACGAGACGGCGAAGATGTTCGCCGAGGCGGCGCTGTCCCTCGCCCTCGACGACCTGCCGCCGACCGCCGGCCAGGTCACGACGGCGGTGGCGATGGGCGACGCGCTGACCGAGCGTCTGCGGGCGGCGGGGATCGGCTTCCGGGTGGTCGCCCGGCGGTGACGTCCGGCGGCCGGTCCGGTGACCGTGTCCGCGCTTTGAGGCTTCTCGCGTCCGGAAAGGCGCCTTACTAGGAGGATCGTGCCGCGGGTCGCGGAAAAGTCTCACAGAGTAGTTCAATGAAACCATCGAGGGTATGACGAAGTTCCTTCTCGAAGTCACCCTGGACGACGGTCCCCTCGCCGCGGACCCCGTGGGCGAACTGCAGCGGATCCTGCGGTACTGGGGCGGCAACCTGCGGCACTACCCGCTCCGGCCCGGCGACGCGTCGGTGATCCACGACTCGGAGTACCGGGAGGTGGGCCGCTGGAGCGTCGCCGGTCAGGCCGGGTAGGTGGCGTCCCGCAGGGCGGCGCGGCACAGGGCGTCCGCCCTGCGGGTCGTCTCCGGCAGGCGGTAGGCGGGGGTCAGCGCCAGGGTGTGCGCGCAGGCGTTGTCGAGGCTCACGCGGTGGCCGACGGAGACGAAGACCGGCTTGACCGCGTCGCGCGTCCGCAGCGCGCGCCCGACCTCCTCGGCACCGTCGAGCAGCGGGGACGTGCTGCCGCGCGGCGTCTTCGGGTCGTCGTGGACGAAGGTGAACGGGTTCTTGGCGACGCCGATCGTGGGCAGCCCGGTGAGCACGCCGAGGTGGCTGGCGAGCCCGAAGCGGCGCGGATGGGCCAGCCCGTAGCCGTCGCAGACGACCAGCCCGGGCGGGCAGGGCAGAGCCTGAAGGGCGGCGAGGACGGTGGGGATCTCGCGGAAGGCGAGCAGGCCGGGTACGTAGGGGAAGGAGATCCGCCCGACGGCGGTGGCCTCGGCGACCACGGCGAGGGTGGCCGCGTCGAGGACGACGGCGGCCGCCGCGACGACGTCCCGTTCGTCGTCGTAGGCGACGTCGACGCCGGTCACACGTCCCGTACCGGGAGGCGGGCCCGGTTCGCCGAGCACCACCCGCGCCCGCAGCGCGTCCTGGACGGCACGGGCCCGCTCCTCGGTCGCGGGCCAGTCGGCGGGGGTCTGCGCGGTCACGGTCGTCATGGTGACGGCAAGCCTACGGGGCCGCCGGATAGGCTCGCGATCATGTTCATACTGGAACTGTCCTACACCGCCCCGCTCGAAGCCGTCGACGCCGTGCTGCCGGACCACGTGGCCTGGCTCGACGGGCTGTACGAACAAGGGGTGTTCCTGGCGTCCGGCCGCAAGGAGCCCCGCGACGGCGGGGTGATCGTCGCCGTCGCGGAGAGCCGGGCGCGGATCGAGGAGATCACCGCGGGCGATCCCTTCGTCGAGGCGGGTGTGTGCACGTACCGCATCACCGAGTTCGTCGCCACCAAGACGGCACCGGCGCTGGAGTCGTACCGGGAGACCCTCCGGTAGGGCCGCCGCGGTTCGTCCGCCGAGCGCGCACCGCGGCTCGCCCCCGCCCCGCGCGGCGTCAGCGCTCCAGCCGGGCCACCCGTCCCTGCTCGCCGGACGCCCAACAGGCCGACTCGGGGGTGCAGTCCACGGTGTCGTACGAGCCCGTGTCGACCGTGCGCCAGGTGCGGCCGCCGTCCGTGGTGAGGTCGGTCCCGGTGGGGCCGACCGCGAGGGCGGCGGTGCGGCTGTGCGGGAGCCAGGCGACGCCGGAGCGGTAGGCGGGCGGGGGCGTCCCGGCGGGCCGCCAGGTGCGGCCGCCGTCGGTGGTCCGCGCCGCGGGGCTCGGGGAGGTTTGGTCCGGGCGGTAGTCACCGCCCACCGCCAGGCCGTGGACACGGTCGCGGAAGGCGAGGGCGAAGACGCCTCGCGCCGGATCGCCCGCCGGGACCAGGGCGTCGGAGGCGGTCCAGGTGAGCCCCCGGTCGGCGGAGTGCAACACGCGCGCGCGTGCGGCGCCGCCGGTGGCCAGCCAGACGTCCTTCGGCCCGGACGCGACCAGGCACTGCCCACTGGCGGCGAACCCGGCCTCGCCGTCCTGCGCGGCCGGCATCCCCTCGTCCGGCAGCACCGTCCAGGAGCGTCCGCCGTCGCGGGTCGACAGGAGGCGGAACCTCCCGTCGACCGGGTCGCTCAGGGCGAGGCCGTGGCGGTGGTCGAAGAAGGTGAGGCAGTCGTAGAAGGCCCGCGGGTCGGTGTTGCGGAAGGACTCCGTCCAGGTCGTGCCGCCGTCGTCGGTGCGGTAGACGCGGGACGCCTCGCCCTCGCCGATGGACAGGGCCACGGCCCGGCGGGCGTCGAACGCCTCGATGTCGCGGAACTCCACCTCCTCGGCGCCCGGCGGTGACACGTCGCGCCAGGTGTCACCGCCGTCGGTGGTGCGCAGCACGGTGCCGTGGGTGCCGGCCACCCAGGCGGTGTGCCGGCCGACGGCGGCGAGTCCGCGGAAGCGCACGTCGGGCGTGCCGGTCTCCTTGACCTCCCAGTGCGGGGGCCGGTGGGCCTGCGCGGGCGCCGCGGTCAGCGTGGCCAGCGCGGCCGCGCACACCCCCGCGGCCGTCAGCAGCCGTGCCGTGCGCCGCCCACGGGACGGAGTGGTGCGTACCGTGCGTCGCGTGTTCCCCAAGCGCCTCATGGCGGGCGAAGCTAGCCCACCGCTCCGGTGCCGTCCAGAGGGCCGCGCGGGGCGCCGGGGCCCGGGTGCCGCGGGGTGCCGGGAGCCCAAGTGCCGTGCGGGGCGCCCGAGGAGAGTCGCGTCACTCGTGTGCATGAAGGCGGTGACAGAGGTCACTCGCACATCGTGTGCACGGATCGGCTGGTTCCGTCGTCTTGTCCAGTGCCCGGCCCGCACCACCCCGGAAGCCCGCCCAGCCGTCACGAGGGAGCAAGGCGTTGTCCACCGTCATCGAGCAGCCCGTCGAGGCGCGTCTCGTCGCCGCCGCGCCGCGTATGCCGAGCATTCCCGCCACGCTGCACTACGACCGCAGCGACCCGTTCGCCGTCCGCATGACCTTCCCGGCCCCGGCCACCCTGGAGGGCGTGGAGGTCTGCTGGACCTTCTCCCGCGAGTTGCTCATCGCCGGGATGCGGGAGCCCGACGGCCACGGTGACGTCCGGGTGCGGCCGTACGGGTACGACCGCACCGTCCTGGAGTTCCACGCCCCCGAGGGCACCGCCGTCGTCCACGTCCGCTCCGGCGAACTGCGCCGCTTCCTGCAGGCCACCGGCGACCTGGTGCCGGTGGGCCTGGAGCATCTGCAGCTGGACCTGGACCACGGCCTGGCCGAGCTGATGCGGGGCACCTGCTGAGCGCCCGTCACCCGCCGGGCCGTGCGGCCCGGCGCACCCCGGCCCCGCACCGCACGGCGGAGGGAGCCGGGCGGGTGTGAACCCCGGGCGGCCCCGACCGGTGCCCGTCAGCCGCCCGCCGGGGTCACCGCGCGCGCCGCCTCCGCACTCACCGCCGCCCGTACCTCCCGCAGGACCTTCCCCAGGCCGGGCGCCGCCGTGGCACCGCACGCGGTCAGCTCCTCGATCCGCCCCCGCCTGCGCGCCCGGTCCCCCACGGGCCCCAGGGCGCGCAGCTCCGCCGCGGCGGCCAGGGCGACGACGAGCGCGTCCCGCGCCGGGACCTCCCGGGCCGGCAGCGGGCCGTCCAGGACCTCCCGCGCCTCCTCGCGCAGCACCCGTGCCGCGGCGACCCGGGCCAGGACGTGGTCCACGGAAGGGAACACCCCGAGCACCCGCTTCTTCTCGGCCCGCAGGTACCCGCCCGCCACCAGCTGTTCCCGGACGGCGTCGAAGGTGACCCGCGCGTACGGCCGCACCCACGCCCGCCAGCGGCGCGGCACGGACTCGCGGACGAGGTCCAGCAGCCCGTCGAGGACGGCGTCGCCGGTGCGGCGGTCCAGGTCGACGGGGGTGGCGATGCCGTCGTCGTCGACGAGCAGGCCGCGCCGGGCGAGTTCGGCGAGGGCACCGGCACGCACCAGGTGGTGCAGCCGCGCGGTGTCGGCGGTCCCGGGCCGCGCGGGGTCCCAGGCCAGCAGGCAGAGCCGGGCCGGCGGTGAGAGTGAGCCGTTGGGCACGGTGCCTCCTCGGGTCCGTGGGACCGCTCCGCGATAATCCGTTGACACCCCGGAGCGGGCTCTCCTACGGTTGGTGACGCTTCTGTTGCCGCCGATCGGAGAAGGACGTTGCTCGTCTGAGGTTCTGAGACACCACGCCACCCCCTTGCACGGGTGTGCGTAGCGTGCGACCTCGGCGTTCGAGCCGTCCCTTGCGGAACAGGGCCTTTCCCCGCCCGCCGATCCGCGGACTCCTCCTTCCCCCGCCCGACGGCGGTCGCCGCTTCCCGGTGTCTCGATACGCGTTTGCCCCCTACCGCATCGAGCAACCACGGAGACCCCGTATGTCCGCATCCATCACCTGTACCGCCCTCTCCTTCGCCTGGCCCGACGGCACCTGCGTCTTCGAGGGGCTCGACACCGCGTTCGGCCCCGGCCGGACCGGGCTCGTCGGCGCCAACGGCTCGGGGAAGTCCACCCTGTTGAAGCTGATCGCCGGGCAGCTCGTTCCCACCGACGGCACCGTCCACGTGGCCGGCGAGGTGGGTTACCTCCCGCAGAACGTCACGCTCGACACCGGCCTGCGGGTCGACGAGGCGCTCGGCATCGCCGCGCGGCGGGCCGCGCTGCACGCCATCGAGGCCGGCGACACGGCCGAGGAGCACTTCGAGACCGTCGGCGACGACTGGGACGTCGAGGAGCGCGCCCTCGCCACGCTCGGCGAGCTCGGCCTCGGCCACGTGTCGCTGGACCGCACCATCGGCGAGGTGTCCGGCGGCGAGTCCGTCCTGCTCCGGCTGGCGGCCCTGCTGCTGAGCCGGCCGGACGTCCTGCTGCTGGACGAGCCGACCAACAACCTCGACCTGTACGCCCGCAGGCGGCTCTACGCGGCCGTCGCCTCCTGGCCGGGGGTGCTGGTCGTGGTCAGCCACGACCGCGAGCTCCTCGGCCTCGTCGACCAGATCGCCGACCTGCGGTCCGGCGGGATCACCCGGTACGGCGGCAACTTCTCGGCGTACGAGGAGGCCCTGGCCGTCGAGCAGGAGGCGGCGGAGCGCATGGTGCGCGTCGCCGAGGCCGATCTGCGCAGGCAGAAGCGCGAACTGTCGGACGCGCAGGTCGTCCTGGCCCGGCGCAAGCGGTACGGGCAGAAGATGTTCGAGACCAAGCGCGAGCCCCGGGCGGTGATGAGGATGCGCAAGCGCACCGCCCAGGAGTCCGCCGGCAAGTACCGCATCCTGCACGAGGAGAAGCTCGCCGAGGCCAAGGAGCGGCTCGACGACGCGGTGGAGGCCGTGCGGGACGACGACGAGATCCGCGTCGACCTGCCGTACACGGCCGTCCCGCCGGGCCGGTCCGTGCTCACCCTGCGGGACCTGGAACTCGCGTACGGCGCGCGGGTGGCGGGCGGCCTCGATCTGCACGGTCCCGAGCGGATCGCGCTGACCGGCCGCAACGGCGCGGGCAAGACCACCTTGCTGCGCACGATCGCCGGGGAACTGGAGCCGGCGTCGGGCGAGGTGACCGCGCACGTCCCGCTGCGGTTCCTGCCCCAGCGCCTCGACGTCCTCGACGACGAGCTGACCGTCGTCGAGAACGTGGCCCGGTTCTCCCCGGGCGCGACGAACAACCGGATCCGGGCGCGGCTGGCCCGCTTCCTGTTCCGGGGCGCCCGGGCCGACCGGAAGGCGGCGACGCTGTCCGGCGGCGAACGCTTCCGGGCCGCCCTGGCCGCGCTGATGCTGGCCGAGCCCGCACCCCAGCTGCTCATGCTGGACGAGCCGACGAACAACCTGGACATGGCGAGCGTCCGGCAGCTCACCACGGCCCTGGAGTCGTACGAGGGGGCGCTGATCGTGGCCAGTCACGACATGCCGTTCCTGGAGTCGATCGGCATCACGCGCCGGCTGCTGCTGGAGGAGGGGGAACTGAGGGAGTCGACGCCGGACGCCGTCACGCCTCCCGCCCGGGGGTGACGTCCGGATCGGGCCGGCGCCGAACGGGCGGGTGACCGCTCGCCGGCGCCGGCCGTCAGGCCCCTTTCACCGGCCGTCAGGCCCCTTTCAGGGGCATGGGTACGACGTCGGTGGTGTCCACGGCCGGCCGGAGCGCCTTGGCGAGGCCCACGGCGTCGCCGACGGCCCAGTAGTGGACGAAGAACAGGCGCGGCTCGTCGGTCAGGCCGTGGTGATGCAGCTCGACGAGTTCGATCCCACCGCGCCGCAGGGCCTTGAGGGCGGGCTGGACCTCGTGGGCGACCAGCGCCAGGTCGCCGCTGAGCACGGCCCGTCCACCGCCGAGCGGCTGGAAGCCGACGGCGCTGGTGGAGCCCAGCCCCGGGGGCAGGACCACATGGCCGTCGGTGATGGTCTCGCGACGGACGTAGGTGCATCGGTAGATGCTGTCGTCGACGTAGCCCTCGACGCCCAGCACGGCGTCGATCGCGGCGGTGTCCAGGCCTGCGGGCGGTGAGACGGCGAGGGGTTGGGCGAGCGGGGTGCCGGTGTGTTCGAGGGCGGCGCGCAGGCCGCGGGCGACGGCGACCGGGTCGTGGCCGTGTGCGTGCACGTGGATCCACCAGACGGCCGGCTCGTGGTCGAGCAGGTGCTTGTGGATGGCGGTCTGTTCGATCCCGTGCTGGTGCAGGACGTCGCTGAAGCCCTGCAGTTCGCGCTCGGTGACCACGGTGTCGCCCATCAGGAGGGTGCTGTGGTCGGCGTAACGGACGAAGGACACGTGCGTGCCCAGAGCGAGCGCGGGGTCGACCCGGACGCCGCGGGAGAAGACCGTGAGGTCCCAGCGCGGAAAGCCCGTGTGGTACATGAACCGCCTCATGTCACCGGTCCGCCCGAGGGCCTCGCCGACGTCCGCCCAGTCCGCCGGGCCGGTCATCACGGGCTCGACCGGCGCACCGTCGCCGGGTCGTGCGGGCAGGGCGCCGGCGCGGGCGGGCAGCCCGGCGAGTACGGGCGCCAGGGCCGCGGCGGCCAGTACACGGCGCCGGGACGCGGGGGGCCGGAATCGGGTGTTCTGCTGTCGGTCGTCAGCCATGTCGTATGCCTCCTGGCGTGATGGAAGCACGGCGGACCGCACGGATCGGTGACCCGCACCGTCGCGACAGCCAGGTGGGTCAAGGACCGGGGGGAGCCGAGGACACCGGCGGGGGTTCCCTTTCCACGGGCCCGCGCCGCGCGACGGCCGGCCGGCGCCGTCCCGGCCCGTCGTCCGTCCGGCCCGCGGCCTGTGGATCCGGGTCGTGCCACGCCCTGCCCACGGCGGTTGATCAGCCGTCTTTACGGTGCATTTAACCTACGCTCTCGTAACCTACGGTTTCGTAGCCTACGATTCCGTAGGTTCCGGCACCGCTCGCCGGTTCGCATTCCGCTCTGTCGTACGTCCCCCTGGAGTATCCGTGACGATCACCTCTCCTCACCTCGGCACCTCCGCCGCTTGGACCGATGCCCGGCTGCTGTACGCCCTCGAGGAAGTGGTCGAGAAGGAACTCAACCGGCATCTGCAGGTCGCCAAGGACTGGATGCCGCACGAGTACGTGCCGTGGAGCGACGGCCGTAACTTCCCGGGGCTCTTCGAGGACGGCGAGGCCTGGGAGAAGGAGCAGTCCAAGGTCACCGAGATCGGCCGGATCGCGCTCGTGGTGAACCTCCTGACGGAGGACAACCTGCCCAGCTACCACCACGAGATCGCCAGCCTCTTCGGCCGCGACGGCGCCTGGGGCACCTGGGTGCACCGCTGGACCGCCGAGGAGGGCCGGCACGGCATCGTGATGCGCGACTACCTGCTCGCCTCGCGCGCGGTCGACCCGGACAAGCTGGAGCAGTTCCGCATGGCCCACATGAGCGAGGGCTTCGAGTCGGACAACCGGCACTCGATGCTGCACTCGGTGGCCTATGTGGCCTTCCAGGAGCTGGCCACCCGCATCTCGCACCGCAACACGGGTCACCAGTCCGGCGACCCGGTCTGCGACCGCATGCTGGCCCGCATCGCGACCGACGAGAACCTGCACATGGTCTTCTACCGGAACCTGCTCAAGGCCGCCTTCGATCTGGCGCCCGACCTGACGATGCAGGCGGTCCGGGACGTGGTCGTCAACTTCCGGATGCCGGGTCACGGCATGCCCGGCTTCGAGCGCGCCGCCGCGCAGATGGCCATCGGCGAGGTCTACAACCTGCGCATCCACCACGACGACGTGATCCAGCCCGTGCTGCGCTTCCTGAAGATCATGGAGATCGACGGCCTCGGCCCCGAGGGACAGCAGGCGCAGGAGGAACTCGGGCTGTACATGGGCGGGCTGGACGCGGAGGCCGCCAAGTTCGACGAGAAGCTGGCGGCGCGCAAGGCGCGGATGGCGGCCCGCGCGGCGGGCTGACCGCGCCCTCGCCGGCACGGGC
>NZ_BDJC01000057.1 GCF_002005565.1 Streptomyces sp. JHA26 | reverse complement strand
TCCTTTTAGAGCTCCGGCTCTTGGGCACAACAGCCCAAGAGCCGGAGCTTTTTTGCGTTGGGGTAAGGTCGTGGAGCATCATTGGTTCGTTTCTTCCAGGAGGCCCCCGCGTGGAGGTCCAGGAGACCCGCGTGCAGACTGACCGGGTCCTCACCATTCCGAACATCCTCAGCATGGCGCGCCTCGCCGGCGTGCCCCTGTTCCTGTGGTTGATCCTCCGGCCCGAGTTCGGCGGCCCGCAAAGTGACGGCTGGGCCCTCTTGGTGCTGGCCCTCAGCGGAGTCAGTGACTACCTGGACGGGAAGCTCGCGCGGCGCTGGAACCAGATCAGCAGCCTCGGTAGGCTCCTGGACCCCGCGGCCGACCGGCTGTACATTCTGTCGACTCTGGTGGGCCTCACTTGGCGGGAGATCCTTCCGCTCTGGCTGACCCTCGTCCTGCTCGCCCGCGAAGCGGTGCTCCTGGTGATGGTGGGAATCCTCCGCCGCCACGGCTACCCGCCGCCCCAGGTGAACTTCCTGGGGAAGGCCGCCACGTTCAACCTCATGTACGCCTTCCCCCTGCTTCTGCTCAGTGACGGCAGCGGGTGGATCGCGTCACTCGCTGCGATTTTCGGATGGGCGTTCGCCGGGTGGGGTACAACCCTGTATTGGTGGGCAGGTGTTCTCTATGTGGTTCAGGTCCGCCGCTTGGTCCGTGCGGACACCTTGACCGACTGAACTCGCCCCTTGCGCGGCCGCCGTGGCCAAATGGCCCGCGCTGCAGAAGTGCGGCACGCTGGACGGGAGAAAGTGGGTCAACCTTCATCTCTTAGAGGAGGACGCTTCCGACATGAAGGCCGTCGTGATGGCCGGAGGCGAAGGCACGCGCCTTCGCCCGATGACCTCGAGCATGCCCAAGCCGCTCCTGCCGGTGGCCAACCGACCGATCATGGAGCACGTTCTGAGGCTGCTCAAAAGGCATGGGCTCAACGAGACCGTCGTCACCGTGCAGTTCCTGGCCTCCCTGGTCAAGAACTACTTCGGTGACGGCGAGGAGCTCGGAATGGAGCTCACCTATGCCAATGAGGAGAAGCCACTCGGTACCGCCGGAAGCGTCAAGAACGCCGAGGAGGCGTTGAAGGACGATGCCTTCCTCGTTATTTCCGGTGACGCTCTGACCGACTTCGACCTCACCGACCTGATCAACTTCCATAAGGAAAAGGGTGCGCTCGTCACCGTGTGTCTGACACGCGTGCCCAACCCGTTGGAATTCGGCATCACCATCGTCGACGAAGAGGGCAAGGTCGAGCGCTTCCTCGAGAAGCCGACCTGGGGCCAGGTCTTCTCGGACACCGTGAACACCGGTATCTACGTCATGGAGCCCGAGGTCTTCGACTACGTCGACCCCGATGTGCCCGTCGACTGGTCGGGCGACGTCTTCCCGCAGCTGATGAAGGAAGGCAAGCCCGTCTACGGCTATGTCGCCGAAGGCTACTGGGAGGACGTCGGCACCCACGAGAGTTACGTCAAGGCCCAGGCCGACGTCCTCGAGGGCAAGGTCGACGTCGACATCGACGGCTTCGAGATCTCTCCCGGTGTATGGGTGGCGGAAGGTGCCGAGGTGCACCCCGACGCCGTGCTGCGCGGACCGCTCTACATCGGCGACTACGCCAAGGTCGAAGCCGGCGCCGAGATCCGTGAGCACACGGTCGTGGGGTCCAACGTCGTCGTCAAGAGCGGCGCCTTCCTGCACAAGGCCGTCGTCCACGACAACGTGTACGTCGGGCCGCACAGCAATCTGCGGGGCTGCGTGGTCGGCAAGAACACCGACATCATGCGTGCCGCGCGGATCGAGGACGGTGCGGTCATCGGCGACGAGTGCCTGGTCGGTGAAGAATCGATCGTCCAGGGCAATGTGCGGGTGTACCCGTTCAAGACGGTCGAGGCCGGTGCCTTCGTCAACACCTCGGTCATCTGGGAGTCGCGGGGGCAGGCCCATCTCTTCGGTGCCCGCGGGGTGTCCGGCATCCTCAACGTGGAGATCACGCCGGAGCTGGCCGTGCGGCTGGCCGGCGCCTATGCGACCACGCTGAAGAAGGGCTCCACCGTCACTACGGCCCGTGACCACTCCCGCGGCGCGCGTGCGCTGAAGCGGGCGGTGATCTCCGCGTTGCAGGCCAGCGCCATCGACGTACGCGACCTGGAGAACGTACCGCTGCCCGTGGCGCGGCAGCAGACCGCGCGCGGCAGCGCCGGCGGGATCATGATCCGCACCACGCCCGGGGTGCCGGACTCCGTGGACATCATGTTCTTCGACGGGCAGGGCGCCGACCTCTCGCAGGGCAGCCAGCGGAAGCTGGACCGGGTGTTCGCGCGGCAGGAGTACCGGCGCGCTTTCCCCGGCGAGATCGGGGACCTGCACTTCCCCTCCAGTGTCTTCGACTCGTACACCGGATCACTGCTGCGGAACGTCGACACCACCGGGATCGCCGAATCCGGGCTCAAGGTGGTCGTGGACGCCTCCAACGGAAGCTCCGGGCTCGTCCTGCCCAGCCTGCTCGGCAAGCTCGGCGTCGACTCGCTGACCATCAATCCCGGTCTCGACGAGTCCAGGCCGACCGAATCGGAGGACATGCGGCGATCGGGGCTGGTGCGGCTCGGGGAGATCGTGGCGTCGTCGCGGGCCGCGTTCGGTGTGCGGTTCGACCCGGTCGGTGAGCGGCTCTCGCTCGTCGACGAGAAGGGCCGCATCATCGAGGACGACCGGGCCCTGCTGGTCATGCTCGACCTCATCGCCGCCGAGCGGCGCAGCGGCCGGGTCGCGCTGCCGGTGACGACCACCAGGATCGCCGAGCAGGTGGCGGCGTACCACGGCACCCAGGTCGAGTGGACGACGACCTCGCCGGACGACCTCACGCGGGTCGGCGGTGAGGAAGGCACGATCTTCGGCGGTGACGGCAAGGGCGGCTTCATCGTCCCGGAGTTCAGCAGCGTCTACGACGGCACGGCGGCGTTCGTACGACTCATCGGCCTGGTGGCGCGGACGCAGCTCACGCTCAGCCAGATCGACGCGCGGATTCCGCGGGCGCACGTCCTCAAGCGCGACCTGGCCACCCCGTGGGCCGTCAAGGGGCTGGTGATGCGGCGGGTCGTCGAGGCGGCCGGAGACCGCTTCGTGGACACCACCGACGGCGTGCGCGTGGTGGAGGCCGACGGACGCTGGGTGATGGTGCTGCCCGACCCGGCCGAAGCCGTCACCCATCTGTGGGCCGAGGGCCCCGACGACGCCTCCGCGCAGGCGCTGCTCGACGAATGGTCCACGGTGGTGGACAGCGCGGGCCGGTAGAACGCTCCGCACGCGTGCGTGCCGGACAAGTGTCCCCAAAGGGGCCTGTCCGGCACGCCGGTGGGGCCGTTCGGAGGTAGTGGCCGTGGCGTGCGACGATGTGCGGCATGCCGCACCAACCCCCCGTTCGGAGCACAACCACGCGGCCCGCGCGCCCGGACGCGTCCATGTCGTTGCTCACCAACGTGATGGACCACAGTCTCGACGACGGATACGCCGAGGCCGCCGCGCGGAAGAAGGCCGAGGGCGCCGGTGGCATGCCCCGCACACTCCGCGCCAAGCTCGCCCTGGCGGCAGGGCTGGTGCTCGCCGCCCTGGTGGTCACGGTCGGAGCGGCGCAGGCACGCGTCGCGGCCCCCGTCGTCGCCAAGGAGCGGGAGGAGCTGATCGACCGCATCGAGGAGGAGACCTCGGCGGCCGACGAGCTCGAGGAGAACGTCGACGAGCTGCGCGACGAGGTGAGCGCGCGGCAGCGTGAGGCGCTGGAGGAGAGCGGCGACGGCGAGCGGGCCGACCTGGTGGGCGTCCTGGCCGGTGCGGTCGAAGTGCACGGCCCCGGTGTGAAGCTCGTGGTGAACGACGCCGAGGACGCCGGGACCGGCGCCGACGGCCGGCCGCGCGGTACCTCCGGGTTCTCCGACACCGGCCGGGTGCGGGACCGGGACATGCAGCGCGTGGTCAACGGGCTGTGGGAGTCGGGGGCCGAGGCGATCTCCATCAACGGGCAGCGGCTGACCGCACTGTCGGCGATCCGCGCCGCGGGGGACGCGATACTGGTCGACAACAGACCGCTCGTGCCGCCGTACACGGTGCTCGCGGTGGGGGACGGGAAGCAGCTCAGCAGCAGGTTCCAGGACAGTGCGGACGGGTTGTACCTGCACGCCCTCCAGGAGAGCTACGGCATCCGGACCGCCCTCTCCGTGGAGGGCGAGCTCCGGCTCCCGGCCGCACCGAGCGTGATCGTACGTACAGCACAACCGATATCCGGGAAGGGCACATCGTGATCGCCGTACTGGGCCTCGTCGTGGGAGTCGTGGCCGGCCTCTTGGTCCGGCCCGAGGTGCCGGCGGCCGTCGAACCCTATCTGCCGATCGCCGTCGTGGCGGCGCTCGACGCCGTCTTCGGTGGACTGCGGGCCATGCTCGACGGCATCTTCGACGACAAGGTCTTCGTGGTGTCGTTCCTGTCGAACGTGGTCGTGGCCGCACTGATCGTGTTCCTCGGCGACAAGTTGGGTGTGGGCGCCCAGCTGTCCACCGGTGTCGTGGTCGTCCTCGGCATCCGCATCTTCTCCAACGCCGCGGCGATCCGCCGGCACGTGTTCCGGGCGTGAGGCCGATGAGCGACCACGACGAGCAGCCCGTGCACAGGCTGCGCAGGGAACTGCCCGAGGAGGTGCCGGCCGCCGCCCCGCCCGTCGGGGGCGCCCCGCAGGAGGAGGGCGGGGCGCAGCCGCGGCCCGGACTCACCGGCCGGCAGCGGCTGGTGAAGGGGCTGTGGCCGCCACGCGTCACCCGGGCCCAACTGATCGTCGCGCTGTTGCTGTTCGGTCTGGGATTCGGCCTCGCGGTCCAGGTCGCGTCGAACAGCGACAGCGACAGTGCGCTGCGCGGCGCCCGACAGGAGGATCTCGTGCGCATCCTCGATGAACTGGATGACCGGACTCAGCGTCTTGAAGACGAGAAGCAAGGTCTCGAGAAGCAGCGTGACGAGCTGGAGAACAGCTCGGACCAGGCCGAGGAGGCCCGCAAGCAGACGCTGGAGAAGGAGCGGCAACTCGGCATCCTGGCGGGCACGGTGGCCGCGCAGGGGCCCGGCATCACGGTGACCGTCGAGGACACGAAGGGGGCGGTCGAGGCGGACATGCTGCTCGACGCGGTCCAGGAGCTGCGCGCGGCGGGGGCGGAGGCGATCCAGGTGAACGGGGTCCGGGTCGTCGCGAGCACCTACCTCACCGACGCCGACAAGAGTGTGAGCGTCGACGGGAACAAGATCAACGCGCCCTATCGTTTCCAGGTCATCGGCAAGCCGCAGGACCTCGAACCGGCGCTCAACATCCCTGGAGGCGTGGTGCAGACTCTGGAGAAGGAACAGGCCACCGTTACTGTTGAGCGGTCGAGCAAGATCGTCGTGGACGCCTTGCGAGCGACGAAGCGGCCTGACTACGCTCGGTCGTCCTCCCAGTGAACCGGCGGTGCATGGGGGGTGTGCGGCGAGGGCATGAGGTTGCGGGGGGTCGGCGCACCGTTTGGGTGGTGCGTGGTGGAAACTGTCTGGTGGAAACGGACGTTGTGAAGGTGTCCGGGTCGGCCAGTACGGTCAGTCAGGGTTCGTCCTGCCCCACGGGCGGGTCTGTTTCGGTCAAGGGGAATCGCCCGTGAAGTTGTTTGCGAAATTGTTCGGCAAGAGCGCGCGAGAGGGCAGCGACAACGCGACCGCCCGCCATCGCGCACAGCCTGACGCAGAGGGTCCGCGTCCGATGTTCCGGGACCAGGTGGCTGGTCCGGGTGGTGGCATTCCCGGTGGTCAGGGCGCGTCGTCTGTTGACCCTGCGCAGTCCGGCGACATAGGTTTCGGCCAACCGTCAACCTCAGGTGCGGGTGGAGGGTTCTCCTCCGGCCCGTACACGTCGAATGCCCCGGCGGGGCAGCCGCGGCAGGAGGATCCGTCCATGTCCGCCCTGGTCTGCACGAGGTGCGGTAACCGCAACGCGGAGAGCAGCCGTTTCTGTTCCAACTGCGGCGCCCCGCTGCGCCCCGGGGCGGTTCCGGAGCGCGCGTCCGAGACCACCTCGACGATCTCCATCTCCGGCCTGGAGGCGTACGACGCCGAGATGACCGGTCAGACGGCGGTGCCGGCGCTCTCTCCCGAGGCGCAGGCGGCCGTGGACGCGCTGCCCCTGGGCTCGGCGCTCCTGGTCGTGCGGCGTGGTCCGAACTCCGGCAGCCGCTTCCTGCTGGACGGGGAGCTGACCACGGCC
This sequence comes from Streptomyces sp. JHA26, assembly GCF_002005565.1. GTDB lineage: Bacteria > Actinomycetota > Actinomycetes > Streptomycetales > Streptomycetaceae > Streptomyces. The sequence goes on along the minus strand of NZ_BDJC01000057.1, from coordinate 33,857 downwards.
GGGCGTCACCCGCAGAGCGACATCTTCCTGGACGACGTGACGGTCTCGCGCCGGCACGTGGAGTTCCGTCGCGGTCCGGACGGCTCGTTCACGGTGGCCGACGTCGGCAGCCTGAACGGCACGTACGTCAACCGCGAGCGGATCGACCAGGTCGCGCTGTCGAACGGCGACGAGGTGCAGATCGGCAAGTACCGGCTGGTCTTCTACGCGAGCCAGCGGGGCTACTGACCGTCCCCGGACTTGTTCCGGGGGAGTCCCAGGGAAGGTCCATGCTTCGAACACCGAGCGGCGGTGCCGTGTCCGGCACCGCCGCCACGGACAGCGGGCTGATGAGCATCGGCTCGGTACTGAACACGCTGCGCGACGAGTTTCCCGACATCACCATCTCCAAGATCCGCTTCCTGGAGTCGGAGGGTCTGGTCGAGCCGCGGCGTACCCCTGCGGGGTACCGCAAGTTCAGTGCGGACGACGTCGAGCGCCTCGGCCACGTCCTGCGCATGCAGAGGGACCACTACCTGCCGCTCAAGGTGATCCGCGAGCATCTGGACGCCATGGAGCGCGGTGAGGCGGTGCGGCTGCCGGCCCTGGGCCGGCAGCGGAGCGGGGAAGCCGTGCCGGAGCCCGACGAGGGGCCCACGGCGGCCCGGATCGGACGGGACGAGCTGCTCGCCGCCGCCGGTATCGGGGAGCAGGAGCTGACGGAGTGGGAGTCGTACGGGCTCGTCGCTCCACTGGCCGACGGCGCGTACGACGCCGAGGCGGTCACCGTGGCCTCGCTCGTGGTTCAGCTGGGCCGGTTCGGGATCGAGCCACGGCACCTGCGGCTGATGAAGGCCGCCGCCGACCGGGAGGCCGGGCTGGTGGACCAGGTGGTGGCCCCGCTCAGGCGGCACCGCAACCCGCAGACCAGGGCGCATGCCGAGGCCCGCACCAGGGAGCTGGCCGGGCTGGCGGTGAAACTGCACGCTGCGCTGGTGCAGACTGCCCTCGGGGTGCGGCTGTCCTGAAACGGAGCGTCGCCGGGCACCCGGATCGCCCACCTGTTCCCGGCCCGACTACCCAAACGTCCCGGGCACGGCCTAGGGTTGCTGTGTGAACGAGCTCGATGTCGTAGGTGTCCGGGTCGAAATGCCCTCCAACCAACCGATCGTGCTGCTGCGCGAAGTGGGAGGCGACCGCTACCTCCCCATCTGGATCGGACCGGGGGAGGCGACGGCGATCGCCTTCGCCCAGCAGGGCATGGCTCCCGCGCGGCCGCTGACCCACGACCTGTTCAAGGACGTGCTGGAGGCCGTCGGCCAGGAGCTCACGGAAGTACGCATCACGGACCTGCGTGAGGGGGTCTTCTACGCCGAGCTGGTCTTCGCCAGCGGTGTCGAGGTGAGTGCCCGGCCGTCCGACGCCATAGCGCTCGCGCTGCGCACAGGAACGCCGATCTACGGCAGCGACACGGTGCTCGACGACGCGGGCATCGCCATTCCGGACGAGCAGGAGGACGAGGTGGAGAAGTTCCGCGAGTTCCTCGACCAGATCTCGCCGGAGGACTTCGGGACCAGCAACCAGTAGTCACGCACACGGGTCGGCAACGGCACGACAGCGTCGTACGGCCCCTCCCGGGCACATTCGGCTACCCGTTCCCCGTGACGGGGCACGCGAAACCACCCTTAGGGTGATTATCACCCGGCGTGCCGAGTGTGGCGATCGTTGACGCACCCTTGGTGACTGCCTACCGTCGAGGAGGCAGGTCAAGGACGGAGGTCGGCGTGAGAATGAGCGGCGACGGTACGGCTGGGGGTGGCCCCGGGCGCGGCCTCGGGGTGGGTGGCTCGTACTCTTCCCCGAGCCCTCGGTTCCGCTCGAGCGGGGGGTATCCCCAGCACGGCAGCGCGGCCGATCACGCTCCGCAGCGGCCGGCGGCCGTGCCGAGCAGCGGAGGGGCGACGTCCATGGCGTCCGAGCAGATCGGCTACCGCGGGCCGACGGCCTGCGCCGCCGCAGGCATCACCTACCGGCAGCTCGACTACTGGGCCCGTACGGGTCTGGTCGAGCCCAGCGTGCGGCCCGCCCACGGGTCCGGCACCCAGCGTCTCTACAGCTTCCGCGACGTCGTCGTGCTGAAGATCGTCAAGCGGTTCCTCGACACCGGGGTGTCGCTGCAGAACATCCGCACCACCGTGCAGCACCTCAGGGAACGCGGCTTCCGCGACCTGGAGCGCACGACGCTGATGAGCGACGGCGCCACGGTCTACGAATGCACCTCGCCCGACGAGGTCCACGCCCTGCTCCAGGGCGGTCAGGGCGTCTTCGGGATCGCCGTCGGCGTGGTGTGGCGGGACGTGGAGAGCGCGTTGTCCCAGCTGCACGGGGAGCGGATCGACACGGGGGAGACCCTGATCGGGCCCAACCCGGCGGACGAACTGGCGCGGCGCCGCAACCGGGCGGTCTGAGCACCGCGGCGGGCGGGGCGTTGTCAGTGGCGTAGGGCAGCATCGGAGACGTGAGAACCGCGCCCACGATCCTGCACCTCGACATGGACGCCTTCTTCGCCTCGGTGGAGCAGGCGTCCAAGCCGAGTCTGCGCGGGAAGGCCGTCGTCGTCGGCGGGCTCGGCCCGCGGGGAGTGGTCGCCACGGCCTCCTACGAGGCGCGGGTCTTCGGCGTCCGCTCGGCGATGCCCATGGGCCAGGCCCGGCGGCTCGCGCCCAACGCCGCCTATCTCGTCCCGCGCTTCGAGCTGTACCGGTCGATCAGCGGGCAGGTGATGCGGCTGCTGCGGGCACTGTCGCCGTTGGTCGAGCCGCTGAGCCTGGACGAGGCGTTCGTGGACCTGGAGGCCGGTGGTGCGGCCCGGGACGCGGCGTCGGCGCGGTCGGTCGGGGCGAAGCTGCGCGCGGACATCCGGGCCGTCACCGGCCTCACCGGTTCGGTCGGTCTGGCCGCCTCCAAGATGCTCGCCAAGATCGCCTCGGAGGAGGCCAAGCCGAACGGGCTGGTGCTCATCGAGCCCGGGACCGAGCGGTCCATGCTCGGTCCGAAGTCCGTCCGGATCCTCCCCGGGGTGGGACCGGCGACGGGCGACCATCTGCGGAGGGCCGGGATCACGACGGTCGGGGAGCTCGCCGAGGCGGGCGAGGACGAGCTGGTACGACTGCTCGGCAAGGCCCACGGGCACGCCCTGTACGCGATGGCGCTGGCGCGTGACGACCGTCCCGTGGTGTCCGAGCGGGAGACCAAGTCGGTGTCGGTCGAGGACACGTACGACGTGGACATCCACGACCGCGTGCGGGTCGGTGTGGAGGTGGCGCGGCTCGCCGACCGGTGCGTGCGGCGGCTGCGCACGTCCGGGCTGTCCGGCCGGACCATCGTGCTCAAGGTACGGCGGTACGACTTCTCCACGCTGACGCGCTCGGAGACCCTGCGCGGGCCCACGGACGACCCGGCGGTGGTGCGGGAGGCGGCGGCCCGGCTGCTGGACTCGGTGGACACCACGGGCGGTGTGCGACTGCTCGGGGTCGGCGTCAGCGGGCTCGCCGACTACACGCAGGAGGACCTGTTCGCGCAGGCGGCGGGGGAACGGGCCGAGGAGTTCTTGAAGGAGCCGGACGGCGAACCCGCCGAGGAGCACCGGCAGGCGCCGGCCGAGCGCCGATGGCCCTCGGGGCACGACGTACGGCACGCGGAGCTCGGGCACGGGTGGGTGCAGGGCAGCGGCCTGGGACGGGTCACGGTGCGCTTCGAGACGCCGTACTCCGGGCCCGGCCGGGTGCGGACCTTCTCCGTCGACGATCCGCAGCTGGCACCGGCCGAGCCGCTGCCGCTGGTCGTGTCCGCGCAGCGAGGCCCCGGGGAAGACGGGGTGACGGCCTCCACCGGAAGGGAAGCCGCGGCCATGACGCCGGACGCCGAGGTCCCCGCACCTCCTCCGGCCGCCGAGGCCGCCGGCCACGGGGTCGCGGGGGCGACCCCGTGAGCCGCCTGCCGCGAGCAGGGCCTCAGCTCTCCTCGTTGCCCGTGCCCGCCAGCTTGCCGAAGTCGTGGTCCGGGAGCGGGGGAGCGGCTGCCACGTCGAGACCGTAGTGGTGGTAGAGCTGGAGCTCCTGTTCCGGCGAGAGGTGGCGGCCGACGCCGAAGTCGGGAGCCTCCTTGATCAGGGTCCGGTCGAAGGGCACGCGCAGGGCACCGTCGACCAGCTCGCTGGGCTCCAGGGGCACGAAGGCGTCCCTGCTGAACAGTCCGGTGCGTATGGCCGCCCACTCGGGGACGCCGGTGGCGTCGTCGAGGTAGACCTCGTCGACGGTACCGATCCTGGCCCCGTTGCGGTCGAACGCCTTGCGGCCTATCAGACTGCGCGGATCGATGTCGGTACGCACGGGCCCTCCACTTGGTCGCACTCCGGTCGCAAACCATCCGGCGAATCAGCCGCCAGTACTACGAAAAGGCACATCGGGGAGAGCGGCCACTCGAAGGTGCGCTCAGTCACTCGAAGACCTGTGCGTCCGCCTCGCTGGTAGGCTGGCAAACGGCTGCTGACCCCGTGCGGGAGAGTCCTCCAGGCATCATCGGAGGCGCCGAAGGAGCAAATCCTCCCCGGAATCTCTCAGGCACACGTACCGCACGGACGAGGTCACTCTGGAAAGCAGGGCGGGGGCCGACGGCTTCCGCTCTCACCGACGGTGAAAGCCGGCAACCCTCGGGCGGCCCGGTGAAGCTCTCAGGTCGAGATGACAGAGGGGGAGGCCGTCCGGGCACCCGCGCCGTGGTGCCCCTCGAAGGTCGTCAGACCAGGAGGCCTCCGCAATGACCGCCCCTCGCACTCCGCTTTCCGAGCTCGAACAGGCAGCACCCTTCGAGCAGCGCCACATCGGCCCCGACCACGAGGCCCGGGCCAAGATGCTCGCGCAGGTCGGCTACGGCTCGCTCGACGAGCTGACGGCCGCCGCGGTACCGGATGTGATCAAGAACGCCGACGCCCTCGACCTGCCGGGCGCCCGTTCCGAGGCCGAGGTACTGGCCGAGCTGCGCTCGCTGGCCGACCGCAACCAGGTCCTCGACTCCATGATCGGCCTGGGCTACTACGGCACCTTCACCCCGCCGGTCATCCTGCGCAACGTCATGGAGAACCCGGCCTGGTACACCGCGTACACGCCGTACCAGCCGGAGATCTCCCAGGGCCGCCTGGAGGCCCTGCTGAACTTCCAGACCATGGTCGCCGACCTCACCGGCCTGCCGACCTCCGGCGCCTCGTTGCTCGACGAGGGCACCGCCGCCGCCGAGGCGATGGCCCTGTCCCGGCGCATGGGCAAGAACAAGAAGGGCCTCTTCCTCGTCGACGCGGACGCCCTGCCGCAGACCATCGCCGTGATCCGGACCCGCGCCGAGCCGACCGGCGTCGAGGTCGTCGTCGCCGATCTGAGCGCCGGCATCCCGGCCGAGGTCGCCGAGCGGGAGATCAACGGCGTCCTGATCCAGTACCCGGGCGCCTCCGGGGCCGTCCGCGACATCAAGCCGGTCATCGACCGGGCGCACGAACTCGGCGCGCTCGTCACCGTCGCCGCCGACCTGCTCGCCCTCACGCTGCTCACCTCGCCCGGCGAGCTGGGCGCGGACATCGCGGTGGGCACCACCCAGCGCTTCGGTGTGCCGATGGGCTTCGGCGGGCCGCACGCCGGCTACATGGCCGTGCACGAGAAGTTCGCGCGCAGCCTGCCCGGCCGCCTCGTGGGCGTCTCCGTCGACGCCGACGGCAACAAGGCCTACCGCCTCGCCCTGCAGACCCGTGAGCAGCACATCCGCCGTGAGAAGGCGACCAGCAACATCTGCACCGCGCAGGTGCTGCTCGCCGTCATGGCCGGCATGTACGCCGTGTACCACGGACCGGACGGGCTGCGGGCCATCGCGCGCCGCACCCACCGGTACGCCTCGGTCACCGCCGCGGGCCTCGCGGCCGGCGGCGTCGAGATCGTGCACGGCGCCTACTTCGACACGGTCACCGCGCGGGTGCCGGGCCGGGCCGGCGAGATCGTGCACGCCGCCCGTGAGAACGGCATCAACCTGCGCCTCGTCGACGCCGACCACGTGTCGTTCGCCTGCGACGAGACCACCACGCGCGCCCAGGTCGGTGGCGTGTGGAACGCGTTCGGCGTCGAGGGCGACGTCGAGGCGCTGGACGCGAGCGCCGAGGACGCGCTGCCCGAGGCGCTGCTGCGCACCGACGACTTCCTGACCCACCCGGTCTTCCACGCGCACCGCTCCGAGACCGCGATGCTGCGCTACCTGCGCCGTCTCGCCGACCGCGACTACGCACTGGACCGCGGCATGATCCCGCTGGGCTCCTGCACCATGAAGCTCAACGCGACCACCGAGATGGAGCCGGTCACCTGGCCCGAGTTCGGCGCGCTGCACCCCTTCGCGCCCGCCGAGCAGGCGCAGGGCTACCTCACCCTCATCCGGGAGCTGGAGGAGCGGCTCGCCGAGGTCACCGGGTACGACAAGGTGTCGCTCCAGCCGAACGCCGGGTCGCAGGGCGAGTTCGCCGGTCTGCTCGCCGTCCGCGGCTACCACCGCGCCAACGGCGACGACCAGCGCACCGTCTGCCTCATCCCGTCCTCCGCGCACGGCACCAACGCCGCCAGCGCCGTGATGGCCGGCATGAAGGTCGTCGTCGTCAAGACCGCCGAGGACGGCGAGGTCGACGTCGAGGACCTGCGCGCCAAGATCGAGAAGCACCGCGACGAGCTGGCCGTGCTGATGATCACGTACCCCTCGACGCACGGCGTGTTCGAGGAGCACGTCGCCGACATCTGCGCCCGGGTGCACGACGCCGGCGGCCAGGTCTACGTGGACGGCGCCAACCTCAACGCCCTGGTCGGTCTCGCCAAGCCCGGCCACTTCGGCGGCGACGTCTCCCACCTGAACCTGCACAAGACCTTCTGCATCCCGCACGGCGGCGGCGGCCCCGGCGTGGGCCCGGTGGCCGTGCGGTCGCACCTGGCGCCGTACCTGCCCAACCACCCGCTGCAGCCCGCGGCCGGTCCGCAGACCGGTGTCGGACCGATCTCGGCGGCGCCGTGGGGCTCGGCCGGCATCCTGCCGATCTCCTGGTCGTACGTCCGGCTGATGGGCGGCGAGGGGCTCAAGCGCGCCACCCAGGTGGCCGTGCTGTCCGCCAACTACATCGCCAAGCGCCTGGAGCCGCACTTCCCGGTGCTGTACACCGGCCCGGCCGGGCTGGTCGCGCACGAGTGCATCATCGACCTGCGCCCGCTGACCAAGGCGACCGGCGTGAGCGTGGACGACGTCGCCAAGCGGCTGATCGACTACGGCTTCCACGCGCCGACGATGTCCTTCCCGGTGGCCGGCACGCTGATGATCGAGCCGACCGAGTCCGAGGACCTGGCCGAGCTGGACCGGTTCTGCGACGCGTTGATCGCCATCCGCGCGGAGATCGACAAGGTCGGCTCCGGCACCTGGCCCGCGGACGACAACCCGCTGCGGGGCGCCCCGCACACCGCCGGTGCCCTGGGCGGGGACTGGGACCACGCCTACACGCGCGAGGAGGCCGTGTTCCCGGCCGGAGTGTCGGTGGCCGACAAGTACTGGCCGCCGGTGCGCCGTATCGACCAGGCCTTCGGCGACCGGAACCTCGTGTGCTCCTGCCCGCCGCTGGACGCCTACGAGGGCTGATCGGGCCGCGGTGAAGGCCCCGTCCCCGTCCGGGGCGGGGCCTTCACCCCTGTCACGTCGTGGCGAGCGCGATCTCGGTCGACTTGATCAGGGCGACGACGTCGGAACCCACGAAGAGGCCCAGCTCCTCGGCCGCCTCCTTCGTGATCACGGCGGTGAGTTCGGCGTCGCCCACGGTGACGCGGACGGCCGCCATCGCCTCGCCGAGCGTGATCCGGGTGACCGCGCCGGGCAGCCGGTTGCGGATCGACAGGCCGTCGGTCCGGCCGGTGGCCAGGGAGACCTCCGTCGACTTCACCAGGGCACGGACGGCCGATCCGGCGCTCAGGCCGAGGTCGTCGGCGGCCTCCCGGGTGATGGCCGCGGTGAGGTCCTGGCCGCCGGTCAGGCGGACTCTCACCGTCGCCATGGCCTCGCCGGGTGTGACGGCGGTGACGGTGCCGGGGAGCTGGTTACGGATGCTCAGGCTCATGGGGGCACCGTAGCCCGGTGACGCCGTCATGCCGGGTATGCGTGGGTCTGCGCCGCCTTGACCGTCGCCCATACCGGTGCGCCCGGGTGGAGGCCGAGCTCGGCCGCGGCGACCGTGGTGAGGTCGGCGGCGAGGGTGAGTTCGCCGGTCAGGTCCACGCGGATCTGGTCGCCGTGGGTCTCCAGGCCCGCGACCTCGCACCGCCACAGGTTGCGCGCGCTGGAGCCGGCGGGACGCTCCCCGTACAGGGTCACGGCGCTCGGCGGGAACGCCACGAAGACCGGCCCGGACAGGTCCTCCGTGGTGGTGATGGCCGGGCCGCCGTCGAGCCGGACGGTGTGGGCGTCGGCCAGACCGCGATAGAGGTTCAGGCCGACCAGTTGCGCGATGTAGTCGGTGCGGGGCCGGCGGGCGATGTCGGCGGGGCCGCCCTCCTGGACGACCGTGCCGTGCTCGACGACCACCAGGCGGTCGGCCAGCACCATGGCGTCCAGCGGATCATGGGTGACCAGGACCGCGACGGCCTCGAAGTCGGCCAGGTGACGGCGGAGCTGGGCGCGTACCTCGAGCCGCGTCCGGGCGTCCAGCGCGGCGAGCGGCTCGTCCAGGAGCAGCAGCCGGGGGTTGGTCGCCAGGGCACGGGCGAGGGCGACGCGCTGTGCCTGGCCACCGGAGAGGCGGCGCGGCTTGGCGCCCGCGTGGCCGGCCAGGCCCATCCGGTCCAGCCACGTGGCGGCCAGGGCCCGGGCCTCGGCCTTGGCCGCGCCCCGGCAGCGCGGGCCGAAGGCCACGTTGTCGAGCGCGGTCAGGTGCGGGAAGAGCAGGTAGTCCTGGAAGACGACGCCGACCGGGCGGGACTCGGGCGGCGTACCGTCCAGGGCGACGCCGTCGAGCCGCAGATGACCGCCGGTGAGCGGGAGCAGGCCGGCCAGGGCACGCAGCGCGGTGGTCTTGCCGGCGCCGTTGGGTCCGAGCAGGGCGACGACCTCGCCGGGCGCGGCGGCCAGCGACACGTCCAGGCGGAAGGCCCCGCGGTCCACCACGAGCCGGGCGTCGAGGCCGTCGCCGGGCACGGTGGCGGCGGCGGTGGGTTCCGGTCGGTTCATGCCGCCCTCATCCATCGGTCCCGCAGACCGGCCAGTACGGCGATGGAGACGGCCAGCAGCACCAGGCTGAGGGCGATCGCCGCCGCCGGATCGTTCTGCAGCGCGAGGTAGACCGCGAGCGGCATGGTCTGGGTCCGCCCGGGGAAATTGCCCGCGAACGTGATCGTCGCCCCGAACTCGCCCAGCGCCCGGGCCCACGCGAGGACGGAGCCCGCCGCGACGCCCGGGGCGATCAGCGGCAGCGTGACCCGGCGGAACGCGGTGAAGCGGGAGGCGCCCAGGGTCGTGGCGGCCTCCTCGTACCGCGGGTCGGCGGCCCGCAGGGTGCCCTCCACGCTGATCACCAGGAAGGGCATCGCCACGAACGTCTCCGCGAGGACGACGCCCGTCGTGGTGAACGGCAGCGTGATCCCGAACCACGCGTCCAGCCACTGCCCGATCACCCCGTTGCGGCCGAACGCCAGCAGCAGCGCCACACCGCCGACCACCGGGGGCAGCACCAGCGGCAGCGTCACCAGCGCGCGCACGAGGCCGCGGCCGGGGAAGTCCGTGCGGGCCAGCAGCCAGGCCAGCGGGACACCGATCAGCAGGCTCAGCACGGTCGCCGAGGTGGCGCACACCAGCGACAGCCGCAGGGCCTGCCACACCTCGACGCTGGTCAGCTGAGCGGGCAGGCTGCGCCAGGGGGCCCGCACCAGCAGGGCGACCAGCGGAAGCAGCAGGAACGCCAGGCCGACCAGGGCGGGCACCAGCAGGGGCACCGGCACGGTGCGGTTGCCCCCGCGGGAGCGTCCGCGGCGCGGCCCGCCCTCCACGGTGTCCGCCCCGGGCTCCGCGGACCCGGTCGCCGTCGGCCTCGTCATGGCGTGCGGAACCCGGCCTCGGTGAGCACCCTCTGTCCCTCGGCGGACTTCACCAGCGCGATGAAGGCCTTGCCCGCGTCCGCGTTGGGCGCCTGCTTCAGCAGGGCGATCGGGTAGTCGTTGACGGCCTCGGCCGACTCGGGGAAGTCCACGCCCTCCACCTTGTCACCGGCCGCCTTCACGTCGGTCTTGTAGACGACGGCGGCGTCGGCCTCCTTCAGCTCGACCTTCGTCAGGGCGCTCTTGACGTCCTGCTCGTAGGAGGCGGGGGTGAGCTGCAGGCCGCCCGCCTTCAGGGCCTTCTGCGCGGCGGCGCCGCACGGCACGGTCCTGTCGCACAGCACGACCTTCAGACCGGAGCGGGTGAGGTCCTTCAGGGAGGAGATCCCGTCCGGGTTGCCGGGCAGCGTGGCGATCTCCAGCTGGTTGCGGACGAAGGTCGTCGGGGTGCCGGCCGCATCCCCGGCGTCGGTCACCGTGGCCATCGTCCTGGGGCCGGCGGAGGCGAACACGTCCGCGGGCGCGCCGCTGGTGATGCTGGCGGCCAGGGTGTCGCTGCCGCCGAAGTTGAAGGTGACCCGGGCGTCCGGGTGCTCCTTCTCGAACGCCTTCCCGAGCGCGGTGAAGCTCTCCTCGAGCGAGGCGGCGGCGAACACGGTGACGGTGCCGGAGACCTTCGCGGACGAGGACGAGGAGGAACCGGCCGCGCCGGAGCCGGAGTCCGAGCCGGACGACGACGAGCAGGCGCTCAGGACCAGCAGTGCGGCGACTCCCGCGCCGGTCACCGGCACGGTCCGGCGGATGCCGCGGGTCCTGCGTGCGGAACGGGTCGTCACGGGCCACTCCCTCTGTCGCGGGTGGGGGGTCGGCGGGCCCGGCGGACGGGCGCACGTCGGACTCCCGATGCGCCGATCATACTTCCGCATCTGCGAGGGGTGAGTCTGCTGTTTCATCGCATGAGCGAGCCCATGCGATCGAAAGGCTTGCATGTGCGTTCTTACGGGTGCCGGGGCCGGATGGCAGGTGCCTCACCCGGGACGGGTCACGTCCTGTCGATATGGACATTCGTCGACTTCACGCGGGCGGTGGCCTCCATCCCGACCTCCAGACCGAGTTCCTCGACCGCCTCGCGGGTCAGCAGGGAGACGAGCCGGTGGGGGCCCGCCTGGATCTCGACCTGGGCCGCGACGTCGCCGAGCTTGACCGCGGTCACGATCCCGGGGAAGGCGTTGCGGGCCGACGTGTACGGAGTGCCGTCGTCGGCGGCGCCCGACCGGGCCAGGTCGACCGAGAACGCGGCCAGGTCCCTCCCGTCGACGAGCCGCCGTCCGCCCTCGTCGCGGTGTGTGGTGATCCGGCCCGCGTCCGCCCAGCGGCGGGCGGTGTCCGGGCTGACGCCGAGCAGCCGCGCCGCCTGGCCGATCGTGTAGGACTGCATGCCGGCCACGATAGGCGGAGGCGCGGGGAGTGGTGCGCGTAGGGGCCCGCCGCGCTGCGGGTGTTCGCGATCGCGGCTCCGGACGCAGCCGACCCGGCGGCGCCGGCGCGGTCGTGTGCGGCATCGGCCCCGCCCTCGCCTGCCGGCGACTCGTGCTCCGGCGCGGCCTGGAGGGAGCCGGTGCACGTCGTGACCGGGGGGCACCCGGCGGGAGGCGGGTGCCGGTACGCGTCGGGCCGGTCCACGGGATGTCCGCGGGCCGGCCCGCATGCCGGGCGGTGCGGCGCCGCACCGCCCGGAGGTGCTCAGGCGGCGGTCATCAGCCCGGCGCCGAGCGGGCGGTGCGGGGCGATGACCCTGCCGTCCGGCAGCAGCTCACCGGTGTCCTCGAAGAGGACGACGCCGTTGCACAGCAGGCTCCACCCCTGCTCCGGGTGGTGTGCCACGAGACGGGCGGATTCCCGGTCGGCGGAGTCGGCTGGAGGACACGGTGGCTGGTGCTGGCACATGAGTGGGGTCTCTCGGTCCGTCGTGATGGGTGAGTGCGCTGTCTTGTCTGTTGCGCGGCGTGAAACGTCGTCCATGGCCGCCCCCCGTGGCGATAGGTCGATCCGAACCCAGTGTTGCCCCGCGGGCGTCGATCCGCAGGTATTTCGCAGCACCGCTTCTCATGGAGGGGAGACGCGTCACCCACCCGGGCGGTTCAGCGCAACTGCACTGTCACTTCGGGTGGTTCGCCATGGCCGGCCGGGACTAGTCCGCCCGGACCGCCGCCCGGACCGCCGCCCGGGCGGACGAGCGGTCAGGCGGGGGAGCGCAGCAGTCGCGTCGGTGTCACCCGGTGGGTCAGGAGCGGGAGCAGTTCGGTCAACCGGTGCGGCCGGTGGGCCGCGATGCCGGGCGGTGCCGGCGCGAGCGGCACCAGCAGGTCGGTGTCGGCGGGGCACCCCTCGGCCGGGTCCGCGGCCGGGTCGCCGTGCAGCCACAGCGTGAGCATGTAGAGGCCGGGGACCGACAGCAGACGCGGCTGGTAGGGCTGCGGCAGCGTCTCCGCCTGGCGGAGCGCTCTTTCGGTCGAGGCGAGGTAGGGGCCCTCGAAGAAGCGGGAGAAGGCCCACCCGCCCGGGGTCGGCATGGTCTCCGCCGCCGCCACCACCCGGTCGCCGCTGCGGACCAGGAACCGCCAGCCGGTCAGCCGGGTGGCCGTCACCCCCTCGGTGGAGACGCTGTCCAGGACGTGCACGGGCAACGGCAGTTCGGGGGTGACGGGCCCCTGGGCGCCGAGCAGGGACGGGGTCCGGGCCTCACGGACCGCGGTGGGGGACGACAGGGCGGTCAGGACGGAGCGCAGGGCGGGCGCGGGAGCCGGGGGGACATGCAGGGGCATGGTGGGTCGCCTCTCATTCGAAGGCACGGTGGCGCGAGGGCGGTGCGTGACGGGGCGGACGACGCTGTCAGCTCACGAGCTGGAGAGGCAGGAACCGGGGTCCGGAACCGAGAAGTGGGATGAGGCCTGCCGGCGTGGGCCAGGCGGCAGGATCCTTCGACCGTGGACGCCGGTCTTCTGCCTTGTCCGCGAAGTTTATACGACATGTGTTCAGGCTGTGTTTCAGCTAGCCGTTCGCGGCAAGCAGTACAAGAACACATTCGGTCGTTGATATGCGGGATTCCTCCGTATTTCGCACCCGGAGCAAGGCGGTGACCTCGAGAAATGCCCACCGGACGGTCGGCCAATTGTCATCGGCGTTTTTTACTAGACGCCGTGCCCCGAAACTGCGGGATGCGCCATGCCCGGTGAATGTGCCACCGGACGCATCGATTCAGCGTAGCGGGTGCCGTGAGCACGTGGGGACGTTATCGATCGCTTCGACTGGGCATCATCCCACCTGACCGGCACACCGGCGGCCGGATCTTCAACCCACCGCTCTGAGAAGGGACTCTTCCATGGGGGAGAAGGTCGTGGCAGGTCAGTTCGACCTGTCCGATCGCCAGCGCTACCGCGACAAGCTCCAGCGGTGCCTGACGGGCCTGGAGCGACTGCTGGCGGAGAAGAGGTTCGACCGCCCGAAGAACCTGATGGGGCTGGAGATCGAATTGAATCTCGTCGGGGCCGACGGGATACCGAAAATGTTGAATGCGCAAGTCCTCGAGCGCATCGCGAGCCGTGACTTCCAGACGGAGCTCGCCATGTTCAACCTGGAAGTCAACATCGCACCCCACCGATTGGGCGGCCGGGTATTCGACCGGCTCGCCGAGGAGATCCGCACGTCGCTGGCGTATGCGGACCGGAAGGCGGGCGAGGTCGACGCGGGAATCGCGATGATCGGTATTCTGCCGACCCTCGACCGGGACGACCTGGTCTCCTCCAGCCTTTCGGCCGTCGACCGCTACGCACTGCTCAACGAACAGATCGTGGCCGCCCGCGGCGAGGACTTCACGCTCGACATCGAGGGCGTCGAGCGCCTCACCTGCACGTCCAAGTCCATCGCCCCCGAGGCCGCCTGCACCTCGGTGCAGCTGCATCTCCAGGTCACCCCGGACCGCTTCGCCGACGTGTGGAACGCCGCCCAGGCGGTCACCGCCGCGCAGATCGCCCTCGGTGCCAACGCGCCCTTCCTGTTCGGCCGCGAGCTGTGGCGCGAGTCGCGGCCCCCGCTGTTCCAGCAGTCCACCGACACCCGCCCGCCCGAGCTCCAGGCCCAAGGGGTGCGCCCGCGCACCTGGTTCGGGGAACGCTGGGTGACCTCGGCGTACGACCTGTTCGAGGAGAACCGGCGCTACTTCCCGGCACTGCTGCCGATCTGCGACGACGAGGACCCACTGGAGGTCCTGGACGCGGGCGGCGTGCCCAGGCTCGCGGAACTCGTCCTGCACAACGGCACGATCTACCGCTGGAACCGGCCCGTCTACGACGTCGCCGACGGTGTCCCGCACCTGCGGGTGGAGAACCGCGTCCTGCCCGCCGGCCCCACCGTCACCGACGTCATCGCCAACGCGGCCTTCTACTACGGCGTCGTCCGCGCGCTGGCCGAGGAGCCCCGCCCGGTGTGGACCCGGCTGCCCTTCGAGGCCGCCGCCGCCAACTTCGAGGCCGCGTGCCGCCACGGCATCGACGCTCGCTTCGAGTGGCCCCGGCGCGGCAGGCTCGGCGGCACCACCCAGGTCGACGCCGCCGTCCTCGTACGCGACGAACTGCTGCCGCTCGCCGAGGCCGGGCTGGACGCCTGGGGGGTGGAGCCCGCCGACCGGGACCTGTACCTCGGGGTGATCGAGGAGCGGTGCCGGCGCCGGGTCAACGGCGCGTCCTGGCAGGCGGCCACGTTCCACCGGGCGCTGGAGGCGGGTCTGTCCCGGGAGGCGGCACTGGCCGCGACGACCAGGCGCTACGTCGAGCTCATGCGCCAGGGTGATCCGGTGCACCTGTGGCCGGTGGGCCTGCCGGAGCCGGTGCCGCTGGGCTGACCCCCGCCGGGCCCGCCCCCGCCCCCCGCCGCGCGCCGCCTCATACTGATCGGGCAAGCTGTGACGTCCCGGCTGGAGGCAGGTGTGCATGGCGGAGGCGGGCCCGGTGGACGATGCGTTCCCCCAGAAACCACTCGACGGGGGACCCCCTCGCGAGGGACGGCTCTCGCGGCGGGTCCTGCGTGACGAGACGCTGCTCGTCCTGGCGCTGTCGCTCGGCGCGAGCGGGGTGTCCGCCCTCATCAGCTTCATCGGTTCGCTCACCCGGCCCGGCGGTCTCAAGGACCAGGCGGCCACCCTCAACGCCTCGGCCGCGCCCGGCCGCCCCTGGCTGGACCTGGCCTGGCAGCTCTTCGGGATCACCACCGCGCTGGTCCCGGTCGCCCTCGTCGCCCACTTCCTGCTGCGTGAGGGCCACAGCCTGCGCACCCTCGGCTTCGACCGCACCCGCCCGTGGCCGGACCTGGGCCGCGGGGCCGTCGTCGCCGCCGTCATCGGCAGTACCGGCATCGCCTTCTACCTGGCCGCCCGGGGCCTCGGCTTCAACCTCACCGTGGTGCCCGAGGCGCTGCCCGAGGTGTGGTGGAAGTACCCCGTGCTCATCCTCTCGGCGGTGCAGAACTCCGTCCTGGAGGAGGTCATCGTCGTCGGCTACCTGCTGCGCCGGCTCGACGGGCTGGGCTGGAGCCGGGGCGCGTCGCTGGCGGCCAGCTCGGTGCTGCGCGGGTCGTACCACCTCTACCAGGGCATCGGCGGATTCGTCGGCAACATGGTGATGGGCGCGGTGTTCGTGTACCTGTACCGCCGTTGGGGCCGGGTGGGCCCGCTCGTGGTGGCGCACTCTCTGCTCGACATCGGGGCCTTCGTGGGCTACGCGCTGCTCGCCGGGAAGGTCGACTGGCTGCCGACGGCGTGACGGGGCCCGGGAGCCTCCGGACCCCCGTCACACGGCCGGGCCCGCCGCCCGGATCAGGCGGGCCGGGAGGGACTGCGCCGTTCGTCCGCCCCGGGGTGCCGGCGTGATCCGGACGACAGGTCCGGCACCAGCAGCTCGCCCTCGATCACCGTCACCGCGTGTCCGCTCAGCAGCGTGCGGTCCCCACGCAGTTCCGTGCGGACGCGGCCGGAGCGGGGCGAGGCCTGGAGCCCGGTGAGGGCAGGGCGGCCCAGGCGTTCGGCCCAGTAGGGCGCGAGCGCCGTGTGGGCGCTGCCGGTGACCGGGTCCTCGTCGATGCCGACGTTCGGGAAGAAGCAGCGGGAGACGTAGTCGTAACCGCGGGCGGGATCCTCCGCGCGGGCCGTGGCGATGATGCCGCGCCGCGAGTGGGCGGCCAGGGCCCTGTGGTCCGGGGCCAGTCCGCGGACGGTCTCCTCGTCGGCCACCTCGACCAGCAGGTCACCGACGCCGGGGCCGGTGTCGAGGACCGTGAGCGGTTCCGCGCCCAGCGCTTCGGCGATGCCCGCGGGGGCCTGGACCGGCGTGAGCGGCGCGGTCGGGAAGTCGAGGGTGATCGAGCCGTCCTCGCGGGGTGTGGCGATCAGGACGCCGCTGCGGGTGGCGAACCGCACCGGACCCTCGTGGGCGCCCGTGGTGCACAGGACGTGGGCCGTGGCGAGCGTGGCGTGGCCGCACATCGCGACCTCGGTGGCGGGCGTGAACCAGCGCAGCGCCCAGTCGGCCCCGGCGCCCGCGGGCAGGGGGTGGGCGAAGGCGGTCTCGGCGTGGTTGACCTCCAGGGCGACCTCCTGGAGCCGGTCGTCCTCCGGGAAGGCGTCGAGGAGCAGGACCCCGGCGGGGTTGCCGGTGAAGGGCCGGTCGGTGAAGGCGTCGACGATTCGGATGCGCATGGCCCTGACGCTAGACGCTCCGCGAAGCCGCAGGCCAAGGCCAATCCGCGAGTCCTGGCCCGATCACCGGCGCGCCGGCGTCCTGCCGCGCCGGCCCCGGGCCCGGCCCGGGGCCGTGGCACACCTGCCGGACAGCCCCTCTTCCCCGGTCCCGTCCGCCGGCCGGCCGACGGTCCGCGCGGGACGGTGCACCGCCGGACTGTCGCAAGGGCTTGTCGGACGATAGTTTCCGATATATCGTTGAAGCATCGCGACAGATCAACGACTGAATGGAGTGATGGCGATGCGTACCCACGGATTCGAGCGTGGACACGGGGGACACGGACGTGGCGAAGGCGGCCCCTTCGGCTCCTTCGGGCGCGGCGGCTTCGACGGCCGGCGCGCGGCGTTCGGTCCCTTCGGGCCGGGCGGCCCCGGCGGCCCCGGCGGTCCCTTCGGGCCGGGCTTCGGTCCCGGTCCGTGGGGCGGCCGAGGGCGGGGCGGTCCCAGGGGGCGGGCGCGGCGCGGTGACGTGCGCGCGTCGATCCTCGCCCTGCTCAAGGAGCGTCCGATGCACGGCTACGAGATGATCCAGGAGATCGCCGAGCGCAGCGGCGGGGCGTGGAAGCCCAGCCCCGGTTCGGTGTACCCCACCCTCCAGCTGCTGGAGGACGAGGGTCTGATCGTCAGCGAGAGCGAGGGCGGCAAGAAGCTCTTCTCGCTCACCGAGGCGGGCCGCACCGCGGCCGAGGACGGCCCCGAGGCGCCCTGGGAGGAGGCCTCCCGAGGCGTCGACTGGGAGGCGTTGAACGACATCCGGCAGGCCGGCTTCGGGTTGATGGAGGCCTTCGGCCAGGTCTGGAAGACCGGCAGCAAGGAGCAGCGGGAG
This sequence comes from Streptomyces sp. JHA26, assembly GCF_002005565.1. GTDB lineage: Bacteria > Actinomycetota > Actinomycetes > Streptomycetales > Streptomycetaceae > Streptomyces. The sequence continues at coordinate 16,117 of NZ_BDJC01000057.1, read as the reverse complement.
AAGGCGCTCGCCGTCATCGGCGACGCCCGCAAGAAGCTGTACCTGATCCTCGCCGACGAGGACTGACCGGTGCCGCACGGCCGGGCGTCCCGCGGACCGCTCCGCGGGGCGCCCGGCCGTGCGTGTGCCGCGCCGAGTCCGATCCGTTCGCCGTGTCACCGCCGCGTCGAACGGGTCCCGCGCGGCGGCGCGCGGCGCGTGGGGACCAACGGCGTGATCTCATCCGTAAGGAGGATATTCCGGTTCGCCGTGTCCACTCTGCGTGGGACGCCGAAATGCTCCCGTTCGGGGATGCCCCGGGCGGAAGGGACTGATGTGCTGGGGGTGTGCAACCCCGTATCCCCCGGCAGTCGGCCGGCGAGCAAGGCGGCCGGCGTCCGGACGGCATCGACGCCGACGCGTCGTCCGGCGCGGAACTGGCGCCGGTGGTCTCCGGTGCCCGCCGCAGAGCGGTGCGGGACGGGGACCGGCAGATCGACACGGCCCACCTGCTGCACTCCCTCCTGGAGCACGACCCCGAGGCGCGGACCGTCCTCGGCGAGGGGCCGCAGCTCGCCCGCCTGCTCGGCTACCTCGTGCAGCGCAGCATCGGATACGGCCTGCGCTGGCAGAGCGCCGTCGAGGACTCCGGCGCCGTGCCCGTGGTGACCGGGGCCGCCGGGTTCTCGCCGCTGGCCGCGGCGGCCATGGAGGACGCCCGCGCCCGCGCCGCCCGGCGGGGAGCGGCCGAGGCCTGCGGCATCGACCTGCTCGCCGCCCTGATCACGGATCCGCAGGCCCGGGCCCGCGAGGTGCTCGGGCGTGCCGCCGTCGATCCCCGTACGGTCCTCGCCCGGGTGGAGAACCACTTCGAGCCGAGGCCCTGACCCCACGGCCGGTGCCGCACCGGATGTCCGGCCGGTGAGACAGGTGTCATCGAGGATGACGCTCATGTCGTCCCCTGTCATCATGTGCCGGTGCAGATGACTGACAGCCCTCGCGGCAGCCGGGGAAAGGGCGCCGGGCTCGGACTCGCGCTCGCCTCGGCGGTCGCCTTCGGGGGTTCCGGTGTCGCGGCCAAGCCGCTGATCGAGGCGGGGCTCGACCCGCTCCACGTCGTATGGCTACGGGTGGCCGGCGCGGCCCTGGTGATGCTGCCGCTCGCCGTGCGCCACCGCGCGCTGCTGCGCCGCCGCCCGGGGCTGCTGGCCGGCTTCGGCCTCTTCGCCGTCGCGGGCGTGCAGGCCTGTTACTTCGCCGCGCTCTCCCGGATCCCCGTCGGCGTCGCCCTGCTCGTCGAGTACCTGGCACCCGCCCTGGTCCTCGGCTGGGTGCGGTTCGTGCAGCGCCGGCCCGTGACGCGGGCGGCGGCGCTCGGCGTGGTCCTCGCGGTCGGCGGACTCGCCTGCGTCGTGGAGGTCTGGTCCGGCCTCGGCTTCGACGCCCTCGGGCTGCTGCTCGCGCTGGGCGCCGCCTGCTGCCAGGTCGGCTACTTCGTCCTGTCCGACCAGGGCAGCGACGCGGGCGACGACGCGCCCGACCCGCTGGGCGTCATCGCGTACGGGCTGCTCGTCGGAGCCGCCGTGCTCACCGTCATCGCCCGTCCCTGGACCATGGACTGGTCCCTCCTCGCGGACACCGCGCCCATGAACGGCACCCCCGTCGCCGCCGCCCTGCTGCTGGCCTGGATCGTCCTCGTCGCCACGGTCCTCGCCTACGTCACCGGCGTGCTCTCCGTGCGCCGCCTGTCACCGCAGGTCGCGGGCGTCGTGGCGTGCCTCGAGGCGGTCATCGCCACCGTCCTGGCCTGGATCCTGCTGGGCGAACACCTCTCGGCGCCGCAGATCGCCGGCGGCGTGGTGGTCCTCGTGGGCGCCTTCATCGCCCAGTCCTCGGCGCCCGCCAAGGGATCCGCGGACCCGGTGGCGAGCGGCGGCCCCGAAAGGGAGTTGTCCGGCCGCGGGACGGCGACCTAGAGTGCCGATCATGCACGCGACCGCACTCGTCCTTCCGCCTCCGGCCGCCTGAGGCGGGCCCTCCGGAAGCCGCCCGGCGCGTAGTGGCCGGGCTGGTCGGTGCTGCCCGCAGACGCCAGTCCACCCACCCCTGCCCGAGGGGTGGACCCCGACGTCCGCGCCCCGTGCGCGTCTGCGGAGAGAACTCGTGTCGAACACCGTCTCCGGCCTGCCCGTAGGGCGTGGCCTCCTCTATCTGATCGTCGCCGGTGTCGCGTGGGGCACTGCCGGTGCCGCCGCCTCACTGGTCTACCGGACCAGTGACATGGGGCCCGTGTCCCTGTCCTTCTGGCGCTGCGCCGCCGGTCTCGTGCTGCTGCTCGCCGCCCGCCCGCTGCGCCCGCGGATGCGGCCCGCCGTACCGGAGCCGCTGCGCCGCAAGGTGCTGCGGGCCGTTCTCACGGGCCTCGGCCTCGCGGTGTTCCAGACCGCCTACTTCGCCGCCGTACGGGCGACCGGGCTCGCCGTGGCCACCGTCGTCACCCTCGGGGCCGGCCCGGTGCTCATCGCGCTCGGCGCCCGCCAGGTCCTCGGGGAGCGGCTGGGCCGGGGCGGGGCGGCCGCCGTCGTCGGCGCCCTCGCCGGGCTCGGGGTGCTCGTCCTCGGCGACGGCAGGGCCTCCGTCGAGCCCTGGGGCGTCCTCCTCGCCCTGGTGTCGGCGGCCGGGTACTCCGTGATGACGCTCCTCACCCGCTGGTGGGGGCGCGACGGATCGGCGGACGCGGCCGGCACGTCCGTCGGGGCGTTCGCCGTCACGAGCCTGTGCCTGCTGCCCCCGGCCCTCGCCGAGGGGCTGGTGCCGCACACCGCCGAACCGGTCCGGCTGCTGTGGCTCCTGGCCTATGTCGCGGCCGTCCCGACCGCCCTCGCCTACGGCCTCTACTTCGCCGGCGCGGCCGTCGTCCGGTCGGCCACCGTGTCCGTGATCATGCTGCTCGAACCGGTCGGCGCGGCGGCGCTGGCCGTCGTCCTGCTCGGTGAGCACCTCACCGCGGCGACCCTGGCCGGCACCGTGCTGATGCTCGGCTCGGTCGCGGGACTCGCGGTGGCGGAGGCGCGGCGGGCGCGGACACCCACGGCGCTCGCCTGACGGCGGGTCCTTCCGCGCGGGGGCTCCACCCGGCGCCCCCGCGCGGCGTCCCACCGGTGGACCGGCATCACGGCGCGGTCAGGTAGGCGGGCGGCTCGACGCCCGCTCCCAGGCCCGGGTCGGCGACCGGAGCGTCGTAGCCCTTGCGCAGCGGGACGAGACCGGCCCAGTGGGGGAGGGCGAGATCCTCCGGTTCGTCGTTCACGCCGCCGGTGCGGAGCTTGGCGGAGACCTCGTCCAGGTCGAGGCGGATCACGGCGGTGGCGGCCAGTTCCTTCTTGTTCGCCGGCCGGGAATCGTGCGAGCGACCGGGGACGACATGGTCGACCAGGGCGTCCAGAGCCGTGCGCTTCTCTTCCGGGTCCGTCACGTCGTACGCGGTGCCGTGCACCACGACCGACCGGTAGTTGATCGAGTGGTGGAAGGCCGAGCGGGCCAGCACCAGCGCGTCCACGTGCGTCACCGTCAGGCACACCGGCAGGCCCGGGTCCGTCTGGCCCGCCATCCGCAGCGGGCGCGAGCCCGTGGAACCGTGCACGTAGAGGCGTTCGCCGACCCGGCCGTACAGCGTGGGCAGGACGACGGGCGCGCCGTCGCGGACGAAACCGAGGTGGCAGACGTAACCCTCGTCGAGTATCGCGTGCACCAGTTCCTTGTCGTAGGAGGCCCGGCCGGGGGAGCGGGTGGGGACGGTGCGGTCGGTGGTCGAGTAGGCGGTGGCGGGCTGCGACGGCGGCCGCGTGGTCCCCTGCATGGCACTCTCCATTGCACTAGTGCATAATCGGGTTTGTGCTAGGAGAGTATCGGATCACGGGACGTGGTGCGGCGGAGATTTCCGCGAGCGTCGAACGCGCGGTGGGCACGGGCGAGCTGGAGCCGGGCCAACCGCTGCCTCCCATGCGGGAGTTGGCCGCACGGTTGGGGGTGAATCCCAACACCGTCGCCGCGGCCTACCGCACGCTGCGGGAGCGCGGGGTCATCGAGACCGCCGGACGCCGGGGCAGCCGGGTGCGCGCGACACCGGCGACCACGGGGCGGGAGTTCATCCGTGTCGAGGTGCCCGAGGGCGTGCGCGACGTGTCCGAGGGCAATCCGGACCCCGCGCTGCTGCCCGCGCTCGGCCCGGTGTTCGCCGCGGCCGCCGGGCAGGGCGACCGGGAGCCGGTGCTGTACGGGCACGCGCCCGTGGAGCCGGAGCTGGAGCGCCCGGCGCGGGCCGGACTGGTCGCCGACGGCGTGCCGGACGAACCGGTGGCCGTCACCTCCGGCTCGCTGGACGCCATGGAACGGGTGCTCGCGGCGCACCTGCGGCCCGGCGACACCGTCGCCGTCGAGGATCCGGGCTGGGGGAGCCTGCTCGACCTCGTGCCCGCGCTCGGTCTGCGCACGGTCGCCGTCGGCGTCGACGACGAGGGGCCGCTGCCCGACGACGTGCGCCGCGCCCTCGACGCCGGTGCCCGTGCCCTGGTCGTCACCGACCGCGCGCAGAACCCGACGGGCGCCGCGCTGAGCGCCACGCGCGCGCGTGCCCTGCGGTCCGTCCTGCGGGACCACCCGGAGACGCTGCTGATCGAGGACGACCACGGCCACCACGTCGTCGACCTGCCGCTGCACCCGCTCGCCGGTACGACACACCACTGGGCCTTCGTCCGCTCGGTGGCCAAGGCGTACGGGCCCGACCTGCGGCTCGCCGTGCTCACCGGCGACACCGTCACGCTCGACCGGGTGCGCGGCCGGCAGCGGCTGGGCCCCGGCTGGGTCAGCCTCGTCACCCAGCGGGCCGTGGCGTTGCTGTGGGCCGGGGGCGCGGTGGACCCGCGGGCGGTGGCGGCGGCGTACGGGCGGCGCCGGAACGCGCTGCTCGGCGCGCTCGAACGGCGCGGGGTCACGGCGCACGGGCGCAGCGGCATGAACGTGTGGATCCCCGTGCCGGACGAGACCGGTGCCGTCGCCCGCCTGCTGAACGCCGGCTGGGCCGTGGCACCCGGCGCCCGCTTCAGGATCGGCGCCCCGCCCGGCATCCGGATCACCGTCTCGACCCTGGCCGACGGAGAGGAACGGCCACTGGCGGACGCGGTCGCCTCGGCGCTGGGGCCGGGACCGGGGCGGCGCTACGTCTGACGCGCCCGGGCCGTGCCTGGGTCAGTGCCGCGCCCGCGAGGACGACGACCGCACCGACCGGCGTCGACCAGGACAGCGACTCGCCCAGCAGCGCGACGCCCGCGGCCGTGGCGATGACGGGCGTGAAGTACGTGACCATCTGGGCCGTCGTCGGGCCCACTTCGGCGACCAGGTCGTACTGGATCAGGAAGGCGAGCCCGGTGCCGAGCGCGCCCAGCGCCGCGACCGCCAGCACGGCCTGCACCGGGAAGCTCGTCGGCACCGAGGTGAACAGCGGTGTCACGAACGCCAGTTGCAGCGTCGCGAGCAGCAGTTGCGCCCCCGTCAGGGACAGGTGCGAGTGGCTGGAGCCGGCCAGGGTGCGGCGGACGTGGATCCAGCCGACCGGATAGCTCAGCGAGGCGAGCAGGGCCAGCGCCGTACCCGTGGCGTCCAGCCCGTGGAAGCCCTGCCAGACGCCCAGCACCGTCAGGACACCCAGGAAGCCGATGCCGAGGCCGGCCACCCGCAGCCGGGTCGGCCGGTCCTCGGACAGGGCGACCAGGGACAGGGCCATGCCCCACAGCGGCGAGGTCGCGTTGCAGATGCCCGCCAGGGAGGACGGGATCGTCAGCTCCGAGTAGGCGAAGAGGGAGAACGGCAGCGCGTTGAGCAGGAACCCGGCGATCGTCAGGTGCGCCCACGTCCGCGCCCCGCGCGGCAGCCGCTCCCGCTTCACGGCCATCACCACGGCGAGCACCGCCGTACCGCACACCAGCCGGCCCAGTGTGACCTGGAACGGGGCGAAGCTCTCCGTCCCCACCTTCATGAAGAGGAAGCTGAAGCCCCAGACGAGGGCCAGGATCCCGAAGCGCAGCCGCCAGTCGAGGAGGCGGCGGGGCGCGGGGGAGGAGGTGACGCTGCTCATGGGGGCAACGATGCCGCGGCTCTTTTCGTAGCACAATCGAGACTTCACGCACGGTATCTCGTAGCATCACTTACATGTTGAACCTGGAGCGCCTGCGCACCCTCGACGCCCTCGCCCGGCACGGATCGGTCAGCGGCGCCGCCGAGGGCCTGCACATCACCACCTCGGCCGTCTCCCAGCAGATGTCCAAGCTGGAGCGCGAGGTCGGCCAGCAGCTCCTGGCCAAGAACGGCCGGGGCGTGCGGCTGACGGACGCGGGCCGGCTCCTCGCCGAGCACGCGGCGCGCATCCTCTCCCAGGTCGAACTCGCCCGGTCCGACCTCGAGGCCCACCGCGGGCAGGTGGTGGGCGAACTGAGGCTCTCGGCGTTCCCGACCGCCGCCCGCGGGCTGTTCCCCGCCGTGCTGTCCGCCCTGCGCGCCGAGCACCCCGCGCTGCGCATCCGCTCCAGCGAACTGGAACCCGAGCGGGGCATCGCCGGCGTCGTGCGCGGCGACCTCGACCTGGCCGTCGTGCTCGACTGGTACAACAAGCCGATGCCGCTGCCCGACGGCCTGGTCAAGGCACCGCTCCTGGACGACCCCGCGGACGTGGCCATGCCGGCCGGACACCGGCTCGCCGGCCGGGACGAGGTGGACCTCACCGAGTTCGCCGAGGACGAGTGGATCACGTGGGCCGAGGGCGAGTTCTGCCACGAGTGGCTGGTGTTCACGCTGCGCTCGAAGGGCATCGAACCGATCATCGGCCACCGCGCCGCCGAGACCCACACCCAGCTCGGCCTGGTCGCCGCGGGGCTCGGCGTGTGCATCGCCCCGCTGCTCGGCCGCCATCCGATGCCCGCCGGCGTGGTCACCGTGCCGCTGCGCCAGCGGGTGCGCCGGCACGTGTACGTCGTCTGGCGCGCGGACGCCGACCGCCGCCCGTCGATCCGCGCGGCGGTCGACGCGCTGCGGGCCGCGGCCGCACGGCAGGGCTGACGGCGAGGGTTTCCGGGCCCTCCTCGCGGACGGGCCTGCCGCGGGCGCTCTCTCAGGCGAGGCGGATCGAGTCCCCGCTGACCGTGATCGGCACGGCGGGCAGCGGCTCGGGCGCCGGACCGCCGCGCACGCTGCCGTCGGCGGCCGAGAAGGCACTGTTGTGGCAGGGGCAGTGGATGACCCCGTCCGCGACGCTCTTCACGGCGCACCCCTGGTGCGTGCAGACGGCCGAGAACGCCTTGAACTCGCCCGCCGTGGGCTGGGTGACCACCACCTTCCGGTCGGCGAAGACCTTCCCGCCGCCCTCGGGGATGTCGGCGGTCGTCGCGAGCACGGCCCCGCCGCCCGTGCCGCCGGTGTCCCCCGTGCCACCACCGCCCGAGCCGCTGTCCGCCGCCGCGTCGGACGTGTCGCTCCCCGAGTCCGAGCAGGCGGTCAGGGCGGCGGCGAGGCCCGCCGCCACGACCGTACGGCGGGCCGGTCCCGATGCGGGGTGAAACGATGCGCTGGTCATGCCGATGACGTTCCTTCCAGGGCTGGACGCGTGGTCTGCCCGGAGATACGGGCGCGGGACACGGACCGTTCAGACCGCGCCCCCGCGCCCTCGTGCCACCGGCCGCCTCAACGGTCCGCGGACGGGAGCGTCGGCAGGTACCCGGGCGCCCGCCAGGCGTCCAGCCGGTGCTCCACCGCCGCCCCCAGGGCCAGCAGCGCGCCGTCCTGGCGGTCGCCGGCCATCAGCAGCAGGCCGACCGGCAGTTCGCCGACGAACCCGGCGGGCACGGACAGCGAGGGGTACCCGGCGACGGCGGCCGGGGTCGAGGACGGGATCACGTCGTTGTCGCCGCGCGCGCAGTCGGTCGTCCACGCGGGCGGGTTCGCCGGGGAGGCGATGGCGTCGAGGTCGTGGGCGGCCATCGTCTCGTCGATGGACCGCCGGGACAGGTCCGTCAGCTCGGCGCGCATGGCCAGGTAGTCCGGATCGGTGGGCGGCGGCGCGGCCAGGGCCTGCTCGAACAGCTCCTGGCCGGCGAAGCAGGTCCGCTCTCCGGGGTGCGCGCGGTTGAACCCGATCAGCCCGGCGAGGTCGCGGGGCCCCTCGCGGGTGGCGAGGTAGGCGTCGATGTCCCGGTGGAACTCGGTGAGCAGCGCCGGGAACTCCAGCTCGGCGAGCCGGTCCTGGTACGGCGGAGTCACCTCGACGACCTGCGCCCCGGCCGCGCGCAGCCGGGCCTCGGTACGGGTCATCAGGGCGTCCACCTCGGCGCCGAGCGAGGGCAGGCGCCACAGGCCGATCCGCTTGCCGCGCAGGGCTCCGGGGCGCGCGGCCGCCTCGGCGAGACCGGAGGCGGAGCCGGTGTCCACGCCCTCGTGGCCGCTGAGCACCGCGAAGGTGATCGCCGTGTCGATCACGGTGCGCGCCATGGGGCCCGCCGTGTCCTGCTCGGCGGAGATGGGGACGACGCCCGACCGGCTGACCAGTCCGAGGCTCGGCTTGTGGCCGACGACGCCGTTCATCCCGGCCGGGCACACGATGGAACCGTCCGTCTCGGTGCCGATCGCCACCTGCGCCAGCGACGCGGCGAGCGCGGCGGCCGAACCGGAGGACGAGCCGCAGGGGTTGCGGTCCAGGACGTACGGGTTGTTGGTCTGCCCGCCCACTGCCGACCAGCCCGACGTCGGCTTCGCCGCGCGGAAGTTGGCCCACTCGGACAGGTTGGTCTTGCCGAGGATCACCGCGCCCGCCGCCCGCAGCCTGCGCACCAGCTCGGCGTCCCGGTGCGGCGGGTCGCCGGCCAGGGCCAGGGACCCCGCCGTCGTCGGCATGTCGTGGGTGTCCACGTTGTCCTTCAGCAGGACGGGGATGCCGTCGAGCGGGCCGAGGACGGTCCCGCGCCGGTGCCGGGCGTCGCTGGCGGCCGCCTGACGCAGGGCCGTCGGGCTGGTGCGCAGCACGGCGTGGAGCTTCGGGTCGATGGCGTCGATCCGCCGCAGGTACGCGCGGGTCAGCGCGGTGGAGGTCAGCGTCCCGCGCTTCATGAGCGTCTGGAGTTCGGGGATCGTGACCGTGTCGAGGTCCACGCCGCGAGGGAGGGACGACCCGGCGGGCGCCGAGGCGCCGGCGGCACCCGCCGCGGAGGCTTCGTGGGCCGCGGCGCGGGGACCGGGCGCGGTGGCCAGCAGAGCGGGCACGACCACGGCCGCGGTCAGCACCGCGATGCTTCGTCTCTTCATGGCGGACAGCCCACTGCATACGGCCGTCCGGTGCAAGAGGGCACCGTGGCAAGGCAGTTCGCGAGAAAACGGGTCAGCGTCGGGCCCGGCGTGGACGCGTGCGGCTCGGGCGGTCGGCACGGGTGACCGGCCCCGTTTACTATGCTCCCTTCATGCCCGGGGCCGGGAGCGAGGGGCGAACGGCCGTGGACGGGCCGCTCCGCCCCTCCGGGACCGGCCGTGCGCTTGCGAGGACGAAGAGATGGGTGACCCGGGAACGTGCTGAAAGAGGTCACTGCGACCCGCTACATCACGCCCTTGCGTGAGGGCGGTTCGCTCCCCGGCCTGGTTGAGGCGGACGACCTCGGCACCTACGTCCTGAAGTTCACCGGCGCCGGGCAGGGCCGCAAGACGCTCGTCGCCGAGGTGGTCTGCGGCGAACTGGCCCGCCGCCTCGGCTTCCGGGTGCCGCGGCTGGTGACGGTCGAACTCGACCCGGTGCTGGGGCTCGGCGAGCCCGACCAGCAGGTGCAGGAACTCCTCAAGTCCAGCGGCGGCACCAACCTCGGCATGGACTTCCTCTCCGGCGCGCTCGGGTTCGACCCGCTGGCCTTCGAGGTGAGCCGGGAGGAGGCCGGGCGGATCGTCTGGTTCGACGCGCTGGTCAACAACGTCGACCGGTCCTGGCGCAACCCGAACCTGCTGCGGTGGCGGGGCGAGGTGTGGCTGGTCGACCACGGCGCGACGATGATCTGGCACCACAACTGGCCCGGCGCCGAGGTCTCGGCCGCCCGCTCCTACGACGCCCGCGACCACGCCCTCGCCCCCTTCGCACCGGACGTCCGTGCCGCCGCCGACGCCCTCGCGCCCCTGGTCACCGAGGAACTCCTCGCCGAGGTCACCGCCGAGGTCCCGGACGTCTGGCTGGCGGACGAACCCGGCTTCGCGACGCCCGACGACGTGAGGCGGGCCTACGCCCGGCCGCTGCTCGCGCGCGCCGCCGTGATCCACGACCGCATCGAGGGGGGCCGGTGAGCGACCGCCACGTCTACGAGTACGCGCTGCTGCGCGTCGTGCCGCGGATCGAGCGCGGGGAGTGCGTCAACGCGGGAGTGCTCGTGTACTGCCGGGCCGCGTCCTACGTCGGCGCCCGCACCCACCTCGACGAGAACCGGCTGCTGGCCCTCGACCCGCACGTGGACCTGCCCGGCGTGCGCGCCGCGCTGCGCGCCGTCGAGGGCGTGTGCGCCGGCGGGGAAGCGGCGGGGCAGGCGGCCCCCGACGATCCCGGCCGCCGCTTCCGCTGGCTGATCGCCCCCCGCTCCACGATCGTCCAGCCGGGCCCCGTGCACACCGGCCTCACGACCGATCCGGCCGCCGAGGCGGAACGGCTCCTCGACCTGCTGGTGCGGTAGTACGACCTCCTCGCCGGGCCGCCGGGAGAAACACATGTGTCCCGGGCCGCTCGGCCCAGCGCCGCGGACCCGCCTGCCCCGTCCCCGCCGGCCACGGCCCCGGGCCCCGGACGCACCGCCTCCCGGCGGACCTCCGTCCCTCGACCCGCCGGCACCGCTTTCTCGACCCGCCGGCACCGCGCCGCGCGGGCCCGCGGCGCTGGGCCGTCCGGGGGAGTCCGGCGCGGCCGGAACACCGGGGAACCCGGGGAATGGATCACACCGGCCCGGTGTCCCGTTGACACCGGGTGCCAGGGCTTCTAGCGTCACGTCTGCGGAAGGTACTAAGCGGTCGCTCACCCAAGGGCGTGCCGAAGGGCCCCGCACGGGCCGCATCCCCAGGACGAGGAGAAGCAGCAATGTCCACCCATGAGCAGCGGGTCGCCGTCGTCACCGGAGCCGCGCGCGGCATCGGTGCCGCCACCGCCGTACGACTGGCCGCCGAAGGCCGCGCCGTCGCCGTGATCGACCTCGACGAGGCCGCCTGCAAGGACACCGTGGAGAAGATCACCGCGACCGGCGGCAAGGCGATCGCGGTCGGCTGCGACGTCTCCGACGAGGCGCAGGTCGAGGCGGCCGTCGCACGCATCGCCGAGGAGCTGGGCGCGCCCACGATCCTCGTCAACAACGCGGGCGTCCTGCGCGACAACCTGCTGTTCAAGATGAGCGTCTCCGACTGGGACACCGTCATGAACGTGCACCTGCGCGGTGCCTTCCTGATGTCGAAGGCCTGCCAGAAGCACATGGTGGACGCCGGCTTCGGCCGCATCGTCAACCTGTCCTCCTCCTCCGCGCTCGGCAACCGCGGCCAGGTCAACTACTCCGCCGCCAAGGCCGGTCTGCAGGGCTTCACCAAGACCCTCGCCAAGGAGCTCGGCAAGTTCGGCGTCACCGCCAACGCCGTCGCCCCCGGCTTCATCGCCACCGAGATGACCAAGGCCACCGCCGACCGCGTCGGCATGGGCTTCGAGGACTTCAAGGCCGCCGCCGCGACCCAGATCCCGGTGCAGCGCGTGGGCGAGCCCGAGGACATCGCCAACGCCATCGCCTTCTTCACCGGCGAGGCCGCCGGCTTCGTCTCCGGCCAGGTGCTGTACGTGGCCGGCGGACCGCTCGACTAGGGACACGGACATGACTGAACTCCCCGCACCCTCCGGCAAGGTCGCCCTCGTCACGGGCGCCAGCCGCGGCATCGGCTACGGCATCGCCGAGGCGTTCGTCGCGCGCGGCGACCGCGTCTGCATCACCGGCCGCAACGAGGACGCCCTGAAGGAGGCCGTCGAGAAGCTCGGCGCCGACCGGGTCATCGGCATGGCCGGCAAGGCTCACGACGAGGCCCACCAGGCCGCCGCCGTCGAGCGCACGATGGAGGCCTTCGGCCGCGTCGACCACCTGGTCAACAACGCCGGCACCAACCCGGTGTTCGGACCGATCGCCGACCTCGACCTGAACATCGCGCGCAAGGTCTTCGAGACCAACGTGATCTCGGCACTCGGCTTCGCCCAGCGCACCTGGCACGCCTGGCAGAAGGACAACGGCGGCACGATCGTCAACATCGCCTCCGTCGCGGGCCTGTCACCCTCGCCCTTCATCGCCGCCTACGGCGTCAGCAAGGCCGCGCTGATCAACCTCACCGCGCAGCTGGCGCACGAGTTCGCGCCCGGCGTGCGGGTCAACGCGATCGCCCCGGCCGTGGTGAAGACCAAGTTCGCCGCCGCCCTGTACGAGGGCCGCGAGGAGGAGGCCGCGGCGGGTTACCCGCTGGGCCGGCTCGGCGTGCCCTCCGACATCGGCGGCGCCGCCGCGTTCCTCACCTCGGAACAGTCGGCGTGGGTCACCGGTCAGACCCTCGTGGTCGACGGAGGCGTCTTCCTGAACGCCGGCGTGGCCTGACGCGCCGTCCGCCGCACGTCACCCGCCGCACGGCACCGCGGCACGGGCGCCACGGACTCCGATGACGCCCGTGCCCGCGCGCTGAGATCATCCGGGCCATGACAACGTAGTCATCGCGAAAATGATCAAAACCCCTGTTCACAGGGGGGTTCAGGGGGCCCGGTGCTGCGGTATGGTCTGCCGACCCTTGGTACGGCGGATCGAGGAGCGTGCGCGTGTTCAACCGGAACCGATGCCTGCGGAGAGTCGCGGCCATCGCGTCCATGTCGTCGCTGGTCGCCGGATGCGGCATCCTGTCGTCCGACAGCTCCGAGGACGAGGGGCCGATCGTCGTGGGAACGACCAGCGCGCCCAGCACGCTGGACCCGGCGGCCTCCTGGGACGGCTCCTGGGAGTTGTTCCGCAACGTCTACCAGACGCTGCTCAGCTACCCCAACGGCGCGACCACGCCCCAGCCCGACGCCGCCGAGAGCTGCGCCTTCACCGACGCGGCGAGCCAGGTGTACCGCTGCGAGCTGCGCGACGGCCTGACCTTCTCCGACGGGCACCCGCTGGACGCGCAGGCGGTCAAGCACTCCATCGACCGGATCAAGCGGATCAACGTCAACGGCGGCCCCGCCGGTCTCCTGGGCAGCCTCGACCGGGTCCAGGCCCCCAGCGATCACGAGGTGGTCTTCCACCTCAACAAGCCCGACGCCACCTTCCCCTTCGTCCTCGCCACGCCGGCGATGTCGATCGTGGACCCCGCCGAATACCCGGCGGACGCGCTGCGCGAGGGCGACGGGATCGCCGGTTCCGGTCCGTACACGCTCCGGGAGTACCAGGACGGGGAGCGGGCCGAACTCGTCCGCAACGACCGCTACAAGGGTTTCGCGGAGCGCCACAACGACGCGGTGACCATCCGGTACTTCAAGGACTCCGCCGGCATGGTGAAGGCCCTGCGCGACCACGAGATCCAGGTCACCTACCGCGGCCTCGCGGCCGACGACGTCATCACGCTCCAGGGCAAGGCCGGCAAGGAGGAGGAACTCCAGCTGGTCGAGGGCACCGGCGCGGAGATCAGCTACCTGGTGTTCAACCCGAAGGACCCCTGGGCGGGCCGCAGGGCCGTGCGCCAGGCCGTCGCCCAGGTGATCGACCGGGCGGCGATCGCGCACCAGGTCTACCAGGACACCGTCGACCCGCTGTACTCGATGGTCCCCAAGGGGCTGACCGGCCACACCACGGGCTTCTTCGACGACTACGGCGACCCCAGCGTCTCCAAGGCCCGCGAGATCCTCTCCGACGCCGGCATCACCGAGCCCGTCCCGCTCACCCTCTGGTACACCACCGACCGCTACGGCTCGGAGACCGGGGCGGAGTTCAAGGAGCTCAAGCGGCAGCTCGACGGCTCCGGCCTGTTCACGGTGACCCTCAGGAGCCGGCCCTGGAAGACGTACGTCGAGGGGTACCAGAAGGGCGAGTACCCGGTGTTCGGGCGCGGCTGGTCCCCGGACTTCCCGGACGCCGAGAACTTCATCGCCCCCTTCGTCGGCGAGCAGAACGCGCTCGGCACGCCGTACCCGGCCCCCGAGATCACCGGCGACCTGCTGCCCCGGTCCCGGCGCGAGAGCGACCGTGCCCACGTGGAGAAGGACTTCGAGCGGGCGCAGCAGATCCTCGTCGACGACGTGAGGCTGCTGCCGTTGTGGCAGGGCAAGCAGTACGTGGCCGCGAGCGACGACATCTCCGGCGCGGAGCGGGCGCTGGACCCCTCGACGATCATGATGATGTGGCAGCTGTCCCGGAAGACCAGTTGGTAGCCGGCCCGCGCCCGGCCCGGCCGGGCGCCCCCGGGAGCGCGTTGTCAGTGGTCGCCGGTAGGTTCTGAGGACTGGAAGCGACCGCTCATCGTGAGGAAGTTGACGTGACCGACATCGCCATGCTGCCCGAGTCCTGGCGCGAGGTGCTGGGCGACGAACTGCAGAAGCCCTACTTCAAGGAGCTGATGGAGTTCGTCGAGGAGGAGCGGGCGAAGGGCCCCGTCTACCCCCCGCGCGAGGAGGTCTTCGCCGCGCTGGAGGCCACGCCGTACGACCGGGTGAAGGTGCTGGTCCTCGGGCAGGACCCGTACCACGGCGAGGGGCAGGGCCACGGGCTGTGCTTCTCGGTCCGGCCGGACGTGAAGGTCCCGCCGTCGCTGCGCAACATCTACAAGGAGATGCACGCGGAGCTGGACGTCCCGATCCCGGACAACGGCTACCTCATGCCCTGGGCGAAGCAGGGCGTCCTGCTGCTCAACGCGGTGCTCACGGTCCGGGCCGGTGAGGCGAACTCGCACAAGTCCCGGGGCTGGGAGCTGTTCACCGACGCGGTGATCCGCGCGGTCGCCGGCCGGCCCGATCCGGCGGTGTTCGTGCTGTGGGGCAACTACGCGCAGAAGAAGCTGCCGCTGATCGACGAGACGCGGCACGCGGTGGTCAAGGGCGCGCACCCCTCGCCGCTGTCGGCGAAGAAGTTCTTCGGGTCCCGCCCGTTCACGCAGATCAACGAGGCGGTCGCCGAGCAGGGGCACGAGCCGATCGACTGGACCATCCCCGACCTGGGCTGAACCGGCGTCCGGGGCCGGTCGTCCGTCGGCCGGCCCGCGCGTCACGGGCCGCCTGACCTGGAAGACCGGTGCCTGCCGTTAGCGTCGTCGGGGACAGCCGACGAGGGCACGGAGGACGTGGTGGCCGAGGGACAGGGGCAGGCGGCGCCGGACGCCGTGCCGACGCGGATCGGACAGGTCGTCATGCTGCACCACGCGGGCGACCGCGAGGAGGCCCGGCACCGCTACCTCGCCCTGTGGGCGGAGATCGGCGAGCACGGCGACCCGTTGCACCGCTGCACCCTGGCCCACTACCTGGCCGACACCCAGGACGACCCGGGGGACGAACTGGCGTGGGACCTGAGGGCCTTGGCCGCCGCCGAGGAAATCACCCAGGACCGTGGCGGCGAGCACCACGAGGACGTGCTCGCCGCTCGCGCGCTGTATCCCTCGCTGCACCTGGACCTGGCCGCCGACTACGACAGGCTCGGCCACCACGAGGCCGCCCGGGGGCATCTGCGGCGGGCCCGCGACGCGGCCGAGGCCCTGGCGGACGACCGCTACGGCGAGGGCGTGCGTGCGGCGATCCGCCGCCTGGAGTCGCGGCTCGGCGACGGCGGACCCGCGGCGGACGGACCCTGGGGGCCGCCGCGCCGGCGGCCGTAGCCGGCCCCCGCCGTGCGGCCCCGCACGGCGGGGCGTCAACGGCCGTACGTCTGCTCGCAGATGACCGCCTCCGGACTGCCGGGCCGCCAGCCGCCGTACTGCCTGCCCAGGGAGCACAGGTTCGCTCCCATGCCGGTGCCCCCGCCGGTCGATCCGGAAAGGCCGGGGACGTCGGCGCGGGGCTTCTGGGCGGATCCGCCCGGCCACCGGGGCGCCGCGGGGCGCGCGGGCC
>NZ_BDJC01000056.1 GCF_002005565.1 Streptomyces sp. JHA26 | reverse complement strand
GCGCGGCGCCGCCCTCGGCCTGCGCCGCGCCCTCGGAGCCCCGGCCGACCCCGCCGCCGAGGCCGAGGCGTTCGCCGTCGCGGCCGACCCCGCCGTCCTCGGCGACTGGCTGGCCGGCCTGCTCGCCCTCGCCCGCGAAGAGATCCTGCGGCCCGCCCCGAAGGGCGAACAGTCCCTGCTCGGCACCCTGGACGGCGTCGTCACCACCATGACCGACCACGTCTTCCTCCGCGCCCTGCCCGCCCTGCGTCAGGCCTTCGCCTTCTTCCCGCCCCGGGAACGCGAACGCGTCGCACGACTCCTCCTCGACCGCCGGAACCTGCACGGCTCCGCCCGCACCCTGCTGCGCACCACCGCCGACCCGCTGCTCCTCGCCCGTGCCGCGGCCCTCGAGGAACACACCGACCTCCTGCTCGACCGGCACGCCCTCGGAGCACCCCGATGACCCCCGACGACCCCCGCGCGGGACTGGAACGCTGGCGGCTGATCCTCGGCGCCCCCGCCGAACGCCGCACCGGCGGCCTCGACGGCCCGGACGCCGCCCGCGACACCGCCCTCCAGTGGCTCTACGGCCGAGACGACGACCTCGCCCGCCGTGGTGAACGCCGCGGCACCGCCGACGGCCGGGAGGACGGCGACGGCCCCTCCACCCTCGCCGTCGTCGACTGGCTCGACGACATCCACCGTCTCTTCCCCCGCGAGACGGTCGAACGCCTCGAACGCGACGCCGTGGAGACCTACGGCATCGACGAGATCGTCACCGACCCCGACGTTCTTCTGCGCGTAGAACCCAGCACCAGCCTGCTGCGGGCCGTGCTGCGCACCAAACACCTGATGAACCCGCGGATCCTGGCCGCCGCCCGGCGCATCGTCGAAGCCGTCGTGCGCGACCTGACCGAGCGGCTGAGGCCGGAGATCCGACACGCCCTCACCGGAGCCCGCTCCCGCCGCCCCAGCCGAACCCCCCGCGCCCGGAACTTCGACTTCAGGGCCACGATCCGCGCCAACCTCGCCCACTACCGGCCCGAGGACCGCCGCATCCTCATCGAGCGGCCGCACTTCCACTCCCGCACCCGCCGCCACATCGAGCAGTGGCAGCTGATCCTCCTCGTCGACCAGTCCGGCTCCATGGCCGGATCCGTGATCCACTCCGCCGTCACCGCCGCCTGCCTGTGGGGCCTGCCCGGACTGCGCACCCACCTGGTCGCTTTCGACACGCAGGTCGTCGACCTCACCTCCGACGTCACCGACCCCGTCGAACTCCTGATGAAGGTCCAGCTCGGCGGCGGCACCGACATCGCCCGCGCCGTCGACTACTCCGCCGGTCTCGTCGACAACCCGCGCCGCACGATCGTCGCCCTGGTCACCGACTTCTACGAGGGCGGCGACGCCCACCGCCTGACCCGCACCGTCCGCGACCTGACCGGACAGGGCGTCACCGTCCTCGGCCTCGCCGCCCTCGACGAGGAGGCCGCCCCCTCCTACGACCGCGACCTGGCCGGCCGCCTCGCCGAGGCCGGCGCGCACATCGGCGCCATGACCCCCGGCCACCTGGCCGAGTTCGTCGCCGAGAGAATGGCCCACGGAGGACGATCGGCATGACCCGCACCGACCTGCTCGCCCTCACCCCCGACACCCTCGCCGCCCTCGCCAACCGCGGCCTGGTCAAACGCGCCGCCAAGGACCTCGACGCCGGAGCAGGCCCCGACCTGGACGTCACCGGCGACCACACCGTGCACGGCCGCTTTCCCGACGGCACCGAGACCCGGCTGCCGCCCGGCGCCACCCTGCAGGACGCCCACTGCAGCTGCGAGGCCCACGGAGTCTGCCGCCACCGCATCGGCCTCGTCCTCGCCTACCAGCGCACCGCGACCGCATCGGACACCCCGCCGCCTTTCACCGACTGGTCCCCCGGAAGCATCGACGACACCGCCCTCGCCGAGGCCTTCGGCCGTCCCGCCCTCACCGCGGCCCGTCGCACCCGCGACCGCGGCTACCAGGCCGTCCTCCACCGCCCCACCCCCGCCGACCCCGTTCCCGCCGTCGAACTCCCCGCCTGCACCGTCCGCTTCCCCGTGCCCCACCGCCCCGGCTTCGCCGTCACCGACGCCGCCGAGCCGCTGCGCGGCACGACGGTCGTCCTCGCCGTCTGGGCCTTCCGGGCAGCCGACACCGAGGGCGGCGACCGAGTCACTGTCGGAGGAAAGGAAACAATCCCGGACAACGGTGACAGCGCCCACCGCGCGGCCATGGACCTCGTCGACGAACTCCTCGTCGAAGGCGTCCCCCAGGCCGGCCCCGTCCTGGACGGAACCCTCCGCCGTGCCGGCGCCGCCCTCACGGCCGCCGGCCGCCACTGGCCCGCCGCGGCCCTCGAGGGGATACGCCACCAGCTCGCCGAGCACGCCGTCCGCGGCGCCCGCCACGACCGCGAGACCCACGCCCTGCTCCTCGCCGAACTCCACGCCCGCCACCGCGCCGCCCCCACCGACCCCGCAGCCGTCCTCGGCACTGCCGAGACGGCCCGCACGGCCTTGCGCCGAGTCCGCCTCGTCGCCCTCGGCTGCCACGTCGACGGCTCCGCCCGCGACCGCACCGCCCACGTCTTCTTCGCCCACCCCGATGCCGGTGTCGTCCTCGTTCTGCACAGACGCTGGGAGCTGCCCGACGGTCAGGCGCCCACCGGCCACGACCTCGGCTCCCGCAGGATCCTCGGTACGAACCTGCGCACCCTTGCCGCCGCCAACGTGGTCAGCGAGGCCACTTCCCGCACGGCCGGCCGCGCCGTGGAGATCTCCCGCGGCCGGGTCGCCACCACGTCCGTCACCCCCGTCGGCGCCGCCTGGGACGACCTGCCGCCCGGGCTGCTGGTCACGGACCTCGCCGCACAGTTCCCCGCCCCCGGTGCCCTCCCTCCCCGCCTCGTCCGCCCTCGGGTGGAGGCCGAGTCCATGCGCGTCCTCGCCGTCGCGGAGGCCGGACCCGTGCGGTACGACCCGGCCGCACAGCGCCTCGAAGCCGTCCTTCACGACCCGGCCGGCAACGAGGTCCTGCTGAGCACCGCGCACAACCCCCACTGCCCCGGCACCCTGGACGCCCTGGCCGACGCCCTCGCCTCCGGCACCGCCGACCGGGTCAGCGGTTCCCTCCGCCATGACCGGGGCAGGGTCCTCCTCGCCCCGCTCGCCGTCCGCACCTCCCGCGGCGTCCTCGTCCCCGACCTCGCCCCCGGCGACGGCGACACCGCCCTCCCCGTCGCCCCGCACCTCCCGGACGACCCCCTCACCACCGCCTTGGAACAGGCCCTCGCAGCCCTCGCCGAGGCCGCCCACCACGGTCTGAAGAACCTGACCGCCACCGATCACGACATCCTCGAATCGGCAGCCGCCCTCCTGCACCGCACCGGCTTCCACACCACCGCGGACAAGGTCTCCGCCGTGACCACCACCCTCCGCGCCCACGGCCCGGCCCCCGCCGCTTCTCACTGGCACACCGCCGTCATCCGCCTCGCCACGACCCTGGAGCTCCACCGGACCGGCCCGTACGCATCGCCGTGACCGGACGTGACGGTCCGGTGCGTTCACGTCGAGCCCCGGCATCCTGTGCACGTCGTCCTCGATCAGCCCTCGGTTCGGTGGGACAGGCCGGGCCGGACGGGGGCCGGGATGGTCAGTCGGCGGCCTCGATGTGGAGGGTCAGCTGCTTGAGCAGTGCGGCGAGGCGGGAGCGGTCGCGGGCCGTGAGGGCGCCGAACAGCTCGTCCTCGGCCTTGCCGCGGAGCGCCATCGCCTGTTTCCAGACGGCGAGGCCGGCCTCGGTCACCTCGACGTCGACGCGACGCCGGTCGCCCGTGGCCGGTGCCCGGCGGACCCAGCCGGACCGCTCCAGCGCGTCGAGCCGACCGGTCATCCCGGCGGCGCTCACGCCGAGATCGGCGGCGAGTGCGGAGGGGGTCGTCCGGCCCGGGGTGTCCCGGATCATCAGGTGGTGCAGGGTCTCGTACTCGTGGATCTGCAGTCCGGCCCCCTCGACGGCGTGGCGCGTGCTCTGCTTGAGGTGGCGCCGGATCCGGTCCAGCCGGACCGTGATCGCCTCCACCTCGTCGTCGAACTCGATGCCGATCCAATGGTCCCGCCAGCGGTCGACGTGGCGGTCCGCCCAGTCGTGCGGCCGGTCGGGGTGAGGTGCCTCCATGCGGCGATCCTAACCGTGTGTTTCGGCGCCTGATAATTAGTTGACGAACATTTCGGTGCCGAAATACCTTCCTCGCCGTGAAGCGACGAAGTCATCGAGTCCTGCGCCACCACGGCTTCCGGTACCTGGTGGCCGGAACCGCGGTCAACGCGCTCGGCAACGCCATCACACCGGTGGCCCTGGCGTTCGCCGTTCTCGATCTGGGGGGATCGGTCGTCCAGCTCGGCCTGGTGGAGGCCGCGTTCGCCGCGTGCCAGGTCGTCACCACGCTCGCCGGCGGCGTGCTGGGCGACCGGGTCTCGCGGCGGCTGATGATGACCGGGGCGTCGGTCGTCAGCGCCCTGGTCATGGGAGGGGTGGCCGGCGCGCTGCTGCTGGGCGTCGCCACCATCTGGCTGATCGCGGTCCTGGGCGGGCTCGGCGGCGTGGTCTCGGCGCTGGGGCGCCCCTCCGCCATGGCGATGACCCGGCTGGTCGTACCGCAGGACGAACTGGGCGACGCGGTCGCGCTGCGCACGCTGCTCCAGACCGGTGCCTCGACCGTCGGATACGCCGTGGCGGGGGTGCTGGTCGCCGCCGTGGGCCCGGGGTGGGCGGTCGTGGCCGACGCCTGCACCTTCGCCTTCGCCGCGGCGGCCTTCGCCCGTCTCCGCGTCCCGCACGTGCGCACGCCCCGGGCGGCGTCGGCCCTCGCGGATCTCAAGGACGGCCTGCGGGAGGTGATGCGGCACAGCTGGCTCTGGCTGCTCATCCTCCAGGCCCTCCTCTACCACCTCTTCTACGGCGGGGCGCAGGCGGTTCTCGGCCCCGTCGTCGTGGGCCAGGGGATCGGCCGGTCGGCCTGGGGGCTCGCCCTGTCGGTCCTGATGGCCGGGTTCGTGACCGGCGGCCTGCTCTGCCTCCGGATCCGGCCGCGACGGCCGCTGGCGGTCGGTGTGGTCCTGCTCGCGTTCACGGGCTTCTTCCCGCTCGCCATGGCGCTGACCGACACGCTGTGGCCCGTCCTGCTCGGCGCCTTCCTGCACGGCCTCGGCCTGCAGATGTTCGACGTGTACTGGGAGCAGTCCATCCAGAGCCACGTGCCGGAGGACAAACTCGCCCGGGTCTACGCCTTCGACACGGTCGGCTCCTTCGTGGCCCGCCCCGTCGGCCTCGCCCTCACCGGTCCGGTCGCCACCGCCGTCGGCTTCGGGACGTGGCTGCTCGTCGTCGCCGCGGTGATCTCCGGGGTGTCGCTCGTCGCGTTGGCCGCCCGGGGCGTGCGCGACCTGGAGCGGGTGGACTGAGACCCGGCACGACGGGTCCCGGTCGCGGCCGGAACGCACCGCCCCCGGGGCCTCGTCGGGGCTCCGGGGGCGGTGCGGCCGGGCCGTGCCTCACGCGCGGGCGCGTCGCACCACTCCCGCCAGCAACGGCCACGCCAGCAGCAGCACGATCACCCCGTACACCGTCACCGCGAACGGTGTGTTCACCAGGCCCGTGACGCTGCCGTCGCTGATCTGCAGGGCGCGGCGCAGCTGCTGCTCGGCGTTGGGGCCGAGGATGACGCCGATCACGGCGGGCAGGACCGGCAGGCCGTAGCGCCGCATGCCGAACCCGACCAGGCCGATGACCAGCAGGATCACCAGGTCGACGACCTCGCCGCCGACGGCGTACGCGCCGACCGCCGCGAAGAACATGATCCCCGCGTAGAGGTAGGGCCGCGGGATGCGCAGCAGCTTGGCCCACACCGGTGCCAGCGGCAGGTTGAGGGCGAGCAGCAGCACCATGCCGACGAAGAGGGAGGCGATCAGGCCCCACACCAGCTCGGGTTCGCGCTCGAAGAGCAGCGGGCCGGGCTGGATGCCGTACTGCTGGAAGGCGGCCAGCATGACCGCGGCGACGGCCGTGGTCGGCAGCCCCAGGGTCAACATGGACACCAGCGTGCCCGCCGCCGAGGCCGACGCCGCCGACTCGGGGCCGGCCACGCCCTCGATGGCGCCCTTGCCCCACTCGTCCTTGTGCTTGGACAGGCGCTTCTCCGTCACGTACGACAGGAACGTGGGGATCTCCGCGCCGCCCGCCGGGATCGCGCCGAACGGGAAGCCGATGAACGGGCCGCGCAGCCAGGACTTCCAGGTCCGCTTCACGTCGGCGCGGCCGAGCCAGGGGCGTCCCACCGGGATGGGTTCGGCCGCCCCGCGCCGCAGGTGCGCCGCCACCCACAGCGCCTCGCCGATCGCGAAGAGACCGACCGCCACGATCACCACGTCGACGCCGTCGGCGAGTTGCAGCGAACCGAAGGTCAGCCGCTGCTGGCCGGTCATCTGGTCCAGGCCCACCAGACCGATCGTCAGGCCGATCAGCAGGGACGCCAGGCCCCTGATCCGGGACGAGCCCAGCACCGAGGTCACCGCGATGAACGCCAGCACCATGATGGCGAAGTAGTCCGGCGCGCCGATGTCCACCGCCAGGTCGGCCACCGTCGGCGCCAGCGCCACCAGCAGGGTCGTGCCGATCATGCCGCCCGCGAAGTGACCGATGGCGGCCGCGGCCAGCGCCTGGGCGCCCCGCCCCGCCTTGGCCATGGGGTTGCCCTCCATGGCCGCGACCACCGCGGCGCTCTCGCCGGGGGTGTTGAGCAGGATGGAGGTCGTCGAACCGCCGAACATCGCACCGTAGTAGATGCCCGCGAACATGATGAACGCGGCGACCGGGTCGAGGCCGTACGTCACCGGCAGCAGCAGTGCCACGGCCATCGCGGGGCCGATGCCGGGCAGCACGCCGATGGCCGTGCCGAGCAGGACGCCGAGGGCGGCCCACAGGAGGTTGACCGGGGTGAGGGCCGTGCCGAAGCCGTCCAGGAGGGAGTTCAGGGCGTTCATGTCACAGCACTCCCATCAGCGGACCACCGGGCAGCGGCACTCCGAGCAGCTTGTCGAAGACGACGTAGGTGACCAGGGACAGCACCGCGGCGATCAGCGGATCGCGGTCGACGCGCCGGCTGCCGAGCGCGAAGGCGGCACCCCAGAACAGCAGCGCGCCCGCGGCGGGGAAGCCGGCCGGCTCGATCAGCACGGCCGCGCCGAGGAAGATCCCGGCGAGCAGCAGCACCGTGCGCCAGTCGGCCGGTTCGGACAGGTCGACGTCCTCGCCGCCCTCCGCCTCGCCACGGCCGCCGCGCAGGACGTCCACGGCGAGCAGCGCGGCGATCACCAGCAGGCCCGCGCCGACGACGACCGGGACCGTCCTCGGGCCGACGGGACCCCGCTGCGCGATGTCGACGTCCATGGTCAGGGCGTCCGTCAGGACCAGGACGCCGAGCGCCAGCAGCAGGACGCACACGCCCAGTTCGGAGTGGTCGCGCAGCCACGAACGCCGCTCGGCGGCCGGCTCGGTGGCCGTTTCGGTCCGCGTCGTCACAGTCCCAGCTCCTTCAGCACCGACACCACGCGCTTGTCCTGGGCGTCCAGGAACGCGCCGAACTCCTCGCCCGTCAGGAAGGCGTCGTCCCAGCCGTTCTGCTGCAGGGACTTCTTCCACTCGGGGGAGTCGTGCAGTTCCTCGACCAGGCGGGTCAGCTTGCCGCGCTCCGCGTCGGTCAGGCCGGGCGGGGCCACGATGCCGCGCCAGTTGGTGAAGTCCACGTCGTAGCCGGACTCCTTCAGCGTCGGGGCGTCCTGGAGGTCGTCCACACGCTCGGGGCCCGTCACCGCGAGCACCCTCAGCTCGCCCGCCTTGATCTGGTCGAGGTACTCGCCGACGCCGGAGACCCCGAAACCGACCTTGTTGCCGAGGATCGACGCGAGCAGCTCGCCGCCCCCGTCGAAGGGGATGTAGTTGACCGACCTGGGGGAGATCCCGGCGGCCTGCGCCATCAGCATCGGCGCGAGGTGGTCGGGTCCGCCCGGGGACGAGCCACCACCGACGGGGATCTTGCCCGGGTCCTTCTTCCAGGCGCCGATCAGCTCGTCGATCGTCCGGTACGGGGAGTCCTTGGCGACCACGACGACGTCCTGCTCCTCGGTGAGCCGCGCGATCGGCGTGGTGTCGGCGAGGGTCTTGGGCGCGTGGTTGGAACGGGCGGCGCCCACGACGCCGAGGCCCATGGACATGGCGAGCTTGCCGTTGCCGTGCTCGCTCACCAGCCGGCTCAGGCCCACGGTGCCGCCCGCGCCCGGCAGGTTGAACACCTCGATGTTGTGCGTGAGTCCGGCGTCCTCGGCGTTCTTCGCGGCCGTGCGGGCGGTGATGTCGTAGCCGCCGCCCGGGGTGTTGGGGACCATGAAGCGCAGGCCGGGGATCTGCGTGCCGGTCCCGGACTCGCTGCCCGTCGAGAGCAGCGGGGGACCGGCGAGGACGAGCACGGCGGCCCCGAGCAGAGCAAGGGGGGTGCGCAGGCGCACGAATGCCACCACCTGTCGGTTGGGTAGATCGGTACGGGGAGCCCTGTGGGGGAGGGTGACGTGGGCCACATGGTGCCCGTGGTCCGGCGATGTGTCTTCCTTGCGGAACCAAGGGAGGTTGTGGTCTTTGCGGTCGCCGGGACGCGGCCGCGGTCCGCGTCACCGGCACATCGCCGGTTCGTTGCGAAGACAGCACATCCCTTTCCTTCACCGCAGGTGGGCGCCATGATGGCGACCCGACACCCCCGCCCCCGGACGCCCTCCCGACGCCCCCCGACCCCGCCAGCCGAGATCGAGTACGCCGTGGCCCCCACCTTCCGCCGTCACACCCTCGCGGGCGAGATGCTGGTCCTCCAGCTCGCCATCGTCGTGGTGGTGCTGCTCGCGGTGGCCGCCGTCTCGCTCGCCCAGTCGAAGGCCACGTTCAACCGGGTCGAGGGCCGTCGCGTCACCGCCCTGGCCGAACAACTGGCCGCCACCCCGCTGGTCCGCAGCCAGTTGCTGCGCCCCGTGCCGCAGGAGGCCCTCGCCCCGCTGGTGAACTCCACACAGACCCAGTCCGGGGTCACGTCGGTCACGGTGGCCGACGCCGGCGGCCGCATCGTCAGCTCCACCGACCCGACGGTGGTCGGCGCCCGGCTGCCGCTCGCCGACGACGCCGTCGAGGGACGCGGCTGGTCGGGGGCGCTGACGCTGGGCGGCAGCCGGGAGCTCGTCGCGCAGGTGCCGGTGCTCGGCGACACCCCGGAAACCCTCGGCCGGCACCTCGGCACGGTGATGGTCGGCGAGGCCGACCCCACGGTGTGGCAGCGGCTCGGCGGCGCCTCCTCCTACCTCCTGGCCTACCTCGGCGCCGCCAGCGGCCTCGGGGTGGCCGGTTCGTGGCTGCTCGCCCGGCGCGTCAAACGGCAGACCCTCGGCCTGGAGCCCCGCGAGATCGCCGGGCTCGCCGAACACCGGGAGGCGATGCTCTACGGCATCGCCGAGGGCGTGGTCGCCCTCGATCCGCAGCACCGGCTCACCCTGGTCAACGAGATGGGCCGGCGCCTGCTCGACCTGCCCGGGGACTGCGTGGGCCAGAGCCTGGACGGCCTGGGCGTCGACGGGCGCCTGCTGGACGTCCTGACCGGTGCCACGGCGGACGCGGACGGCCGGTCGGAGCCGGGCGGGCGGCGTGACGAGGTCGTCGTCCGCCACGGCCGGGTCCTGGTGATGAACCGCATGACCGTCACCAAGGACGGCCGCCCGCTCGGCTCGGTCACCACCCTGCGCGACCGCACCGAACTGGCCCGGCTGGAACGGGAGATCGGTGCCTTCCGCAGCACCTCCGAGCTGCTGCGCGCCCAGGCCCACGAGTTCGCCAACCAGCTGCACACCATCTCCGGGCTGATCCAGATAGGCGAGCAGGACGAGGTGGTGCGCTACATCCGGGCGCTCAACCAGCGCCGCCAGTCCCTCGACGTCACCCTCAGCCGCCGGGTCCGCGACACCGCCGTCGCCGCACTGCTGACGGCGAAGTCCTCCCTGGCGGCCGAGCGGAAGGTCGCCCTGCGCGTCTCCGAGCGCACCGCCCTGGGCCGGCTCGCCCCCGAGGACGCCGCCGACGTGGCGACCGTGGTCGGCAACCTCGTCGACAACGCGGTGGACGCCGCCGCGTCGCACGGCGACGACGCCGCCTGGGTCGAGGTCGAGCTCAGGCAGGACGCCACCGGCGTGGAGATCGTGGTCCGCGACTCGGGGCCCGGCGTGGCGCCCGCACTGGCCCGCGAGGTCTTCTCGCACGGCTTCACCACCAAGGCCGCCCGGCAGGGCGAACGCGGCATCGGCCTGGCGCTGACCCGGCTCGTCTGCGAACGTCACGGCGGCGAGATCTCGGCGGCCAACACCTCCGAAGGGGCCGTGTTCACGGCACGCATGACGGTCAGCCACCTCACCGACGCGGTGGCGGAAGGAGCAGCACCATGAAGGGGACGAGCGGCACCGGCGGAGCGGGGGCCACGACCGGCGCGAGAGCCGCCACCGACGCGATCGGGGTGCTCGTCGTCGACGACGACTTCATGGTGGCCCGGGTCCACCGCGCCTTCGTCGAACGCGTCGAGCACTTCCGGGTCGTCGGAGTCGCCGGCACCGGCGAGCAGGCCCTCGCCGCCGTCGACGAACTCCGCCCCGACCTCGTCCTGCTCGACCTGTACCTGCCCGACCTCTTCGGCCTGGACGTCATCCCCCGGCTGCGCGCCGCCGGCCACGACTGCGACGTCATGGTCATCAGCGCGGCCCGGGAGGCGGACACGGTGCGCGGCGCCGTCCGCCACGGCGTCGTCGACTACCTGCTCAAGCCGTTCGACTTCGAGGACCTGCGGGTCCGGCTGGAGCGCTACGCCGGCCGGCGGGGCCGGCTGCTCGGTACCGTCGTGCGCAGCCAGGCCGACGTCGACCGCGTACTGGCCGGGGCGGCGGCACCGGCCGCCGCGGTCCCGGCACTGCCCAAGGGCATGAGCGCGGAGACCGCCGAACTGGTCGAACGCGCTCTCCGCGAGGCCGACGGCACGCTGTCCGCCAGCGAGTGCGCGGCGCTGACCGGCATCTCCCGGGTCAGCGCCCGCCGCTACCTGGAGTACTTCCACACCGTCGGCAGCGCGGACGTCTCGCTGCGCTACGGCGTCGCCGGCCGCCCCGAGCGCCGCTACCGCTTCCGGGGCGCGGTCACCGGCGTGGCGCTCCCGCGCGCAGCCCGTCCATGACGAAGTCCAGGAACCGGGTGGCCCGCGGCTGCCAGTCCTCGCCGGGATCGATCAGCCACAGACCGCCGATGACGAGGAAGAAGTCGTCCGCGGAGATGCCGGGCCGGATGGTGCCGGCCTCCTCGTTGGCGCGGAGCAGGAGGCCGGCCGCGTCCATGACGGGGGTGGGGTGCGGCTTCTGCGGGCTTCCGGGCGCGCTGGTGACCAGCCGGATCGCGTCCGCCAGGCCGGCCTTGGTCATGGCGAACCCGGCGAGGCGGTCCATCCACTCGCGCAGGGCCCGTTCGGGCTCGCGGGTGGCCAGCAGCTCGGGCGCGGCATCGGCCACCTGCTGCATCTCGTAGCGGTAGACCTCCAGGACGAGCGCCTCGCGGTTGGGGAAGTTGCGGTAGAAGGTGCCCTGCCCGACGCCCGCCTTCCTGGCGATGGCGCTCAACGGCGCGTCCGCGCAGCGCGTCAGTTCCTCCGTGGCCACGCGCAGGATCCGCTCGCGGTTGCGCTGGGCGTCCGAGCGCAGGGGGGTATCCGGCTTGTCCCTCTTCGCCTGCGGCACCCGTCCTCCTCCCGGGTCCGTGGCCGAATCCCGTTCTTGCTAAGCGGACAGCTGTCCGTTACGTTTCCAGTGAGCGGACAGTTGTCCGTTTACTGGCCCACTTTAGCGGCGGACGCGGCCCCGCGGGACCGGCCGGCGGCCTCCGCCCAGCGATGAACCCACGCCTACAGCCCGTTTTCCTTGTCACCAGACACCAAAGAAGGCTGATTATGGCCCCAGCGCCCTCGTCGACGTCCAGTGCCATCACCCTGAACATCAACGGCGAGAAGCACCAGCTGACCGTCGACCACCGCACCACCCTGCTCGACGCCCTGCGCGAGCGCCTCGACCTGACCGGTACCAAGAAGGGCTGCGACCAGGGGCAGTGCGGCGCCTGCACCGTCCTGGTCGACGGGCGTCGCGCCGTCTCCTGCCTCAACCTCGCCGTCGCGGCCGAGGGCCGCGAGATCACCACCATCGAGGGCATGGCCGAGGGCGACCGGCTGCACCCGGTGCAGCAGGCCTTCCTCGACCTCGACGGCTACCAGTGCGGCTACTGCACGCCCGGCCAGATCTGCTCGGCCGTCGCCGTCATCGAGGAGCACGCCGCCGGCTGGCCGAGCGCCGTCACCGACGACGTGCGGCCCGAGGCCGGCCCGCCGCCCCTGACGCCCGAGGAGATCCGCGAGCGGATGAGCGGCAACCTGTGCCGCTGCGGCGCCTACGTCTCGATCGTCCAGGCCGTCGCACGCGCCGCCGAGGCCCACGGGAAGACCGCGGCCGAGAACGCCGAGGAGGCCGCCGCATGAGGGAATTCGGCTACCAGCGCGCCGACGACGTCCCCGGAGCCGTGGCGTTGCTCGCTGCCGATCCGGACGCCCGGTTCCTCGGCGGCGGCACCAACCTCGTCGACCTGATGAAGACCGGCGTCGAACGGCCCGCCCTGCTCGTCGACGTCCGCGAACTCCCGCTGGACGGCATCGAACCGACCGGTGACGGCGGCCTGCGCATCGGCGCCACCGTCACCAACAGCGACCTCGCCGCGCACCCCGAGGTCCGCCGCCGCTACCCGGCGTTGACCCAGGCCGTCCTGGCCGGCGCCTCCGGACAGCTGCGCAACATGGCCACCGTCGGCGGCAACCTGCTCCAGCGCACCCGCTGCGGCTACTTCACCGACGTGAGCAAGCTGTGCAACAAGCGGGTCCCCGGCAGCGGTTGCCCCGCGATCACCGGCGAGCACCACAACCACGCCGTGCTGGGCGCCTCCGACCACTGCGTGGCCGTCCACCCCTCGGACATGGGCGTCGCCCTCACCGCCTTCGACGCGGTCGTCACCTACGAAACCGCCGACGGACCGGGAGAGCTGCCGCTCGCCGACTTCTACCTCCCCGTCGGCGACACCCCGCACCGCGAGACCGCCCTGCCGCCCGGCGCGCTGATCACCGGCGTCACCCTGCCGCCCGCGCCCGTCGCCGCCCGCTCCCGCTACCGCAAGGTGCGCGAGCGTGCCTCGTACGCCTTCGCCATCGGCTCGGTCGCCGCCGCGCTCGACGTCGAGGACGGCGTCGTCCGCGAGGCCCGGCTCGCCCTCGGCGCCGTCGCCTCCCGCCCCTGGCGGGCCCGCACGGCCGAGGCCGTGCTGACCGGCGCACCCGCCGACGGCGACACCTTCGCCGCCGCCGCGGACGCCGAACTGGCGGCGGCCAGGCCCCTGCCCGACAACGCGTACAAGGTGACCCTCATGCGCAACCTCGTGGTCGCCGTGCTCACCGAACTCGCCGAGGAGGCCACCCGATGACCACCGCCACGACCGGCCGCACACCGGTGAAGGGCGCCGTCGGCACCGCGCACACCCGTGTGGAGGGCCGCGACAAGGTCACCGGAGCGGCCCGCTACGCCGGTGAGATCCCCTTCGCCGACCTCGCCCACGGCTGGCTGGTGCTGTCCACCGTCACACGTGGCCGCATCCGCTCCCTCGACGCGGACGCCGTCCTCGCCATGCCGGGCGTGCTGGCCGTCCTGCACCACGGCAACGCCCCGCGCCTCGACGCCGGATACGTCGGCATACTGGGCATTCCGGACCCGACCGCGGCCGTCTTCCAGCACGACCGGGTGCCGCACGCCGGATGGCCCGTCGCCCTCGTCGTCGCCGAGACGCCCGAGCAGGCCAGGGAGGCCGCCGAGGCCCTCGCCGTGACCTACGACGAGGAGCCGCACGACACCGTCCTGCGCGCCGACCACCCCGACGCCCACCCCGCGGGCGGGCACATGCCGGCGGAGACGGAGAAGGGCGACCTGGAGTCCGCCCTCGCCGCGTCCGCCGTCGTCCTGGACGCCGAGTACACCACCCCCGAAGAGCACCACAGCATGATGGAGCCGCACGCGGCGACCGCGCTCTGGGACGGCGGACGGCTCGAGGTCGTCGACTCCAACCAGGGCACCACCTGGGTGCAGAGCGAACTCGCGAAGATGTTCTCCCTCGACGAGTCCGCGGTGCGCGTGCGCTCCGAGCACATCGGCGGCGGCTTCGGCAGCAAGGGCCTGCGCGCCCACCAGGTGTCCGCCGTGATGGCCGCGACCGTCCTCCAGCGCCCGGTACGCGTCGTCATGACCCGGCGCCAGATGTTCTCGCTGGCCGGGTACCGCAGCCCCACCGCCCAGCGCGTCAGGCTCGGCGCCGACCCCGACGGCCGGCTCCGCGCCCTGGAGCACCGCTCGCTGAACCAGACGTCCACGGTGTACGAGTTCGTCGAGCCCGGCGCCGGCGTGGCCCGCGTGATGTACGACGCCGACGCCCACCGCACCGCCAACCACGTCGCACGCCTCGACGTGCCGTCCCCCACCTACATGCGGGCGCCGGGCGAGGCACCGGGGTCGTTCGCGATCGAGTCGGCGCTCGACGAGCTGGCCGAGCGCTGCGGCGTCGACCCGATCGAGCTGCGCCTGCGCAACGAGCCCGAGGTGGGCCCGGTCTCCGGGCACCCGTTCAGCAGCCGCAACCTCGCCGCCTGCTTCCGCGAGGGCGCCCGCAGGTTCGGCTGGGCCGACCGCGACCTGCGTCCCGGCGTGCGCCGTGACGGGCGCTGGCTGCTGGGCACCGGTACGGCCGCCGCATCCTTCCCCGCCGGCGCCGGGCCCTCCACGGCCCTGGTGACCGCGGAGGCCGACGGCACCTTCACCGTGCGGATCGCCGCCGCCGACATCGGCACCGGCGCCCGCACCGCCCTCACCCTGATCGCCGCCGACGCGCTGGAGGTCACGCCGGACAGGGTCCGCGTCCGCATCGGGGACAGCGACTTCGGGCCGGCGATGATCGCCGGCGGCTCCATGGGCACCCGCTCCTGGGCCTGGGCGATCACGGCCGCCGTCGCGGAACTGCGCGAGCGGCTCGCCCTGGGCACCGACATCCCGCCCGAGGGCATCAGCGTGCGCTCCGACACCACCGCCGCCCTCGGCGCCCTCGCGCAGAAGGAGCGGCACTCCTTCGGGGCGCAGTTCGCCGAGGTCGCCGTGGACACCACCACCGGCGAGGTGCGGGTGCGCCGCATGCTCGGCATCTTCGCCGCGGGCCGGATCGTCAACCCGCTCACCGCCCGCAACCAGCTCGTCGGCGGCATGGTCTGGGGTCTCTCCATGGCCCTGCACGAGGAAGCGGTCCGGGACCGGACCACCGGCGGCCTCTACGGCCCCGACCTCGCCGGCTACCACGTCGCCACGCACGCCGACGTCGCGGACATCGAGGCGGACTGGGTGGACGACCCCGACCCCGACGACCCGGTCGGCATCAAGGGCGTCGGCGAGATCGGCATCGTGGGCGCCGCCGCGGCCGTCGCCAACGCCGTCTGGCACGCGACGGGCGTCCGCCACCGGCACCTGCCGATCCGGCCCGACCGCGTGCTGACGGGAGCGGCACCCGTGGACAGGGGAGCGGCGGATGCTTGACATCGCCGACGAGCTGCACGGATGGATCGAGGAGGGACGGGACTTCGCCGTCGCCACCGTCGTCTCCGTCGGCGGCAGCGCGCCGCGCGGTCCCGGCGCCGCCCTCGCCGTCGACAGCGAGGGCCGGGCGCTCGGTTCGGTCTCCGGAGGCTGTGTGGAGGGCGCGGTGTACGACCTGTGCACCGCGGCCCTCCGCGACGGGGAGACGGTGCGCGAACGGTTCGGCTACAGCGACGAGGACGCCTTCGCGGTCGGGCTGACCTGCGGCGGGGTCATCGAGGTGATGGTCACACCGGTCACCGCCCACGCGCCGTCGCGGGCGGTGTTCCGGGCGGCGCTGTCGGCCGCCGTCCGGGACGAGCCCGCCGCCCTGGCCCGGGTCGTCCAGGGCCCGGCCGCGTTCCTCGGACGGGCGCTGCTCGTCCGCGCCGACGGCTCGCACGAGGGCGGACTCGGCGGCCACCCCGAGCTGGACCGCACGGCGGTGACCGAGACCCGGGCGCTGCTGGAGGCGGGACGCACCGGCACGGTCGCCCTGTCGGAGGACGGCTCGCACTGCCCCGGCGGACTCACCCTGCTCGTCGAGTCCCGGACGCCGCCGCCCCGCATGATCGTCTTCGGCGCGGTCGACTTCGCCGCGGCGCTGGTGCGCGCCGGCAAGTTCCTCGGCCACCACGTGACCGTGTGCGACGCCCGACCCGTCTTCGCCACCCCGGCCCGCTTCCCGGAGGCCGACGAGGTCGTCGTCGACTGGCCGCACCGCTATCTGCGGAGCACCCCCACCGACGGGCGCACGGTGCTGTGCGTGCTCACCCACGACGCCAAGTTCGACGTACCGCTGCTGACGCAGGCCCTGCGCATGCCGGTCGCGTACGTGGGCGCGATGGGCTCGCGGCGCACCCACGAGGACCGGGAACGACGGCTGCGCGACGCCGGTCTGGGCGACCGCGAGCTGGCCCGGCTGCGGTCTCCCATCGGACTGGACCTCGGCGCCCGGACGCCCGAGGAGACGGCCCTGTCCATCGCGGCGGAGATCGTCGCCGCCCGGCGCGGCGGTACGGGCCTGCCGCTGACCGGCGGGGCGACGCCGATCCACCGCGACCTGTCGGGGGCGGCCGCCTGAGGCGGTCGAGGGCGGCGTTCCGGCGCCGGGGCCGGGACGGTGTCCGCAGCGCCCCGGCCTCCGCCGTCCGCACCCCGTCCTCCCGGAGGGTCCGCCATCAGGCCGGTACCGAAGCCCGGCCGCGCGTCCAGCACCGGGCGCAGGCGCGGCCGGCCCCGCACCGCCCGCATCCGGCGCAGCCGCACGATCCGGCCCTCCGGGTCCACGACCGCGCTCCGCCCGCCGTCGGCGATCACCGCGTCCTCCCGCGGCACCCACGGCGGACCGGACGGTTCCGGACCTGTCCGGCCCGATCTGCACGGTGTCCCCCGACGCTACGGCCGTCCCGGCGCCGTCGGCCGAGACGACGCCGCGCCGGCGGTTCGCACGGGTGCCACGACGGGCACGCCACGGCGGTACCGGGCCCCGCCCACCCCGTGCTCGGCCAGCGGCCCCACGACCAGGCCCCGCGCACGGCAGTCGGCGACGAGGCCGGGAAGGGCGCCGAGGGCCGCCCGCCAGCTGCCGGGGGCGGAGGCGTGGTCGGTGTCGTGCAGGAGGACCGTGCCGCCGCCGCCCAGGTCCGCCGCGACGGTCGCCCGCACGGAGTCCGGCGTCGCGTCGTGCCGCCAGTCCTCGCCCCACGCCGTCCACAGGACCGGGCGCAGTCCCGCGCGCCGGGCCGCGGCCCAGCGGCCGGAGGTGAGGATGCCGTAGGGCGGCCGGTACCAGTGCGGTGCGCGGCCGGTGGCGTCGCCGATCGCGCCCGCCGCCCGCTCCAGCTCGCGGGCGTCACGGGCCGGCGACGGCAGCCAGGGCCGGCCGTGGGACCAGCCGTGGACGGCGATCTCGTGGCCCCGCCGCACCAGCTCGCGGGCGGTCGCGGGGTGCCGGGCGACGTTCTCGCCCAGGACGAAGAACGTCGCGCGCACGCCGAGCCCCTCCAGCACGTCCAGGAAGCGGGGCGTGGACACCGGGTCGGGACCGTCGTCGAAGGTGAGGGCGACGTGATCGGGCCGGCCCACTCCGGCCAGCGCGGGGAACCAGCGCCGACGCAGCTCCGGCAGCCAGGTCGCGGCCGGACCGATGTGGGCCAGCGCGGCGACGGCCGGCACGGCGACCGCCGACGCCACGGCGTACGCCGCCCGCCCGGCTCCGTCCCGCTCCCTCATCGGCCCCGCCTCCTGCTCTGCCGGAAGTCCCGGTCACCCGTGATCCGTCGTCCGTGGTCCGTCGCCCGTGGTCTGTGATCCGTC
Organism: Streptomyces sp. JHA26; assembly: GCF_002005565.1. Lineage (GTDB taxonomy): Bacteria > Actinomycetota > Actinomycetes > Streptomycetales > Streptomycetaceae > Streptomyces. The sequence continues at coordinate 24,653 of NZ_BDJC01000056.1, read as the reverse complement.
GCTCGTCGTCGGGTGCCCCGAGGACGCCCCGAGCCCCGCGCGGCTTCTTCCTCCGCCCTTTCGTCCGTCCCGCTCCTCGCCCGCCGGGAAACCCACGTGCCCCCGCCGGAGGGTCTCCAGTCGCCTTTGCCGACAGACGGGGTCCTTCCACCGGACGTCCGGATCACGGTGCGCCGGGCACCCGATGGTCACGACTCCTGCCGCTCCTGCCGCTGTCGCCCTCCACCTCCACCCGGCCCGTCGCGCGCCGCCGGCGCGGTGTCCCAGGCGCCGTGCACCGACGGCGCCCGGGCCAGTCCGACACTGCCGAGGCCGATCAGCGCCACGCCGATCAGCTCGGGCAGCACCCGCACCCCGAGCACGATCTCCTCACCGAACAGGGCCCAGCCCATGGCGACGCTGGTCAGCGCGTCCCCGAGGGTGAGCGCGGGCTGCGACGCGGCGAGGGTCCCGGCCCGCAGCGCGCTCTGCAGGAGGAGGAAACTGATCACGCCGACGACTCCCGTGGCGTACAGCGGCCACTGCGTCAGTACGGCGCCCGCCCCCTGGGGAAACCGCCCGGTGACCTCCTTCAGCAACGCGGCCGTCCCGCCGAACGCCACCGCGGACGCCGACCCGAACAGGGCGGCACGGGGCGCTCCGTGCACCAGCCGGCCGGCGACGGCGAAGCCCGTCACCACGCAGAACAGCGCCAGGAGGGCCCAGGGCCAGCGGCCCGGGGCCGCGGTGGCGTCCCCCGCCGACGGGGACGCGGCACCCAGGAACAGCGCCAGCCCCGCGGCCAGGGCCACGAACGCCAGCCAGGTGCGCTGGTCGGGCCGTCGGTGGAAGACCATGCTGCCGACGACCAGGGTGAACATCAGCTCGCTGGCCATCAGCGGCTGGACGACGGCCAGGCTGCCCACCGCCAGCGCGGCCGCCTGCAGCACCGTCGTCAGGGCGAGCAGCGCCGCGCCGCCCACCCAGTACGGGTCGCGTATCAGCCGCAGCAGTGAGCGCACCACCGTGTGGACGGCACCGGGCCGGTCCTCGTCCTGGGCCGCGGCCCGGCGCTGCAGCACCGACGCCGCAGCGTTGGACAGCGCCGCGAACAGGGCGAGGACGACGGTGAGGACACTCACCGCGGCGGCCTCCCGCTCATCCGAACCGGGAGGCCATCCGCCGGTAGAGCCCGGGCGCCGCGCCCCGGACCCGGCACGGCAACCGCAGCCAGCCGGGCACGTACACCTCGTCCCGGCCCCGGGCCACCGCCCTGCACACCGCGTCGGCGACCCGCTCCGCCGGCACCGGCCGCGGCCTGGACCGTCGGTAGGGCGCGCCGCGGCGTTCGAAGAAGGGCGTGTCGACGACACCGGGCACCACGTGGGTCACCCCCACCCCGGTGCCCCGCACCTCGTACCGCAGGGCGTCGGCGAAGGCGCCCAGCGCGGCCTTGGCGGCGGAGTACACGGCCTCGTCGCGCACCCCCACGCAGCCCGCCAGCGACCCGATGAGCACCACGCGCCCCGAGCCCGCCTCGATCATGCCGGGCAGCAGCAGCCGCACCAGCCGCAGCGTGGCCAGGACGTCGATGTCGAAGACCTCGCCGATGGTGTGCGGCGGCATGTCGCGGAACTCCCCGGCCCAGCCCACCCCGGCACCGGCCACCAGGAGGTCCACCGGACCCGCCGCGGCCAGGGCGAAGTCGGTGAGCCGCCGGTCGGCGCCGGGCAGGGTGAGGTCCGCGGCGAAGGCGGTGGCCGACGCGGCCCGAGCCACCTCGTGCAGCCGGGACGGGTCGCGCCCGCTGAGCACCAGCCGCCAGCCGCCCTCGTCGGCCAGCCGCCGGGCGACGGCCGCACCGATGCCGGAGGAGGCCCCCGTCACCAGCGCCGTGCGCGTACGCGTGCCCCGCTCGCCGACGGGCGGCCGGGGCCTCGCCCGGTCCGCGTCGGGGGCGGCGATCCGCGGTCCGGGGGCGGACCGGGCGCGGGAGAACGCATCGACCATGGGGACCACCTTGGCTCGGGGTGGACGCCGGGAGGCGATCGACCGGACGGCCGGGGCCTCCCCGCGTCCGACCGGACGGGCGGTCATGGAGTATCCCCGGTGAAAGATCCGAAACATCCGCTTGTGCCCCGGTTTGGAACGCGATGGGCGGGCAACCTGAAGCGCCGTGCATCCTCCCAGCTCATCCGCGTCCCGCCGGACCGCACCTCCGCGCACCCCGCAGGGCGCCGGACGTCTGCTGCTGGTCAGCGCGAGCATGGGCGCCGGGCACGACACGGTCGCCGCCGAACTGGCCCGCCGGATCCGGGAACGCGGGGGCGACGCCCTGGTCGTCGACGTCCTCGCACTCCTGCCGTACGGCCTCGGCCGTGCCCTTCGGCTCTTCTATCGCGGGTCGGTGCGGCACTTCCCCTGGGCGTACGCCGTCCTGTACCGCCTGTTCCTGCGCCCCGGCGGCGGGCGCCGGCCGGGCGGGACGCCCCTGGCCCGGCTCGCCGGCGCCCGGCTGCGGGAGCTGGCCGACCGCACGGGCGCGGACGTGGTGGTCCCCGTCTTCCACCTCGGCGCCCAGCTGACCGGCCATCTGCGCGCCCGCGGGCTGCTGCCCGTGCCCAGCGTCGTGCTCGTGATCGACTTCGTCGTCCACCGGCAGTGGCTCCATCCCGGCAACGACCACTGTCTGTGCCTCACGGACGACGCGGCACGCCAGGTGCGGCGGACCACCGGCACACCCGCCGGGGTCTGCGGCCCGGTGGTGGCCCCCGAGTTCTTCGCCGACGCGCCCGGAGCGGACGGGTGGCGCCGGCTGTTCGACCGGCACGGCCCCGGGCGGCCCCCCGTCGTGCTGTCCGTCGGCGCCTGGGGGGTCGGCTCGCGTCTGGCCGCCACCGTGCGGCTGCTGTCGGAGCACGGTTTCCTCCCGGTCGTGCTCTGCGGGGACAACGTGAGACTGCGCCGTGAGCTGTCCGGCGTTCCCGGTGCGCTCGTCCTCGGCTGGGTGACGGACATGCCCGGCCTGCTGCAGGCCGCCCGGGCCCTGGTCGACAACGCCGCGGGGCAGACCGCCGTCCAGGCGCTCGCCGCCGGACTGCCGGTCGTGGGGCACCGACCGATACCGGGCCATGGCGCGGACGGCGTGCGCCGGATGGCCGCGCTGGGCGTCTCGGAGACGGCCGAGGACGACGCCGCGCTGCTCGGGGCGCTGCGACGGCTGACCGCCCCGGGCCCGGCCCGGCGGGAGCGGATCGCCGCCGGACGCGCGCTGTTCCGGGACGACGCCGTGACCCGGGTGACCGCCGTCGCCGACGCGTTGCGCGCACGCCGGTGAACCGGGCTGCGCCCGGCGGCCCCGCGTCCGTTTCCCCCATCCCGGCCGGGGCACCCGGGGCCGGGCGAGAACCGGCGGAAGGAGGCGGCGCCGTGCGGCTCGACGAGTTCCTGACCCGGGTCCGTGACCGCGGGGAGTACCACAGCGGGGAAGAGGCCGAGCAGGTCACCACGGCCGTGCTGTGGGTGATCGCGTCCCGGATCGCACCGGAGGAGGCCGCGGCCCTGGCCGCGCATCTGCCGGCGCCCCTGGACGACGCGCTGCGCCTGGAACGGGGAGGCCCCGAGACCTTCGGCCGCGAGGAGTTCCTGCGACGCGTGGCCCAGCAGACCGGCGCCCGGCCGCGCACCGCGGAGTGGGACGCGGGCGCGGTGCTCTCCACGCTCGCCGAAGCGGTGCCAGGCGAGCGCGCGGACCGCCTCCGCGGTGCGCTGCCCGCCGACTGCGCGGACCTCTTCGGCGGTCCCGCGACGGGCTGACCGCCGCACCCGCGTGCGCGTCGGACGCGGCGGCGTGCGTCGGGCGTTGGAACCGGCCGGAACAGGGCACTCGGCCCCCGGTCGACGAGGCGGCCCCGACGGCGGGCGCCCGAAGGGAAGGCAGTCATGACGGACGGTGAGCAGCGCTACGGCGCCGACGACGACACCCCCCTGGCGGGATACGCGACGCTCGCGACGACCTTCGCGACCGCTGTCGGAGCGTTCGCCGTGGTGGCGTGGCGCCGTGGGGTCCGCCTGCCCGACACCGTCCCGCCCTGGGACGTGGCCCTGCTGGGGACGGCGACCTTCAAGGCGTCCCGGCTGCTGACCAAGGACAAGGTCACGAGCTTCGTGCGGGCGCCGTTCACCCGCCGGGAGCGCGAGGGCGAGGGCAGCGAGGTGATGGACGCCTCGCGCGGCGGCGGGCTGCGCCGCGCCGTCGGAGACCTGGTCTCCTGCCCGTTCTGCACCTCGGCCTGGGTGGCCGGCGGGCTGGTCGGCACCTACGCGGTCGCGCCCCGGGCCGGCCGCATGCTGAGCGCGGGCCTGAGCGCCGTCGCGCTGTCGGACTGGCTGCAGTACGCGTGGAGCCTGACGGAGCAGAAGGCCGAGGCCTGAGCCGAGGGCTGAGCCGGGGGCCATGCCCCCGGACGGTCAGCCGCGCTCGGCGCGTGCGGCGCGCTCCGCGTGGAGCTGCTTCACGCGGGCGGCCTCCTTGCGGACGTCGGCCTGGACGGCCTGCTCCCGCTCCAGCCACTCGGGACGCTCCTGCTTCAGCGCGTCGATCTGCGCCGTGGTCAGCGGTTCCTCGACCCCGCCGCGGCGCAGCCCCGCGATGGACACGCCCAGCTTGGCCGCCACCACCGGCCGCGGGTGCGGACCGTCGCGCCGCAGCTCGCGCAGCCACTGCGGCGGGTCGGCCTGCAGCGCGTTCAGCTCGGCGCGCGTGACGACGCCCTCCCGGAACTCGGCGGGTGTGGCCTCGAGGTACACACCCAGCTTCTTCGCCGCGGTCGCGGGCTTCATGGTCTGGGTGTTCTGGTGCGACGTCATGGTGTCAAGGGTATCGAGCATGTGAACGGCTCCCGACCACGCCCGGTAACCTGGCCGGGTGACAGGCTCGGAAGAACCCCCCGCGTTCCGGCTCGCGTACGTCCCGGGGGTGACGCCCGACAAATGGGTGCGCATCTGGAACGAGCGGCTGCCGGACGTCCCGCTGTCCCTGACCCAGGTCTCCGCCGCCGAGGCGGACGGAGTGCTGCTGGACGGCGGCGCGGACGCCGGACTGGTGCGGCTGCCCGTCGACCGGACCGTCCTCAGCGCGATCCCCCTCTACACCGAGACCACGGTCGTGGTGATCCCCAAGGACCACCTGGTGACCGCGGCCGACGAGGTGACCGTCGAGGACCTGTCCGACGAGATCGTGCTGCACCCCCTCGACGACGTGCTCGGCTGGGAGCGGCCGCCCGGCCGGCCCGCGTTCGAACGCCCGGCCACCACCGCGGACGCCGTGGAACTGGTGGCGGCCGGCATCGGCGTCCTCGTCGTCCCCCTGTCGCTGGCCCGTCTGCACCACCGCAAGGACCTCACGTACCGGCCGGTCACCGACGCCCCCGGATCGGGTGTGGCGCTGTCGTGGCCCGAGGACGCGCACACCGACCTGGTGGAGGAGTTCATCGGGATCGTCCGGGGCAGGACCGTCAACAGCACCCGGGGCCGGCGACCCGGCCCGGCACAGGCGAAGGACGAGCGCACCGGTACCGCGTCGCCGCGGCGCAAACCGGCGACGGCGAAGAAGCCGGCCGGAGGGAAACAGGCCGGCGGCGCGCGGCGCGGGTCCGGCGGCAGCGCCAAGGGCGGCCGACGGGGCAGGCCCCGCGGCAGGTGAGCCGCCGGGGACGCGGGCGGCGCCCGCCGGCCTCAGCGGACCGTCGGACCGGGCGTCGGAGCCGTCGTGCCGACGTCCGGCCCGGGCGGCTCGGTGAGGGCCAGCACCGGTTCGCCCGGCTGCGGAGCCGGCGGGGTGAGCTGGACCTTCGGCAGGCCCGGCGGGGCCGACTGCTGGAAGTTGACCTGGTCGAAGTTGACCAGGCCGGTCCTCTCCAGCACGGTGATGTGATCGAGGACGGTGTCGTTGGCCTGATCGGCCAGCTGCCGCACCAGCGAGTTCTTGGTGTTGGCGCGGATCTTGGCGATCACCGGGAAGATCTGGCCGTGCGTGATGCGCATGATGTTGACCGCGGTGGTGTCGAACTGCTTGCCCGTGGTCCCGCTCACGGTCGACACGAACTGCTGCTGCTGCGGTGACGCCAGGTTGGGCAGGGTGATGCCCAGCTCCGGGGCGATCCGGCGGCACGTCGCGTCGAGCCGGGAGTGGCCCGTGACCAGGTGCTCACCGGCCTCCCGCATCTCCGGTGTCGTCCCCCGTTCCATGGCCATCAGCCCGAGCGGGTGCTCCCACAGCCCGGCGGCACGGACCTTCACCACGAAGTCCCGGTCGGCCTCGGTGAGCGGCCCGTACCGCGTCTCGGTGACGACGCGGGCCTGGTCGTTGCCCGCGTTCTGGACGCCGAGCACGGCCGGGTAGGCGAGCGCGGTGAGGGTGAGGACCAGGGAACCGGCCACGAAGGCCGTCCCTGCCGTGGTGCGCGTGATGCGCATCGTGCCTCCTGGTGCGAGGACAGGCTCGGACACCAGGAGATACGGATGCGGACCGCGCTCTGATCAGCGCCGCGGGCAGAACCCGCGCACGACGGATGTGTTCTCCGTCTCGTCGGCCGCCGTCACCTCACGTACGACGCCTTCCGCGGCCCCCGGCACGCGGCCCCCCCGGCACGCGTTCGCCCCTGTCGCGCGTTCGCCCCGTCGCGCCGGAGCGGTCCGGCACCGGGCCGGGCGTCCACGATGCCGAGGCTCATGTGCGCGCCGTGCGCCCGATCGACTCCACCAGCGGCAGCAGCCGGTGCGGGACGCGCTCGCGCAGGGCGACCTCGCTGCGGGTGCGGACCACGCCGGGCAGGCTGATCAGCTTCTGGACCACGTCCTCCAGGTGCGCGTTGTCCCGGGCCACCACCCGGGTCAGCAGGTCGCCGCCGCCCGTGATGGAGAACGCCTCCACGATCTCCGGCACGGCGGCCAGTGCCTCGCCCACGTCGTCCAGGTGGCCCTGGGTGACCTCGATGTGCACGAACGCGAGCACGGGGTGGCCCAGCGCCGCGGGGGAGAGGGACGGCGCGGTGCCGGTGATCACGCCGTCGCGCTCCAGCCGGTCCAGCCGGGCCTGGAGCGTCCCGCGGGCGACCCCGAGGAGACGTGCGTACTCGCGCACGCTGGTGCGCGGCTGCTCCAGCAGCAGCCGCAGGATGCGGGTGTCGAGTTCGTCGACGGCCATGGTGTCCCGGTTCCTCTCGTCGGCCAATGGCCCTCCGGTGGCCGCGGAAAAGCCACGCTCACTGTACCAATGGACCAATTCACAAAGCGGCAGTTGAGCCACTGGTGGAAAGGATGCTCATATGGAGGGGTCGATGGCGCTGCGGATCCCGCGGCGCCTTTTTCGTTCCGGTGACGGCCGGGTCAGTGTGCGAGGGGGCGGTAATCAGTGCTGAAGAGGGTGTTCGTGAGCCCGGACCCGGGGCGGGCGCGGCTGCGCTTCGCCGCGCGGGCCGTCGTCGGTATCGGGGCGGCCGTCGTCGTCTGCGGTCTGGCGGGCGTCTCCCTCGTGGGCGCCGTCGTCGGCGGGCTCGCCGCGCTGCTCGCCCTGTTCACCGTCACCGACGCCACCGTGCGCGGCCAGGCGGTCACCACCGCGCTGCTGCCGGTGGTGGGGCTGCCCGTGCTGACCGCCGCGGCCGGACTGCACGGCCACCCCGTGGCCCGCGACCTCGCCTTCCTCGCCGTGGTCGGCGCGGGCGTGTACGCCCGGCGCTGGGGCCCGCGCGGTCACAGCCTCGGCGTGTTCGCGTTCATGACCTTCTTCATCGCCCAGTTCCTGCACGCGACCACGGACCGGCTGCCGGAGATGCACGCCGCCGTACTGCTGTCCGTGGCGACCGCCGCGACGGTCCGCTTCGGCCTGTGGTGCTACGAGCGCCGCCTGCCCCCGGCCGTCGTGCCTGCCCCGCCCGCCGGCACCGGACTCGCCCGCATCACCACCCGCCAGGCCGTCCAGGCCACCGTCGGCGCGGGCTTCGCGCTGGTCGTGGGCCAGCTGGTGTCCGGCGACCGCTGGTACTGGGCCGTCGGCGCCACCTGGTGGGTCTTCGTCAACACCACCTCGCGCGGCGAGACCCTGGTCCGCGGCTTCCGGCGGGTGCTCGGCACGGTCGTCGGCATCGGTCTCGGCTTCCTCGTCGCCGTCCCCGTCGCCGGGTCCGCGGTGCCCACGGCCGTACTCGCCGCCGTCTGCGTCTTCGGCATCTTCTACACCGCCGCGGTGTCCTACACCTGGATGATGCTCTGCGTGACGCTGCTCGCCGAGCTGCTCTACGGCCTCCTGGGTGTCCTCGGCCCCGGGCTGCTCGCCCTGCGGATCGCCGAGACCGGCGTCGGCGCGCTCGGTGCCGTGCTCGCGGTCCTCTTCGTCCTGCCCGTCACCACCCACGCCGTCACCGACGCCTGGATCCAGCGGGCCCTGCGCTGCGTCCACGCCTGCACCGCCGAGGCCGCCGCCCGTCTCGCCGGCACCGAGGGCGCCGACCCGGCGCCCCGCGTGGCCGAACTGGAGCAGCTGCTCGGCCGGGTGCGGCTCTCGGTCGCCCCGCTCGTGCACCCGCTCAACCCCATGCACGGGCGCAAGCGCCGCGCCCGGCGCGTACTCGCCCTGCTCGACGACTGTGCCCGGGAGATCCGCGGTCTGGTCGCTGTCGCCGCCGACCCGGAGGCCTCGCACGACGCCCGCCTGGCCGCCGCCTGCTGGCGGGTCGAGGCCGCGGTCGAGGCGCTCACCGGCGGCGGGACCGTTCCCGCCCACCAGGAACGGCCGCTCGCGGCCGAACCGGCCCTGGCCCACCTCCACGGCCTGGAGCGCGCCCTGGCCGAACTCGCCGCCCCCCTGCGCGGCCCGTCCGGCTCCCCGCTGGTCGGCGCCTGACCCGACGCGACCCCGCCACCCATTTGGTCTAGACCGCGCGTGATCGACTGCTACCGTCGCTCCGGGGCGACGATCGGTCGGCGCCCGACACGGTGCCCGACGAGGCACGGGACGAGAGGGGTCAGCGGTGGCGGACGGCGGCAGACGGCGACGGCGGGCGTTCATCGGGTCGTTCACGGCGGCCGGGGGGCCGGGGATCGTGACGGCGGCCGTCACCCCCGGCGAGGGCGCGCTGACGGTCCTGAGCAGCGTGAACAGCGTTCCCGACCCCTCCTACCTGGCCCTCGGCCCCGACGGCGGCACGCTCTACGCGGTCAGCGAGACCACCGAGGGGGCCGTGGCCGCGTACCGCGTCGACGGGGACAAGCCCGAGCCGGCCGGGCGGCCGGTGCCCGTCGGGGGCGACGGACCGACCCACCTCAGCCTGTTCGCCGGACACGTCCTGACCGCCAACTACGGTTCCGGAAGCGTCACCGCCGTGCCGGTCCGCTCCGACGGCACCCTCGCCCGGTCCGCGTCCGGCGTGCTCCGGCACACCGGCTCCGGCCCGCACGCCCAGCGCCAGCAGGGACCCCACGCCCACCAGGTGCAGCCCGACCCCGACGGACGATGGGCCGTCAGCGTGGACCTGGGCACCGACTCGGTGCGCGTCTGCACACTGAAGGACGGCGCCCTCGCCGTCCACCGGGAGATCGCGCTGCGCCCCGGCTCGGGACCCCGGCACCTGGCCTTCCACCCGGACGGCACCCACGCCTACGTGGTCAACGAACTCGCCCCGACCGTCACCGTCTGCCGCTGGGACGCCGCCGACGGCACGCTGCGGCCGCTCACCGAGGTTCCGGTGCTCCCCGGCGCCCCGGCCGGCGACGCCTACCCGTCGGGCATCGTCGCCTCGCCCGACGGCCGCTTCGTGTGGACCGCGACCCGGGGGGAGGACGTGCTGTCGGTGTTCGCCGTCGAACCCGACGCGCTCCGGCTGACCGCCACCGTCCCGTGCGGCGGCCACTGGCCACGGGCGATCACCGTGTCGGACGGTTTCCTCTACGCGGCCAACGAGCGCTCCGGAGACGTCACCTGGTTCGCCCTCGACCCGGCGACGGGGGTGCCCAGCCGCGCCGGCTCCCTCGCGGTCGCGGCGGCGTCCTGCGTGGTCCTCGGCTGACACCGCGCCGCCGCAGGGCACGACGAAGGGCCCGCCCCGGTACCGGGGCGGGCCCTTCCGGCCGTACGGGCCGTGGTCGTGCGGGTGCCGTCCGCCTCAGCGGACCGGCGTGCCCTGCGGCTGCTGCGGCGAGATGCCCAGCGCCGTCGTGTACTTCGCCAGCGTCAGCTTGCCGATCGCCGGGTACGGGCCGAGCGGCTCGGCGCTGGAGCAGTCCGCCTCCTTCGCCGCCTCCTCCAGCAGGGCCGCGTCGATCTCCGGGCCGATCAGGTACGGCGCGAGCGCCAGCTGGTGCGAGCCGGAGGAACGCAGCTGCTCGGCCACGGACGCGATCGAGCCCTCCTGGTCCAGCGCCGCCGCCATCACCGGCACGGCGAGGCGCGCGGCCAGCAGCATGCCGGTGATCCCGGCCGCCTGCACGGCCTCGTCACCACCGACGGAGGCGAGGATGATGCCGTCCGCGGCGGTCGCCACGGTGAACAGGCGGGCCCGGTCGGCGCGGGCCAGCCCGGCCTCGGAGAGCCGCACGTGCAGCGCCTCGGCCAGCAGCGGGTGCGGGCCGAGCACGTCGGTCAGCTCGGCCGCGATCCGGCTGTCCATGACGGCCTGCCGGATCCGGCGCAGCAGCGCGCCGTCCGGACCGGCGAGCAGCGGCACGACGACGGCGACGGGGCCCTCGGGCTCCTTCACCTCGAGGCCGGCGGCGCGCGCCTGCTCGTAGCGGGCCGTGCGTTCCTCGGCGGCCCGCACCAGCGTCGTCGACAGCGACAGGAACTCCTCGTCGTCGCCGTCGAGGTAGCCGATGCGGGCGTCGATGCCGGGCAGCTCGGAGCGGGCGATGCTCACGATCTCGTCGGCGAGGCCCCGGGTGGCGCCACTGGGTGTGCCCGGCACCGCGAGGACGAGCGCGGGCGCGCCCTCGGGAGCCACCAGAGGCTCGGGTCGGCGGTGCCGCCCGGGCTGTCGGGGGCGCGGCATTCGTACTGGCAGGCCGGACGCGGGCCCAGTGGGGGAGCTCATGGCGCCGCATGTTACTGGTTTCCCGGGCCTCCCTGTTCGGGGAGGGTGCAGGTGAGCGGTATCCGTCCGGTTTTGTCTGATGAGTGATGTACGGATCGGACGACATCGGTACGATTCCCCGCTCCGGGGGGCTGTTGTCAGCCGCCCGGAACCGTCGTCACGAACAGCATCCGTCCATCACCCGGAAGGGTGAGGGAGCCCGTCGCCAGATCGGTCGCGATGCGTACGGACCCGTGCAGCGGATCGCCCTCGGCCGCCACCCGACGCGCATGCGGCAGTCGCTTCTCCAGCTCCTCCCCGAGCGGTACGGCCAGGGGGTCGCCCATCTTCAGCAGGCCGCCGGTGACGGTGATCAGGGGCTCGCCGCGGGGCGGGCAGACCGCGGCGGCCGAGTCGGCCATGTGCCGGGCGGCGGCCCGCAGGATGCCCCGGGCGACGGGGTCGCCGTCCGCGCAGGCCGCCACCTCGGGCGCGAAGGAGGCGAGCACGGCGGGACGGTCGGTGCGCGGGTACAGCTTGCCGGGCAGCCCCCCGACCGGTCCGAACCGCTCCTCGGCGCGGGCCAGCAGCAGCGCGGAACCGCCCTCCCGCCCGTCGTGGGCGCGCAACGCCGCCTCCAGGCCGGCCCGCCCGATCCAGGCGCCGCCGCCGCAGTCGCCGAGCAGGTGCCCCCAGCCGTCCGCCCGGCGCCAGCGGGCCAGGTCGGTGCCGGTCGCGATCAGGCCCGTGCCGGCGGCCACCACGGCTCCGGCGCGGGGGCCGAGGGCGCCCACGTAGGCGGTGACGGCGTCGGCGACGAGCGCGACCGTGCGCACCCCCAGCTCCCGACCCAGGGCGCCGGGCAGTTCGGCGCGCAGGGCGTCGCCCAGGGTCGCGAGCCCGGCGGCCCCGACCACCACGGTGCCGATCCGGTCCACGCCGGCCCCTTCGGCCAGCTCCCGGGCCATGGGCACCAGCTGCTCCAGCAGGTGCCCGGGCTCGATGCCGCGCACCCCGGTGCGCACGGGCTCCCGTGACGCACGCCGCCCCAGCGGCCCGCGTCCGCCCTCGCCGACGGTGCCGACGACGACGCGGAGCCCGGAACCACCGGAGTCCACGGCCAGGAAACCGGAACCGGCCGCCGTGCCGGGTGCAGGACGCACCGCGTTCCTCCCTCCCCGATGACCGGCCGGGCGGACTCCGCGACCGCCGGCCGACGCTGACAGAGGAGGAAGAGTAGCGCCCGGTGGCGCGGTGGACCCCGCAGGGCAGGTCCGCCGGTCCGCCGGTCCGCCGGTCCGGGCTGTCGGTGTCGGCCAGTAGAGTGAGGCAGCGTGGCACCACGACCGTTGCATGAACTTGTCGAAGCCGGCTGGGCGAAGGCCCTGGACCCGGTCGCCGGACGTATCGCGGGCATGGGCGACTTCCTGCGCGCCGAGGTGGCGGCGGGCCGGACGTACCTCCCGTCGGGGGCGAACGTCCTGCGGGCGTTCCAGCAACCCTTCGACGACGTCCGGGTCCTGATCGTCGGTCAGGACCCGTACCCGACACCGGGAATGGCGATCGGCCTGAGCTTCGCGGTCTCGCCGGAGGTGCGGTCCCTGCCGGGCAGCCTGGAGAACATCTACCGGGAGATGCACACGGACCTGGGCCTGCCCCGGCCCTCCAACGGTGACCTGACCCCGTGGACCCGCCAGGGCGTGCTGCTGCTGAACCGGGCGCTGACCACGGCCCCGCGCAAGCCGGGAGCCCACCGCGGCAAGGGCTGGGAGGAGGTCACGGAACAGGCCATCCGTGCCCTCGTCGCGCGTGGCAAGCCGTTGGTGTCCATCCTGTGGGGACGCGACGCGCGCAACCTGCGCCCCCTGCTCGGCGGTTCTCCGGCGATCGAGTCGGCGCATCCCTCGCCGATGTCCGCGGACCGCGGCTTCTTCGGTTCCCGCCCGTTCAGCCGGGCCAACGAGCTCCTGGTGCAGCAGGGAGCCGAGCCGGTGGACTGGCGCCTGCCGTAGCGGTCCGCGGTCGGGCCGCCTCCGCGCCGTACGCGAGTGCGCTCTCCGGCGGGGCGCGCCCACGGCCCCGGCGCGGGCCCGGTCGGACAGGACGATCGGCAGGGTGCCGATGGCCGGCGGAAGCGAGCGTTCGTGCACGACGCCGCGGATCCCGGCCGACGGGGGACGGCCGGGCCCGGCCGGTCCGCCGCCGATCACGGTCGTCGGCGGACGCGTGAAGCCGACCGGCGTGGCGAGGACCTGCCCGACCCGGCGACCGCCGGCCCCGGCGGGGCCGGCGCCGGTGTCGGGCGCCGCGGTGTCACCCGACGACCGCGGCCCGGACGCACAGGACGTCCGGCAGGTGGGAGGCCAACTGCCGCCAGCTGTCGCCGTCGTCCGCCGACGCGAACACCTCGCCGTTGCGGTTGCCGAAGTACACGCCGGCCTGCTCGGCGTCGTCGGTGCTCATCGCGTCGCGCAGCACCGTGCCGTAGTGGTCCTCCTGCGGCAGCCCCGCCGTCAACGGCTCCCAGCTCCGGCCCGCGTCGGCCGTGCGGAACACCCGGCATCGGCGACCGGCCGGGACGCGGTCCGCGTCGGCGTTGATCGGGAACACGTACGCCGTGTCGCCGCGGTGCGGGTGGGCGGCCACCGCGAAACCGAACGTGGACGGCAGCCCCTCGCCGATGTCCGTCCAGTGGGCGCCCGCGTCGTCGCTGCGGTACACGCCCCAGTGGTTCTGCAGATAGAGCCGGTCCGGGGTGGCCGCGTCCCGCGCGACCTTGTGCACGCACTGGCCGAACTCCGGGTCCGGGTCCGGCAGGAACACCGCGGAGACGCCCGAGTTGGACGGTGTCCAGCTCGCGCCGCCGTCGGTGGTGCGGAAGACGCCCGCGGTCGAGACGGCGACCGTCACCGAGTCCGGGTCGCGCCGGTCGGTGAGGACGGTGTGCAGCCCCTCACCGCCGCCGCCCGGCACCCACCGCGACCGTGTGGGGTGCTCCCACAGGGGGCGGACCAGCTCGAAGCTCTCCCCGCGGTCCTCCGACCGGTACAGCGCGGCCGGTTCCGTGCCCGCGTACACGACGTCCGGCTCCGCGGCGGACGGGTGCAGCTGCCACACGCGCTCCAGCGAGGCACCCGTGTCCTTGGGGAACCTGACGGCCGGCCGCGCCGGTTCCGTCCAGGTCCGGCCCAGGTCGTCGGAGTGGAACACCGACGGGCCCCAGTGCGCGCTGTCGCCGCCGGCCAGCAGCCGCGGGGTGTCGCCGCGGGTGTCGACGGCGACCGAGTAGACGGCCTGCGCGTTGAAGTAGGGGCTTTCGTCGAACTCCCAGGTGCCACCCCGTCGGCGCCCGATGAACAGGCCCTTGCGGGTGCCCACGGCGAGCAGTACCTCGGTCATGCCGATCACCTCCGCGGCGTCGCCGTCGACGCCTTCGTCTCGGACACCGGCCAGTCTGCACCCGGCCACTGACAGTCACCCCTGGAAAGGGCGTCGCCGCAGGCCGGAGCGGTGGTGTCGGGTCCGGGGAGGTGCCCGGGCGCACGGTGCTCAGTCCTCGCCCGGCAACGCCCTTCCCAGGATGCCGTCGAGATCGGCCCCGTCCGGCAGCGTGCCGAAGGCGTGCCCCCAGTCGCCGCCCAGCCGGCTCGCGCAGAAGGCGTCGGCGACGGCGGGCGGGGCGTGCCGGACGAGGAGGGACGCCTGGAGGGTGAGGGCCATCAGCTCCACCAGGCGGCGGGCCCCGGTCTCGGACGCCGTGGTCAGCCCCGTCTCCAGCCGGGCCACGGCCGCGTCCAGCCGGGCGTCCGCCCCGCGCGCGAGGGACAGCTCCCCGAACAGGGCGTGCGCGGTCTCCGGCGACCGGCCGAGCGCCCGCAGGACGTCGAGGGCGTTGACGTTCCCCGAGCCCTCCCAGATCGACAGCAGCGGCGCCTCGCGGTAGTGGCGGGGCATGCCAGACTCCTCCACGTAGCCGTTGCCGCCCAGGCACTCCAGGGCCTCCGCGGTGAACGCCGGACCCCGCTTGGTCACCCAGTACTTGCCGACGGCGGTGGCGATCCGCCGGAACGCCGCCTCCCCGGCGTCCCCGCGCACCGCCCGGTCGGCGGCGCCGGCCAGCCGCAGGGTGAGCGTCGTCGCGGCCTCCGACTCCAGTGCCAGGTCGGCCAGGACGTTGCGCATCAGCGGCTGGTCGATCAGCCGGGCGCCGAACGCGCTGCGGTGCCGGACGTGGTGACCGGCCTCGACGAGCGTCTTGCGCATCAGCGTCGCCGACGACATCACGCAGTCCAGCCGGGTGCAGTTGACCATCTCGATGATCGTCTTGACGCCCTGCCCCTCGGGCCCCACCAGCCAGGCGACCGTCCCGTCGAACTCCGGTTCCGAGGAGGCGTTGGACCGGTTGCCGAGCTTGTCCTTCAGCCGCTGGACGCGGAAGGTGTTGCGGGTGCCGTCGGGCAGCACGCGCGGCACCAGGAAACAGGAGAGCCCGCCGGGCGCCTGGGCCAGCACCAGGAACACGTCGCACATCGGCGCCGACGTGAACCACTTGTGCCCGCGCAGCGTGTGGACGCCGGGCTCGGCGGTGGGGGTGGCCGTCGTGGTGTTGGTCCGCACGTCCGAGCCGCCCTGCTTCTCGGTCATCCCCATGCCGGCCAGCAGGCCGCGCTTCTCCGTGGGCGTGCGCAGCCCCGGCTCGTACTCCCGGCTGGTCAGCAGCGGTTCGTAGACCTTGGCCAGCTCCGGCTGCCGGCGCAGCGTGGGGACCGCCGCGTACGTCATCGACGTCGGGCAGCCGTGCCCCGCCTCGGTGTGCCCCCAGACCAGTCCGCCCGCCGTCCGCGCGACGTGGGCGCCCGGCCGGTCGTCCGCCCAGGCCGAGGCGGCGAGGCCCTCGCCGACCGCCACCCGCATCAGGTGGTGCCAGCTCGGGTGGTACTCGACCTCGTCGATCCGGTTGCCGTACCGGTCGTGGGTGCGCAGCACGGGCTCGTGGCGGTTGGCCAGCTCGCCCCACTCCTGCGCCTGGACGCTGCCCGCCCGCAGGCCGAGCCGCCGCAGCTCCTGCTCGGCCCACCCCGCGCCCTCCCGCCGCACCCCCTCCAGCAGGGCCGCGTCCTCGCAGGCGTCGTACGGCGCCAAGGGAGGGGGCTGGTTGGTGACGTCGTGCGTGGCGTACCCCTGCGGGCCACCCGCGGTTCCCCCGGACTGGTACGGCTCCTGCGCGCGTGTCGTCATGACCCGAGTGTTGCACCGTCTCTACGGCCGCAGCAATAGTGCAACACCCCGGGTACGGCACGTACAGTACGTGCGTGTCCCCGCCGCCCGCCGCCCCCGCGCCCTTGGGCGAGCCGGTGCTGCGCCCGCTGTCGGCGCGGTCGGTCGTGCTGAGCCTGCTGCTCGGTACGCACCCCCCCGAACTGCCGGTCAGGGACCTGATGCGGCTCGTGCAGCGCTTCGACGTCGGCGGGTCCACCGCGCGGGCGGCGCTCAGCCGGATGGTGAGCGCGGGGGACCTGCGGCGCACCGGCACCGGCTACCGGCTGAGCGAGCGGCTCCTCGAACGCCAGCGGCGCCAGGACGAGGCGGTGCGTCCGCACACGCGCGCGTGGGACGGCGACTGGGAGATGGTCGTGATCACCGCGACCGGACGCGGCCCCGCCGAACGCGCGGAACTGCGCACCCGGCTCGCCGCGCTGCGCCTGGCCGAACTGCGCGAGGGGGTGTGGCTGCGTCCCGCCAACCTGAGTCGCCCGCTGCCCGGCGACCTCGACGCGGTGGCCGAGCGGTGCACCGCCCGCCCCGCGCGGCCGGCCCGCGAGCTGGCCGCGGAGCTGTGGCCGCTGGACGCCTGGGCCGCGACGGCCCGGGCCCTGCTCGCCCACGTCGAGGGGTCACTGCGGCCGGCCGGCCGGCTCGCCGCCTTCGCGGCCGTCGTGCGGCATCTGCTCGCCGACCCGGTCCTGCCGCCGGAACTCCTGCCGCCCCGCTGGCCGGGCGCGGCCCTTCGCGACGCCTACACGGCCTACCAGCGCGAACAGACGGAACGGATCCGGCCGGACGGCGCCTGAGTCCCGTCGGCGCGGACGGCCGGCGGGAACCCGCACGGGGGCGTCGTCACACGGCCCAACCGTACTGGTCCGGCACCCGCACCTCGCCGCCCAGTTCCCGCGCCGCCCGCTGCGCCCACGACGGGTCGCGCAGCAGCTCGCGACCGAGCAGCACCGCGTCGGCCTCGCCGTTGGCCACGATCTTCTCCGCCTGCTCGACGTCGGTGATCAGGCCGACGGCGGCGACCGGAAGCGACGTCTCCGCCTTCACGCGCGCGGCGAACGGAACCTGGTAGCCGGGCCCGGTGGGGATGCTCACCCGGGCGTTGCCGCCGGTCGACACGTCGAGGAGGTCGATGCCGTGGGCCTGCAGGTCGCGGGCGAAGCGGACGGTGTCGTCCGCCGTCCAGCCGCCCTCGTCCAGCCAGTCGGTCGCGGAGACGCGGAAGAACAGCGGCTTGTCCTCGGGCCACACCGCGCGTACGGCGTCGACGACCTCGAGGGCGAAGCGGGTGCGGTTCTCGTAGGAGCCGCCGTAGCCGTCGGTGCGGTGGTTGGAGTGGGGCGAGAGGAACTCGTGGATCAGGTAGCCGTGGGCGCCGTGGATCTCGACGATCTCGAACCCGGCCGCGAGGGCCCGGCGGGCGGCGTCCGCGAACTGGCCCGTGATCTCCTGGATCTGCGCGACCGTCAGCTCGGTCGGCACCGGGTGCCGCTCGTCGAAGGCCAGCGCGCTGGGCGCCAGCGGCTGCCAGCCGTGCGCGTCCGGCCCCACCGGCGCACCGCCCTTCCAGGGCCGGTCGGTCGAGGCCTTGCGGCCGGCGTGGGCGAGCTGGACGGCGGGGACCGCGCCGTGCGTGCGGAGGAAGTCCGTGATCCGGCGGAACGCCTCGGTCTGGGCGTCGTTCCACAGGCCGAGGTCCTGCGGGGAGATGCGGCCCTCCGGCGAGACGGCCGTGGCCTCGACGACGATCAGGGCGGTTCCGCCCGTCGCGCGTGCGCCGTAGTGCGCGAAGTGCCAGTCGCCGGGAACGCCCGTCGACGGGCCCTCCGGCGCGGCCGAGTACTGGCACATCGGAGGCATCCACACCCGGTGGGGAATGGTGACGTCGCGCAGCTTCAGGGGCTGGAAGAGGGCGCTCATGGGGGCTGCTCCATCTGTCGCGGTGGGGGGACGTCTCGTACGGTAACTCTCGTAGTACGGTAGATGTCAAACTACGGTAGCCTTCGTACAATGAGAATTCCTCCCGCATCGCCCCCGAGCGGTGGGACCTCCCGGACGAACTGGAGCCGCCGTGACCCCCGCCACCGCCGTCAGCAGCCGTGATCTGCCGCATCCGGCGCGCGCGGAGATCCGGCTGGAGGGCGTGCTGCACGCCCTGTCCGATCCGATGCGGCTGCGGATCGTGCGGGATCTCGCCGCCGGCAGCGACGAACTCTTCTCCTGCTCGTACTTCGACCTGCCCGTCACCAAGTCGACCACCACCCACCACTTCCGCGTGCTGCGCGAGAACGGGGTGATCCGGCAGACCTACCGGGGCACGGCCAAGATGAACGGGCTGCGCAGGGACGACCTGGACTCCCTCTTCCCGGGGCTCCTCGACGCCCTCCTGGCCGCGGCCGACCGCCAGGCCGCCCGCCTCGGCACCGGTTGACCGCACGCGGATGCGCTGACGGGGTGCCGCCCGAGGGGGCGGGCGCGTGTGTCGTTCGTTCGGGATGTGATCGTGCGGTTACGTTGCGGAGGTGCTCGAAGCATCCTTTGTTGATCGTTCTCTTCAGCTTTCCGATCGCTGTCCGGACGACGGTGAGGTGTCCGTGCGGCACACATGGGCGGTGCGGGAGGGGGACGCGACCACGTCGTGGTTCGACGTCCGCTGGACCTTCGCCGACGGCGCCCGCATCGACGCGCTCGCCGTGCTCTGCGGCGACGGGGTCCGCATCGAGGACGTCCGGGCCGAGCCGGCCCTCTCCCTCGACGACCTGTCCGTGCTCGCCGAGTGGCTGGAGGACCCGCTCTTCGAGGCCTGTGTGCGGCCCTTCGCCGCCCGGCCCCCGGCCGCACCGCGACGGACCCGCCCCGCGGGGCCGGGCGGCGGTGAGGAACGCCGGCTCGCCGCACGGGAGTACCGGGCGGCCCGGGAGGAGGGGGCCGACCCGGTCCTCGCGGTGATGCGCGCGACCGGGCACAGCCGGAGCAGGTCGCTCAGGCTGATCGGCCGGGCGCGCGACGACGGCCTGCTGCCCCCTCGCCGCGCACGGCGCTGAACACCCGCCCGCCGAAGAGGCGTCAGAGCATCCCGCGCATCCGCGCGATCTCGCTCGTCTGCTGGGCGACCACGTCGTCGGCCATCTCCTCGATCTGCACGTTGTTGCCCTGGGCCTTCACGTCCGTGGCCATGGTGATCGCACCCTCGTGATGGGTGATCATCAGGGTGAGGAAGAGCCGGTCGAAGGCCTTGCCGTCCGCCGCGCGCAGCTTCCCGAGCTGTGCCTCGGTCGCCATCCCCGGCATCGCGGCGTGGTCGTGCCCGCCCCCCGTCTCCTGCTGCCCGTGGGACGTCAGCCAGCCCTTCATCGCCGTGATCTCCGGTCCCTGCGCGGCGGAGATCCGTTCGGCGAGCTTCCTCACCTGCCCGGACCCGGCGTGCTCCGGCGCGAGTGCGGTCATCTCCAGCGCCTGGGCGTGGTGCCGGATCATCATCCGCGCGTAGGCGACGTCCGCCGAGTTGGGGGAGTCGTCGTCGGTGCGCTGCCGCTCGGCCTCCTCGGCCGAGAGCGTCCGGTTGGCCTCGCCGGGCCCGCCCGGAACGATCACCGAAGGCCCGGCCGCCGCCGCCGACCCGGTGTCCGGAGCGGAGTCGCAGGCCCCGAGCCCGAGCACGGCCAGTGCGGTCAGCGACGCCGTGAGGAGCGATGCGCGGGTCGGTGCGGGACGGATGGGCACGACAACCTCCTGTGGCCGGGGGGTCCCTCCGGGGGAAGGGCACGGAACGCTTCGTGGGCGCGATGACCGTCCTAGCACGCTTCCGCGCGTCACCGATCAGGAAACTTCATTACGTGTTCGTCACCCCCTGTTGGTATGTGCATGGCGAAGACGATACTGCGGGGGTGCGTGAACCGTTCCGATGGGAACGGACGTAGGGAGGAAACAGTGATCCTGTTGAGCGACCCGCGAACACGGCGCAGACGCCTGGGAGTCGCGGCGGCAGCCGCCGGACTCGTGGCCGCGCTGCTCACGGCCGCCCCGGCCGCGGCGACCCCCGACCCGGGAGACGGCCCGGCCACGTCGAAGGAGGTGTCCTCGAGCGCGCGCGCCGAGGCGCGCGACGCCATCACGAGCGGCGAGATACCCGGCCAGGACGAGATCGTCCACTCGAACAACATCCAGCACCTGACCAACATCCCGAAGGACGCGCTGCCCGGCTTCAACTCCGACCTGGCCTTCCAGGGCAAGTACGCCTTCGCCGGCAACTACGACGGCTTCCGCATCTTCGACATCAGCAACCCGAAGAAGCCGAGGACCGTCGCCCAGGTCCTCTGCCCCGGCTCGCAGAACGACGTCTCGGTCTCCGGCGACCTGCTGTTCCTGTCGACCGACTCCTCGCGCAGCGACAGCAGTTGCAACAGCACCACCCAGCCCGCGACGGAGAAGTCCTCCTGGGAGGGCATGAAGGTCTTCGACATCAGCGACAAGCGCAATCCGAAGTACGTCGCCGCCGTCGAGACCGCCTGCGGCTCGCACACCCACACGCTGGTGCCCGAGCGCAGGAACGTCTACGTGTACGTCTCCTCGTACTCGCCGAACGCGGCCTACCCCGACTGCCGGCCGCCGCACGACGGCATCTCGGTCATCAAGGTGCCGCGCGACGCACCCGAGCGGGCGGCGGTCGTGAACTTCCCGGTGCTGTTCCCGGGCGAGGGCCCCGACGGCGGCGGCAACCCGGGCGGACCCACCAACCCGGGCGTCTCCAAGACCACGGGCTGCCACGACCTGACGGTCCTGCCCTCGAAGGACCTGGCCGCGGGCGCCTGCATGGGCGACGGCATCCTGTTCTCCATCGAGGACCCCGAGCACCCGAAGGTCATCGACCGGGTCCAGGACAACGTCAACTTCGCCTTCTGGCACTCGGCGACCTTCAACCAGAAGGCGAACAAGGTCGTCTTCACCGACGAGCTGGGCGGGGGCGGCGCGCCCACCTGCAACGCGGAGATCGGCCCGAACCGCGGCGCCGACGGCATCTACGACATCGTCGGCAGGGGCGACCACCGCAAGCTGGTCTTCCGCAGCTACTTCAAGATCCCCCGCCACCAGGCGGACACCGAGAACTGCGTGGCCCACAACGGCTCGCTGATCCCGGTCAAGGGCAAGGACATCATGGTCCAGGCCTGGTACCAGGGCGGCGTCTCCGTGTGGGACTTCACCGACTCCTCGCGCCCGAAGGAGATCGCCTACTTCGAGCGCGGTCCGCTGAGCACCGACTCGCTCGTCACGGGCGGTTCCTGGTCGGCGTACTACTACAACGGCTACATCTACTCGAACGACATCGCCAAGGGCTTCGACGTCCTGAAGCTCGGCGACCGGCGCACCGACCCGGCCAAGCGGGTCCACCTGCGTGAGCTCAACGTGCAGACGCAGCCGGACTACTTCGACTGATCCGACCGCTCGGCCCGGCCGGTCCGCACCGCCGGACCGGCCGGCGACGGGAACCCGGGTGCCGCGCCGGTCGCGAAGAACCGCGACAGATCCGTGTCGCAGCTCCCGCCGGGCGCCTCGGCGTCCGGCGGGACGCCCAGGTCCCAGTCCAGCCGGTAGCGCTTGAACAGCTCGGCGCGCAGCACCGGCACGGGCATCGGCACCCCGGGCACCAGGGCGGCGAAGACGGCGCCCATCAGCAGCGCGCGCAGCATCGGATAGTCGTGGTCGACGTCCCGGGAGCCGTGCCGGGCCACGGTGTCCCGCAGCAGCTCGGCCAGCCGCCGCTGCTCGGGGCAGGGCACGAAACCCACTTCGGCCTGGAGCAGGCCCGCCATGTGCTGGCGCATGAGCACCGGCCGGTCCCGGGCGAGCCCCAGGATCGCGTCGATGGCCCGCGCCATCCGCTCCGGACCCTCGGCGGTGCGCGGCTCGCGTTCCAGGGCCTCCTCGAGCGTGCGGTGCATCAGCCGGTGCACCGCGGACTGCACCAGCTGGCGCTTGCCGGGGAAGTAGTACGAGACCAGACCGCGTGCCGAACCCGCCCGGTCGGCGATGGCGCCGAGCGTGGTCGCGTCGTACCCGAGCTCTCCGACCAGCTCCACCGCGGCCTGCAGGAGCCGCTCCTTCGAACGCCTCCGCAACTCTTCATTGACCGAGGCGCTGCGCGGGGACATGCTGTACTCCTGCGTTGACTGGCGGACAGCCAACTATACTCGGCGCAGACGGACCGGCCCCGGCGGGGTCCGTCCGGCTACCGTCTGTCCTGGGCGACACGGGGGATCGCCCAGGACGGGCGGACGTACCGATGGTTGCTTCGGGCTACGGCCTTCCGGTTCCCGCGGCCGTCATGCCACCGCGGCGTCAGCTCCTCGGGACGTCCTTGACGAACACGATGCCGTCGCTGCCCGCCAGGTGGGCCGGATCGAGCGGGGCGTAACCGAGCCAGGGGGACGCGCGGGGCGCGGGCGGGGTGTCGCCGAGGGCGCCGGCCAGCCGCGAGGCGTCCACGACGCAGCGGTCCTGCGGGAGGGCGTACAGGAGTCCTTCGACGGTGTCCGGCGGCGGCGCGTCCACCCCCCGGTGCCGGATCGTGCCGAGGGCCGTGGCCACGAAGGCGTACTCCTCACCGAGCCGGGCGCTCACCAGCGCCCCGGCGCTCCACCACTCCACCGGCCCCTGCCACATCCGCATCGTGCTCTTCCCCCGCTGGAGGTGGGAGTTGTGGGCGTGGACGAGTACCGGGCCCCGTTCGGCGAGGGCGAGGAGGTTGTGGGTCATCATCAGGGCCCGCGCGGCCAGCAGGCGGGTCATGCGGGCCGGGGAGGTGTCGGCCATCTCGTGGTGGTAGCGCAGCAGACCGGTCGCCGTGCGCGCGTACAGGCGCGCCCGGTCCCAGTCGTCCCGTGCGGCAGCCGTGCTCGGCCGCGGTACCTGCGCGTCGAGCAGCGCCGCCAGGTCGTCGGCCAGCAGCCGCAGCCGGCTGGCCTCGGCCGACCGGCCCACGGACTCGGCCGGGTCCGTCATCGCGGCGGGATCGGTCCACCGCTCGTCGGCACCGAGCAGGCGGTCGAGCGTCTCCGGGGTGCAGGGGAGCAGGTCCGCGTCCACCCGGGCCGCGAGGAAGTCGTGGAGCGCGGTGAGGGCCCGCCGCGGGCTCGCCGCACCGGTGATCTCCAGCGGACCGTCGAAACCGGCGAAGCGGACCCGCTCGGACGGGTGCCGGCCCTCGTTGTGGGCGCGCATCCAGCGCACGAGCTCGCGGTTGGCCGCGGACGCGCCCCATCCGTGGCTGATCCCGTGCTCCACGACCTCGTCCAGGGAGCCGGTGCCCGACGTGACGTGGTCGTCCACGGCCAGGGCCGCCATGCAGTCGCTCTCGATCGCGATCGTCCGGTAGCCCTCCTCCTCGACGAGCTGCCGGACCAGTTCGTTGCGCAGGCGGAGCAGGGAGTCCTCGCCGTGGGTGGGCTCGCCCAGCGCGAGCAGCCGCGGCCTGGCCGGGAGCAGCCCCATGAGAGCGGCCGCCTCGACGGCGTGGACGCCGTCCTTGATGTCAGTAGCCATGGATTCCACCGTATCGTTGAACCCTCGGTGGAAACTTTCGCGCGATATCTTCGATCCCATGGGGCGAAACCTTCAAAACGGTGAGCGGCTCAGGCCGGTCGATCTCGCGCGTGGGCACGGTCTGTCCACCCAGGCGGTCAGGAACTACGAGGAGGCGGGCATCCTCCCGGCCGCCGCCCGCACGCCCCACGGCTACCGCACCTACACCCCGCTGCACGCGGCGGCCCTGCGCGCGTTCCTGGCCCTGGTGCCCGGCCACGGCCACCGGACGGCGACGTCGATCATGCGGGCCGTGAACCGGGGCGCGGTCGACGAGGCGTTCCGCCTCGTCGACGAGAGCCACGCCCAGCTCCTCGACGACCGGCGGACCCTGCAGGCCGTGGAGAGCGCCCTGCGCGACCTGGAGTCCGCCACCGTGCCCGAGCCGGCGACGGTGTCCGGGCCCGACGGCACGTTCATCGGGCCACTGGCACGGAAGCTCGGGATCCGGCCCGCGACGCTGCGCAAGTGGGAGCGCGCCGGGCTGGTACGCCCGCGCCGCGACCCGCACACCGGCTACCGCGTCTACGACGAGGCCGACGTCCGGGACGCCCGGCTGGCCCACCAGCTCAGGCGGGGCGGCTACCTGCTGGAGCAGATCGCCCCGCTGATCACCCAGGTACGGGCGGCCGGCGGCCTGGAGCCGCTGGAGGGCGCCCTCGGCGACTGGCACGGCCGGCTGTCCGCCCGCGGGAGGGCGCTGCTGGCCGGAGCCGCCGCACTGGACGCGTATCTGCGCGAGCGCGGCTGAGGCCC
>NZ_BDJC01000055.1 GCF_002005565.1 Streptomyces sp. JHA26 | reverse complement strand
AGCCTCCACTCCGGTGGTCCCCGCGCCCTGCGGAGCCGACGAACCTGGGAATTCACTCATTTTGTTCCACCCTTTCCACGGAGACCGGAGCGCGGCCCGGTCCCGGTGACCGATGTTGGCTGCGGCAGCCCTGTGCCGTCCAATACAAGGGACTTCTGGCTGCCAGTAGCATTCGCTATGAGTTCATAACGAACGCTACTGGCGGTCAGAAGGGGCGATTATTGGACGCGGTGCGAAGCCGTGTTCCACGATGGCAGGCGCCGCTGAACGGTGGCCCATCCCTATTCCTCCCGGCAAGGAGCAGTTACATGGGAAATTCCGAGAGCACGGCGGAGATGCACCGAGTCTTCGATGCCGCAGCAGCGGTGTACGACCAGAGCGGCGTGGAATTCTTCGGGCCCATCGGCCGGCGACTCGTCGAATTCTCCGGAATCGGCGCCGGACAGTCCGTGCTGGATGTCGGCTGCGGCCGTGGTGCCGTCCTCTTCCCGGTGGCCGAGGCAGTCGGAGCCGGCGGTGAGGTGGTCGGTATCGACATCTCGGAGGAGATGGTCAAGTACGCCGAGAAGGACGCCCGCGAACGCGGTCTCGGCCAGGTCACCACGCACCTGATGAACGGGCAGCAGCCGGAGTACCCCCCGGCCCGGTTCGACGCAGTCATCGGGGGCTTCAGTGTCTTCATCTGGACCCACGGCCCGGCGGAACTGAGGCCGTACCGCGAACTCCTGCGGCCCGGCGGCACCTTCGCCGCGAGCGCCCCTTCCTTCTTCCCGACCGCGACCGGGAAGTGGGGTTTCCTCCCCGAGGACGTCCATGACCTGCTGCTGCCTCACATGACGCAGGCCAAGGAGGGAGACGCCTACGACTGCCCGTTCACGAACATCCACAACAACTGGCTGGTGACCGAGGAGGCCGTGACGAGCACGCTGGCCGGCGCCGGCTTCGTGGACGCGGAGGTCGTCGAGGAGGACCTGCTGATCACCGTCGAGTCCGGGGACCAGTGGGTCCGGTGGACCCGCACGCACGGGATGCGCCGCCTCTGGGACCGGCTCGCCGAGCAGGAGGCCCAGGAACTGGCCGCCGAGGTCGCCCGCAGGCTGGATGCTCTGCGCGGGGCGGACGGGATCATCACGCTGCCCACCCCGATCGTCTACATGCGGGCCCGCGCACCCCGGGACTGATCCCGTCGTCCTGTCGTGGAAGCCGACCATGGCGTGGACCGAGCCGGTGCGCGCCACCGCCTCATGCAGCGGCGGTCATGCGCCGCAGGCCCGCGAACTCCAAGAGGGCGTACACGGTGACGACCAGTGCGCCGATGAGCATGAAGGCGACTCCGAAGCCGGTCAGGTCGACCAGGCCGGCGAAGGCCAGCGTGACGCAGGCGACGGCGGAGGCCGCGTTCACCGCGATCACGGCCCGGACCAGTCCGGGCGGGATCACTGGATAGCCCGCGATCAGGGCAAGCGCGGCCGCCCCGCCGAGCTGGTAGATCCCGAACCCGACCGTGAACCCCACCGGCATGCCGGTGGCGGAACCGAGCGGCACACAGGCCGCGATCAGCATGACCGCCATCACTGCAGTGCTCGCGCTGTCGACACGCAGCACGAGGCGCAGGAAGCGCGCCGTGTCGAGCGAGGGGGTGGCCGTGTCGACGGTGGGCAGGGCGTGCGTCATAGCGGATCTCCTCCTGGGGGGTTCGTGGGTCCACCGTGACACGCCACTCGTCGCGGAATCCATGACCTCAGAGGTCATGGTTCGGCGACCCGGTACTTACTACTGTGGAAACATGCAGACGGACGAACGGTCGCATGTGGGGCTGTTACTGCGGGACTGGCGGCAGCGCCGCAAACTCAGTCAGCTCCACCTGGCGTTGAAGGCGGGCACCTCGACCCGCCATCTGTCGTGTGTCGAGACGGGCCGGGCCCGGCCCAGCCGGGAGATGGTGCTCCGGCTCGCCGAACACCTCGAGGTTCCTCTGCGCGACCGCAACGGACTGCTGCTGGCCGCCGGTTACGCGCCGGTGTACCGGGAGACCCCGTTGGACAGCGACCGCATGGCGATGGTGCGCGCGGCACTCAGCAGCATGCTCGCGGGGCACGAGCCCTACCCGGCAGCCGTCATCGACCGCATCTGGGATGTCATCGACTTCAACCGGGCCATGTCCGTTCTGCTCGACCTCGTCCCGCCGCATCTGACGGACCCGACGGCGAACGTCATGCGGTTGATCCTGCATCCGGACGGCCTGGGCTCCCACTGCCTGAACTTCGCGGAGGTCCGCGCCCATGCCCTCGGCCGCCTCCTGCATCAGGCCAACGCCACGGGCGACCGCGATCTGCGCGAGCTGTACGAAGAGGTGTCCGAGTATCCGGCTCCACCGGGCGTGGCAGCCGAGCCCGCGTGCGTCGACCCCATGGGGATCGTCGTACCGCTGAGGATCGGCACGCCGTACGGCGTCATGTCCTTCTTCAGCATGATCACCACGTTCGGGGCGCCGGAAGACGTGACGCTTTCGGAGCTGGCGGTCGAGGCGTTCTTCCCGATGGACCGCTCCACGGAAGCCCTCCTGCGCTGCCGGGCGGCGACCGGCGACGGGGGCGGTGGCCTTGTGAAGTGACCCAGCGTGAGGAGATCTGTGCGAACCAGCTCCGCGTTGAGCAGGAGGCGAAGGCTGCCGGACGTGACGCTCGTTTGACGCTCTGGGGGCTCGGGCGCTGCGCGGCGAGCCCAGAAAGCAGCTCTGGCCTGCTCTTTTCTGTGACTCGCTCGGGTCGACATCTTTCCGATGACCCACCACGTTGAGTGTGTGGCGATCCTTGAACCGGCCGCGAAGGGCTCCTGACCTGCGGTTTTGTGCGTGCGCATTATGTGCGGTGTGGGCGTTACGGGCGATATCTTGACGCTGAAATGACGCTCATTTGACGCTCGTCCTGATGGGTCGTCAGGTGCTTTGCGCCGGTGGTCAGGCGGTCTGTTGGCTACGCGGCTGTGGCAGGTCAGCGGGAATTTCGTCGTGCCAAGCGGTCTTGCTCAGCCACATCTGTGGAGCGCCCAGCAGTCCGGATCCTTGGTACGCCGGATAGAGGCCAGGCGCGTGACGCGTAGAACTGCGAATTTGGCGAGGTGGTCCGGGCTCAGAAGCCGTATCTCAACCGATCTTGGAACGTGTGGTTCGAACGGAGTTCCTGCTCGGGCGATCTTTCGGTCGTACGCGCATGAAGGCAGGGCCTCCTGGTAGCTCGGGGGTGCGACCCCATTCCGAGCGGATCCCGGAGGCCCTGTTGTCGTTGTTGTACGCGCCCACGCCCGTTGACTTCAACTCACCCGCCGTGTCGTGCGATTAGGACGTACACCGTCACCTGTCCGAGTTCCGCACGGCGTCCCCGGTGTTCGGCGACTGGATGGCCTGGGGCTGCTCCAGTGCACCGGCCGGCCCGTCGACGGCCATGCACCCACCGTCGAAGTGTCGGCCGACGGCGCGGATCCCGTCCTCGTCATCGGCAACACCGGTGACCCGGCCACGCCCTACGAGGGGGCCGAGAAGATGGCGGACGAACTGGGGAAGAAGGTCGGCGTCCACCTCACCGTGGACGGTGAGGGACATGGCACCTACGGCGTCAACGACTGCCTGACCGGGCTGGTCGACACGTATCTGCTCGACGGGACGGTCCCGAGGAACGGCACCAACTGCTCATGACGTCGCGCCCCGCGTCCTTCCCCGGTCGGCGGCCTCCGGCGCCAGTCACGGGCAATGAAGCGGACTCTCGCGTACCGGCCCCGGCGGAGCACCACGCTCGCGGCGTGCGGGCAGCACCGCCCGCACGCCTCGGGGCCACGGCCGGACAGTCTGCGCACCGGCCGTCAAGCGAGGCCGTCGCGTCCAGAGGTGCGCCGCGGCGGCCGGCGTGTGTGCTCCGGACGCGTGCGCTCGCGAGGCCGCGGCAGACGGTCCCCCGGCCCGTGACGGGTTCCGGCTCTCGCGGGTCAGCCCGCGGGATCGCGACCAGCCACGGTCGGCGTGCCGCTGTCCGCCGCCGTCCGCTCGTGGGCCGGTCCGCCGGGGGCCGGTGGCGGGGTCGCGAAAGCGCCTTGGTCCCGGATGGCCGGCAGGGCCAGGAGGGCGCCCAGGACGAGCACCGCGGCGACGACGAGCAGGAGGCCGTTGAAGCCGAGCCCGGCGAAGACACCGGCCATCTGCGGGCCCAGGCTGGCGCCGATGAACATGCTGCATCCGTAGAAGGCGACCGCCGTGCCACGCGCGTGGGGGGCGAGGGCGCCGATGGTCTCGACGACGGCGGGTGCCGCTACGGCGACGGCGGCCACGAACAGCAGCAGTGCGACGGCCAGCGACACCGTGTGGCCGCCGAGGAAGGAGCCTGCAGCGACGGTGAGGGCGGCCAGGAAGAAGGCGGAAGTCGCACGCAGCGGGGCGCGGAGCCGTTGCAGCACGGGAACGAGCAGGGGTACGGCGATGAGGGCGGGCAATCCGCTGGCCCGTAGCGCGAGTACGGCGCTCGAATTGCCTGCGATGCCTGGCGGTCCGGCGATGGCCACCGCCGTGTAGAGGGCGACGAAGGCCGCCATCAGGGCGACCGTGGCCAGGCACAGGGCGCCCAGCCGGGGCCGGCGCAGCAACCGTGGCATCGCCGTGAACGCCTGCAGCAGTCCACCCTCGTCGCCATGATGCGCGGTAGGCCGCAGCACCCGGCGCACCGGGACGAGGCTCAGCGCCATCAGGGCGGCGCCTGTCCAGAAGACAGCGCGCCAGCCGGCGTGGGCCGCGAGCACCTGGGCGCCGATCTGCATGACGACGGCGGCGGCCAGCATGCCGCTGGTGACGCAGGTGAGAGAGGTGCCGCGGCGCTGCGGCGCGATGTGCCGGGCGACGTAGGAGAGCGCGGAGGGGGCGAACGTCGCGGCGGTCAGTCCCTGCAGGCTGCGCAGGACGATTACGGTGGGGAGGTCGGGGGCGAAGCCGACCGCCGCGGTGGTCACCGTGGCGGCCACGAGTCCCGCGGTGATGACGGCGCGGGGCCCGTAGCGGTCGGAGAGCGGGCCGGCGAGGAGGAAGCCGGCGGCGTAGGCGAAGCCGAACGCGGTCGCCGTCCAGGTGGCCTGGCCGGGTGTGGTGCCGAGCGTGGTGGCCATGGGCTGCAAAAGGGCCAGCACGGTGTACATCTGACCGACGATCAGCACACCGAGTGCGGTCAGCAGGACGGTGGTCGGCACGGCCGGAGCCCAGCCGGGCGGCCGGTCGGGTGTGCTGACGGCGGAGTGCTTGCGAGGTGGGAAGGGGTGGGACACGAGAACTCCGGGGATGGCGTGGTGGCTGCCCCGGGTGCCGACGCATCGCCGGGCTGGGGGCAGGGGTGCCCCCGCCGCCGGGCAGAGGCGGCCGGAGGCACCCACGAGGGGTGTTCAGGCGGCCGAGGCGTTCAGCACGTATGCGCGTGAGGCGTCGACCTCGCGGCGCAGGGCGGGCAGGTCGACGTCGAGAACGTGGCCGTTCCACTTGCGGGGCTCGCCGTTCACCAGGACGGCGCTGATGTTGCGGGCGTCCGAACCCAGCACGATCGTGCCGATGGGGTCGTTGAGCGGCATGTTGTTCAGGTCCTCGGCCTGGATGACCAGCAGGTCGGCCTTCTTGCCCGGGGTCAGCGAGCCGGTGACGGCGCCCAGGCCGTTGGTGCGCGCGCCCTGGAGGGTGGCGAAGTCCAGGACGTCATGGGTGGTGATGCGGTTCGGCTGCCCGTCGGAACCGTACGTGGCGTGGACGGCCCGCATCCGCTGGATGGCGTGCAGCGCGCGCATCTGCGTGAACATGTCGCTGGCCAGGGCTACCTCGACGTCGATGCTGAGTCCGGGGCGGATGCCGACGGACAGGGCCTCGTCAACGGCGGGGACGGCGGTTTCCAGACCGATCTGGGCGTCGGAGGTGGGGGCGAGCGCCACCGTGGTGCCCGTCTCCCCCATCACTTTCCATGCCCGGGAGCTCAGTCCGGTGGCGTGGATGAGGGTGACGTCGGGGCCGAGGAGGCCGTCCGTGGCCCAGCGTAGGACGGCGTCGGAGGAGGCCGTGCCGAATACGGCGTCCACGCTCACTCCGATACCCAAGTCCTGCGCCACACGCGCGAGTCCGGGGCCGTACGCGAGTGCTGGTCCTGCGATCTCGTCGGTGGCGAGTGTCGCCAGGCGCAGGGTGAGCAGCTGGTCGTCGCTACTGAAGTACTGCTCCCTGAGGCGAGTGAGGTCGCCGGGCCACTGCTGGTCCCAGTCGCCAAAGTGCGGGCCCATGGCGGCATGCACGCCCCGGAGGCCGGTGTCGCGGAGGGCTTCGACGGCGGCGTCGGAGTGTGCCCGGGTGCGGGAGTTATGGGAGAAGTCGAGCATGGTGGTGATGCCGCTGTCGAGCGCGGTGAGCGCGGCCAGCTTGGTGCCGGTGTACATGTCCTCGGGTCGGTAGACAGTGGCGTAACCGGCAAGCGTGGACATGACGTAGGCGCCCAGATCGTCGACGTCCGGCATGATTCTGCGCAGCTGGGCTTCCCAGGCGTGCCGGTGGGTGTCGACGAAACCGGGGCTGAGGACAGCGCCGGTGGCGTCGACGACCACGGCGTCGCCCGCGTCGAGGCAGGGGCCGATGGCGGTGATGGTGTCGCCCTCGACGAGCAGGTCGGCGTCGGTGAGGACACCGAGGCTGGGGTCCATCGTGACGACGGTGGCACCGGTGAACAGGATGCGCCGCTCGTGTGCGGGGCGGCGCCGGAGCTGTTCGAGGACGGCCGCGCTGGTGGTGTCGTTGACGTGCATGGTGGATCTGCTTTCCGTGCTACGGGGTGGGATCTTGGAGAGGGAGGGACGCGGCGTGCGGGGCAAGGCATCGATTCCGGACGCGTGGCACCTGGGCCGGCGCCCCTCCGGCTGCCCTGGCCGGGCAGGCCACGGCAGCCGGACAAGGACGGGTGGTCGCCGTGATCGCCGCTCGGTGATTGGTGCCCGGAGGTCAGCCAAGCTTCATGACGTAGCCCGCGTGGTGCAGTTCGTCGCCCCGGAATTCGCCGTAGGCCCAGAAGCCGAGGTCGTCCAAGTAGTCGATGCGGTCGTCGTCGATCCAGAACCGGCCCTGGTAGGCGTGGGGGCGACCGCCCCGGGTCTCGTCGTAACGACCGTCGACGGTGAGTTCCTGGTGCAGGAAGTCTTCCCGGTCGATCCAGACGCCGATGCGCGGGCTTCCGGTCAGGTCCGCTGCCGCGGGAATGCCCGGCTTCGGGGCGGCCGGCCGGCCGGGTACCTCGGCGCCCGCCCACCGGACGGGCTTGCCGGCTGCGACCAGCGCGCGGACCTGCTCCGGGCGGGACAGCAGGGTGGCGACCGCGCTGGGCACGTCGGTGGCCAGTTCGTCGGGCACTACCAGGAAGTCGGTGGCGTTGCCCGGAGTGAGCGTCGCGACGTACTCCGCGCGCCGGTCGCGTCCACCGGCCAGAGCGATCGTGTCCACGACGGCGGGGACGACGGACATGCCCGTGCAGTCGACGACGATGGCGTTGTCGTCCTGCGCCGCAGTGACGATGGAGGGGCCGACTCCGACGATCAGGGAGCCGACGAACAGGATGTCAGCCCCGGTCATCGTCCCGATCAGCGGGTCCATCGTGAGGATCCGGGCGTTGGTGAACAGGACCGGGCGACCGCTGTCGTCGGAGACGATTTCGGCAAGCGCCTGCAGGTTCCAGTTCATGGCGGTGGTATCGGTGTTGGTCATGATGTTCCTAGGACGAAGTGCGAGTCATCAGCCGGACTGACGAACGCAGGAGAGGCGTCGTACAGACAACGGGCTGCTACTCGGCAGTGACAGTGGCAGCCGCTGCACGACCATCAGGTTCGTCGCCCCGCGCAAGCGGAACCAGGCCGCTCTGTGCCCAGGTGTGCCGCACCCAGGGTCGGAGCGGGCTGCGCTTGAGGGGTGGGTGCGGCGCCGCTCCACAGGTAGAGGTCGGACAACACGCACAGACCCTGGGAGTCGCCGACGCCACGTCGCCCTCGGGCCGGCGATGGTCCGAGGGCGACGCGGTGTGTGGACAGGCCCAAGGACCCTGGCAGTTGGCGACGGGGGGCGTTGTCGGAGGGGTGCTCTACCGTGTTGATCAGGCATCGGGCCCCGCCCGCACGGTGCCCAGCAACCGATTTTCGCCAGAAAGCGAACTCGTGAGCAACTGAGACAAACCCATCGGCCACTCCGGCGCTCCCGTGGGGCAGACGTCCCACAGCAGCGCCTTCCGGGCCTTCGCCCGGCGGCACGGGGTGTCCGACGACGCCATCACCCGCCTGCTGTGGAGCATGGAGCCGGTGGTGTACTTCGAGTGGAAGGCGCCGAAGCGCGTCCGGCCCGATGACCGGGTGATCGGTCACATCGGAGGGTCGCCGGCGCTGCCCGTGGACATGGAATGGGAGGTGGGCGACATCTTCGTCGCCGCCTTCGACCTCGCCGCGGTGCCCCGGACGCTGTTCGACGACATGCTGCCCCGAGAGGGGCACCTCCTGCTGTTCACCTGGTCGGACGCCAGCGACGGCAACGCGCTCTACATACCGCCCGGGACCGAGACGACCGTGCGCCCGGCGCCCGTCCCGAGCGAACCGGACCTGCGGTTGGGGTCCTCCCACATGGTGCTGGACCGCTGGACCATGGTCGCTTCCCGCGACGACGCCTGGGACGCCCACGCCTGGCTCATCGGCGAGGAATACGGGGGCATCTGGGACGAGGCGGAAGGGGAAGAGTCCGAGTGGCACGCTCGGCTGGAGGCCGCCGTCGAGGAGTACGCAGCCAAGGTCGGCGTCAGGCCGGCCATGGACAACAGCACCGACAAACTGCGGGGAGTGCAGCGGAACGTCCACGACAGCTGGGACGACAGCACCGAGGCGTTCCAGCGCCTGCGGGAAGAGGCGGTCCTCGAACCCAGGGACGCTCCGGAGCGGTTCGACGAGGTTGAGCACTACTGGTTGGGCTGACCCCGGCGGTGTGTCAGGCCGCGTGACGGCTGAGGTCACTGCCGCCCACTGCGGCCATGGCTGTGTCCGTGGGTGCGTGGCCCCCAGGAACCCTGCACCTGGGTATGCGGCTGCCTGGTCGCTTCCCGTCCCGGAGACGAGCATGGGGGCCATGACCAGCAACGACACGCCTCGCGACCCGCACCCGTATGTCGGGATGTGGGTGACCGCGGACGGTTTCATCCGCCAGGAACTGCTGCCGGACGGCCGCTATGACGAAGCCCGAGGGGAACATCGGAGCGCCTACACCGGCCGCTACACCGTCACCGGTGACCACATCGACTACATCGACGACACCGGCTTCACCGCAACCGGCGACGTCCGCGACGGTGTTCTCTTCCATGAGCACCTGGTGCTCTACCGCGAGGACGACGAGCGTCTCCGTCAGCCAGGCGTCCCCCCGCACGGCTGACAGTCGCGGATCTCCGGGCCAGGGCCATTCGTTCCGGGCAGCAATGCCGGGCAACGGGCGGCCCGACGCCACACGGTGCGGTGGGTATGCCGCCCTGCCGCACTGTCGGGGGCGCGATATGACCCGCCCTTGCGATGGACCCGGAACTCAGGGTTCTCGGCCGGGTCGTCTGCCGCCGGGACAGCACCCGGCCGTTCCGCCCCGCGTTCCCGGGCACGGACGGTGACCTTCAGCTTGCGCTGAAAGTCAGGCCGGGATACTCCCGTTCCACCCGGTGCCGAGCCCCTCGACCGGTACCGCGCCGTAGTTCGGCGAAGGCGGCCGCGGTGGCACTCGCCGGTTCGGCTTGGTAGACGATCAACTGCTGGTGCGGGGTGCCGCTGACGGTGAAGGCGGAGAAATGGATCTCCAATGCGCCGACCGCAGGGTGCGCGAGACGCTTCGCCTGCTGGGTCTTACCCCTCACCTCGTGTTGCGCCCACAGCCCGGCGAATGCGGGGCTCTTCGCACTGAGTGTGTCGACGACCTCGGCGATGCGCGGGGAGTCGGGGTCGTGCCCATAGGCGACGCGCAACGCGGCAGCGCACGAGCCGGCTGCTTCGTCCCAGTCCTGGTAGAAGGTGCGTCCGGCCGGGTCCAGGAAGGCCATGCGGGCCAGATTGTCGAAGCGCTGGAATCCGCTGTGCAGGACCGCGGCGAGCGCGTTGTGCGCCAAGACGTCCAGGGCCGGTCCGAGGATGAAGGCGGGGGTGTCGGGCCAGCCGTCGATGAGCTGGAGAAGCTGGGAATGGATCCTGTCGTCACCGGCTGGTGCGTTGCGGCGCTGCCGGGCTGTGCGGGTGAGTCTGCGCAGGTGATCGTGGGCCTCGTCGTCGAGGCGGAGGGCGGCGGCGATCGCGTCGATCATCTGGGGCGACGGGCTGGTCTCCCGGCCCTGTTCCAGGCGCATGTAGTAGTCGGAGCTCACGCCAGCGAGCATGGCGACCTCCTCGCGGCGCAGCCCCGGCACCCGCCTGCGCCCGTACTCGGGCAGGCCGACGTCCTGCGGTTTGAGGGCTTCACGTCGTGCTCTGAGGTAGTCGCCCAAGGGAGTGCTGTCGCTCATGAAACCAGCCTAAACACTGTCCGGTCCGGGCAGAACGGGTGGTGTCCTGCCCCGGCACGGGTGCAGGCTCTCCGCGTCCGGCAAGGGGAGCTGCTCGCCCGCCCTGTCCGGCCTTCTCAGTCGCGGACGGCGCCCGGTTCCGCGTTCCGCGTGGGCTCGGGGCCGGCGCGTAGCGAACCGAGCAGGGTGAGGGCGTCGGCGGACGGAGTGCCCGGTTCGGCCTGGTAGACGACGAGTTGCTGGGTGCGGGCACTGTTGATGGTGAAGGACTCGTAGTGCAATTCCAGGTCGCCGACCTCGGAGTGGTGGAAAAGCTTGGCCTCCTGTGTCCTGGTGCGCGCGTCGTGGTGTGCCCACAGGGTGCAGAAGTGGTCGCTGCGTACGGACAGCTCGCCCACGATTTCGCTCAGTCGCGGATCGTCGGGGCCGGCGCCGGCTGCTCGCCGCAGTGTCGTCACCGTCGACCGGGCGGCCCGGTCCCAGTCCCGGTAGAAGCGCCGCGCGACCGGATCCAGGAAGGTCATACGCAGCAGGTTGTCGGCTCGGGCGAAGTCGGCGTACAGGGCGCTTGCGAGCCGGTTGCACGCCAAGAGGTCCAAGGCCGTGCCCAGGACGAAGGCAGGGGTCTCACTCCACGTGTCGAGCAGTCGCCTCAGGTGCGGGGCCACACGTTCGACGCGCGGCGCGCGGCCCGTACGGCGTGCAGCCGGAGTGACAATCCGGCACAGGTGGGCCACCGCTTCGTCGTCCAGCCGCAGAGCCCGCGCCACAGCTTCGAGTGTCTGCTGCGAGGGGTGCTGCTCGCGGCCCTGTTCCAGACGGGTGTAGTAGTCGGAACTCACGCCCGCGAGCACGGCTACCTCTTCACGTCGCAGACCGGGCACCCCGCGGCGACTGGAGGTGGGAATGCCTACGTCCTCTGGGCGTAGGCGGGCACGGCGTGCCCGCAGGAACCCTCCCAGCGCGTTCTCGACGGCGAGGTCCTTGTCTGTGTCCATGTGTCGAGGCTAAAGCTGCGCACCGTCCTGTCCCACGGCTGTAGGAGGGTGCGTTTTACCTGGGAGCAGCGCACCCTGGGCAACCGCGCGGGCTCGAACGACTGTGCTGCGGGCGGGCGCCCGTGCGCGGGCCGCGCACGCTCAGCGGTCGCCGGGGGCGCCCGCGTCTCCCGTCCACGAGAGGGGCGGCAAGCCCGCCAGCAGGCTGCCTCGTGCGGCGTCCACATGCTCCCCGGCAGGCCGGGGTCCGGCTGTCGCCCGAACGCCCTTGCCTCGTCGAACGTCAGGAAACGGGAAACCAGATCGCGAGGCGCTTGGCGATCGCCGGAACATCGACGTTGTCCTGCGCGACTTCCTCGACGAACGGACCGGCAACGGAGACGGGCGGCGGCACGGTACTCGCGCTGACGCCGTTGAACCGCAGGAAGACACGCATGGCGAGCCAGGCGGTGCGCTTGTTGCCGTCGATCAGCGCGTGATTACGGGCGACGGAGTGCAGCAGGGCCGCAGCCTTCTCGTGCAGCGTGGGATACAACTCGGCCCCGAACACGTTGGTCCGGGGTCGCTCGATCGCCGACACGAGGAGGCCCATGTCGCGCACGCTGTGCTCGGTGCCGTTGACCGTGCGGGCGATGGCCAGGATCTCGTCGATCTGGAGGTAGCGCACGGTCGTCACTTCAGGTAGTCCAGGATCTCCGCATCGCTGTCCATCAGCTCGGCCAGGACGTCGTCGACCTTCAGCTCGGCCCGGTCCTGGGCGTCACGGATGGCCTCGATGGCAAGTTCCTGCTTGCTGCGGCCCTCCCGACGGGCCCGCTCCGTAAGCTTCGCGTCCAGGTCGTCAGGGAGTCGGAGTGTCATCGCCATACCCAGATGATACCTGACCGGTATCACATCGGCGGTCGAGCGTCCTGTTCCCCAAAAGTGCAGGCCGAAGATGGCGGCTCACAGCGCCTGCGAAGGTGCAGCAGAGACTTCCGTTTCGGGCGTCATCCGAGCGTCAAGAATCTCCGAAAGCCCCTCCGAGGGCGTCGCCCATGCAGGCACCTCACTCACGAACCCGCAGGTCAGCGACCTGCAAAGATCGATCCGTCGCCCGAACCGTTCCACGGAGGGAAACAGGTCGAGCACCACCGAACAAACCTGAAAGCCCAAGAAAGCCACAGGTCAGAGCCCCTTTGCGGCAGGCTCCAAAATCGCCACGCACTACCACCGCGACGACACAGCCGAGGCCCGGCTCGGGGAGCACCACGAGCGTGGCCCGCAATGGTGGACGAAGGACCTGCGCCTGTTCGGACCGCACCATCCGCCGTGCGCCGGGGACTGGATCGTTCGTGAACGCATCCCGCTCGCCGACCTCGGCCTGGACACCGACGGCGTGACGTTCCGGCCCGCGATGATCGAGCGCCTGACCGAACACGCCGCCCGCGTACGGCAGGAGGCCGACCAGGCACCCACCGCATTCTCCGCGACATCGTCGTAGGAGTCCTGATGGAACAGCGCCAACGCCGGCACGTAATAGATCATGAACCGGGAGGGCAGCGCCCCCGGACGCCGGTCCCGCCGACCGCACTCCACCAGCGCCTGGTCCACCAACTCCGGCGCCCTACTCGGTCAACACGCCCAGCTGTCCGTCCGGCGAGCCGTGAAGCCGAGGAAGTCGAACCTCCTGTCGAGACTACTCGCCTTGCGGCGATGGCTTCGGCGTGGGCAGCCCTCTCAGTACGTCACGGATGGTGAAGTGCCCGAGCTCGGTCGTCATCGCATCGGCGACCGTTCGGTCGAGCGTGTCCAGACTCTCCTGTACGGTGCGGCCCACCGCACAGGTCGGGGCGGGCTCGTGCCGACCGAGTACCTGGTCGGTTCCCTGGAGCAGCGACCAGACGCGGTCGAGCCGGATGTCCGCGGCGTCCACTGTGAGCTGCCAGCCCCCGTGGACGCCGGGCCGTGACCGCACCAACCCTGCGTTTCGCAGCGGGCCGAGCACGCGGCGCACGTGGACGGCGTTGACGTTGGTGCTCTCGGAGAGCTCCTCCGAGCTCACGGTGCGGCCCTTTGTGACACCGGCCAGATAGGTCAGCACATGAACGGCGACGGCGAACTGGGTGTTGGTGGAGCGGGCCATGCGGCCATCTTGCCATTCCGTAGCCGTCATGGCTACAGTTCAAATTGTAACTGTGATGACTACAGATTGGTGTGGAACAATGATCGGCATCACTGGTGCTTCCGGCCCTCTCGGGCGTGCCACCGCCGAACTGGTGCTGCGTGCCGTCGATCCGCGTGAGGTCGTCCTCACCACGCGTACGCCGGAGGCTCTCGCCGACCTCGCCACCCGCGGCGCGCGGGTGCGGCAGGCCGACTTCGGTGACCCGCGCACCGCGGCGGCCGCGTTCGCCGGTGTCGAACGGCTCCTGCTCATCTCCACGGACGCGGTGGGTTCCCGGCTCGACCAGCATCGGGCGGCCGTCGAGGCGGCGGCCGGGGCGGGGGTCTCGCACATCGCGTACACCTCCGTTCCCGAGCCGGTGCCCGCCAACCCCGCCGTGGTGGTCGCCGACCACGCCGGCACGGAACAGGCACTGCGGGAGAGCGGGCTGCGCTGGACCGTGCTGCGCAACAATCTGTACGCGCACCTGCAGATCCCCGTCATCGAACAGGCCATCACCACGGGCCGGCTGGTGACCAACAGCGGTGACGGCGCAGCGGCGTACGTCGCGCGGGAGGACTGCGCGGCGGCGGCCGCGGCGGTCCTCACCCGGGACGGGTACGAGAACCGGGCCCTGGACGTCACCGGCCCGGCGGCGGTCACCGCCCGCGACCTGGCGGACCTCGCGCGCGAGATCGGCGGGCGCGAGGTCGAACTCGTCGGCGTCGACGACCACGCGTTCGCCACCGGACTCGAGGAAGCCGGCCTGCCGGATCCGGTGTCGGAACTGTTCACCTCGTTCGGCGCGTCGACGCGCGGCGGGTTCCTCGCCCACGTCAGCGGCGCGGTGGCCGAGCTGACCGGTCGCGAGCCGAGGTCCTTCGCGGACGTGGTGCGCGCGGCCCGGAAGTCCTGACCCGGTGACCACGGAGAACGCGGTGGCCACCCGGGCCGGCAGCGCAGGAGGAGCCGTCCGCAGGATCTGCGTGCTGGTGCTCCTGGCGGCCCTCACCGCTCTCGGACCGTTGTCCATCGACGCCTACATCCCCGGTCTGCCCCGGCTCGCCGACAACCTGCACAGCCCGGCGTGGGCGGTCCAGCTCACCGTCACGGCATGTCTGGCGGGTCTGGCGGTCGGGCAGCTCCTGGCCGGTCCGCTCAGTGACGCGCTGGGCCGGCGCGGGCCGCTGCTGTTCGGGCTCATCCTCTGCACGGCGGCGGGAGCGCTGTGCGCGCTCGCTCCGAACGTCTGGCTCCTCATCGTGCTGCGCGGGGTGCAGGGACTCGGCGGCGCCTTCGCCCTGGTGATCGCCTACGCGTACGTCAGCGACCTGCACGAGGGGAGGGCGGCGGCACGCTACTTCTCCCTGCTGACCCTCGTCACCGGCCTGGCACCGGTGCTCGCTCCGCTGATGGGAGCGCGGATCCTCGACGCGTGGAGTTGGCGGGCGGTCTTCGTGACCGTCGCGGCGTTCGGCGCCCTGGTCCTCGTCGCCTGTGCGGGAGCGCTGCCGGAGAGCCGTCCGCCGCGCCTGCGCCCGCCGTGGGAGTGGCGCAGGACGAGCTCGGTGTACGGCGGCCTGGTGCGGGACCGTACCCTGACCGGCCCCGTCCTCGCCAACGCCTTGACGTTCGCCGTGATGTTCGCCTACATCTCGGGCTCCCCGTTCGTCCTGCAGAGCCTGTACGGACTCAGCCCCCAGCAGTACAGCCTGGTGTTCGCGGTGAACGCGTTCGGGCTCGTCGCTGCGGCGGCGGCCGGCGGAGCGCTCGTCGGGCGCTTCGGCGCCGGGGCGCTGTTGCGTGCCGGTGTGACCGGCACCGCGGTCGCGAGTGTCGTCCTGCTGCTCTTCGCGGTCGCGGGCCTGGGACTGTGGCCGATCCTGGCGGCCCTCTTCGTCGCGATCGCCCACGTGGGACTGGTCCTGCCGAACGCGCCCGCGCTGGTCCTGCGGCACCGTGCACCGAACGCCGGCGCCACAGCGGCACTGCTCGGCTGCGGCCAGTTCCTGTTCGGCGGACTCGCCGCGCCCCTCGTAGGGCTCACCACCGCGCACAGCGCCGTCCCCATGGCCACGGTCATGGCCGTTCTCGGGCTCTCGGCTGTGACCGTACTCATCACCGTGACTCCTGCCGGCACGGCAGGACCCCCTGTCCGCACGAGCGGCGACCAGCCGCACGAGGAGGTTCACCATGACCACGAACACCGTCACTGACACCCTGCACCTGCGCCGCCTCGGGTGGGCGGGCATCGAGATCGGATTGGGCGGGACACTCCTGCTGGTCGACCCGCTCGAGAACACCGCTCCGCTCGCACCCGTCATGGGTCTGCCCCGGCGGCCCCTGCCGCCCGTCGACGCCCCGGCGGGAACACATGCCCTCATCACACATGTGCACCCCGACCACTACGACCGGGAACTGATCGCGCGCCTGGCTGTCTCGGGGACCATCGGCTGCCACTCTCCCACCGCCTCGGTGCTGGCGGAGGACGGCATTACGGCCGAGGCGCAGGAACTGGGGGAACCGCGTCGTATCGGTGGGCTGACCGTCACCCCCGTCGCGTCGCTGGACTGGCGCGGCAGCGACTGCGACCAGGTCGCGTGGGTCGTGGAGGGGGCCGGGAGACGGATCATCCACTGCGGGGACACCATGTGGCACGGCAACTGGTGGCAGATCGCCCGCGATCACGGCCCGTTCGACGTGGCATTCCTGCCCGTCAACGGCGTGATCGCCAGGTTCGAGGGTTACGAGGCCAACGTGCCCGTCACACTGACGCCCGAACAGGCCGTGGAAGCCGCGGCGGCTCTCGGCGCCACAGCAGCCTGCGCGATCCACTACGAACTGTTCGACAACCCTCCCGTGTACGCCGAACAGCCCGGCATCGCCGAGCGGTTCGGTCGCGCCGCCCGTGAGCGGGGCATCACACCTCACCTCGTGACCGACGGTGAAGCCGTGCCGCTCGACAACTGACCCCCGCCCGTCAGCGGTGCTGCCCGGTCGCGATGTGACACGACGTGTTCATCGCATTCCAGGTCCTGGCGGGCGGGCGACTGCCAGGCCCGGCCATACCGGCGCATCAGCCGCCGGACCGCTGCCGACCAGCGGTTCAGGTCCCACTCGAGGGCGATCATCCGTCCCCAGCTCTGCACCGAGGACCGCAAGATCTGCGACGAGGACATTGCCTGGCTCTCCCCGCTCAAGCACCGCAACCCGAACCTGCTCGGCCGCTACACCTTCACCGCCTCCACTCCGGCCACCGACGCCCTGCGCCGAACCCGGCTGGGAGTGAAGAAGGGTGCTGTGACACGTTCGCTTCGGCAGGTTCCGGGGACTGACGACGGGCCCGCCGGAGGGTGTGGTGGCATTCCGGTCGGCCCATGTGGGTAGCGCTTCAGGCGGACGGGCGCTTGGCGCGGGCGGTGAGGCGTTCCCAGTTGCGGTGGCCGATGTCGGCCTTCTGCTCGTCGGTGAAGGGCGAGTTCTCCAGGAAGGAGCGGGCTTCGCCGTTGCTGGTGTCGACGTAGGGGAAGCCGCCCGGGCGGAAGCCGTAGGTGAAGGGGTAGTCGGTGGAGTACAGCATCCGGTCGGTTCCCATCACTTCGGCGGTCCAGCGCAGGTAGCGGGGGCTGTTGGTGCCGCTGCCCGCGACCCAGAAGTTCTGCTTGAAGTAGTCGGCGAGGGGCTGGCGCAGGCGGCCTGCCTCGCCGAAGAAGCCGGTGTGGTCGAGGTAGAACATCACGACCTCGCCCCAGTGTCCGGCGATCACCTGTAGGTCGGGGAACCGGTCGAAGACCCCCGAGAAGATCATGCGGAGGTACTGGACGCCGAGGTCGTAGTACCAGCCGAGGCCGGCTCCGGCCAGCACCGGGCCCATGGGGGCCGGAAGGTCGGAGTAATAGGCGTCGATGACGGGCTGAGCCGGCGTTTGCGGGTGGAAGTGCAGCGGCACGGCGAGGCGCTCGGCCATCGCGTACAGCTCGTCGTTGTCCGGATGGTCGGCCAGCTTGTCCCCGGTGCGGCCGTAGAGCATGGCGCCGGGGAAGCCCAGCTCGACCACCGCGCGCTCCAGCTCCGCCGCGGCCGCGGCCGGTGACTGGGTGGGGATCGCGGCGAACGCCTGGAAGCGGTCGGGTCGGGAAGCGACGATCTCGGCGAGCTGGTCGTTGGCCTCGCGGGCCACCGCGACGGCGTCGGCCTTCGGCAGGTCCTGCACGCCCGGAGACGACAGGGACAGCACGGCGACGTCGATCCCCTGATCATCCATGTGGGCCAGCCGCTGTTCACCGACCACGTGCAGATTCTTTGCCACCGGACTGTCCCCGAAGCCGCGCGCGGGGATCCGGGGCGACCCCGCCCGCTCGTACGCCTCGTAGACAGCCGGCAC
Source organism: Streptomyces sp. JHA26 (assembly GCF_002005565.1). Taxonomy (GTDB): domain Bacteria; phylum Actinomycetota; class Actinomycetes; order Streptomycetales; family Streptomycetaceae; genus Streptomyces. The sequence goes on along the minus strand of NZ_BDJC01000055.1, from coordinate 26,788 downwards.
GACGACGGTCTCTTCCACTCCGACAATGCGCAGACGGTCGAGCATGACGGTTCTCCTCACCCTGTGTTTCCGGTGGAACTATTCGAACGTTACCATCGATAGTATCGGTGAAATCAGTTTGTTGATAACGGTGATGGTGCCGTTGGCGTGGCAGCGCTGTCGTCGGTGTGTCTGGTGAACCGGCCTTTGCGCGGCGTGCCGCGGAGCCCGGCGCCACGGCGCGTGAACAGACGCGCCGCCGGGTCGTCGACGCCGCGATGGACCGGCTGGAGCGCGGCGGCCGCGACGCGGTCACCACCCGGGCGGTAGCCGACGCCGCCGGACTGCGGCCACCGGCCCTCTACCGGCTGTTCGGCGACGGGAAGGGCTGCTGGACGCGGTGGCGGAGCGCGGTTTCACCCGCCTCCTGGCAGTCGAGGAGCAGCTTGAATCCGCCTCGGGGGCCCGATCGGGGAACTGCGCGGCGGCTGGGACGCCGTGGTCGAGTTCGGGGTGACCGAACCCGCGCTGTACCTGCCGATGTACGGCGAGCCCACCCGGTCCACCGCCGTCACCACCTGCGAGCCGGCCGTAGGGGAGCAGGGCGCGGCCGGTGCCGCCCGCGCCCTGCGTGCCGTGGTGCCCGGTCGGAACGCCCTCAGCGAAGCCGAAGGGCAACTTCTGGCGGAATGGCTCCGTCGACTGCCCGTACAGCCGCTCGCTCGAGGCGGGGGCAGCGAGCCGTGCCGATGAGCCGGACGGTGCGAACGCCCCCGCTTTGCCGCCCATGCCGGCTCTGGCCCGGCCGCAGGGCCCATGGACCTCGGGCAGGCGGAGTCGTCCACCTGGTCACGGTCGGCGCACCGCGGTCGGGGTGGCCGGCAAAGGGTCCCGGCCGCAGGTGAGGCGAGCGAGGGGCTCGTCGGGCAGGGCCGGCAGATCCCCTGCTCGTCGTCACCTCCGTGACCAACTCCGTTTGTTTCATTGACATTTCACTGAGAGGTCGTACCGTTGGGAGCGCTCCCATAGTGCTTGGCGACTGGAAGGAGTTCCCCCCACATGCGCAAACAGAGCCCATTGACCGGGCGTTCCCGGTCGGCCCTTCGTCGGCCTCTCCAGGTGTTCGTCATGTTGTTCGCCGTGGTTGTCGGCGCACTGGCCTGGTCGGCCCCCGCCCAGGCTCACGGCACCGTCGTCGGCCCGCCCTCCCGCGCGTACCAGTGCTGGCAGAGGTGGGGCGGTGACCACATGAACCCGGCCATGCAGACCGAAGACCCCATGTGCTGGCAGGCCTTCCAGGCCAACAGCGACACCATGTGGAACTGGATGAGCGCGCTCCGCGACGGCCTCGGCGGCCAGTTCCAGGCGAAGACCCCCGACGGGACGCTCTGCAGCAACAACCTCTCGAGGAACGCCAGCCTGAACAAGCCCGGGCCGTGGAAGACGACCAGCATCGGCAACAACTTCTCGGTCCACGTGTACGACCAGGCGTCCCACGGTGCCGACTACTTCAAGGTCTACGTGAGCAAGCAGGGCTTCAACCCCCAGACCCAGACCCTGGGCTGGGGCAACCTCGACTACATCACGCAGACCGGCCGCTTCGCCCCGGCGACGGACTACAAGTTCAACGTCAGCACCTCCGGCTACACCGGACAGCACGTCCTGTTCCTGATCTGGCAGGCCTCGCACACCGACCAGGCCTACATGTGGTGCAGTGACGTGAACTTCGGCTGAGCCGGGGAGCACGACACACGGCACCGGCCTCGACCGGGCGCCGGTGACCCGCCGCCCGGCCGACCGAGCTCCGCCGGGGCAGGGGACCCATGTGGTCTCCCTGCCCCGGCGGAGCTTCACGACGGTGGCCCACCTGTCCTCCCTCGGTGCCCGCCGCATCGCCTGCGCCGCCTGCGACCCTGGCCCGCGACCCCGCGTACTTCCGCGAGGGCGGCTGCCGGGTCCGGACGCCGTGCGCCTTCGAACTGTTCCCGATGACGGCGCACGTGGAGCGCGTGGCGATCCCGGAGCCGGCCGCGCAGGGTGCCTGACCTCTGTTCTTCGAGGTGCTTGACGCGCTGGGCGTGGCTGTGGCGCGGCCCACGGCCGGCCCCACGGATCCGACCTGGTTCCAGCTCCAGGCCGCCATCGACGCGGCGCAGGCACAGGGTGAATGCTCGCAGCACCCGGTCGCGTCACGCGACGACGGTGCCCTCGAGCTCGACCAGGGGTACCTGCCGGCGACAACACCACCGTGGTGGTCCGCGTGGATTCCGCGCACCGTGAGCCCCTGGTCGCCACCGCCCCGGCGGTCCGGTCCGAGGGGACCGGCGCGACGGAACTTGACGTCCGACGTCCTGCCCTCAGGTGGCACCCTCGGCGTCACCGCGCAGTGAGTGGATCATGCTCCGCAGGATCCGGAACGCTTCCGCCTGCTCGGACTCGGTCAGGCCGGACAGCATTCTGACCTCGACGGACCGGACGGCCGCGCTCGCCTCCTCGAGGCTTCGCCGGCCGGCGGGTGTGAGCCGCGTGGGCAGCGCCTTCCCGACGGGCGCCTGCGCGGGCCTGGTCACGTAGCCGTCCCGCTCCAGGGCCTGGAGCAGCACGTTCATCGTCTGCCGGGTCACGAACGCGCCCCGCGCGAGCTCGGAGTTCGACAAGCCCGGCCGTTGCGCCAGCAGTTCGAGGCAGGAGTAGTGCGTCACGCCCATCCCGAGCGGCCGCAGCACTTCCTCCATGGCCGCGCGGAGGGCGCTCGACGCCTCTTTGAGCAGGTAGCCCAGCGACGTCTCCAGGTCGATGCCGACACCTTCTTGACTCATGTCAGTATTCTGACATAGTTCTCGTGTCAGAAAACTGACACGAACCCGAGGAGTGTCATCATGCCCGCCACCGGCCCCGACTTCATCTCGTTCCAAGTGCGCGACCTCGACGCTTCGCAGGCGTTCTACGAGCGGTACCTCGGCCTCGTCCGCTCGCCGGCCGGGCCTCCGCACGCCGTCGTCTTCGAGACGAAGCCGATCGCGTTCGCACTCCGCGACGTCCTCCCCGGCACCGACCTCGCATCCGTCGCCCAGCCCGGCGTCGGCGCCGCGTTCTGGTTCCACGCCACGGACGTCCAGGCCATCCACGACGCCCTCGTCGCCGACGGACACACCATCGTCTCCGAGCCGATCGACGGCCCCTTCGGCCGGACCTTCGCCTTCGCCGACCCCGACGGCTACCACGTCACGCTTCACGACCGCGCCTGACGGGTCGGGTCGGGATGCGGGCTCGTCATGCCGCCCCCTTCCCGCAGACCCCCTCGACCGTGACGGCGAGGGGGCGGGGAAGAGGGCGGCACGCCTTTCGTGGACGGGTCAGCCGGTCAGGGCGAAGCTCTGGGCGGCGGAGCTGGTGCAGGGCTGCTGGGAGAGGCGGGCGCCGTCGGCGGTGGAGCCGTTGTCGACGGCGAGGCACTTGCCGCTGTGGCGGGCGACGAAGCGGTACCGGCCGGCGGTGCCGGTGGCCTCGGGACGCCACTGCTGGTTGGTGTTGCCGACGTACGTCCACAGGTGGACCTTGGTGCCGTCGGCCCTGGACGAGGTGCGCGGACGCCTCGGTGACGGAGGCCCCGGCGCCGGTGAAGCGCTGGCCCCGGCTGCTCGCGTCGACGCGGATGTCGATGGGCTGGACGGTGCTGTTGAACGGGACGGTCTCGACGGCGAGCTTGCGCGACCCGTCGGCGGTGGTGACCCAGACCTGGGCGGTGGGGGCGCCGGCGAGCAGCACGCCGTAGCGGGTGAAGTCCTGGCCGCTGCTGACCAGGGCGAGACCGACGGGCAGCGTGTACTGCTCCTCGTTCTGGGCGACGACCAGCGGCCACAGGAAGTTGTTCCAGGAGCCGAGGAAGCTGATGATGCCCAGCGTGGCGAGCGCGGGCCTGGTCAGCGGCAGGATGATCCGTGCGAAGATCGCCAGTTCCCCGCAGCCGTCCACGCGGGCGGCGTCGATGAGCTCGTCCGGCAGGGAGCCGATGAACTGCCGCATCAGGAACACCCCGAAGGGCGCGGCGAGGAACGGCAGGATCAACCCGAGCAACGAGTCGGTCAGACCGAGGTCGGTGGTCAGCACGTACAGCGGGACGAAGGTGACCAGGCCGGGGACCATCAGGGCGGCCAGGACCAGGGCGAAGACCGCCCGGCGGCCGCGGAACTCCAGTTTCGCCAGCGCGTAGCCGAGTATCGAGCAGAACAGCAGGTTGCCGGCGGCCACGGCCACGGCCACGGCGACGACGAGGGAGTTGGGGAACATCCCGACGAAGTCGAGGCTGTCGAAGAGTGCGGCGTAGTTGGCGGTGGTCGGGTCGGTGGGGACCAGGACAGCCCGCCCGGTGACGATGCCGGTGCCGATGCCGGCCACCCGCCGCACGGCGGATGTCCGAAATCTCCGGAGCCGAGGCCCTGCGACTCCTCGGAAGGGCCACCCACGGGCGTCTTGCGCATGTCCAGCGTGAGCAGCCCGTCGTCCCCCCGGGCCGCGCACGTGCTGGAGCATGGCGACTGATCGACCGTACTCCCGTCCCGGCAGGGGCGGTTGACGGCCGCCCCGCCCTCACCCGGCGACCAAAGGAGCACGCCTCCGGCAGGCCGGCCGACCGCCGGAGACACGGCGAGGCTCATGATGCGCAAGCCGGCGACCGGAGTGAGCGGGAGCGGACCCGTGGAGGTGAGCCGGTCGTGGCGGCCCGTTCCGTCCGAAGAGGAAGGACGGGCCGTCAGCCGTGACGCCCATGTGACGCTCCGGGCATCCGCACACGGACACTGAGCCGGAAAACGGGCTCTGATCTGGTCTTTTCCGATACTCGCTCAGGCGGACATCTCTTCGACGACGCATCACGGGAAGTGCGTGGCAATTCTGGAGCCTCCTCGCAGGACTGCCTGACCCACGGGTTCTTCGTTCCGGTCGACTCCTGGTCCGCTCCGCCGTGGCCAACGGGTCGGACGGCGGCCCGGTCCCTCACTGGACCCGTTACCGCCGGGGCGGGTGATACGAGAGAAAGGTGATCAGATCGATGGCCGCGTAAGTACGATGGAGCGGTCTGCCGAATGGACTTGGGGGGAATTCGTGACGTTCGAGCAAGAATGGGCCGAGCTGCGCGCGGCGGCGGCCGAGCGGACCGCCATGCAGATCGACAGCGTTCCGGCCGAAGGCGGCGGAGGCAGTGGGGGCGGGAAAGACCTGGTGGTCCACCGGGACGACCTCGGCGCCATCGGCAATGACGCGTACGACCTGCTGGGACGGCTGGGGAAGGAGGGCGACATCGCCCGTGTCTCCACGTTCGACGCGGCGACGGCGCTGACCAACGGGAACTTCGTGAGCGGTTCGGCCGTGCTGAAGGTGCACGACTTCTGGCAGACCCATCTGAAGACGCTGCTCGACTCCTGTGCGCAGATCTCGAACCACCTTGATTACAGCAAGGCCCGACACGCCAAGGACGAGGCGAAGGTCGAGGGAGACCTGACGCGGATATCCGTGCTCACGGAATACATGAAATAAGGCTCGGGGGGAGCACATGGCATGCTGAAATACGAGGACATAATCGACGCCCCGCTGGCGAAGCTGAAGACCGCCGTCGACGACTGGGCGGACATGGCGGGAAAGCTGGAAAAGCTCGCCACCGATGCGGCCGACGGGATGAAGGCGAAAGCGGACAAAGCGCACTGGGAGGGCGTCAACGCCGGGGTCACCAAGGCGTTCATCGGCAAGACGGCCAAGGAGTTCGCGGACGCCGCGGCCGAGGCCAAGGGCGTGAAAACGATCCTGGAAGAGGGTTACGCGGCCATCAAGAAGGCCAAGGACGACCTGGTCAACATCCGGGACCACGAGGGACCCGCGGCCCACGTCCGCGTGGACGGCAAGGGCAAGGTCACCGCGAAGAACCCGTTGTCCGAGAGCCCCGCGGCACGGCACGCCCCCGACTACAGCGATCTCCTCCACGAGGAGAAGAAGAACATCGAGTCGTGGCAGAAGAGGATCGACCTCATCGTCGACAACTGCAACGACACCGACGTCGCCCTCAAGAACACCCTCGAGGCCAACGTCACCGACCGCAAGGACTTCAGTGCTCCGACGTACACGAAGCTGGACCAGGAGGAGGCAGCCCGTGCCGCCGCCCTGGCGGCCAAGGGGCGGGACCTCACGCACAAGGACCTTCAGCAGCTCAACGAACTGCTGAAGGACAACGGTTCGTCGCAGGAGTTCGCCAAGAACTTCTACGAGAAACTGGGCCCCGAGAAGTCACTCGCGTTCTTCGGTCAGCTCGCCACGGACACGTACGACTACAGCAAGGTCGACGCGGAACGCCTCAAGGACGTCCAGGAGCTCCAGAAGAACCTCGGCCTCAACCTGGCCACTGCCTCTCACGACAAGGCGTTCACTGACAAGTGGGGTCCCGAGCTGCGCAAGTTGGGCACGGAGCACATCGCGCTGTCCAAGCACGACCCCGGCGGGCCCTTCGGATACCAGTTGCTCGGCGGGATCATGCGGTACGGGAACTACGACGCGAAGTTCCTCAACCCGATCGCCGAACACGTGGCGCAACTGCACGCGAAGAAGCCGGGCTTGTTCGCCGAGACCAAGATGGTGAACGGGTGGCTCAAGAATCCGTACAACCCCTCGGGGGTGAACGGCGCCGGCTACGACCCGGCCATCGCCATGCTGGAGGCACTCGGCAACAGCCCGGACGCGGCGAAGAAGTTCTTCACCGACCCCCCGACCGCGTACAACGAGGACGGTACGGTCAACCGCGGCGCCACGGCCGACCTCGGCAAGGACAAGGACGGCGAGGCGTTCGACAACTACCTCGACTTCTTCACCAACGAGAAGTGGGAGTCCTTCGGTGACGTCAACTCGCTCGACCCGAAGGAACTCGAGGGGTCGCTCAACCACATGCCCGACGCCCTCGGCCACGCTCTGGAGGCGGCGACCCTCGGTTACCCCGCCGGGCACCCGGACACCCACGTGGTGCGGGACGCGGACAACGCCGCGATCATGCAGAAGGTCATGGAGAAGTACAGCGAGGACCCGGGCCTGCTCAAGGAGCGCCACGAGGCGATGGTCGACAGCCTGGGCGTCATGGGCGCCGGCTACATCGACGACATCAACTGGGCGCTGGCCAAGAACGATCCGGACAGCGTGTTCGCGCCGGGCAAGAACCCGGACGGACACATGGACTTCTCGGACACCGTGGACGGGAACGGGCGGAGCACCGTCCGGGGCTTCCTCAGCACCCTCGGCCAGCATCCGGACGCCTACGCGACGGTCTCGACCGCGGAGCAGGTCTACACCCGCAGCGTGCTGGAGGGGTCGGTGGGCCCCGACGGGAAGATCACCGAGGAGGTCGAGGCCAGGACCAGGGCGACCGTGCGCACGGGCGCCGAGGTGCAGGGCATGCTCGACCAGTCCCGGGCCGACCAGGTGGAGGCGACCAACCTCAAGACGCACGAGGACTACGAGAAGGCGGTCGCCAAGCGGGCGGGCTGGGTCGAGTTCGGAGCCACGGCGGGTATCGCGGCGGGCGTCGCCTTCCTGCCCGCGACCGCGGCCGTGGGCACGGCCGCGGTGCTCGTCCCGCTGGCGACCGACACCCTCAGCGGCGCCGCCGAGCAGGTCGTCGGCCAGGTGGTCGGTGACATCTCCGACAACGCGGTGGACAAGCACAAGGAGAAGATGGAGGAGCTCACCGACGAAGAGAAAAAAACGGTCTTCTCCGGCGGCGAGACCTTGGCCGAGGCACCGATGGAGGAGTTTCTGAGACACCACGTCTGGGACCCCAGCAACAGCACGTTCGCGCAGGACCTTCGTGAATCGATGCTGATCGGCTACGGGGTTGGCAACGACCGGGAGAACCAGCAAGGCAACCGCCCGGAGACCGGCTGAGGCCGATGGCCGAAGATACGTAAGGATGCGGATAGTGATCAATCGTAGGCCAGTGCGTGTTCGACTCCTTGCCACGGCCGTGGTCGGCTTGTTGTGTCTCGGGGCCACCGGTTGTGGTGGGGACGGAGACGAGGAGGCGGCCGACAAGGCTGTGGCGGGGACGCAACTGTGTGGTGGCGACGCCGTGTCCGCCCAGGCATCCGAGGCACTGAAGGTGATCATGGGGTCGTCGCGGTTCGGGACGACGGGGGAGGAGTCCGCCGTCGCGCAGGCCGCGACGGACCTCATCGCGGCGTATCCGCCTCCCACCGGAGGGCGCGACGACGTCTGCCGCATCTACACGGCCGACGACACGGCGGATTTCGCGATCCGAGTCACCTGGCGACTGGACGACGGCAACTCGACGGGAGCTCCGGCCCCGGACTTCACTGAGCTGAAGATGGGGAAGCGCACCCTGGCGGCGGCGAACAGGGCGTCGATCCTGTTCGCGTGCAGGAGCGACAGGTTCCCCAACTCGGGGAACGAGGTTCTCGTCGCCATTGGCGCGGAGCGCTGGGGCATGCCGACGGAACCCGAGGGTGACGTCGAGGCGTTGAAGGACGCCTATGCGACCGTGGCCCATTCCTTCTCGTTGGCCATGGCCAAGGAACTGCGCTGCGAGAACAACGGTGGGCTTCCCGCACGACCCGTGCTGGATCCCGCGTAGCCGGCGGCGCATGCGGGAACGCCCGTGATCGGGCGGCCCTTCCTGTCCGCGGGAGGGGTCGCCCGCTGTGTGCGGTGTGCCACGGACGAGCGGTGCACGGACCTTACGCCCAGGAGGCGCCGGCCTCGCGTTCGCCCACGATCCCGCCCTGGCCCGCCTCCCCGCCCCGGACGGAACTCCGGCCGACGGGACCGAGGACATCGGGCCAGGGAGCGCCGGGTCCGCCGACGGGAGGCCTGGTCGGTGACGGGGAGGCGGGCCTTCGGGGGCGGCATCGCCGGGGCGGTGGCACGGCCCGGCGGTCACTTTCCTCCTCGTGGGGCGGAGCCGCCCGGGCCCAGGACGTCACGCACGCGGTCGTAGACGCTCAGGGGAACGCCCAGCAGGGCGTTCCCGGGAGGCCGCCGGGGGACGACGGGGTGCGGATGCGTCGGCGCGGTCTGTCGTACCGCCGCCCAGGCGGCGCCGAGCTTGCGCAGCCGGGCGGTGTTCATCGCGTCCTGCAACCGGGGGAGGAGAAGGTCTTCCTCGTCCCTGATGTCCTGTCGTATCAGCTCGAAGGCCTGCCGCACCTTGTCCTCACGCCCGGGGTCGCCGAGGGGGAGGCGTTCGACGTCCGCGACGAGATCGTTGATCATCTGGTGTTCCTCCTCCACCCGGGCGGTCAGTTCCTCGCCGTCCGGGACCGAGGCCCGTACGGCGGGCCACAGCACCGTCTCCTCCGCGAAGGCGTGGCTGAAGACGAGTCGGACGACCTGCTTCAGGACCTGTTCCCGCTGGTGGAGGTCGTCGAGGGACCGGTACCGGCCCATCAGCCGGTCCATCTCCTCGTGCTCGCGGCGTTGCCGCACCAGGATGCTGTTGCTCCCCCCGAGCTGCTCGACGGTCTGGTTCCTGATGGTCTTCGGCATGGTCGCTCCCGTGCGTGCGCCGGAGCCGGTCCCGCGACGCCTCGGCGGCACCACCCGGCTCTCCCACGCCCGCCCGGGTACCCGCGCGGTCCGGTACAACGCCGACGACGGCCGTCCCGCGGGCCGCCGCGGTCCGCCCCTGCTCCGTTTGCCGTCCGTGCAGCCGGGGACCCGGCGGACCATGAGCACTACGCCACACCGCCCCCGGATGAGGCAGAACCGCGTCCTGTGGCTGCTGGACCGCCTGGAGCAGGAGTCCAGGGCCGACGCGCTGATCGACGCGGTCCGCAAGAGGGTGCAGGCCCTGCCGCTCGGCGACCGGCGGGACCTCCTGCACGGCAGGGGACTGGGGCACCCCGCGCATCCCCTGTTGGTGCAGGTACCGATCGGCAGCTGGCTGTCGGCGGCGGTCCTGGACCTGTATCCCGGCCGCACCCGCGGGGCGGGCCTGCTGGTCGGCGTCGGCCTGGCCTCCGCCGCGCCCGCGGCCCTGGCGGGCTGGGTCGACTGGGCGGATCTGCACCGCCGGCAGCAGCGGGTCGGACTGGTGCACGCCCTCGCGAACTCGGCGGCTGTCGGTCTGTACGCCGCCTCGCTCACCTGCCGCGTCAGGGGACGCGGCGCGGCCGGCCGGGCCTACGGCTTCCTCGGGCTGACGGCGGTCGCGGTCGGCGGCATGCTGGGCGGCCACCTGGCCTACCGCCAGGCCTCCGGCGCCAACCACGCCGAAGAGATCCCGCACGTCGTCACCCAGGGCTGGCACCGGATCGGAGCCGTGGCGGAGCTCCCGGTCGACCGGCCGGTGCGGCGCAGCGTGGACGACGTCCCGGTCCTGGTCGTCCGGGAGACCGGAGGGGAGATCCACGCCCTGGCCGACCGGTGCAGCCACCTCGCCGGGCCGCTCTCCGAGGGCACGGTCGCCGACGGATGCGTCCAGTGCCCCTGGCACGGCAGTGTCTTCCGGCTCTCGGACGGCTGGAACGTCAGGGGCCCGGCCACCGCCCCCCAGCCCGCCTTCGACACCCGGGTCGTCGACGGCCACGTCGAGATCCGCCTGCGACAGCAGGACCGGGACGGGCAGGCGCCGGGCGAGGGGGAGGCGGAGCGGCGACGCATGGTGACGGAAGACCACGGGCACGGCGGCTGACGGCCGTCTCGCAGGGTGACCGCCCGGGCCGCCGCGGTGGCCCGGGCGGTCGTGTGCGGCAGGGCGGTCGTGTGCGGCAGGGCGTCGCCGGCCGCCGCGGTGGTCCGCGTCAGGGCACGGTGCTCTGGGCGAGGATCAGGCCGGTGACCGCGGGCAGGCCCCCTTCGGCAAGGGCGGCGCGTTGCCGGTCCGCGCCGGTGCCGCCCTGCAGGAGCCGGTGGACCAGGGCCGCCACCTGCCGGCTGTCGCCGGACGCGTCGAGCGCGGGGGCGACGTGGCGCAGCAGCTCGTACAGCATCTCGCCGGCCCGCCGCTGCCGGCCGCCCGGATCGACCAGGGTGCCGCTCAGTCCGTGGCGGGCGGCGTGCCACATGCTCGCCTGCAGCAGTTCCTGGTCGCAGTCGAGCGCGGGGGCGCCGGCGGCGGCCTCCGCCAGCGCGGTCTCCACGAGGGCTCGGACCAGGCCCGCGAGCATCACCGCGTCGTCCGCGCGCAGCTGCACGTCCAGGCATCGGACCTCGACGGTGGGGTACCGGGCCGAGAGCCGGGCCTGCCAGTACAGCTGGCCGGTGTCCGAGATCAGACCGCTGTCCAGCAGTCGCTGCACGCGCCGGTCGTGGTCGGCGATGCCGGCGAAGCGCGGGGGCATGCCGCTGACCGGCCAGCGGCTGAAGATCACGGTGCGCCAGCTGGCGAAACCGGTGTCGTGGCCGTCCCACAGCGGAGAGTTCGCGGACAGGGCGGTGAGGGCGGGCAGCCACACCCGGATCCGGTTCAGGACCTGCACGCCGGTTTCCCGGCTGGGGACGCCGACGTGGACGTGCATGCCGTTGACCAGCTGTTCCGCCACGAGCTGGGGAGCCTGGACGAGCATGGCCCGGTAGCGGGCCCGGTCGGTGACGGCGACGGGGTGACCGTGGCGCAGCGGGGGTGTCGCACAGGCCGCGATCCGGCAACCGTGCGTCTCGGCGGCCGCCCCGAGGGCGTGCCGCAGCCGCAGCAGGTGCCCTCCGACCTCCTCCAGCGTGCCGCACACCGGCGTGGCCACCTCGACCTGCGCCTGCAACAGCTCGCACTGCACCTCCCGGTCGGCCACGAGGTGCCCCAGGCCCGCGGCGGCCCGCACCTTGTCCCCCAGGGGTACCGGTAGACCCGTGACCGGATCGAGCAGCAGATACTCCTCTTCCACACCGATCGTCGTCATCGATCGCCTTCGGTCCGCCCGATTGCCGGGCCGGACACCGATGCGTCCGGCCGGCGCGTCTCATGACGAAGGTTCTCCCGGATTCTCCCGAAGGGGCCTTCGCGGTGACCGAGTGCCGCAACCACATCGTGGCAAACCATGACAACACGGGTCTACGCGTCACACCGTCGGCCGCCGAAGGGGACGGCCGCCGGTGCGCGGTGCCGGTGAGCCGTCAGTAGTCGACGCGGTCGGACTTGGCCAGCCACGCGTCGAACGGCGCCGTGCGGTTCGGCAGGTCCAGGTGCTCGATCCGCGTCGGCCACACCGACTGGGGCTTCTTGTCGAACAGGTCGTAGAACTTGCGGTCGTCGAAACCGGCCACCGCGGCGTCGTGCCGGTCGGCGGAGTAGACGATCCCGTCGACGCGCGCCCACAGCGCCGAGGACAGGCACATCGGGCACGGCTCGCACGAGGAGACGAGGACACAGCCCTCGAGCGAGAAGGAGCCCAGTTCCTTGCACGCGGCACGCAGCGCGCTCACCTCGGCGTGCGCCGTCGGGTCGAGGGTCGCGGTGACCTGGTTGTTCCCGAACGCGACGATCTGCCCGTCCTTGGCGACCAGCGCGCCGAACGGGCCGCCGCCGTTCCTCACGCTGTCGGTGGCCAGGCTGATCGCCTTCTCCATCCAGGCGCGCTCGAGGTCCTGGACGCTCGCTTCTCGGGTGTGCGCGGTCACGGTCACTCCTTCTCGGAAAAGGTGGGGATCCCCCCGAAGGCCCCGCTCGTGCGGGACACCGCCGCATCTCTCGGCCGTCGAGGTCCCTCGCGGTGCGAAGGGCGGCTTGTGCGAGAAGTACACAGCCTGCCGGGGAGCCTCAGCCAGGGGTGGAAAACATGAAAACCCCGCAGGCGGAGACCGGCTCTTCGTGGTTTCCCACAAGGCCGGTCCGCCGCCGTCCCTGTGGGTTGACTCGACTCCCGGGCCGGCCGGGGCGGGTCACCCGCTCCGCTCAGCGGCGGTCCCGTTCGAAGGTCAGGAGCAGGTCCGCCGCGACGCTCACCGCGATCGTGGCGGGCTCCTTGCCGGTGATCCCGGCCAGTCCGATCGGGGTCTTGATCCGGTCGATGGTGGCGGCGTCGTGGCCGCCCTCGGTGGCCAGACGGTGCCGGAACCGGGTCCACTTGGCGGCCGAGCCGATCAGGCCGATCGAACCGAGGCCGGCGGTGCGCAGGGCGGCGTCGGCCAGTGCGGCGTCCTCGGCGTGGTCGTGCGTCATGATCAGGACGTGGGTGCCCGGCGCCAGCTCCTCGAGCACCTCCTCCGGAAGCAGCGGCGTGTGGTGCACGTGGACCTGCGCCACCGCGTCCGCCAGCACACCGAGCCGCTCGTCGGTGAGCATGTCGGGCCGGGTGTCGACCAGGTGCAGGTCGAGGTGGTGGCGGGCCAGGATGCGGGCCAGCTCCAGCCCGACGTGACCGACGCCGAAGACCGCCACCGCCGGCACCACCGGCAGCGGTTCGAGCAGGACGGTGACGGCCCCGCCACAGCACTGCACGCCGTGCCGGTTGGTCACCTTGTCGTTGAGCCGGAAGTCCATCAGCTCCGGTTCCGCGCCGGGCGTGCCGATCAGCTCGCGGGCCCGGTCGATCGCGACCGCCTCGATGTTGCCGCCGCCGATCGAACCCCACGTCCCGGACCGTCCCACGACGAGTTTGGCACCGGCCTTGCGGGGGGCGTGCCCGCGCACGGTCGCGACGGTCACGAGCACGCCGGCTTCCCGGCGTGCCCGCAACCGCGCGACCGCGGCCACCCAGGTCATGTCAGGCATTGCTCAGGGCGTTGCCGTCGGCGGGGACCTCGCGGGCGTCGCCGCCGCCCCGGACGCCACCCCTGCGGGCGGCTTCGATCGCCCAGTACACGGCCTCCGGAGTCGCCGGGGAGGCGAGCTCCAGGCCGACGCCGGCCGGGCCGAACGCCGCGGCGGCCTGCCGCAGCGCCTCGCGCACCGAGAGCGCCAGCATCAGCGGAGGCTCACCGACCGCCTTGGACCCGTAGACCGCGCCCTCCTCGGTGGCGTTCTCCAGCAGCGTGACGTTGAACTCCTCGGGCATCTCCGAGAAGCTCGGCAGCTTGTACGTGCTCGCCGCCTGGGTCAGCAGCCGGCCGCGGTGCGGGCCGTCGCCGGTGTCCCAGCGCAGGTCCTCCAGCGTCAGCCAGCCCGCGCCCTGCACGAACCCGCCCTCGATCTGGCCGATGTCGATCATCGGGGACAGGCTGTCGCCGACGTCGTGCACGATGTCCACCCGCCGGATGCGGTAGGCGCCGGTGAAGCCGTCCACCTCCACCTCGGTCGCGGCGGCACCGTGGGCGAAGTACTTGAACGGCGAGCCCCGGAAGGTCTTCGCGTCCCAGTGCAGCCCCTCGGTCCGGTAGAAACCGGCCGCCGACAGCTGCACCCGCTGGAAGTACGCGGTGCGCACCAGCTCGTCCCAGGCCAGCTCCTCCTCGCTGCCCAGGGCGCGCGCGACGCCGTCGACGATGCGGACGTCCGAGGCGTTCGCGCCGAGCCGGGAGGCGGCCACCCGGAGCAACCGTGCGCGCAGCTGCTCGCAGGCGTTCTTGATCGCGCCGCCGTTGAGGTCCGCGCCGGAACTCGCCGCGGTCGCCGAGGTGTTGGGCACCTTGTCGGTGCGCGTCGGGGCGAGGCGCACCGTGTGCAGCGGAACGCCCAGCGTGGTCGCGGCCACCTGCATCATCTTGGTGTGCAGGCCCTGGCCCATCTCGGTGCCGCCGTGGTTGATCAGGACCGAGCCGTCCTTGTAGATCAGCACCAGCGCGCCGCCCTGGTTGAAGGCGGTGAGGTTGAACGAGATGCCGAACTTGATGCCGGTGACCGCGAGGGCCCGCTTGGTGTGCGGGTGCGCGGCGTTGAAGGCCGCGATCTCCCGCCTGCGGTCGGCGATGCCGGCGTTCTCCTGCACCTGCCGCCAGACGGTGGAGATCCGCTCGGGCTGCGTGACCGGCTGGCCGTACGGCGTGGTCTGGCCCTGGCCCGACCGGTAGAAGTTGCGCTCGCGCAGCTCCATGGGGTCCAGGCCGAGCAGCGGCGCGCAGCGGCCCAGGATGTCCTCGATCACCAGCATGCCCTGCGGCCCGCCGAAGCCGCGGAAGGCGGTGTTGGAGACCGTGTGGGTGCGGGCGACGCGACCGGCGACGCGCGCGTGGGGGATCCAGTACGTGTTGTCGATGTGGCACAGCGCGCGGGCCAGCACCGGCTCGGACAGGTCCAGGCTCCAGCCGCCGTCCGCGGTCAGCGTGGCGTCGAGGGCCTGGATGCGGCCGTCCGCGTCGAAGCCGATCCTCCACGTGGTGTGGAAGCCGTGCCGCTTGCCGGACATGGTCAGGTCCTGCGTCCGGTTGAGCCGGAAGCGGACCGGCCGGCCGGTGAGCTTGGCGCCGAGCGCGGCGACGGCCGCGAACCCGTGCGGCTGCATCTCCTTGCCGCCGAAGCCGCCGCCCATCCGCAGGCACTGCACGGTGACCTCGTGGGCGGGCACGCCGAGCACGTGCGCGACGATCTCCTGGGTCTCCGACGGGTGCTGGGTGCTGCTCTGGACGAACACCTGCCCGTTCTCGTCGACCTGGGCGAGCGCCGCGTGCGTCTCCAGGTAGAAGTGTTCCTGGCCGGAGAACTGGAACTCGCCGGTGAACACGTGCGCCGAGTCGGCGAACCCGGCGTCGATGTCGCCGGTCTCCATCACGGGCCGGGCACCGTGGTAGCTGTCCGCCGCGATGGCGTCCTGGAGCGTGACCAGGGAGGGCAGTTCCTCGAGTTCCACCTCGACGGCCGCGGCACCGAGCCGGGCCGCCTCCAGGGTCTCGCCGAGCACCCAGGCGACGGCGTGGCCGTGGAACATGACCTCGTCGGGGAAGAGCGGCTCGTCGTGCTTCATGCCGGCGTCGTTGACTCCGGGCACGTCGGCCTTGGTCAGCACGCGCACCACGCCGGGCACCGCGAGCGCCGGCTCGGTGTTCAGCGCGAGGATCCGGCCGTGGGCCTTCATGACCTGGACCGGGTGGGCGTGCAGCACGTCCTTGGTGCGGTGGACCAGGTCGTCGGTGTAGAGCGCGGCGCCGGTGACGTGCAGGGCCGCGCTCTCGTGCGGCATCGGGACACCGACGACGGGCTTCTCGGGACGCTCGGACAGATGGCTCATGACGACACCGCCTCGGTGGTCTGTGCGTGCAGCTTCAGCAGGCTCCGGCCGAGCATCGCGGCGCGGTAGTCGGCGCTGGCGCGGTGGTCGCTCATCGGCGTGCCCTGGGCCCGCAGCACCTGCGCCGCGGCCTCGACGGTCTCCGTCACCCACGGCCTGCCCTCCAGGGCCGCCTCGGTGGCGAGGGCGCGGATCGGGGTGGCGGCCACGCCGCCCAGGCCGATGCGCGCCTTGCGGACGATCCCGTCCTCGATGTCGAGGGCGAAGGCGACCGCCACGCTGGAGATGTCGTCGAAGCGGCGCTTGGCGATCTTGTGGAAGGCCGTGACGGGCGACAGCGGCAGCGGGACGCGCACCGCGCGGATCAGCTCGCCCGGACGGCGCACGCTCTGCCGGTAGCCGGTGAAGTAGTCGGCCAGCGGGACCACGCGCTCACCGTCGGCGTCGGCGAGCACCAGCGACGCCTCCAGCGCGAGCAGCACCGGCGGGCTGTCCCCGATGGGGGAGCCGGTGCCCAGGTTGCCGCCGAGGGTCGCGCTGTTGCGGATGAGCCGGGAGGCGAACTGCGGGAACAGCTCCGCCAGGAGCGGGACGCTGCCGTCCAGGCGGCGCTCGATCTCGGTGAGGGTCTGCGCGGCGCCGATCTCGATGTGGTCGGACTCGACGCGCAGCTCCCGCAGTTCGGGCAGCCGGTCGACGGCGACCACGCAATCCGCCCGGCGGGAACGGATGTTGACCTCGACGCCCCAGTCGGTGCTGCCCGCGACCACCACGGCGTCGGGCCGCTCGCGCAGCAGCCGGACCGTCTCGGCCAGGGTGCCCGGTCGCACGAACACGCTGTCGCCCTGGGCGTACTCGGTGGTGACCGGTTCGGGCGGGGACTGCTCGCGACGCTGCGCCAGCGGGTCGTCCTCGGCGGGGGCGCCGACGGCGAACGCGGCGTCGCGGATGGGGCGGTAGCCGGTGCAGCGGCACAGGTTCCCGCTCAGCGCGTGCAGGTCGAAACCGTTCGGGCCGTGCTCGGTGCCGTGGCCGTCGGCCGCGTCGGCGCCCGTGTCGGCGTCCGTGTCCGCGTGCGCGCAGCGGTCGGGCCGGTAGTACTCGGCGGCCATGCTGCACACGAACCCCGGCGTGCAGTAACCGCACTGGGAGCCGCCGCGGACCGCCATCTCCTCCTGCACCGGGTGCAGCGTGGGCGGCGTACCGGCCTCACCGGGGGTGGCGAGGCCCTCGGAGGTGACGATCTCCTGACCGTCGAGGGCGGCGACCGGAACCAGGCAGGCGTTGACCGCCACCCAGTCGGTGGGCTTGTTCACCCCGGGACGGGCCACCAGGACCGAACACGCGCCGCATTCACCCTCGGCACATCCTTCCTTGGTCCCGGTGAGACCGCGCTCGCGCAGGAAATCCAGAACCGTCGTCCGGGGTGCGGCCGGGGAAATCGGCGTGCTCTTCCCGTTGACCGTGATCCGTGCCTCTACCATGGCACATCCTCATTTCGGAGCGCGGTCGTACAGATGTTGCTCGTCGCCATTTCAGGGAGCTTTCTCTTTCGGTGGCGCAGCTGAAGCGTGGGAATCCCCGCCGGAAATCGGCGCGCGAGGGCGTGCCGCGGGCGGGTGAGGAGATCAGGAGACACCGGGGCCGTGAAAACGGCACGCCGGGAAGAAGTGGCTGTTCAGCAGCCGTGTGCTACGCGACCCGGGATCCAGACGGTCCGCTGCGCGAGGCGATGCAGGTCGGAGATGATCGACATCCGACGTCGCCTCCTTCCGGCAGCCCACGAGTCGGTTCGGTCGAAAATACGGTGTCGTGGACCTGCCGGTCAAGACCCTGTCGCCGGGCGGGTCCGTCCCGCGGCCACCGCCCGCCCGCCCCACGGAACTCGGCCTCGTATTCACGAGGGGTTCGGGCCGCTTTTCCTCGCAGGTGCGACAGGTCGTCCGGGAATTGCGCCGACGAATTTCCCCGGTCGCGGACGACCGGGGCACGGACGACCGGGGCATCGTGTCCGTGAAAGCGCTGGGCAACCCCGAGCCGCACACCCGCCTGCTCGTCGTGCTCCGGGAGCGGCCACCGCTCTTCGTGCCGTCGACGCGGGAAAGGTGCGGGAAAGAGGACGGACTCCGACCGCGAGGGTGTCAGGGTGGGCGTGATGCGCACGGGCGCACCCGACCGACATCCCGCCGTGAACGGAGCAATGTGATGAGTCGTCAGTTCCAGGTCACCTTCGACGCCCATGACCCCCGGGCGTTGTCGAGCTTCTGGCGCGACGTCCTGGGCTACGTCCACCCCGGCCCGCCCGGAGTCGACGTGCCCGAGGGGGCCGACCCGCTCGCCGCGTGGGACGACTTCCTCGCGCGGATCGGCGTACCGGAGGAGCAGCGCAACGGCCGGTCGGCCCTCGAGGACCCGGACGGGCGCGGCCCGCGGCTGTTCTTCCAGCGGGTCCCGGAGGACAAGACCGCCAAGAACCGGGTCCACCTCGACGTCCGGGCGGCCCCCGGTCTCCAGGGGGAGGAGCGGATGGCGGCGCTGGAGGCCGAGTGCGAACGGCTCGTCGCACTGGGCGCGACGCGGGTACGCCGCTTCGAGCCCGAGCCTCCGATGAGCAGCGGTTTCATCGTGATGGCCGACCCTGAAGGCAACGTTTTCTGCCTGGACTGACACGCCCGGCCCGCGGGAGCCATCCGTGCCAGAATGGACGACCCGCCGTCCCGCCCCGCCGCACCGATCCACCGAGGTCCTCCCGTGTCCAAGCCCGTGGCCCGCGAGCCGCAGCGACGCAACGCGCGCTCCAACCGGGCGCGCATCCTGGCCACGGCCCGCCGGGAGCTCGGGCGGAACCCGGACACCACCCTCGAGGAACTGGCGCGGGCCGCCGGCGTCGTACGGCGCACCCTGTTCGGTCACTTCCCGGGGCGCGCGGCGCTGCTGGAGGCCCTCGCCGAGGAGGCCTCCGAGGTGCTGCGGAGCACGATGGCGTCGGCCGCGGAGGGGGCCGGGACCGCCGAACCGGCCGAGCGCGCCCTCGCGTACTTCATGCTGATGATGTGGCCCGTCGGCGACCGCTACCGGATGCTGCTGGCGCTGGCCCGGCACGACCTGGGCGCGGAGCGCGTGGCCGAGATCCTCACGCCGGCCCGCGCCGAGGTCACCGCCATCCTGGAGCGCGGCCAGCGCGACGGCGCCTTCCCCGCCCACCTGCCGCCCGCCGTGCTGAGCGCAGGGCTGGAGGCGATGACGGTCGCCCTGCTGGAGCAGGTCAACACGGGAGCGCTGGAGGACGACGGCACCCGGGCCGTCGTCGCCGCGCTCGTCGCGGCCGGCGTCCCCCAGGACCGGGCCCGCGCCGTCGTCGAGTCCGTGGCCCCGACGATCCCCGCGAAGCCGACGACCGGCGACTGAGCCCCGCGGACCCCGTCCGCGCCCCCGGTGCGACCGGGCCCGCACGCGCCGCGTTCCCGGTGCGGCCGGGTGCCGTGCGCCGGGCCCTTTCCGTGCCCGTACCCGCCGGGCCGTCCCCACCGCGGCGCGGGCCGTGACACCCGCCGTGATCGGTGAGCCCCGCCCCGCACCCGCCGCGCTCGGTGCACCCCGCCCCGTGAGGCGCCCGTAAGCGTGCGTCTCGCCGTGCCCGCCGTCTCGCCGTGCCCGCCGTCTCGCCGTGCGTGCCGTCGGTGCCGCCGTCCGTCCGCGCCCGGTCCGGCGCGGGAAGCGCAGGCGTGCGGCGGCCGTCGGCGGGCACCCGAAGGCTGTTTGCACATCGATGGGCAAGAACCTAACCTGACATGAGTCTGCACATCGATGGGCAATTAACTCGCCCTCGCACCCGGGAGCCCCTCCATGCCCCTACTGGCCACCACACCCGTCGAGAAGATGACCGGGCCGTACCCACGGCGCTGGTGGGCCCTGATCGTGCTGTGCCTCAGCCTGCTGATCGTCGTCATGGCCAACACCTCCCTGATCGTGGCGGCCCCGGCCATGACCGCCGACCTGGGCCTGAGCAGCAGCGACCTGCAGTGGGTCATCGACGGCTACACCGTCCCGTACGCCGCGCTGATGCTGGTGCTGGGCGCGATCGGCGACAAGTACAGCCGCCGCGGCGCCCTGGTCACCGGTCTGGTCGTCTTCGCGGGCGGCTCGGTGATGGGCAGCCTGGTCCACGAGACCGGCCCGGTCATCGCGGCCCGGGCGATCATGGGCGTCGGCGCCGCCGTCGTCATGCCGGCCACGCTGTCCCTGCTGGTCGCGATGTTCCCGAGGAACGAGCGGGCCCGCGCCATCACGGCCTGGACGGCCACGTCCGGACTCGCCATCGCCGTCGGCCCGTTGGTCGCCGGCTGGCTGCTCGGCGACCACGCCTGGGGCTCGACCTTCCTGGTCAACGTCCCCGTCGCGGTCCTCGCCGTCATCGGCGCGCTGCTTCTCGTGCCCCCGTCCCGGGCGGCCGGCATGGGCCGCATCGACTACGTGGGCGGCCTGCTCTCCATCGTCTCC
Organism: Streptomyces sp. JHA26; assembly: GCF_002005565.1. GTDB lineage: Bacteria > Actinomycetota > Actinomycetes > Streptomycetales > Streptomycetaceae > Streptomyces. The sequence continues at coordinate 6,224 of NZ_BDJC01000055.1, read as the reverse complement.
GTCGGCAGCCTGGTCTACGCGACCATCGAGGGCCCGCACTTCGGCTGGGGCGCGGGGCCCGTCACCGCGGCCGTCGTCGCGGGCGTCGGCCTGGTGGCCTTCGTGGCCTGGGAACTGCGCCACCCGCAGCCCATGCTGGACGTGCGCAGGTTCCTCCAGCGGCCGTTCAGCGGCTCGATGCTGGCCGTGCTGTTCTTCTTCTTCGGCACCTACGGCGCCATCTACTACTCCACGCAGTTCCTGCAGTTCGTCCTCGGCTACGGCGCCCTGGAGACCGGCGTGCGGCTGCTGCCGCTGGCCGGGGCCGTGTTCGTCGGTGCCGCCGTGACCGGACGCCTGACCCCGAAGCTGGGCGTCAAGGCCATGATCGGCTCCGGCATGGTGATCGGCACCGTCGGCGTCTTCCTGCTCGCCCTCGTCGACGAGGGCTCGACGTACTCCGGCTTCCTGGCCCCTATGCTGCTGCTCGGCCTCGCGATCGGCCTCAGCGTCTCCCCGGCCACCGACACCATCATGGGCTCCTTCCCGGAGAGCGAACTCGGCGTCGGCGGCGGCGCCAACGACACCGCGCTGGAACTCGGCGGTTCGCTCGGCATCGCCGTCCTCGGCTCCCTGCTCGGCACCGCCTACCGGGACGAACTGGCCGACCTGGTGGCAGGCCGGCTCCCGGCCGCGGCCCTGGACACCGCCCAGGACTCCGTCGGCGCCGGACTCGCGGTCGCCGAGCACCTCGCGAAGAACCCGTCGGCCGGACCGCAGCAGGCCCGGGCCCTGGCCGACGCCGTCCACGAGGCCTTCGCCCACGGCGTCGCCACGACCAGCCTGACCGGCGGGATCATCATGGCCGTCGGCACCGTGATCGTCCTCGCCGTCCTGCCCGGCCGCCGCGCCGCGGCTCGGCCCCGGCCCGCGGACGAGCCGGCACCGGCCCGGGACGCGGAGTACAGCGACTCCGCGCACTGAGCCGCGCCCGACGGGTCAGTCGGCCAGGGCCGCCAGCTCCTCCGCCGTGCGCGGACCCGCGGCCGGGTCCGCCAGCAGCCCCCGGGCGCACAGCAGCCGCGCCGCCGCCACGCCCCACGGCAGCCGCAGCCCCGCCGGACCGAGCAGGTCCGTGCGGGCCAGCGTCGACGCCGTGGGGCCGGTGTGCACCCCGGACGGGGTGAGCAGGGCGGCGTCGTCCGACCAGCGCAGGGCGAGATCCACGTCGTGCGTGGCCATCACCACCGTGGTGCCGCCCTCCCGCAGCCGGTCGAGGGTGGCCAGCAGCCGCTCCTGCCCGTCCGGGTCGAGCCCGGCGGTCGGCTCGTCGAGGATCAGCACCCGGGGCCGCATCGCGACCGCGCCGGCGATCGCGGTCCGCTTGCGCTGCCCGTACGACAGCAGGTGCGTGGGCCGGTCGGCGAGCGCGGCGATGTCCAGCGCGGCGAGCGCCTCCTCGACCCGGGAGCGGACCTCCGGATCCGGCAGCCCCAGGTTCAGCGGCCCGAAGGACACGTCCTGGGCGACGGACGCGGCGAACAACTGGTCGTCCGGGTCCTGCACCACCAGCTGCACCGTCGTCCGCAGCCGCGTCAGCCCCGCGCGGTCGTACGTCACCGGCCGCCCCTCGACGCTCAACCGCCCGGCGTGCGGCCGCAGTCCGCCGCTGAGCAGCCGCATCAGCGTCGTCTTGCCGCTGCCGTTGCGGCCCAGCAGCGCCAGCGCGCGCCCCTCGCGCACCTCGAAGTCCAGGCCGCTCAGCACCAGCGGCCCCTCCTCGTACCCGAAGGACGCGCCCCGCAGGGAGACCAGGGCCGGTTCGGCGGACTCGTTCACGACAACGGCCTTTCCAGTACGAAGGTGAGCACGGCCAGCGTCGCCAGCAGCGTGAGGCTCGCCGCCGTGAAGGGCACGGAGACCCGGGCCTCGGGCACCAGCACGCGCAGCGTGCCGTCGTAACCGCGCCCGGCGAGTCCCGCCTGGAGCCGCGTCGCCCGGCCGAAGGCCCGCACGAACGCCGTGGCGCCGAGCCCGCCGAGCGAACGCCAGGCGGCGGCCCGGGTGGTGTGCCCCAGCCGCGCCGCCTGCGCCTCGCGGATCCGGCGCACGGAGTCCAGCAGCAGGAAGCTCATGCGGTACGTCACCAGCGCCACGTCCACCACCGGCGCCGGCACCCCGGCCCGCACCAGCCGGGGCAGCAGGTCGGACATCGGCGTGGTGAACGCGAACAGCAGCACCCCGAGGGACGCCGCCGACGTGCGCAGCAACAGCTCCCCGGCACGCGCCGCGCCGCCGTCCGCCACGCCCACGAACCCGCCGGGGCCCCGACCCGCACCAGCAGCGGCAGCGCGCCCGTCACGCAGAACCCCAGCGGCACCCGGTACGCCCGCCACAGCCGCCGCCCGGGCACACCGGCCGGGCCGAGCAGCACGGCCAGCGCCGCGACCAGCACCAGCGCCGCGCCCGGCCAGGGCGGCAGCGAGATCGCCAGCACGGTCAGGCCCAGCCCGAGCACGGCCTTGTCCACGGGGTGGCGGTGGCGCCACCGGCTGCCGTGCGCCGCCGCGTCGATCGGCAGCACTCAGTCCCCTTCGGGCGCGTGCGCGTCCTGCCGGGCGACCCGGGCCGCCCGCTCCTCGCCCTGCCGGCGTCCCCGGCGCAGGCCGAAGTAGTAGGCCAGCACCCCCGCGCCGAGCGCCGCCTGCACGGCGAACAGCGCGGACTCGATCTCCCCGGACGGCGGCTCGTACAACGGCGAGAACCACGGCTCGTAGTCCGGCTCGATCTCCGTGATCGCCGTCTCCGCCTCGGCGTCGGCACCGGTGAACGGCTCCTCCTTGTGGTCGCCGAGGCCGAGCACCAGCGGCAGCACCGCCAGCGCCGCCACGGCGAGCAGCAGCAGGGAGTTGATCTTCGTGTTGCGCTTCATCGGACGACCGCCTCCTCGCGCGCGCCGGTACCCGCCGGCAGCACGCCCAGCCGGGTCAGCTCGCCCTTGCTGGACTGCACCAGCAGCCGCATCACGACCACCGTGAGCAGGCCCTCGCTCACCGCGAGCGGGATCTGCGTGACGGCGAAGATGGACCCGAACTTGCCGAGCGCGCCCAGGAATCCGCTGCTCGGGTCGGGGAAGGCCAGCGCGAGCTGCACGCTGGTGACGCAGTAGGTGGACAGGTCGGCGACGAACGCCGCGCAGAACACCGTGACCATCAGCGGTGCCCCGTACCGGCGCAGCAGGCGGTAGGTGCCGTACCCGGCCCAGGGCCCGGCGATCGCCATCGAGAAGGCGTTGGCGCCCAGCGTGGTCAGACCGCCGTGGGCCAGCAACAGGGCCTGGAAGAGCAGGGTGATGGTGCCCAGGACCGCCATGACGGGCGGCCGGAACAGGACGGCGCCCAGACCGGTCCCGGTGGGATGCGAACAACTCCCGGTGACAGAGGGCAGTTTCAGGGCCGACAACACGAACGTGAAGGCTCCGGACGCCCCGAGCAGCAACGTGCTCTCGGGATGCTCCCGGACCTCACGGGTGAGCGACCGTACTCCGTGGACGACGAACGGCGCGGACGCGACACCCCAGGCGATCGCGTGCGCCGGAGGCAGGAAGCCCTCGGCTATGTGCATGGCTCAGCAGACCCTCTCCAGCACCTCGTGGATGGACGACGTGCCTTGGCCGGTCTCCTGGCTGACGGGTACCACCGCCCGAACTCCGCCTTCCCGGGTCACGAGGACCCAGTGGCTGCCCGCGAGGGCCGGAGCCGGACTTCCCGATCACAGTGGCGAGGGCCGCACCGGTACTTCACCGGATTTCCCGTTCACCAAGGCGTGGCGACAGTAGTGCGCCCGCGAGGGTGGTGACAAGCAGGCCTCGGCGCGGCAGGGCGCCGCCGGACCGGTGGCCGGGGCCGCATTCCGCGCCGGCGCCCCGTCGTACGGCACCGCCCTCTCCGCGCGACGTGGCGAAGATCTCCTCACGCCCGCGGTGGAGGGCGAGGTGGCGGATCGTCACGGACGGGGTGGTCGTCGGCGCGCCCGGCCACCCGGGAACGCAGCTGCTGGCCCAGTGCCGTCCCGGCGGCGGTGAGGAAGACGAAGCTGTAGAGGATCTGCAGGACGGTCACGATCCGCGCCGTCTGGCCCAGCGGGGTGATGTCCCCGTAGCCGACGGTGGCGAGGGTGACGACGGTGAAGTACAGGGAGTCGACGCGGGTGCGCAGCCCGTCGAACTCACCGGGCTGCTCGGCCAGGACGTAGTAGGCCGAGGCGAAGACGTGCACCGAGAGCATGACCAGCAGGGCGATGACCATGCCGGGACGGGCGCCCGCGCGGTCGGTGAGGACGTGGCGGATCTGCCGCAGCAGCAGCGCGGCCACGGCCGCCAGGGCCAGGGCGAACAGCAGCCAGCTCAGGACGGGGCGGTCGGAGCCCAGCCGGTCGAGGGGCAGCAGGAAGTAGGTCGTGACCAGGCCCACGGCCACGCAGGCCTGCACCAGCCAGGGCCGCGCCGAACGCCAGGAGGCACCGGTCCCGGCCCGGCGGCCCCGGCCACCGCCTCCGCGGCCGGTCACCGATCCGGCTCCGCCTCGGGCCCCTCACCGGGCCGTACCGTCGCCTGTGTCGCCTGTGTCGCCTGTGTCGCCCGCGTCGCCTCCGCCGGACTCCGGCGGACCACCTGGGCGACGACGAACGAGACCACCGACGCGACGACGATCAGCGGCATCTGGTCGTGCGCGTCCCTGCCCACCAGCAGGACCGCGAGCACCGAGCTGGCCAGCGGCAGCCCCGTCACCGCGGCCGCGGCGGCGGAGATGCCGAGGGCGAGGGCCGGGGTGACGCCGAAACCGGGCAGGCCCGAGCAGGCCATGGCCGTCGCCGTGCCCAGCAGCACGGCGGGGAAGATCGGGCCCCCGCGCAGACTGCCCAGCGCGATGCCCCACGCCAGTCCCTTGCACGCCACCAGCGCGACCAGCGCGCCCACGGACCAGGCGTGCGGATGCGCGGCGAGCTGGGCGAGAGCGGCCTGCCCGGACAGCGCCGCCTCCGCCGGCGAACGGCCGGTGATCAGGGCGTACGCGGTGATGCAGACGCCGACCGCCGTGGCGCACAGGACGGTGCGGACGGCCGTGCGGTGCCCCGTCCAGGTGACGGTGCGGCGGCCGAGCGCACGGGCCGGCGTGATCAGCACCGCGATCAGCGCCGCCGTCGGGACGCCCCACAGGAAGTCGCCGGCGTCCGGGCCGGTGCTCGGCGGCACCTCCTGGAGCGACAGCGCGCCGATGTCCAGGCCGGTCCACCGCCCGAAGCCGGTGAAGACCAGCGCGCCCGTCGCGCTGGCCAGCAGACAGGGCAGCAGCAGGGCGACCATCCGGGCGCCGGCGAGCCCCGCGCCCTCGATGAGCAGCACCGCCGCCGCCACCGGACCGCCGAGGATGGTGGAGACCGCGGCGGTGGAGCCGGCCGTCGCCAGGATCGCGCTCGCCCTCGGATCCGCGTCCGGGCCCGCCCGCCGCAGCACGAGCAGCGCGAGTCCGCTGCCGACGGCCATCAGGGGCGCCTCGGGACCCAGGACCACACCGAGCGGCAGGGTGGCCAGCGCCGCCAGGACGGCACCGGGCAGCGCCTTCGGCCCGACGGGCGCGCCGCCCAGCCCGTTCACCGGCAGGTGGCCCCCGCCGCCCGGCATCCGGGTGACGATCGGCGCCAGGACCAGCCCCGCCAGCACCAGCGCGGGCAGCGGCCACCACCAGGGCGGGGCGTCGTACCCGGCGGCCTCGGGCAGCGACGTCCACACCCAGTGCTGGAGCTCGTGCTGGAGGCCGACGAAGAAGAAGCAGGCCAGCGCGATGGGAACGCCGAGCAGCACGCACAGCAGCAACAGCAGCAGGTAGCCGGGGCCGAGCAGGGTGCGCCGCAGGGACTGCTCGGCCCGGTCCGGGACGGCGTTCGCCGGTGCGGCCGGCGGGCTCCCGGGCGCGGTCACGGGGCCGCCCGGCGCGATCCCGGGACGGGCCCGGCGGGCGGCGGCAGGGACTGAGTCGTCACGGGCCCTCCCATGGTCCGCCCACCTCTCGACGCGGACCGACGGCCCGCCGCGCGTGCATCGTGTGCGCTTCAGTCAACGCGAGGCGACGCGGCACCGCATGCCACGGACCGCCCTCCGGGCGTACTCCCCACCGTCACCGGCGGACACGGCCCGTCGGGGGACCATCCGGCGCACGGCGCGGAAGCCCGCAGCCCCGCCCGAC
>NZ_BDJC01000054.1 GCF_002005565.1 Streptomyces sp. JHA26 | reverse complement strand
GGTGAGGGACCGGTGCGCCTGGTGGGCGGTTGGGTGGTCAGCAGGCCCAGAAGGAGCCGAGGTGAAGTCGAGCCTGCCCAAATCCAAAAGTTGAGTGATTTAGTCAATCTTTTGCAGCGCTGAGGTGACAGGTTTCTACCGTGTATCGACTTTGTCAACGGCTCGGGACGGTCCGGTACATGGGCTCCGGAGCTCCCGCTCGCGTCCGCGCGGCGCTCGACGTCGACGGCGGCACGCACTGCGCGAGACGCCGGCCGGCGGTGGGAGTTCCGCGGAGGGCGGACCGGCTCCGCCCCGGACCACCGCGCCGGATCCGGCCGGCAACGACGCCTTGGCACAAGCGAATCCCAGGGTTCCGGTAACCGCCGGACCGGACCGGCACCCCGCCTCCCTGACGTGCGCGTCGACCAGTTGCCCGACGAGCCCGCGCGATACCGGCGCGCGCGTGACGTGCCCGTCGGCACGGTCTTCGGGCTGGTCCCCGCGCTGTCGAAGCAGCCCGGCCACAGCGCCCGGTCCACTCCTCGGGGAACGCGTGGCACGCCTTCGGCCCGGGGCGAAGCGCACCCTTCCCGGACTTCCTGTCCGCGAAGACCTTCCGGCACCCGGCACCCGACGGCGCTCACCGCCGTCACGGCCGCCGGAACGCTGCCGTGGCTGCTCTCCGTACTGCTCGTCCGTACGCTGCCGGCCATGCCCCGGCCCGTGCCGGAGGTCCGCGTGCCGCTGCTCCGGCCGCGGTCCGGATCACCCGGCGGCCGAGGACACCGCCCGGGAGAGTGCACCCGACGTGGTGTGACACATGGCCGGGCCGGTCGGGTGTGCCGGCCGTCGGGCCTTCGTCATCCTCGGAGGCGTCCGGACCTCAGCGCGCCGACAGACGTGGCCTCAGCGTCGTCCGCCATCCACATGGCAAGACGGCGTGGCATCCGGAGTGACATCTTCCGTATATTCGTATACATGCATGCATCGGCTCCGCTCCTGTGCCTCGCGCTCTTCGCGTGCTCGGCGTGGTGCGTCGACGACGGCCTCTGTCCCCGCTGAGTCTCCGGACCGGCCGCGTGATTCCCGCCGCCGATCCGCCAGCGTCCGCCGCCCCGTGCACACCACCCTCGGAGATCTTCCGTGACCACCGCTCCCCCGGCCGGGTCGCCCCCGGCCGCGCCGCCGCGCGCGACCACCCCTCTGTTCGCTCCCTCACCCACCTCCTCGGAACGTCCGAAGGCGCCGCCCCTGCCCCCGGTGCGGCGGACGCCGCTTGCCGTGTCCGGACTGCTCGCGGCCGCTCTCACCGTGTACGTGTGGTCCGCGCACGGCGCCGAGCCGGGCGTGCTGCTCCTGCTCGGCCTCGGCCTGGGCGTCGCCCTCTTCCACTCCCGGTTCGGCTTCACCTCCGCCTGGCGGCAGCTGGTCGCCGTGGGCAACGGGACCGGGCTGCGGGCACACGCCCTGCTCCTCGGTACCACGGCCACCCTGTTCGCGCTGCTCATCGGCACGGGGACCGGGCTGTTCGGCTCCCAGCCCGCGCCGTCCGCCGGACCGATCGGCGTCGGTCTGTTCGCCGGTTCGGCGCTGTTCGCGATCGGCATGCAGCTCGGCGGCGCCTGCGCCTCGGGCACCCTCTTCGCGGTCGGCTCGGGACAGACGTCCATCGTGCTGACCCTCGGCGGCTTCGTCGCCGGCGCCACGCTGGCCGCCTGGCAGTTCGACCTGTGGAAGGACCTCCCGGCCTGGGAGCCCGTCGTGCTGTCCGATCACATCGGCTGGTTCGGCTCCTGGGGCGTCACCATCGCCGCGCTGCTCCTCGTGGTGCTGGTCAGCCGGCGCATCCAGGCCCGCCGGAACCCGCCGCCGCTGGGCGCCGTCCCCTCGGCACGCCGGGCCGCCGTCCGGGCCGTCCGCGGCTCCTGGCCCCTGGCCGTCGGCGCCCTGGCGCTGGCCGTGCTCGGTGCGGGGGTCCTGCTGGTGTCCGGCGGCGCCTGGGGCGTCACCAGCGCCTTCAGCCTGTGGGGCTCGGAGCTGGTGGGCGCCCTCGGGGGTCACCCGGAGAACTGGACCTGGTGGCAGCGGCCCGGCAACGCCGAGATGCTGGCCGGTCCGGTGCTCGCCGACAAGACCAGTCTCACCGACATCGGCATCATGATCGGCGCGGCCGTCGCCGCCGCGCTGGGCGGCACCTGGGCGCTGCACCGGGGCATCCCCTGGCGTACCGCCGTCGCGGCGGTGCTCGGCGGTGTGCTGATGGGCGTCGGCGCCCGGCTGGCCGGCGGCTGCAACATCGGCGCCTACCTGGCGGGCATCGCCTCGGGCAGCCTCAGCGGCTGGCTGTGGGGTGCCTTCGCGCTGGCCGGCACCTGGGTGGGCCTCCGGCTGCGGCCGCTGTTCGGCCTCGGCAATCCCAAGCCGGGCGACGGCGTCTGCTGACGGGGGGCGCCCGTGCGGCGCAGGTGCCGGAGGGGAGCGTGGTGACGCGCCTGCCTTACGTCCGGGGTAATCGCCTCGGCCTGTCCGCGCGGGCAGGCTTGCTGATGCCTCCGCGTCGACGGGACGCGGAACGAGACGAAGGGGCAGTCATGTCGACAGCCGCCTCCCTGAGCACGCGCACCGTGGTCGAGGAACTGCTGCAGAGGATCGGCGGGGGCGATCCCGAGCACATCGCCGAGCTGTACGCCGAGGAGGGCGACTGGAAGCTGGACTGGCCGGAGGCCGAGCACGGGCGCCCCGCCACCCCGTGGATCCGTCACCGTTCCACCCGGGCCGACGCGGCTGCCCACTATCGCGAGCTTGCCGAGCACCACGTGCCGGAGCACGCGGCCACCGAGGTCGAGCGCATTCTGATCGACGGAAACGACGCGGTCGTGCTCGGAGAGATCCGCCAGACCGCCCGGTCCACCGGACGTGCGTACCGCGCCCGGTTCGCCCTGCACCTCACCGTCGAAGGCGGTCTCGTCACCCGGCATCACGTCTACGAGGACAGCCTCGCTGTCGCCCAGGCGTTCGAAGCGGAGGCTCGGTGAAGGGCGGTACGGCGCCCACCCCGCCCATGGGGCGGACGACCGGCAAGAGCATCGGCGCCGCAGGCTCCCGCCCCGCCGGCGTGCCCCCGCCGGCCTGGTCCACCTCCGCCGGCACGGCGCCCTGGCACGGACCGCCGCCGGGTTCGGCACATCCGTCGGCGCCGCCCCCGTCCACGTGACGGCCGTCGTCGGCCGTGCCGGTCCCGGCGCCGCCTCCCGGGTGACCACGTCGATCGGACGTCTTCCGAGCCAGGACCTCACCGCGACCCGGCCGGGGCCGGAGACCCTGGACCTGCCGTTGCCGTTGCCGTCGTCGTTCGTGACGAGCCTGGTGGTGGTGACACCAGGCTCGTCACGCTCTCCCCCGTGCCACCGGTCCCCGGCCAGGATGATCGACATGAGCCGACGCACCATTCTGATCACCGGCGCGAGCCAGGGCCTGGGCCGTGGCATCGCCCTCGAACTCGCCGAGCGGGGCCACACCGTTCTGCTGCACGGCCGCGACCGCGCACGCGTCGAGGCGGCGGCCGCCGAGGTGAGGGCCGCCGTCGTCGGCGCCTGCGTACGCACCTACCTCGCGGACCTGGCCGACCTCGACCAGGTGCACGACATGGCCGCCCGGATCCGCGCCGCCGAACCCCGCCTCGACGCACTGGTCAACAACGCCCTCGCCGGCGGCGGCGCGGAGCCCCTCCGCCGGGAACTGAGCCGGCAGGGACACGAGCTGCGGTTCGCCGTCAACCACCTCGCCCCCTACGCCCTCACCCGCGACCTGCTGCCCCTGCTCACCGCCTCCGCGCCCGCCCGCGTGGTCAACGTCGCCTCGATAGGGCAGGAAGCCGTCGACTTCGACGACGTGATGCTGGAGCGGGACTACGAGGGTCTGCGCGCCTACTGCCGCAGCAAGCTCGCGATGATCATGGCGACGTTCGAGCTGGCCGCCGCACTGGAAGGGACCGGAGTCACGGTCAACACCCTCCACCCCGCGCACCTGATGGACACCGCGGGAGTGCGCGCGTACGGCCTGACCCCGGTCACCGGCATCGAGGAGGGCGTACGGCCCACCGTGCGGCTGGTGCTCGATCCGGATCTGGAAGGCGCCACCGGGCGTTACTTCGACCAGTTCACCGACGCGCGCGCCCACGAGCAGGCGTACGACCCCGAGGCCCGCAAGCGCCTGATGGCACTGACGCACCATCTCCTGGACCTGCGCCCGCCCCTCGGGTGACGCCCCCGGCCCCCGGCACGGCACCCGCGGAAGGCGGCCGGGCAGCGGGCGCACCCACGGCGACCGGCGGGCCGTGCGGGCGGACGGTGGACCCCTCGCGAGGACGGGGAACGGCCTGGCGGGTCGGACGGGCCGGTGGTCTCACGGGATCTCCCCCGCCGCGAACGTCTCGATCAGCTCGGCCACGGCTTCCGGCGCGCTGTAGTGCGCCGCGTGCGCCGCGCCCGGTACCTCGGTCGCGTGACCGTCGGCGACCAGCCGTGCCACGCGCCGGGTCCAGGCCGCGGAGGCGAGGGGGTCACCGGCCCCGCGCACGACGAGCGTCGGCACGACGACGTGGGCCAGATGGCCCTCGAACGCCGTGGCGGCGTCCCGCAGCGCGTGGCGCAGGGACGCGACGACCCGCAGGGGGCCGGTGAGCAGGTAGTCCGCCGCGGCCACCCCGAGCAGGGAGAGCGGTTCCCGGAACGCGTCCGCGAGCAGCCGGCCGCCCTGGCGCCGGACGGGCACACCCGGTGTGAGCGCCGGGCCGAGCAGGACGAGCCGGTCGGCCAGAGCCGGGTGGCGGGCGGCGAGGGCCGCGACCACCTGGCAGCCGACCGAGTTGGCCACCAGCAGACCCGGTCCCGGCACGCACTGCCGGTGCCAGCGGGCGAGGACGTCGGCGGCCCGCACCACGTCGGGCATCCGGCGCACCACGGTCCGTGACCGCGCGTTGCCCGGCAGGTCCGGCACAAGCACGGTGAGCCCCCTCGCCGCCAGCCGCCGCGCCAGCGGTACGAAGTAGCGCCCCGACAGTCCCAGTCCGTGCACCAGCACCACCGTCGGCGCACCCGCGCACGGCGGAGGACCGAAGGCACGGGTGAAGAGACCGGCGTGGATGCGCTGTTCCATCCCTTCAGCATCACCCCTTCGGCGACTCCCACACCGTCGGCCTCGGCTCGGGGCGGCGGGACCCGACGAACCGGATCCGCCGGCGCACCCGCGCACGGCCGGTCCAGCGCGAACGGCGCGTTGCGCGGGGCGGGCACGTCCCATGGCAACGATCCGTTCGTCACTCCGCGCGCCCTGCCGAACCCCGACGACCGCGGAAATGATGTGCGGACCGCACGTGAGCCAGGCGAATCCGCGCATCCGCCCCCGGCGGGTGGGCCTGCCAGGGAAGGATCCCACCTTGTTGCTCCTCATCTCTCCCGACGGCGTCGACGAAGCCCTCGACTGCGCCAAGGCGGCCGAGCACCTCGACATCGTCGACGTCAAGAAGCCCGACGAGGGCTCGCTCGGCGCGAACTTCCCCTGGGTCATCAAGGAGATCCGCGACACGGTTCCGTCGGACAAGCCGGTCTCCGCCACGGTGGGGGACGTGCCGTACAAGCCCGGCACGGTGGCCCAGGCCGCGCTCGGTGCGGCCGTGTCCGGAGCCACCTACATCAAGGTCGGCCTCTACGGGTGCACCACCCCCGAACAGGCCGTCGAGGTCATGCGAGGGGTCGTCCGGGCCGTGAAGGACTACCGGGCGGACGCGTTCGTCGTCGCCTCGGGCTACGCCGACGCCCACCGCATCGGCTGCGTCAACCCGCTCGCGCTGCCCGACATCGCCGCCCGCTCCGGCGCCGACGCCGCCATGCTCGACACCGCGGTCAAGGACGGGACACGGCTGTTCGACCACGTCCCGCCCGACGTGTGCGCCGAGTTCGTGCGGCGTGCTCACGGCGCCGGGCTCCTCGCCGCACTGGCGGGCAGCGTCAGGGCCGACGACCTGGGTGAGCTGGCTCGTGTCGAAACGGACATCGTCGGGGTGCGCGGGGCGGTCTGCGAGGGGGGCGACCGCAACGCGGGCCGGATCCGGCCGCACCTGGTGGCCGCCTTCCGGGCGGAGATGGACCGGCACATCCGGGAGCACGCGGCCGCCGCCGCGGCGAGCTGACCGCCGCCGTGGCGACCGGACGTCCCCACCACGCGCCCGGTGACCGGGGCGGTCACTTCACCGTGCCCGGCCCTTCGCGGGTGCCGAGGACAGCGGTGCCGGCTGTCGCGGGCGGACCTCGGAGGCTCCACGGGAACCTCGGACCGTTCGTCGTGCACCGACCCGAGGAGGCATGAAGTGAGGTTCGGCGCGGCGGTACTGCGTTCGTACGGGGGCCCCTTCACCGTCGAGGAGGTGATGCTGGCGGAGGGGCCGGCCGAGGGCGAGGTCCTGGTCCGGATCGCGGGATGCGGGATGTGCCGCACCGACCTCGCGGTCCGGCGGTCGGCGGGCCGTTCGCCCCTGCCGGCCGTCCTCGGGCACGAGGGATCGGGAGTCGTGGTGGAGACGGGGAGCGCGGGTACCGGCCTGCACGTCGGCGACCACGTCGTGCTGAGCTTCGACTCCTGCGGACACTGCCGCAATTGCAGGGGGGCGGCCCCTGCCTACTGCGAATCCTTCGCCTCGCTGAACCTCTTCGGCGGGCGCGGGGAGAACGCCGCACGGTTCACCGACGCGGCCGGCGCCGCCCTGGCGCCTCGTTGGTTCGGCCAGTCCTCGTTCGCCGAGTACGCGGTGGTCCCGGCCCGCAACGCCGTCCGGGTCGACCCCTCCCTGCCCCTGGAACTGCTCGGACCGCTCGGCTGCGGCTTCCTCACCGGCGCCGGAGCGGTCCTCAACTCCTTCGGTGCCGGCCCCGGTGACACCCTCGCGGTCTTCGGCGCGGGGGCGGTGGGCCTGGCCGCGGTGATGGCGGCCCACGCCGCCGGGGCGGTGACGGTGGCCGTCGACCGGCATCCCGGTCGGCTGGCCCTCGCCGAGAGTCTCCACGCCCTCCCGCTGCCCGCCGCGTCGGACGACCTGCCCGACCGCATCCGGCGGCTGACCGGAGGCGGGGTGATGTACGCGCTGGACACCACGGGATCCGCCAGGCTGATCAACGACGCGCTCCGGTCGCTGCGTCCGACCGGCCGCCTCGGACTCGTGGCCCGGCTCCACGCCGCGCTGCCGCTCGAACCGGGAACGCTGGACCGCGGACGCGGCATTTCCCACATCTGCGAGGGCGACGCCGTTCCCGGACTGCTGATCCCGCGATTGACCGCGCTCTGGCAGGCCGGGCGGTTCCCCTTCGACCGGCTGATCCGCACCTACCCGCTCGCCGACGTCAACAAGGCCGAACACGACTGCGACACGGGCCTCGTCGTCAAGCCCGTACTGATTCCGGACGGACGGGAGCGACGAGCGGGGTGTTCCACGGCACCACCCGTCTGACCTGCCGTCCCCGAGCGACGTCAGCCCGCACTCGAACCAGGGAGAACGCATGGTCGACACGGCGCCGCGCAGCACCGGTGCGGACGGCGTGGAGGGAGGGGTCGGCCTGACCGCCCTTCTGGTCGCCGCGGCACGGGCGATCGAGACCCACCGCCCGGACAGCCTCGCCCAGGACGTCTACGCGGAGCACTTCGTGCTCGCCGCCCCGGCGTCCGCGCACTGGCCGGTCCGCCCGGAGCAGGCTCCGGACGGGGACGCGAACCCGCTGTGGGGGCGCTTCGCCCGCTACTTCGGTCTGCGGACCCGCGTCCTCGACGACTTCCTGCTCCGGTCGGTCCGGACCGGCGCCCGCCAGGTGGTACTGCTCGGGGCGGGGCTGGACGCGCGGGCGTTCCGGCTCGACTGGCCCACCGACTGCGTGATCTTCGAGATCGACAGGGGTGGCGTCCTCGGGTTCAAGCACCAGGTGCTCGACGCGCTGGCGGCCGTACCGAGGGCGACGCGCGTGCCGGTCGCGGTCGACCTGCGCGCCGACTGGGCCGGTGCGCTGACGGCGGCCGGCTTCGACCCGGCGGCCCCCACCGCGTGGCTGGCCGAGGGGCTGCTGTTCTACCTCCCCCGCGCGGCCGAGGCCGGCCTGATCGGCACGGTGGACCGGTTGAGCGCGGCGGGCAGCGCCCTGGCGTTCGAGGTCAAGCTCGAGAAGGACCTGCTGGCGTACCGGGACAGCCCGCTGTACACGTCGACGCGGGAACAGCTCGGCATCGACCTGCTCGACCTGTTCAGCAAGGAGCAGCGGCCCGACTCCGCGGCCTGTCTGGCGCGTAGTGGCTGGTCCACCTCGGTCCGTACTCCCTTCGACTTCACTCGCCGGCACGGACGCGGTCCGCTGCCCGAGGAGAACGACGCGCTGGCGGGCAACCGGTGGGTGTTCGCGGACAGGCCGGAGCGGTAGCGGTCCGGTGGTGATCCCGATCCGCGGTTCCGGGCGAGGCCGCCGGGGGTGCGCGGGGGTCCCGCGCCGCGGCGGGCTCCCGCGTCCGGGCACGATGATGTCCGGACACACCCCGTTTCATGCGCGGACGCGTGGACTCCCTCCCTTCGTGTACGAAGTGCCGCGCTTTCCCGCCGGAGCGGGCGGAACGCCCGGATAGTGGGTCAGCCGCCGGGGCGTCGCCCCCGGCGTGTCCGTTCCGCAGCAACGTCCACAGCAAAGGCAGGGATGCGTCATGACGCCCACCACCGAGGCGACCGACCGCGTCGAGCTGGTCTTCTCCCTCTTCGACGCCGACGGGAACGGCTACCTGGAGCCCTCCGACTTCGACCTGATGAGCGAGCGCGTCGTGGCCGCCGTACCGGCTGCCGACGAGGCCAGGAGGAACAGGCTCGCCGGTGCCTTCCGCCGCTACGGCGAAACGCTCCTGAACGAGCTGGACGCCAACGGCGACGGCCGTGTCAGCCCCGCGGAATTCACTTCCGTCGTCCTCGACCCGCAGCGGTTCGACGCCGCCGTGGACGAGTTCGCCGAAGCCCTCGCCGCGATGGGCGATCCGGACGGCGACGGCTTCGTCGGCCGCCCCGAGTTCGTCGCGCTGATGATCGCGATCGGCTTCGAGCGTCCCAACATCGAGGCGCTCTTCCAGGCCTTCGGTCCGGACGGGGAGGACCGCATCCGCGTGTCCACCTGGGCGGACGGGATCAGGGACTACTACCGGCCCGAGAAGTCCGGCATCCCCGGCGACCACCTGGTCACGACGGGAACCCGGTGACGGCGACAGCCTGACCGGGAAGCCCTCACCACCGGCCTCAGGATCCGCCCGGTCCTTCCCCGCGCCGTGGACGCACGCGGTGCCCGGACACGGCCCCGTCCGGGCATCGACGGGGGTGTTCCGGGCACCCGCCTGCCGTCCTGCCCACCTCGACGTACGGAAGAAGAGGTCATGACGAAGACATCGGAGGAGCAGAGCCACCACCGTTTCTGCAAGGCCTGCGGCACGCCCGCCGGGGACGGGGACCTGTGCGAGCACTGTGGCTCCGTCCTGGAACTCCCGGACGGTTCCGGGCTGGTGGAGGACCAGGGCGCCGCGGTCCGCCGGGACTTCGAGGGACGCGACGCATAGCGGTGCGTGGCGGCGGAGGAGGCTCCTGTCGGCCTCGCGCCGCCGTCCCGCGGTGACCGTCCGGGTGACGGTCGAGGACGGTGTACCGGCCCTGTGGCGACGGTCGGCACGCCCGTGGTGCCCGGTCCGGGGAGCTCCTTCCCCGGACCGGGCACCACGCCCGTGTGCCGCGGGAGTCCCGGCGGGCCGCCCCCCGCGACGAGCGCGGTGCCCCGAGTGCCGGCGCCGCGCCGGAGGCAGCTGGTTGAAAAAGACTTTGCCCGTGGCCGATTCCACGCGGTGGGCACCGGACCCCCGGCTGGCAGAAGGTATCGCAAGAGCAAAGCATGGCTGAAAACGGGAGGTGCCGTATGCCCTTCCCGTTGCGGCCGCATTGACTGCACTTGCTCCCGCGGCGCACGCTCGGAATGTAGATGGCAACTACAACTGGTTCGCCCGGAAGCCTGCTCGCAGTCGCAAAACACCTGGTCGAGCGGAGCGCCGGGCGGACCGACGCAGGAGGTAGCGTATGTGCGGCATCACCGGCTGGGTCTCCTTCGACCGCGATCTCGGCACCGAGACGGCGGCGCTGGACGCGATGACCGAGACGATGGCCTGCCGCGGACCGGACGACCGCGGCGTCTGGGCGCAGGGAGCCGCCGCGCTCGGCCACCGCAGGCTCGCCATCATCGACCTGCCCGGCGGGCGGCAGCCGATGAGCGCCGACACCCCGCAGGGCACGGTCGCGCTGGTCTACTCGGGAGAGACCTACAACTTCACCGAACTCCGCCGTGACCTCGCCGACCGCGGGCACCGCTTCACCACCGACTCCGACACCGAGGTCGTCCTGCGCGGCTACCTCGAGTGGGGTGACGCGCTCCCCGAGCGCCTCAACGGCATGTACGCCTTCGCCCTCTGGGACGGCCGCGCGGACAAGCTGGTCATGGTCCGCGACCGCATGGGCATCAAGCCGTTCTACTACCACCCGACCGCGGACGGCGTGCTGTTCGGCTCCGAACCCAAGGCGATCCTCGCCCATCCCCTGGTCCGCCGCCGGGTCCGGCTCGACGGGCTGCGCGAGCTGTTCACCATGATCAAGACGCCCGGTCACGCCGTCTGGGACGGCATGCACGAGGTCGAGCCCGGCACCGTCGTCACGGTCGACCGCTCGGGCGTGCACCGGCGCCGCTACTGGGACCTGGAGACCCGGCCGCACACCGACGACCAGGACGCCACGATCGCGCACGTCCGCTCGCTCCTGGACGACATCGTGCGCCGTCAGCTCGTCGCCGACGTACCCCGCTGCACCCTGCTGTCCGGCGGACTGGACTCCTCCGCGATGACCGCGCTCGCCGCCCGGCAGCTGGGTGAACACGGGGAGAAGGTGCGCAGCTTCGCCGTGGACTTCGTGGGCCAGGCGGAGAACTTCGTCGCCGACGAGCTCCGCGGCACCCCCGACACCCCGTTCGTGCACGACGTCGCCCGTGCCGCGGGCACCGACCACCAGGACATCGTGCTGGACGCCCAGGCCCTCGCCGACCCCGGGATCCGCGCCGCGGTCATCCGGGCCCGCGACCTGCCGGCCGGCCTCGGGGACATGGACGCCTCCCTGTACCTGCTCTTCCGGGCCATCCGCGAACACTCCACCGTGGCCCTGTCCGGCGAGTCCGCCGACGAGGTCTTCGGTGGCTACCTGCAGTTCTTCGACGAGGAGGCACGCCGCGCCGACACCTTCCCCTGGCTGGTGTCGCTGGGCCGCCACATGGGGGAGGACACGGACGTGCTGCGTCCGGACCTGACGCAGCGCCTGGACCTGGCCGCGTACGTGGCCGACGGCTACCGCGACGCCGCGGCCGGCGTCCAGCGCCTGGACGGCGAGAGCGACTTCGAGTACCGGATGCGGCGGATCTGCCACCTGCACCTGACCCGCTTCGTGCGCATCCTGCTCGACCGCAAGGACCGCGCCAGCATGGCCGTCGGCCTGGAGGTCCGCGTCCCCTTCTGCGACCACCGGCTCGTCGAGTACGTCTACAACACCCCCTGGGCACTGAAGTCCTTCGACGGCCGGGAGAAGAGCCTGTTGCGCGAGGCGACCGCGGACGTGCTGCCGAAGTCCGTGTACGACCGGGTCAAGAGCCCCTACCCGTCCACCCAGGACCCCAAGTACGCGGCGGCTCTCCAGGAGCAGGCCAAGGACCTGCTCACCCGCACCGGCCACCCGGTCTTCGACCTGGTCGACCCCGACCGCCTGCGGCGGGCCGCCGAACGGGAGGCCCCGATGAGCGGCCAGGCGGACCGGCGCGGGCTGGAACGAGCCCTCGACCTCGCCCTCTGGCTGGACCTCTACGAGCCCGAGATCGACCTGAGCTGAACGACGGCTCGGCCGTCACCCGCGACCACGCGCCCGTCGCCCATCCCCCGCGACCATGCGCCCGTCGCCCGTCGCCCGAGCGTCCCATGCCGCGCCCGCCCCGTCCGCGCCTTCGCGAGGACGGGGCTTCGTCTGCGCCCCTTCCGGCTTGCACGTGATTACATAATTACGTAATCTCATCATCATGGAACTCGAAGAGCGCGTCGCCGAGCTCGAACGGCGCGTGACGGAACTGGAGAGCACGGGTCCGGCCGCACCCCCTGTGGGAGAGGGCGACTTCTGGGCCCTCGACGCCCTGAAGGCGCGGCACCCGGTGACACAGGAGGCGGACGGCGCGGTCCTGTTCACCGGGACGGTGCGTGTGCCCACGGGGCACCGGTACGAGTGGCAGTACGGCCTCCTCACGGAGACGCTGTTCGACCACGACTGGCAGGACGCCGCCGAGTCGTTCGCCGCGCTCGGCAACCCCGTGCGGCTGCGGCTGCTGCGGGAGATCCTGGGCGGCCTGCGCACCGCCGCCGAGCTGGCCGCGCTCGAGGACGTCGGCACGACCGGCCAGATCTACCACCACCTGCGCCAGCTGACCGGCGCGGGCTGGCTGCACACGCCCGAGCGCGGCCGGTACGAGGTCCCCGCGGGGCGGGTGGTTCCGCTGCTCGTGGTGCTCACGGCCGCGCGCCCCGTCACCTGACCGTCACCCGCACGAGGAGGAAGACATGTCCGAGAGTCGACGCAAGATCGCCGCGAGGGTCCAGCACGGGCTGTGGCTGATCTTCTTCGTCCAGATCGCCGTCGGGCTGTTCGTGGACCTGCCGTACAGCTACTGGATGAGCTGGCTGCCCGCGCTCGGTGCGATGGCCGTCGGCCTGGTGGGATCACGCTCCGCCCGCCGGAGGATCGACAAGCAGCCCCCGGCGCCGGTGGAGGTCGCGCCCCCGGTCACCGGACGCTGGTCCGCCCTCAACAGCCCGGCCGACAAGGTGCCGAGCCACGGAACGCACCACCTCGCACAGACCTACGCCATCGACATCGCGGCCGAGCCGGCGGACGGGCCCTCCCGCCCCGCCCCCGTCTGGTTCTGGCCCGTCGCCCACCGCAACGAGGCCTACCCCGCCTTCGGGGCGTCCCTGCACGCGGTGGCCGACGCCACCGTCGTCCACGCCGAGGACGGCCAGCGCGACCACCTCAGCCGCAGCTCGCTCCTCGGTGTTCTGTACTTCTGGCTGATCGAGGGTGTCTGCAGGATGCTCGGCGGGTCCCGCCGCATCGTGGGCAACCACGTCGTCCTCGACCTCGGCGGGGGGACGTACGCCCTGTACGCGCACGTCCGGCGCGGCTCCCTCGAGGTCCGGGCGGGCGACAGGGTCGTCGCCGGCCAGGTGCTCGGCCGCTGCGGGAACTCCGGCAACTCGACCCAGCCGCACGTGCACTTCCAGCTGATGGACGGGCCGGACGTGGACACGGCGCGCGGTGTGCCGTTCAGCTGGCGCGGGGTCGGAGTGCCCCACGGGGGCGAGGTGTTCACGGTCGGCGCGGACGCCGCGGTGCCCACGTCGCCCGGCGGTGCGTGACGCCGGGCCGTATCCGTCACCGGCGCCGTCCCGTCGCCCTCGAGGGCCGCCCCTACGGTGGCGCCCGCGCCCTCACCGCAGCAGCCGGTGTCCGGCGGCGGCGCCGCCGGGAGCGTCCAGCAGGGGGATGCGGGCGGTGATGCGCTTGCCGGTGGACGCTCGCTGCGCTTCGAAGTCCTCGGAGACGGCCATGACGATCTCCAGGCCGTGCTGTCCCACCCGCCCCGCATCCGTGGCCCGGGCCACGGGCAGCACCGGGTCGGAGTCCCACACCGCGATCTCGATCGCCCCGCCGGAGATGCGCAGGTCCATCAGCACCGGGCCGGGCGCGTACTTGCGGGCGTTGGTGACCAGTTCGCTGACCACCAACTGCGTCAGGTCCATGGCGCGGGCCGAGACCGTCAGGCCGTGCTCGGTCCGTGCCCGGGCGAGGAAGTCGGCGGCCAGGTGGCGGGCCCGGGCGATGTCCGTGCCGTCGCCGCCCAGGGCCGCCGTGGTCCGCACGGCCGGCTCGTCCGGTGCCGCGCCGTCCTCGTCCGCCGGTGCTGGTCCCATGCGGCCCGCCTTCCCTGCCCCGTTCACACCCTCGCGCGTACCCACACGTCCGCGACACACGCTGCACGTCCCTGCTTCCGCCCCCTCCGGAGCGAGGGCGTCACCCGTACCGGCGCAGGGCGGCACCGCGGGGGAAGGTCCGGGTGTGCCAGTATCACCGGTATGGCAGAAGGAGAGATGACAGATAGCGAACGAACTGAGCAGACACAGCAGGTCGACGGACTGGCGGTCGTGTCCACCGTCGTCGACGGCATCCACGTGGTGACCCTGTCCGGAGAGATCGACCACCACACCGGCGAGGTCCTCCGCCGGGCCCTGGAGGCGGCCGGCACCGCCGGTCCCCGTGTCGTGGTCGACATGCGGCAGGTGACCTTCATGGACTCCAGCGGCATCAATCTCTTCATCGCCGCCCACCACACCCTCACCGAAGCCGGCGGCTGGCTGCGCCTGGCCGGGTCCGGCGAAACCGTGAGGCGCACGCTGCAGATCGTCGGCATCGACACCCTCATCGACTGCCGCGAAACCCTCCGACACGCCCTGACCGACTGACCGGCTCTCCACGCGTGTCCCGACCGTGCCGGGCGCGGGGTGCTCGTGAACCGCCTTCCGAGCACATTCGGCCAAGTGAGAGGATGGCCGACATGGATGTCCTCCGCAGGAACAACGTGACGGTCACCGGAGTCGAGGACGGGCCGGTGGTGGTACTCGCGCACGGGTTCGGCTGCGACCAGAACATGTGGCGCCTGATCGTGCCGGCCCTGACCACCCGGTACCGGGTGGTGCTGTTCGACTACGTCGGCTCCGGCGGTTCGGACCTCTCGGCCTGGAGCGAGGAGCGGTACTCCTCGCTGCACGGCTACGCCCAGGACGTGACGGACGTCTGCGAAGCGCTCGACCTGCGCCGGGCGGTGTTCGTGGGCCATTCGGTCAGTGCCATGGTCGGAGTGCTGGCGGCGCAGGCCGCACCGGAGCGGATCGGGGCGCTGGTCATGGTCGCGCCCTCGCCCTGCTACATCGACGGGGACGGCTACCGGGGTGGCTTCAGCGCGGAGGACATCGACGAGCTTCTGGCCTCCCTGGAGTCGAACTATCTGGGCTGGTCCTCCGCCATGGCCCCGGTGATCATGGGCAATCCGGATCGGCCCCAGCTGGGCCAGGAGCTGACCAACAGCTTCTGCGCCACCGACCCCGACATCGCCCGCGTCTTCGCCCGCACCACCTTCCTGTCCGACAGCCGCCAGGACCTGAGCTCCGTGGAGGTGCCGACGCTGGTGCTGGAGTGCGCCCAGGACGTCATCGCGCCCCGGGAGGTCGGTGCCTTCGTGCAGGCCTCGATCCCCGCCTCCCGGTTGGTCACTCTGGACGCCACCGGGCACTGCCCGCAGCTGAGCGCCCCGGAGGCGACCGCCACGGCGATCCTCGACTTCCTCGGCGACCTGCAGTGATGAGCCGTACGGGCGCGGCTCCGGAGCCTCCCGGGGACGGGACCGGAACGGACGCGGAGTTCATCGCGCTGCTGGAGGACAGTGCCGAAGAGCTGTACGAGTCAGCGCCCTGCGGGTACCTGTCGACGTTGCTGGACGGCACCATCGCCAAGATCAACAGCACTCTGCTGGACTGGCTGGGGCTGGAGCGCGAGGCCGTGGTCGGGCACAAGCGCTTCGCCGATCTGCTCACCGTCGGCGGCAAGCTCTACCACGAGACGCACTTCGCACCGCTGCTGCGCATGCAGGGCACGCTGAAGGGCATCGCCCTGGAGCTGAAGACCGCCGACGGCGGCCGGCTGCCGACACTGGTCTCCTCGGCGCTCAAGTACAGCAGCGAGGGTGAGCCGCTGCTGATCCGCACCACCGTCTTCGACGCCTCCGACCGCCGCGCCTACGAACAAGAGCTGCTGCACCGCCGGCAGGAGGCGGAACGGGCACGCAAGCAGGCGGAGGCCGACCGGGCCCGCCTCGCCGAAGCCCTCGCCGTCCTGCAGAGCTCCCTGGTGCCCGACTCCCTGCCCGCGGTGCCGGGAATGGAGAGCGCCTTCTACTACCACACCGCCTCCGTCGACCGGCTCGGCGGTGACTTCTACGACCTGTTCCCCGTGGACGGCAAGCGGTGGGCGTTCTTCCTCGGCGACGTGTGCGGCAAGGGCCCGCAGGCCGCCGCCGTCACCTCCCTGACCCGCTACACCCTGCGCGCCGCCGCCCTGCACGACGCCGAACCGGCCACCGCCCTGACCACCCTGAACCAGGTGCTGCACGAGCGGTACGCCGCCACCGGCGACCCCCGCTACTGCACCGCCATCTTCGGCACCGTCGAACCCGACCCCGTGACGGGCAGCACCAGCGTCCGTCTGGCCTCCGGCGGCCACCCCCCGGCTCTCGTCCTGCGCGCGGACGGCCACGCCGACTTCCTGCCCACCCCCGGCGGCATGCTCGTCGGTGCCCTGGCAGGCGCCCGGTTCTCCACCGCCACCACCACCCTCGCCCCCGGCGAAACCCTCCTCCTGTACACCGACGGCCTCACCGAGGCGCGCACGGGACCCCACCGTGACAGCCTGTACGGCGAAGACGCCCTGCTCGACTTCGCCGCCCGCCACGCCCCCACCGGCGCCCAGGAGGTGATCACCGCGCTGACCGGCTTGCTGGCCGGATTCGGTGACGGCCTCGACGACGACACCGCCCTCCTGGCCCTCGGCGTCCCCGCCCTCCGCCCGCACGCAGAATCCGCAACGAATCCACCACGATGAGCCCGCTGAACATCACCCGCGAAGACACTGCCACCGGCCCCGTCGTGCACGTCGCCGGCGACCTCGACTACGCCCACGCCACGGCCCTGCGCCAACAGATCGACGCCCTCGACCTGGCCCCGGGCCAGCGCCTGGTCGTCGACCTGGCGGACATGGACTTCTGCGACTCCAGCGGCATCACCGCCTTGCTCGCCGCCCGCCAGCGCGCCCTGTCCGCCGGCGCCGACATCGCCCTGGCCGCGGTCCCGGAGAACACCTTGCGCATCCTGGCCATCGTCGGCCTCGATCAGGTCTTCACCTTCCACCCCGGCGCCGACACCGCCGCCGGTTGACCGCCACACGCACCGCCGACCGGGGCAGAAACGGCCCCCACGCCTTCGGTGCGGGGCCGGCACGCACCGCGGGGAGCGGCCGCGGAAGGGACACCCACGCCGGGCACCCGTGCTCAGTTCTTGCTCAAGTTCCCTCCCGGACGGCGGGTCGCGCGACGATGATCGAACGTAAGCCGAACAGAACGACGGAGCGCCGACGGCCCGGCCACGGTGCCGGGCGCGGCAAGGGGGATGCCATGGCCAAAGCGGTGCGGGCCTCACTGGGAGAGATGTGGATCACGTGTCAGGTCTGCAAGGGCGATCTCTTCCGCGAGCGGGGGGTGAAACTCAACAGCACGGGCGGGGAGTTCTTCAATCTTGCCTGGGCGGACGAGACCGCCACGGGGCTGATCTGCCTGCGGTGCGGTTTCGTGCACCTCTTCGCCCAGGGGCAGATACAACTGCACCGCGCCAAGGACTGATGCCACGCGCCGGTGCTGGTGCGCCTGCACGGGGGTGGCGCGGAGGTGGCGGCCGGCCCCTGACGGAAGCCGGCCGACGACGGAGGCCACCGGGGCGTCGTCTGGCCACCGGGTCACCGTCTGGCTCAGCCGTGCTGGCGGGAAGGGCGTTCTCCGGTCAGGGTGAAGTAGTCGTTCCTGCCTCATCGGTCCATGCCGCCTACCCGCAAGGAGTGCTTTCGTGTCCGGACGCAACAACACCCTGATCCGCAGCCTGCACGACGTGGGCCTGGCAGCCTGGTTCGGTGGCTCCTTGATGGGGGCGATCGGGCTCAACGGGGCGGCCGAGCACGAGGGCTCCACGGTTGCCGCCAGGGCCCGGATCGCTTCGGTCGGCTGGGCGAAGTGGGTACCGGTCAACGCCGCCGCCATCGGTGCGCACCTGTTCGGCGGCGGTGGTCTGCTCGCCGTGAACGCCCACCGGGTCAGGACCCAGCAGGGTGTGGGTGCCTCCACCACGGCCAAGACGGCCGTCACGGCTGCCGCTCTGGCCGCCACCGCCTACGCCCGCGTTCTCGGCAAGAAGGTCGAACTGGCCTCCTCCTACAGCGTCGAGGACAACGAGAAGGCGGCCGAGCACCCCATCGACCTGGAAAAGGCCCAGCGTCAGCTCGCCTGGGCGCAGTGGGCGGTGCCCGCGTTCACCGGATGCCTCGTCGTCCTCAACGCCCTCCACGGCGAACAGCAACGCCCCATGGCCCAGTTCCGCGGCATGTGGGAGCACGCCCGTTCCTCCACTCCGCTCGTCCCCTGACGGCTCCGCTCCCTCCGTGGCCGTGCCCGGGCTGGAGGACAGGACCGCCGGAGGTGGGCGGTCCGCGGCACCACGGCCCGGTGACGGCGTACCTGCCGGCGGTGGAGCCGCGGCAGGCGCCTTGCAGGACGTCCGTCCTGTCCGGGCGTGTCCCGGACAGGACATGGACCAGGCGGGACATCCCCTCACCTGTCCGGGACACCCCCTCCCCCTGGATGTGCGAGGCCGGCCGGGCGAATCTGGGGCGGTGGATTTCCGGCCCGGAAACGGTCCGCCCGCCTCCGGTCGGCCAGGACGGGCTCGTCTCAGTCACTTCAGGGGAGAACACATGAATCGGTTGCGCGTCCTCCTACGCTCCGCAGGCACGCTCACCGCCGGGACCGCACTCGCCGTGGGGCTGTCCGCCGGAACGGCCAACGCCGTCTCGGTCAGCTGGAACGCCCAGTACACCCAGGCCGACATCAGCGGCGCCCACGCCTGGGGCTCGGTGTCGCAGTCGACCGCCACCAGTCGTATCTACGTCACGACCAACATCCGGGACTCGGCGAGCGACAGCAAGGGCGCGCGCGTCTTCGTCCGCGCCACCTATCAGGAGGGCTGGGGCGGAAGCCGTACCGAGAACCTGAGCGCCTCCGGCTACATGGCCGAGAACCAGCGGACCTGGAACTTCGACTACACCACCTCGTGGATCGAGGTGATGGAGTGCAAGACCGAGGGGGGTGTGACGGAGACGTGCGCCGGCTGGCACAAGATCTGGGGCGGTCCCTGATCCGGTGACCCACTCGTCCCGCGCGGGACGGCCACCGGCAAGGGCGGCTTCATGTCCCCGGTGGCCGCGGCGAAGCGGGGCGGGACGGCCGTCGACGCGGCCGTGGGCGACGGCGACGGCGGCCGCGGAATCGGCCTCGCGCGCCGTCGCCTCCTCGCGGTGGCGTGAGGGGTTCGGCCCGACGGACGCCGACCGGCTCCGCCGCGGGGCCCCGGTCCCGCGTGACCGGTGCCGAGGTCGGGCCCCTGGCGGTGGGCCATCACGGCAGGGACGGTCAGGACGCGGCGCGGACCGCCGTGTCGATGCCGCGGGACGCGACGACCTGTGCGCTCCCGTCGGCGAGGCGGTAGCACAGGCCCACCACCGCGGCTTGCCCGGCGGCGACCTTCTCGGCGAGCCCCCGGGAGCGGTCCAGCAGAAGGTCCACCGTGTGCCGGACGTGCTCGGCGAGGATCTCCTGCGCCTCGACCTTTCCGGCGGCCCGCGCCGCCAGCACACTGGGGGTCACCCGCTCGACGACGTCCCGCACGTATCCGGCCGGTGTCATGCCGTTCTCCAGGGCGGCGCACGCCGCGCCGACCGCGCCGCACGAGTCGTGCCCGAGGACCACGATCAACGGGCAGCCCAGGACGTCCACCCCGTACTCGATGCTGCCCAGCACCTCCGGGCCCATGACATGGCCCGCGGTGCGCACCACGAACAGGTCGCCCAGGCCGCGGTCGAAGATGATCTCGGCAGCCAGCCGGGAGTCGGAACACCCGAACAGCACGGCGAAGGGCTGCTGGGACGGTGCGATCTCGGTGCGGCGGGCGGCGTCCTGGTTGGGGTGCTCGGGGCTGCCGGCGATGAAGCGCTGGTTGCCGGCCAGCAGCAGTTCGAAGGCGTCGCGGGGCGTCGGGGTCTGGATCTCGGTCATGGCCGTAGCCTACGAGTCGGCGCCGGCTCTCGCACCGCCCGGCCCGCGTCGACGGACAGCCCGGCACGGAAGCCGTCCTCCTCCGGACCGCGGCGTGTCTCGGAGACCCCTCTGTGGTGTGACTCTGTTCTCCACCACGGGCAGCGATCGTCCAGCACGTCGGGTCACTCGGGTGCCTGCTGGATGCGAACAGCGAACCGGGACCGGCGGTGCGAGACGCGTGCCGCGGTGGCCGGAGACATCGGGATCAGACGATCTTGACGGTGATGTCACCGCCTTCGAGTGCAGTGGTCTCGTCGGCGGGTGCGGTGATGTCGGTGACGAGGATGTCCACGAGGGTGGGGGGGCCGACGTAGGCATGGGCGGTGCGGCCGAGTTTGCTGCCGTCGGCGGCGGCGATGACGCGCCGCGCCGAAGCGATGGCGGCTTTCTTCACCGCCGCCTCGTCGAGGTCGTAGGCGGTCACGCCGTCGGCGGAGGTCAGGCCGCAGCAGCCCAGTACTGCGGTGTCGAAGCGCAGCGCCGCGAGGGAGGCGAGGGTGAGGGGCCCGGTGAGGGCTCCTTCAGGTGCGCGGGGCCTGCCCCCGGGGACCAGAAGCCCGGTCGGCCGGGGTGCGTCGCTCAGGACGTTCAGGGCCTGCAACGACAGGGGCATGACGGTGACCTGCCGTCCACGCAGCAGACGTGCGACTTCGAGGCAGGTGGTACCGCTGTCCAGCAGGACGGTCTCGCCGTCGGCGATGAGCGAGACCACCTCGGCCGCGATCCGGCGCTTGGCGTCGACGGCCTCGTGAACGCGTAGCGCGAAGGGTGGCTCGTCCCCCCTCAACAGCAGGGCGCGGGCACCGCCACGCATCCGTTCGAGGACGCCCTGTGCGGCCAGGTGATCCAGATCGCGGCGGATGGTCATGTCCGAGGCGCCCGTCAGGTCGGCCAGTTCACCGACCGTGACGGTCCCCGCCTCCCGAACGGCCCGGGCGATCAGACGATGACGGTCCGCAGTGCTCATACCGTGATTCAACACCACTCCGACCGAACCCCAGTAGTGTTCGAAAGGCCCTGTTCCAAACAGTCAAGTTGTTCGTTATTGTCTCGGGCATGGAAAGAGCGCTGCGCGTTGCCCGCTTCACCACCTTCGTCTATTTCATCCTCAACGGCACATTGCTGGGCATGTGGGTGGTGCAGATCCCGGCCATCGAGAACCACGTGGGCATCAGCCACGCGGCCCTGGGCGGGTTCCTCGTGCTGCTGGGGGCCGGGGCGTTCATCGGCATGCAGTTCGGCGGCCGCCTGTCCGACCGGTTCGGCACACGCACCGTCGTCCCCCTGTCCGGCGCGCTGTGCAGCGCGACCCTGGTCCTGCCCGGCCTGGCCCAGGAACCCTGGGTCCTCGGAGCGGCCCTGCTGGCCTTCGGCTTCGGGAACGGCACCCTCGACGTCAGCATGAACGCGCACGCCGTACAGGTGGAGACGGCGTACCAGCGGCCCGTCATGTCGGCCTTTCACGCCACGTTCTCCGTCGGCGGTGTCCTGGCCGCCCTCGCCGGTGCCGCGGCCATCGACATCGGCTGGGGCACGGCCGCGACCCTGGCCGTCACCGCCGGCATCGGTACCGTCGTCGCCCTGGCCTCGGCCCGCGGCCTCCTGCCCGCCGCACCGGACACATCCGCGGCCGAAGCCGACGGCGCTGCCCCCGACGGGAAGCGCGCTGTTCCCGGCCGGATCTGGCTGCTCGCCGTCCTGGCGTTGCTGATCATGCTGTGCGAGGGCGCCGCCAACGACTGGAGCGTCCTGCACCTCAAGACCGTCCTGGGCGCTTCGGAGAGCACCGCCGCCTTCGCCTACGGGACGTTCGCGGCGACGATGACCATCGGCAGGCTCCTGGCGGACCGGGTGTCCGCACGATTCGGTCCGGTCGCCGTCCTGCGGTACGGCGCGGCTCTGGCCGCCACCGGCATCACGCTCGTGGCCCTCGCACCGTGGATCTGGACCGCGCTGACAGGCTGGGCACTGTTCGGCCTCGGCCTGTCCGGCTGTATCCCCCAGCTGTTCAGTGCCGCCGGACACATCGATCCCGCGGCCGCCGGCACCAACGTCTCACGAGTCGCCGGACTCGGCTACGTCGGCATGCTCGCGGGCCCCGCAGTCATCGGTTGGATGACCCATCTCATGGCCCTCAACCACACCTTCCTGCTCCCGGCCCTGCTCTGTGCGACAGCCGTTGCCGGCGCCGGGATCCTGCGCGCCCCCACCCCCTCCGACCGACCGCACGCAGTCGAGCTGACCTCCTGATCCGATGATCGGGACGACGACAGCGGGCCGCCCGGTCCGCTCGCGCAGGGCGGCGTTCCCGGTCATGAGCGTCGCGATCACGGCGGCGACCGAACAGCTCGCGTACGTCCTCATGCCCGAGCCCCACGACGTCCCCCGCCGGCAGCTCAGGTGCCCGCAGCCGTGGTGAGCACCGGCCCGGGTGGGCCGTACTGGCCGCACGAGCGGAACGCGCGCTGCGCGGCGGGCGCTTTCGCCTTTCCTGTCCCGGTGTCCTCGTGCCACCTCATGGCACCGGTTCCTCGCGGTCAGGCTCGGCGGGCGCAGGCCGTGAGGCGATCGGCGAGGGCGGTGACGAGGTCGCGGAGTTCATCGGGCCGTTCGATGACGAACGGCCGGTCGAGCGAGGCGAGTACCGGAGGCAGCCAGTCGAGTCGCTCCGCCCGCAGTTCGACGCGCAGCCAGCGCTCGGCCGTCCGGTCCTCGCCGGCCACGGGCTCGTGCTCCTCCAGGCTCGCGACGCCGGCCGGAAGGTGGGCGCGGATCTGCTCGACCGTTCCGTGGATCCGCAGGGTCACCTCGTGCCGGTACTCGGCCGTGGCGAACGCCGACAGCACGCGCTGTGCCGGATCGGGGCCCACGGGTGCCTCGAAGGAGCCGGGCAGGGTCCGCGCGTCCGCGATGCGGTCGAGCCGGAAGGTGCGGTCCTCGCCGATCCGGGCGTCCTCGCCCGTGACGTACCACCGGCCCGCGTGGGCGACGATCCCGTACGCGTGCAGCGTACGTTCGCTGCGTCGTCCGTTCCGGTCGGTGTAGCGGACCGAGACCGGTCGGTGGTGGCGCACCGCATCGGCGATCGTGAGCAGGACCTCGGCGTCCGGGGTGTCGAACCCGCCGGGCCGGTCCGTGAAGGCGAGGGTTTCCAGGAGTGTGTCGAGCCGGCGGGCGATGTGCCGGGGCAGTACCCGCCGGATCTTCGCCGATGCCGTCTCGCTCGCCGTGTGCTGCGTCGTCGTCAACCCCGCTCGGCGGCCGGCGATCAGGCCGAGCAGCACGGCCAGCGCCTCGTCGCCGTTGAGCATGAGCGGAGGCAGGCGGTGCCCGGGGGCGAGCCGGTAGCCGCCGTAGCGGCCGCGCACCGATTCCACGGGCACGTCCAGGTCGATCAGCTGGTCGACGTACCGGCGCACGGTGCGCCCTTCGACGCCGAGCCGGTCGGCGAGTTCGGCCACCGTCCGGGTGCCGCCCGACTGCAGCAGCTCCAGGAGTGTCAGCACGCGGCCGGTGGGTCGAGACATGTCCGCAGCCTAACGCGCATACAGGACCGATTCTGTCCCCTATTTCTCCTAGCCTGCGACGTGCACGTCCCCGGCACAGCCAAGGAGATTCCCATGGACTTCGTCTCGATCCGCATCATCACCGACGACGTGGCACGCCTCGTCGACTTCTACGAGCGGGCCACAGGAGCGCGGGCGACGTGGGCCACCGAGGACTTCGCCGAACTCGGGACCGCGGGAGCCACCCTCGCGATCGCCGGCACCCGCACGGTCCCGCTGTTCGCCCCGGGCTCCGCCCGTCCGGCGGACAACCACAGCGTGATCACCGAGTTCCTCGTCGACGACGTGGACCGCGTCCACCAGAACCTGACCGGCTTCGTCACCGACTTCGTCACCGAGCCCACCACGATGCCCTGGGGCAACCGGTCACTGCTGCTCCGTGACCCCGACGGCAACCTCGTCAACTTCTTCACCCCCGTCACCCCGGCGGCCGTCGAGAAGTTCGCCCACCGGCTCCACGCGCAGCCTCTCACGCACAGGCCCTGAGATCCCGGGCTCTCCGTGAACGCGGCCACCGCGCCCGGGGACACCGGCGCGCGGGCGGTCCCGCCGGACGGTCATCCGCCGGGTCCGGTCGTCGTGCGCAGTACGGCGCGGGCGGCCGCGCGCAGGGCCGCGACGCCGGTGCTGTCGCCGTGACCGGCGAGCCAGGCGAGCGCGGCGGTGCAGGGCGAGAGCCCCCTCACGTGCGTGTAGACGAGCCCGGGACGGGGGTAGAACTCGCGGGCCCCCGCCGGCAGGAAGGCGATGCCCTGTCCGTTCGCGACCGCGAGCAGCAGGGACTCGACGTCGGTGACGACCGGCCCGTAGCGCACCCGGGTGCCGTCGGGCCGCGGGTTGCCGGTCCAGTGGTTCCACCAGCCGCGCACCGTGTCACCCGGGAGGTCCACGAAGGGCCGGTCGGCGAGGTCCGCCATGGTGAGCGGCTCCCGGCGCCGGGCGAGTGGGTCTCCCGCGGGCAGGCACACCACCCGCGGTTCGCTGGCGAGTTGCAGGGTGCGGATGCCCGCGGGCAGCGGCTGCCGCAGGAAGGCGGCGTCCACCTCGCCGGTGACCAGCGCCCGGACCTGGTTCACCAGGTCCAGGGAACGCATCTCGATCTCGCTCTCGGGGTGCCGCCGGCGGAACTCGGCGAGGATCCGCCGGGCGTACGGCATCGCGGCCTCGGCGCCGATGAAGCCGATCCGCAGCCGCCCGCACACCCGGCGCGACTGACTCCGTATCACCTCTCCCAGCCGG
This sequence comes from Streptomyces sp. JHA26, assembly GCF_002005565.1. Taxonomy (GTDB): domain Bacteria; phylum Actinomycetota; class Actinomycetes; order Streptomycetales; family Streptomycetaceae; genus Streptomyces. Next base: position 23,407 of record NZ_BDJC01000054.1, on the reverse strand, counting down.
TCCGCCGCCTCCACGACGGCGCGGGCCTCGGGCAGCAGTGCCTGCCCCGCCGTCGTGAGCTCCACCCGGCGGGTGGAGCGCCGGACCAGGTGGACGCGCATGCGGCGTTCCAGGGCGATGATCTGTCGGCTGAGCGCGGGCTGGCTGATGAACATCCGCTTCGCCGCCCGCCCGAAGTGGAGGTCCTGGGCCAGTGCCAGAAAGAGCCGCAGTTGGTGCACGCTCGGGTCGGCCGTCACGAGGGAACCGCCCCGGCGGACGGCCCGCCCGCCCTCGCCCCGCTCTCGCCAGGTCCCCCGTAACCGTCTGTCACCATTTCTCCCGCAGTCCCCCGGTCAGCGTGCCCTCCACAGTGCCTCGCCGCCGGCCTCCCCCGCAGTCCCCCACAAGCGTGTTCTCCCCTCCTGATAGCCATGTGGGTATGGATGTGCGGCGCGGCCGCATGAGTCATCCCTTCAACCGCGGTGCCCCTGCCGGGCACGATGTGTGACGTCTCCCGGACGGCCGCCATGGGATGCGGCCGCCGGATCGCTCAGGAAGGGGAAACGAGCATGTCAGCACGTAAGGTTCTGGCCATGGCGGCAGCCGCGGCGGCTCTCGTCGTGGGACCGGCGCTGTCCGGCTCCGCGTCGGCCGAGCCGGCGGCCGCGCAGTCGGCGTACGCCCGGCAGGCCCGGGCAGCCGGTCTCACCGGTGCCCAGGCCGCCGAGCTCCAGCAGCAGGTGGACCGTTACCTGACGACGCACCCGGACGCCCGCCAGGTGTCGGCGAACCGGCTCACGACCGAGGGCGGGGCCGTGACCATCCCCGCTCCCGGGGAGAGCCGGGTCCGTGACCTCGCCTCGCCGGAGGCCGCGGTGGCCTGTGGCGAGGGCCACCTGTGCATCGTGGACGGCCGCGGCCGTCACTACGACTACTACCGGTGCGGCCGGTACAGCTTCGACGGCATCGGCGACGGCACCTTCAACAACAACCAGACGACCGGCACCGTCGCCCGCTTCTACAACTCCGACGGCAGCCTGCGCTGGTCGAACCGCGCCAAGGACACCGGCACCGCGTCCTGGACCCCGGTCTTCTTCGTCCAGCCCTGCTGATCTCCCCCGCGGAGAGCCCGGCGCCGGGTGCCGCCCGGTTCGCGGTCCGCGAACCGGGACCGGGCGAAGGCGGTCGTCGGCGGCGCGGCACCGGGCCGTGACCCCGTGCCGCGAGCAGGGACACGCCGCCGCCCCCTCCCCGGCCTCGTCCGGAACGGGCAGCACCCGAGGGCGTCGCGGAGGGCCGGAGGGGGCGGCGGTCGGAGCAGCGGGGCCGGTCCTGATCACCACGACGGGCGTCTCAGCGGGCAGCGGCCTCCTCCACCGTCGCGCGCACCTCCAGGACGGTGTCCACTCCGGTGAGCTGCAGGAGCCGGCGCAGTTGCCGCGTCGGGGCGACCACCCGGAAGTCGACCGTTTGGTGGGTGAGGATCAGCAGGTTCAGCAGTGTCGAGTCCGCGAAGGTGATGCCGGAGGCGTCCAGGATCACCTTCGGATACACCTCGGCCGCGGAACTCAGCGCGTCCGCCAGCGGCGTGATCGACTGCATGTCGTACGCGCCTCGCGCGTCGACGACCCAGGCCCCACACCGCTCGTACTGCGCCACCGTGGTCCGGTCCAGGACCTGCGGCCGGCACCCGTCGGCGCCACTCGAGCACTCCGTGACCACGTCTTCCCTGGACACCTTCGGGACCCTCCTGTGTCTCCCCCACCAAATACTGCTATCTGTTGCGCGAAAAGTATGTCATGCATTAGGTGTCAGGCAAAGACGGTCCCTAAAATGCTGTGCATGGTTGAAGTGCCTGGATCCCACACCGGATGGACGTTCGTCACCAATCACGCGCGCGTGCTGGCGGCCATCGCCGACAACCCGAACATCCGGATCCGCGACATCGCCGCCCACTGCCGGCTCACCGAGCGCGCCGTCCAGCGGATCATCTCCGATCTCGAACAGGACGGTTACCTCTCCCACACCCGCGACGGGCGCACGAACACCTACCGCATCGAGCCGGAGAAGGTCCTGCGTCACCCGGCGGAAGCGGGCCTGACCGTGGCCGCCCTGCTCTCCCTGCTCGTCCAGGACGAGACCGACCGCGGACGGAAACCCGACGCCCAGTTCTCCCGCCTGGTCGATAGCGGCGGTACGCGGTAGGGGCGGAGCGAACACCGATCGCGCGCGTTCAACCAGCCCGGTGTCCGCTCCGGGCCTGCCGTGGGGACGGAAAAAAGGGGGAAGGGCCGCTTCGACCTCCCCAGGCACCACAGCCCTTCCCCGCCTGCGCGCGACTACCCGCCCGGACCGGCCCCACTCCCCCGTTCCTCCCCGAGACGGTGCGCTCGGCCCCGGGACGGAGGAGGACGCCGTGGATGAGGGTGCAGCGGCGAGGCCGTCGGTTCGCCTCAGCGCTGCGGGGCATCCCTTCCGGCAGACGCGGGTCCCGTCGCCGGTGGATCGGCGGAACGGGGCCCGTACCAGTCCAGGACCATGACCGTCGCGTCGTCCTCGAGGCCGTCGTGGCAGGCGTCCCGCACGGCGGCCGTCAGGGCGCGGACGGTTTCCCTGGGGTGCAGGTCGCGGGTGTCACGGACGAGCGCGGGCAGGCCGGCCGCGGCGGCACGGCGGTCCTGCATGCCGTCGGTGAGCAGGATCAGCCGGTCCCCGGGACGCAGGCGCAGCTCCTGCAGGCCGTAGGGAACCGGGGAGACCACTCCGAACGGGAGGTTCACGGCGAGTCCGACCTCCTCCACGGTCTCGCCACGCACCCGCAAGGGCCAGGGGTGACCGGCGTTGACCAGTTTCGCGACTCCTGTTCCCAGGTCGATGCAGAACAGTTGCCCGGTGGCCAGGCCGCGGCCGTAGGCCAGCAGGGCCTCGTGGGCGTGGTGGGCCTGTCTGAGGGCGTCGCAGCCGTCACGGCGGGCCCGGCGCAGCGCTCCGACCAACAAGGTGGCCAGCAGGGCCGAGTCGGTGTCGTGGCCCATGGCGTCCGTGATGGAGAGGTACAGGGTGTCGCGGTCGAGGCTGTAGTCGTACGTGTCGCCGCCGATGTCGTCGGCCGGGACGAGCCCCGCGGCCAGCGTGAACTCGTCGGCCTCGCAGCACGGGGCCGAGGGCAGCAACTGGTGCTGGATCTCGGCGGCCATGCTGGTCCTGGTGGTGCGCCGGCCCACGTGGTAGAGGTCGGTGAAACGGCGGTCGGTGACGATGATGTAGGCCAGCGCGTGCGCCGCCTCGCCGATCTGTCCGAGGACGGTGTCATCGGCGTGCTGCAGGGTCACCTCCAGCACGCCGATGCAGTCGCCGCGGTTGGTGACGGGCGTGATGACGCGCTGCCCGCCCTGGCCGTCCGGCACCACACGCCGGCGCTGACCGCGCAGGACGCTGTCGTAGACGCTGTCCTGCAGGTCGATCAGCTCGGACCGGGCCGACAGGCCGCCGTCCACGGCCGCGGGCAACCGCACCAGTCGTTGGCCGACGAGGTCGACGAACAGGAAGGACACGTGCTCCGCCCCGAATCGCTTCTGCAGATTCCGCGCGACCACGTCGACGGACCCTCCGGGGGGCGCCGCCTCCGCTGCGGCCAGAAGCTCTCCCAGTTCCAGATCTCCACCCTCCACGGCAACCTCCTGTCCGGTGCCGTGACGTCTTCCCCGCAATCTTTCGAAGTCACCCGGGCGGCCGGCCCGCCGACCGGCCCGCCATCGAGTCGGTCGCTCCGGGGGGCGGGGCGCCCGTTGCCGTGGCGGATGTCGAGCGTCCCGTCCTGCGGGCACGCGGTCGGGGGAGGGCTCCGCCCCGCGGTCCGCGGCCCGTGTGCCGTGGAGGTGCGGGACGCGGGCGGACGTGAGGCCGTCGGCCGGTGCCTTCCCCTGACGGACCCGCTCGCCCGCCGGCGCCGCCGCGCGGGGCCGTCCCCCGTACCGCCCGGCCGTGGCCGGGCGCGTCGCCCGGGCACCGGTCCCGCGGGCGAGGAGGCGCAGGGTTCCCACTGCTGCGCCCGCGGGACCGATGGGACAGTCCAGTACCCCTCGTTCCACCCGGTACGCCGGATACCGGCATCCATGTCCGGTTCGATCTTCCTGCGTCTTCTCCTCGACGGCCGAACAGCACGGAAGGGCGGGCCCGGTCCTGTCGGACCGAACCCGCCCTGCGCACACCGCCGTTCGCGGTGGCACGAACCGTGCCGCGCTCAGGACGCGGCAGACATCACCACCGGTACCAGCGGCCCCGGCGGCCGCCGGCCGCCGGGCGGACGATGAAGCCCAGCAGCCACACCACCAGCACGATCACCGCGACCCACCACAGGGCCTTGAGCGCGAAACCCGCACCGAAAAGGATCAGGGCCAGAAGAAGAACCAGAAGCAGGGGAACCATTGTCATCAACCTCCTGGCCGACGTGTGCTCCCAACTCGTCCCCGCAAACACGGAATCGACGCGTTCCTTTCACGGAACCGGGGGCATACGCACACGCCGTGCCGATCCTCCGGATGCCGGGCCCCGGGCACCGGTCGGGAGCGCCGCCGGCATGGTCGTGCCGTCGGCCGCGCGGCGGGCGCTGTTTGACCTTGACACGGTGACAGGGTCTTCACTGCCTGCCGAGGAGGTGGTCTCCATGACGGCCACGACACAGGACACGAGTACGGAGCGAGCGCTCCGGGCACTGCAGGACGGCCGTTCGTCCGTGCGGCTGCGAGCCGCTCTGGCGCTCGGTACGACGCCCGATCCGCAGTGCGTCGGCGCACTGGTCGAGCGATGCGCGATCGAGCCCGAGTTCCTGGTCCGCGACATGCTGACCTGGGCGCTCACCCGCCACCCCGTGTCCACGACGCTCCCCCGGCTGCTCCGCGAAGTCCGCGGGGAACGCGCGCAGGCACGGAGTCAGGCGCTGCACACGCTGTCCAAGATCGGGGACCGGCGGGCGTGGCCGGCGATCACACCCGCGCTGCTGTGCGACGCCGACGATGAGGTGGCGCGCAGCGCCTGGCGGGCCGCGGTCGTCCTCGTGCCGGAAGGCGAGGAGCCGGCGTTGGCCGCGGTGCTGGTGACGCAACTCGGGCGCGGCGGGCGGGAGACGCAGCTGAGTCTCAGTCGGGCGCTGGTCGCGCTGGGGGAGGTGGTGGTGCCGGTTCTGCTCGCCGCGGAGTCGGCCGCCGATCCGCCGGTGCGCGCGCACGCGCTCGCCACACAGCGGCTGCTGCGCGACCCGGACGCCGGATTCGAGTTCGCGATCGAGGAGGCGAAGCGCGTCGTGGCCCTCGGCGGGTCCGGCCATGGAGGAGGATAGGAGGTGTTGATCGGTGAGGTGGCGCGACGGTCCGGGGTCAGTGCCCGCATGCTCAGGCATTACGAGTCGCTGGGTCTGGTGCGTCCTTCGGGCCGGACCGGCTCCGGTTACCGGGAGTACTCCGGGGAGGACATCCGGCGGATCTTCCAGATCGAGAGCCTGCGGTCGCTGGGACTGTCGCTGCGCGACATCGGACGCGCACTCGACGATCCCGGCTTCACGCCCTCGGCGCTCGTCGGCGACCTCATCCGCCGGACGCGTGAACGCATCGCGGCGGAGACCGAGTTGCTCACGCGGCTGTGCCGGATCCACGCGGCGGACCCCGACGGCTGGGAGGACGTCCTCCAAGTTGTCGCGCTCCTCCAGGCACTGGGCTCGAAGAGCGCCGACGCGCGCCAGCGCGCGGCCCTCTCCTCGGCCGACGAGGTGCCCGTGGAGGCCCTGGTCGAGGCGGCCCTGCGCGAGAGGGAGCCCAATGTCGCCGGGGCCCTGCGCTGGGCCCTGGCGCGATCGGGCGACGGCGGGCCGGCACTGCTGGCCCGGGCCCTGGGCTCGCCGGTGGCCGCGGTGCGGGAGCGTGCCGTTCGGACCCTCGCCGAGATACCCGGTGACGAGGCCACGGAACAGCTGCGGAAGGCGCTCGCGCACCCCGACGTCGTGGTCCGCGGGCACGCGGCGCTGACGCTCGGGACACGCGGTGGGGCCGACGCGGTCCCGACACTCATCGACATGATCGTGGAGGGGAGGAACGACACCGATGCGGCCGATGCGCTGAGTGCGCTGGCGGGCGACACCGCGACGGCGGACGAGATCGCGACCGGGCTCGTCCACCGCCTCGCCCACGGCACCACGCGGGCGCCCGCGCGCGGACGGCTGACCCAGGCGCTGGCGGACATCCCGGGGACGAAGGCGTCCCGCGCCCTCGTGGAGTTGTCGCACGACGCGGACCGTGCCGTGGCGCTGACCGCGACCTACCTCCTCCAACTCCGCGACGCACGGTGACGTCTGCTCCCGAAGACTTCCCGCGCGATGCCGTGCAGGCATACGACCGCGCCCCAGGGGCACGTGGAGAACAGCCCGAACTTACGCAGCACTGCAAGGAGGAGAGTCGTGTCGTTTCTCTGGGCCATCATCGCGGGACTCATCATCGGCCTGCTGGCCAAGCTGGTCGTCCCCGGGCGCCAGCCCATCCCGCTGTGGCTGACGACCATCCTCGGCATCATCGGGGCCGTCGCCGGCAACGCACTCGCCACCGCCTTCGGCGTACGCGACACCGGCGGCATCGACTGGATCCGCCACGTCCTGCAGATCGGCGTCGCAGCCCTGCTCATCGCTCTCGTCACCCCCTTCTGGGCCCGACGGCACGCCTGAGTCGGTCGCGTGCGAAAAGGGGTGTGTCCGCCGGCAAGTGGCCGGCGGACACACCCCTTTTGGCAGTCGGCCCGGTCATGGGAGGAGCCCGTCCCCCGGGGCGTCCGCCATCGGGGCCCGGCGCACCCGGCCTCGGCCGTACGACCCGTCACGACGCCCGGGCTGTCCGGTCCCGTCGGCGTCGGAACGGGAGCGGGTCTTCGGCCGGATCGTGCGGGTGCTGCCGGACCGGGTCGAGACGACCGACCCCCCGGGTGTCAGCCGCGCGGGAGCAGGAATCGGGCGAGACCGGCGGTGACCAGGAGGAAGGCGGCCACGGCCAGGAGGCCAAGTCGCATGCCCGGCAGGGAGAAGCCTCCGTCGGGACCGGCGAGCACGCTGCCGAACAGGGCCACGGAGAGCGCGCCGCCGGTCTGGCGGGACGCGTTGAGCAGCCCCGACGCGATCCCCGCGCGCCGACCCGGCACGGCGTCCATCAGCAGCGCGGTCAGCGCCGGCACCGCGAGCGCGCCGCCCACGCTCAGCGGCACCAGCAGGACCACCACCAGCCACAGGGGGGTGTGCGCGGCCAGCGGCAGCATGGTGACCATCGCCGCGCCGAACAGCACCTGCCCGGTGACGATCACCGCCCGTCGGCCGATCCGCTCCGCCAGCCGCGGTGACACCAGGTTGGTCGCCGTCACCAGCGCCGACATCGGGACGAACATCAGTCCGGCCTCGATCCCCGACATGCCGCGCAACTGCTGGTAGTACAGCCCCAGGACGAAGATCCCACCGTAGAAGGCGGCGTTGAGGGCGAAGCCGACCGCCAGCGCGGGCGCCACCCGGCGGTCGCGCAGCATGCCGAGCGGGACCATGGGGTGGTCGTGCCGGGCCTCCACCCGGTGGAAGGCGTACCCGGAGACGACGGCGAGCGCGGCGGCGGCCAGTACCGGCCCACTGGTCCAGCCCAGGTGGCCGCCCTCGATCGCGGCGAAGACCAGGGCGGCCAGCGCCAGTACGGCGGTGAGCTGGCCGGCGCCGTCCAGCGCGGCGGGCCGCCGCGGGGAGCGCTCCACCCGCACCAGCAGGCCGAGGATCACCGCCCCCACCGGCAGGTTGAGCAGGAACACCGACCGCCAGCCGGCGCCGTCGGTGAGCAACCCGCCGAGCACCGGGCCCGCGGCCATCGCCACCGACCCGCCGACCGTCCACAGCGCGATGGCGCGGGCGCGTTCCCGGGCGTCCTCGTAGGCGTGGCGGATCAGCGCCAGCGAGGCCGGCATCACCACCGCGGCGGCGGCGCCCTGGACCACGCGCGCACCGATCAGCACGCCGATGCCGGGCGCGAGGGCGCAGCCGAGGGAGGCGAGGGTGAAGAGGGCGACGCCCCAGGCGTAGGCGCGGCGGGCACCGGCCCGGTCGGCGAAGGCGCCGGCGGAGAGCATCAGGGCCGCGAACATCAGGGTGTACGCGTCGACCACCCACTGCAGTCCGGCCATCCCCCCGCTGAGGGAGTGTCGGATCGCGGGCAGCGCGATGTTGACGGCCGAGACGTCGACGGTGATCACCGTGAAGCCGAGCAGCGCCGCGACCAGTGCCGTCGTGTTCCGCCTCGGCGCGCCGGAGTCGTCCGTGGGCGCCCCGGCCGGGCGGCTCCGGGCGGGCTGCCGCCGGAGCGCGCGCAACCGCGGTTCGCGTGCGTTCCTGGGCGCGGTGTCCCTGGACGGGGCGGCGGACGGTGACGAGGTCGTGGGCACGACGGACTCCTGATACTGGCGACGGACCCGCTCCCCCCTGGAGCGGGTGGGCGGGCGGCCCCGTGCGCCGGGCCGCGGTCCGGTGTCGTGCACCCCCTGGGCCCCGGCGGCCGGGCCGCCCGCTCCGGGACCGACTCTGCCCGGGTACGGCCCGGCCCGGCAGACCGCGCCGTACCCGGGGTGCCGCGTTCCAGGTCCTGACACGGCCCCTCACGCTCCCCGCCCGCCTGCCACAATGGCCGGATGGCAGCAACAGGGGACGCGCGCGGCACCGAACTCGGACGCTACCTGAAGGCCCGCAGGGCACAGGTGCGTCCGGAGGACGTCGGACTGCCGCCCGGCGCGGGACTCCGCCGTACCCCCGGGCTGCGGCGCGAGGAGCTGGCCGCGCTGGCGGGGGTGAGCGTCGACTACTACATCCGGCTGGAGCGCGGCCGGGAGACCAACCCCTCCCCCGCGGTCGTGGACGCCCTCGGCCGCGCGCTGAGGCTGCGCGGTGACGGCTACGAGCGTCTGCACGAACTGGCGGAGCTGGCCTCCGGCCGGCCCTCCGAGCTTCCCGCGTCCTCCGACCACGGTGTCCGTGACTCGGTCCTGCGCATGCTGGAGGCGGTCCGCCCGCTGCCCGCCTACGTGGTGAGCCGCTTCAACCGCGTGCTCGCGGCGAACCCGCCCGGACGGCGGCTGTTGCCGGGGCTCTGGGAGTGGCCGGAGGAGCAGCGCAATCTGACGCGCTATCTCTTCCTCCACCCGGTCGGCCGGGCCCTGTACGAGCCCTGGGAGGACACCGTCGCCCGCTCGGTCGCCCATCTGCGGGCGGTGGCCGGGGCCGCCCCGGACGACCCCGAACTGACCGCACTGGTCGGTGAACTGGTGCTGAAGTCACCCGAGTTCGCGCGGCTGTGGGAACGGTACGACGTCTGTGAACGGGGTGGCGGGCAGAAGTCGTTCCGGCATCCGAAGGCAGGGGAGATGACCCTGACCTACGAGGTCATGCGGCTGGCCCGGACGGGCGGCCAGCGGATGGTGGTCTACCAGGCGGTCCCCGGGACCCCGGACGAGGCGAACATGCTCCGCCTGGATCCGGCGCGGCACCGGAACGAGCCGGAGCCCGCGGAGCACTCCGGGGCGGCCGACGAGCCCGGCTCCCCCGCCGTTCCCGTCCTCACCGGCGCGGTCTCCGCCGCGCTCTCGGGGTCGGACGTCCCTCGGACCGGCGGTGGGCACGAGGCCCGTCGTTGACGGCGGGTGACGGCGGGGACTTCGGTGTGCCCGCCGCCGCGGCAGGGGTGGGTGGCCGGGCGTCCCGAGGCGCTGCGGAAGTCCACGGGCCACGAGGTCGGGGCCGTGGACCGCGCGTCCGGTCCCGGCGTCGCGGTCCACGGCACGGACGACGAGAACGCCGGCGGGGCGGTCACGACCGCCCGCATCCGCGGCCGACCGCCTCTTCTGCCTCTTCTGCGCGGGGACTTGCCTATCGTTACGGGCATGGCCTTCCACCCGACGACGGAACCCACCGTCTTCCACGCAGCGCTCCGGGACCAGTTCGAGGCGTTCCTCGACGAACATCGGAGCGCCCTGCACGACAGCCTGAACGGACTGACGGAGGAACAGGCGCGCCGGTCGCTGGTCACCTCCAAGACCACCCTGCTGGGCCTCGTCAAGCACGCCACGTTCGTCGAGAAGGTCTGGTTCGACGAGGCGGTCACCTGCCGGCCCCGCAGCGAGATCGGGATTCCGCACACGCCCGACGAATCGTTCGATCTCCACGACGACGACACGGTCGCCTCGGTCCAGCACGCCCACCGGCAGGCCTGTGCGGCATCGCGCCGTGCCACGGCTGGGCTGACGCTGGACGACGTCGTCCGGGGCAACCGCCGAGGGCCCCTGCCGCTGCGCTGGGTCTACCTGCACGCGCTGCGCGAAATGGCCCAGCACTGCGGCCACGCGGACATCCTGCGCGAGCAGATCCTCGGCGGCACGACACCCGCCGGCTGACGGCCGGCGCCGAGGGCTCCGTCGTGAGCGTCCGCCGCTCGGCTCCCGGCGCACCCGTGGCGCCGGGCCCCGGCTCACCTGTGGCGTGATCATGTTGATCTTGTGCACCTTTGCAGTCGACACCATGGAACCCGGACAAGGCCCCTCATCTCTCCACGTGATCCCCAGCGACTCCGTGATAACACGAAGTGATCACTTCCGAGAGGGGCCTACGTTCTCATGGGTATCTTCAGCCGCCGCCCGTCCACCGTGGTCGAGCCCACGCCGACTGTCCGCTCCCATGCGCACGTCGCGGAGGCCGGCGCCGACGGTGTCGCGCTCGACCCGGCGCTGCGGTCCCTGACCGGGCGGTGGACCATCGACCGCCCGCACAGCCGCATCGGGTTCTCCGTGCGGCACGCCATGGTCACGACGGTGCGCGGGGCTTTCACCGACTTCGACAGCGCCCTGTACTTCGACGGGGAGCGGCCCTCCGGGTCGCGGGCCGACCTCGTCATCCGGGTCGCCAGCGTGGACACGGGCGTGGAACAACGGGACGCGCACCTCGTGGGCGCCGACTTCTTCGACGTACGCCGTTTCCCGGAGATGGTGTTCCACAGCACCTCCACGACGCACGAGGGCGAAGGGAGCTTCCGCATGACGGGAGACCTGACCATCCGTGACGTCACCCGGTCCGTCGAACTCCAACTCGACTACCTGGGCTCCGTCACGGACCCGTTCGGCTTCGAACGGGCCGGCTTCGACGGCACCACCACCATCGACCGCACCGAGTGGGGCCTGGTCTACAACCAGCGCCTGAAGGCCGGCGGCGCGATGGTGAGCGAGAAGGTCCGGCTGCAGTTCGACATCTCCGCGATCCGGGCCGCGTCATAGCGTGCCGCGGAAGGAGGCGCGCAGGACGTCTCCTTCCGCGGACAGGGGATGACACCCGGCCGCCCCCGGCCCCTCCCGTGCGGGTCAGCCCGCGGCGGCGGGGCCGGGCGGCAGGTGGACGGTCATGATCAGGTGGCAGGGTTCGTCACCCGCGCCGCGGTAGGTGTGGGGGGCGTCACCGTCGAAGGCGGCGGTCTGTCCGGCGTGGACGGGGTGCTCGGCGCCGTCGACGACGAGGGTCATGCGACCCGAGGTCACGCTGACGGTTTCGACGACTCCGGCCTGGTGGGGGTGGCTGGGGTACTCCTCGCCCGGCTGGAGCCGCCAGCGCCAGACTTCGACCGGGGCGGGACCCGTCGTCGTCAGCATCAGCCGGGCCTCGCTCCCCCGTTCCCCGGCCCACAGCGGCATCACGGCATCGGCGGACACCACGCGGACGCGGTCTTCGGCCGGCCCCTCCATCAGGGCGGACACCGAGACGCCGAGGGTGTCGGCCAGCCGGACCAGGGTGGCGAAGTTCGGATTCCCCACAGCGACCAGGTCCGGGTGCTCCACCTCGCCTCGGACCGGCCCCGGGCCACCGTCTGAATCCCCGCCGGTGGGGCGGCGCCCCCTCCGGGACCGACGGTGTGACGCGCACCACTGTCCGAGCGCTTCCGGTCGGGCATGCGCGATCATGAGCGGATGGACGCTCGTTTCCTCGGCATCGGTGAACTGGCCGACACCCCGGCCGTGGCGGTCGTGGTCGACGTCATGCGTGCGTTCACGGTGGCCGCCTGGGCCTTCGCCCGGGGGGCGGAGAAGATCGTTCTCGCCGAGTCGCTGGACGAGGCCCTGTCGCTCAAGGCCCGCCACCCGGACTGGGTGGCGCTCAAGGACGGCCCGCCCGCACCCGGGTTCGACACCGTCAACTCGCCCGCGCTGCTGCGGTCCGTCGACCTCGGCGGGCGGACCGTCGTGCAGAAGACCACGGCGGGTACGGTCGGCGCCCTCGCGGTCAAGGAGGCGTCGCTGGTGCTGTGCGCCGGCTTCGTGGTGGCGGAGGCGACGGCCCGGCTCCTGCGGACACGCGGGAGTGAGAGCGTCACGTTCGTGGTCACGGGCGAGGACGGGCGGGCCGACGAGGATCTGGCGTGCGCCCAGTACATAGCGCGCAGGACCACGGAGGCCGGGACGGACGCGGCCGAGTTCCTGCGCCGCGCCGGCGCGTCGCGCGCCGCCGCCGAACTGGCGCGGGGCGTGCGTCGAGGATCCCACCCCGATGACGTCGCGCTCTGTCTCGAGCTCGACCGCTTCCCCTTCGCCATGGTGGCGACCCCGGAGGGCCCGCTCATGGTCCTGCGCCCGTCCGCCGTCCCCTCGCCGCTCTAGCGCAGGGCGGCGGCCACGAGGCCTTCGAGGGCCTCGCGCGGCACGCCGCCCCCGCACACGAGCCGGTCGAAGACCAGCCCGTCGACACAGGACAGCAGCGTGCGCGAACGGTTCTCGACGTCCGTCACGCCGTGCCCGGCGAGGAACGACCGGACGGCCTCGCGGCCGGCGTTCTCGCGGGGCACGAGGATCTCCCGCAGTTCCGGGTCGCGCACGCTCTCCACGGCGCAGGCGTAGCGGGCGAGTGAACGGCGGCGGCCCTCGCCGGTGAGTCGCTGCCGGACGAGCAGGGTCAGGCCGTTCACCAGGTCTTCGGCCGTGCGGAGGGGCGCGAGCTGCTCGGCCGTCGCGTGCAGCTCCGCCTGGTCGAGCTGGACCAGGCGGGTGACGAGTCCGGTGAGCAGGGCGGCCCGGGTGCGGAAGTACGCCGACGTGGTGCCGGGCGGCATGCCCGCCCGCCGGTCCACCGCACGGTGGGTCAGGCCTCGGACCCCTTCGTCGGCGAGTACGTCGAGAGCCGCGTCCGCGAGGAGGGTGCGCCGGTCCGTAGCCATGGTTCCTTTCTACACCTGTAGCTCCTCGGTTAAGATTCTCTTCTACAGGTGTAGAAGAAGTGGGGGCCCGCCATGGGGAACACCGCAGTGGTCGTCGGGGGAGGCATCGGCGGACTGGCCGCCGCCATCGGTCTGCGCCGCGTCGGCTGGGAGGTGACGGTCGTCGAGCGCGCGCCCGTGCTCGACGACGTGGGAGCGGGCATCTCGCTGGCCGCCAACGGCCTTCGGGCCCTGGACGAACTCGGCGTGGGCAAGGCGGTGCGGGAAGCGTCGCGGGGCCAGTACAGCGGCGGCACCCGCACGCCGCGGGGTGGCTGGCTGGCCCGGATGGACGGCGCGGCGCTGGCGAAGGCGGTCGGCACGCCCATCATGGGCATCCCCCGCGCCACCTTGCACCGGCTGCTGCGCGAGGCCCTGCCCTCCGGATCACTGCTGATCGGCTCCGAGGCCGGCCCGGTGCGGCAGACCGGCCCCGGGACGGTACGAGTCGGTTGCGACGACGCGGTCCTGGACGCCGACCTGGTGGTCGCGGCCGACGGCATCGGCAGCAAGGTCCACGCCCGGCTCTTTCCCGCCCACCCCGGCCCGGTGTACAGCGGCTCGACGGTGCTGCGCGCCATCACCGAGCACCCCGTGGAACTGCGCACCGACTTCGAGCTGACCTGGGGGCACGGCGCCGAGTTCGGGCACATCGCCTTTCCCGACGGGCGCGCCGAGTGGCACGCGGTCCTCAGCCTCCCCGCGAGGACGCGGTTCGCCGACCCCCTCGCCGAACTGCGCCGACGGTTCCACGCCTGGCACGACCCGATACCCGCCCTGCTCGACGCGACCCGGGCCGACGCCGTGCTGCACCACGACGTCGGCGAACTGCGCACACCGCTCCCCTCGTTCACGGTCGGCCGGATCGCGTTGCTCGGTGACGCGGCACACGCGATGACCCCGAACCTGGGGCAGGGCGCCTGCCAGGCGCTGGAGGACGCGGTCACACTGGCCGCCGCGCTGGCCGCCGGACCCACCGTGGAAGCCGCGCTCGCCCGGTACGACGCCGAGCGCCGGCCACGCAGCCAGGCCGTCGCACGCGCCGCCCGGCAGGCCGGACGGATGGGCCAGCAGCTCTCGCACCCCGTGCCCGTCGCCCTGCGCAACACGGCGATGCGGCTGACACCCTCCCGTGCGGCCGTGCGCACGATCCTCCGGCACCACGACTGGGTCCCACCGCGACCGGGCTGACGGTGCCGGGGCTTTCTTTCCCCGGAAACCGGGGCTGACCGGTGACGGCAAGGGTTACAGTCGGCGGGCGGTGACCGCCCGCCGACGGGACGGTGGCCCCTTTCCGGGAGCCGTGCAGCATGATCCGTCGGTCACCGCCGTGAACCGTGAGCCGTCGTAGAGGTGGTAGCCCATGAGCATCGTCGACCTGGCCGCACTCGGTGACTCCTTCACACGCGATCCGTACCCCGTGTACGCCCGCTTACGGGCCCAGGGTCCCGTGCACCGCATCCGCATGCCGGAGGGGAACGCGGAGGCCTGGCTCGTCGTCGGCTACGAGGCCGGGCGTGCCGCGCTCGCGGACCCGAGGCTCTCGAAGGACTGGAGCAGGGCGTCCCCCTCGCTTCCGCTCGGTGCCATCTCCTCCGGCCCCCACATGCTCCGGGCCGACCCGCCCGACCACACGCGGCTGCGCAAGCTGGTCGCCCGGGAGTTCACGGCCCGCCGGGTGGAGGAACTCGCGCCGCGCGTGCAGAAGACCACCGACGCCCTGCTGGACCGGATGCTCGCGGCGCCCGACGGACGCGCCGACCTCGTCGAGGCCCTGTCCTTCCCGTTGCCCATCTCCGTCATCTGCGAACTCCTCGGCGTACCGGATCTCGACCGCGCTTCCTTCCGCACGTGGTCGAACGACGCCCTCGGCGCCATCGACCCCGAAGTCCGCACGGCGGCCGCGGCGTCCATGGCGCGGTACCTGGAGGAACTCCTCGCGAGCAAGAGGCAGCAGCCGGGCGACGATCTCATGAGCGCACTGATCCACGGCCCGGACGGCGACGGGGACGGCGGTGGCGACCGGCTGTCCCACGACGAACTCCGAGGGATGGCCTGGCTGTTGCTGGTGGCGGGTCATGAGACCACCGTGAACCTCATCTCCAACGGCGTCCTCGCCCTGCTCACCCATCCCGAGCAACTGGCCGCGCTGCGCGCCGATCTCACGCTCATCGACTCCGCCGTCGAGGAGATGCTCCGCTACGACGGGCCCGTGGAGACCCCGACGTACCGGTTCACCACCGAGCCGCTGACCATCGGCGACACGGTCGTCCCCGGGGGCGGAGAGCTCGTCCTCGTGGCCCTGGCCGACGCCGACCGCGACCCGGCGCGTTTCCCCCGGCCCGACCGCTTCGACATCACGCGCGACGCCCGCGGCCACGTGGCCTTCGGACACGGCATCCACTACTGCCTCGGGGCACCTCTGGCCCGTCTGGAAGCGCGCATCGCGATACGGACGCTCCTGGAGCGCTGTACGACCCTGGACCTGGACGTGCACCCGGCGGCCCTCACCTGGCGTCCGGGGCTGATGATCCGCGGCCCGCAGAGTCTGCCGGTGCGCTTCGCCTCGTAGCCCCCTCCATCCGCGGCCCCGGTCCGGCGCGCGTGTATCGCGTGTCGGGCCGGGTAGGCGCCTCAACCGGATCATCAAATTCCGCTTAGAGTCTGCCGTCGCGTGAAGCAGGAGGAACCACATGAACAAGCCGATGCGACACGTCGTGGCCACGGGGATCGCAGCCGTAGGCGTCGGAGGTGCGCTGCTGGCGGGCGCCGCCCCGGCGACGGCGGCGCCCGCGCAGGACAGGGGGCACTCCGCCCGCCCTGCCGCGACGACGGCCGGACACCACCCTCACACCCGCGGGTCCGCCTCCCACCGGCACATCGACCCGTGGGTCATGGACCAGATCCGCCAGTTCGATCCCGCGGCCGCCCGGCGGATCGCGGTGTACGACCCCTGGGTGAAGGACCAGCTGGCGCAGTTCGCCGGGCGGACCGGCTGATCCTCCGTCCGGCGGGCCGACCGCCGCTCCGCCTTCCGACCGGTGCCCCGCGCCGTCGTCAGGCCCCGTCGAGGGCGGCGGCGACCCGGTCCATGACGCGCCCCCAGTGCGCCCGTCGCCGTTCGCGCTCCTCCGGGCCCGTCAGGTGCTCCTGGTGGAACCGGAGCATGGTGCGGGCCCCCTCGGCGGCGGGCGCCAGGGCGACCTGGACCGTGGTGGTGCCGTGGGTGACGCGGATCTTCCTCCCCGGGTGGTAGCCGCGCACCTCGCCCGTCACCCCCTCGCCCGTCCGGTAGGGGGCACCACGTTCGGAAGTGAGGACCACGCCCGGCCCGAGCCAGAGGGCGAGTCCCTCGGTGCCGCTGATGAAGTCCCATACGACGGACGGGGGGTGGGCCAGGGTGCGGGACACCCCGATCTGCCAGCCTGCGTCCTGGGTGAGTCCCGTGGGCATGGCGGTCATCCTTCCTCGGTGTGGCGGGCGCGCAGGGCCCTGACCTTGTGGCGGTTGCCGCAGTGCTCCATGGAGCACCAGCGGCGGCGCCCGGGCCGTGAGGTGTCGACGTAGACGAGGTGGCAGTCCTCGGCGGCACAGGTGCGGATGCGGTGCGCGAAGGGGCCGGTCAGAAGCTCGACGGCGTCCCGGGCGACGGTGGCCGCCAGGTGGGTGCCGGTGGGGGTTCCGGCCCACCGCCGCTCGCCGGTCGGGGCGATGGCGGGGGCCAGGGCCGGGCGGGCGGCGGCCTCGTTGACGATCTCCAGGTCGCCCGGTGGGCGAGGCTCGTCGCGTACCTGGGCGAGGACCACGCGGAACAGCGCGTCGCGCAGTCTGCGCATGCCGGCCACCTCGTCCGCCGAGATCTCCAGCACGGGCGTCGGGGTCAGCCGCGACCGGTCCGCCCAGCCGGCCAGGTCGGCGGGCTCGTGCAGCGCCTCGTACCGGCGGTAGGGGCCGGGACCTCCGGTGGTCAGCAGCTCCAGGCACAGCGCACCGGGATCGAATCGGTAGGCGACGCCGGCGTGCGAGTACAGCGTCAGCCCCTTGGTGGGGACCGCATCCATGTAACCACTATAAACGGTTACGCGGGAGGGCAGAAGAGCCGCGCAGCGGCCTCCCCCACGCGGTCAGCCGCCCTCGGGAACATCCACGCCGCCCTCGGGAACATCCACGACGACACCCTTCTCGTCGATCATGTGAGTGCGCCAGTACACGTCCCACTTGTCGTCGACCTGTTGCGGCACCTTGCCCTCGGGGTAGCGCGTGTAGCCCTGGGGAGGCCGCTCGCCGTCCGGGACGCACGCGGAGCCGGTGCCACCGATCGACGTGACCGGATACTCGCCCCCGCTGCAGATGTCCTCCCGGTACTCCAGCGAGCAACCGGTGAGCACCAGAGCCGCGGTGGCACACCCGAGAACGGTGGCGGCCGTGACGCGGACGACGCCGCGCCGCGCGCGGTCGGAAGGTCGGCGGAGCCTGCTGGTCGTGCGCATGGGGTCTCCCGGGGTCGGCGAGGACGGGCAGGTACCCCCACCTTCGCCGACGCCCGGCGGTGGGTCCTGAGTACGGGTACTCAGAGCACGCGCTCGCCGGTACTCACCGGTGCGGCGGAGCCGTTCGAAACGCCCGCCCCGCCGGACCCCCGCCCGCCGACCGTCGCCTGCTGCGTCTTCCGGCCGGCGGCGCGACGGACCAGGTCGTCGCGCGTGGACCGGGCACCAGCCGCCGTACGTCGTTCCGGCGCCTCCAGGTCCTCATGGCCCGGCTCGGCGCCGCTAACCGCTTCCAGACGGCCCTGCGGGCACAGCGCTCGGGCCGGCTGTGACCGGGGTCCGGGCACCACGTGTCCGGCCCGCGACGAGCCACCCGACCGCGGCGCCGACCGCGTACCAGAGCAGGTCCGGTGCGTTGAAGGTGGAACCGAGGACCAGGCGGGCCGCCGTGCTCCGCCGGGAGAGCCCCGCCGGCAGACCGGTGAGCTGGAGGAACTCGACGCCCCAACTCGCGGCCAGGGCCACCGCGGCGGCCTTCCACGGTGTCGTCCGCGGTGCCGCGAGGAGGACGAGGGCGAGGAGCAGAAGGGTGTAGAGGGCGTCGCCTCCGTACTTGGCCACCTCCCCCTCCGACACCGCCCTGAGGCCGGTTCCCGCGCCGACGGTCACCAGGGCGGCCGCCCCCGCCGCGAGGCGGACGCGTACCGGGCCGCCCTCGACGGGGGTGCGGGTGCGGGGAGTTCGGGTCATGCGGTCATTCTGCTGGACGTCCACCGCCCGCCCCGGCCGAGCGCCGCCCGACCCGGCCGGGCGCCGCCGCCGACGCCCTCTGGCGTACGCGCGTAGACCTCGGGCACCATCGTCGTGCACCGCGTGCTCAACCACCCCACGAGCAGCATGACGTACTGCATGGAGGTTTTCGATGAAGTCTCCGAAGGGCATCCGCATCCGGTCGGCCGTCACCGCCCTCGCCCTGGTGGCCGCCCCCGGCGCCGTCGTCGTCGGCAGCGCCGGCGACGCGTTCGCGGTGACCAAGATCAGCCACGCCACCGCGACGTCCATGTTCCGCGAGGTCGGGATCACCTGGTCGTCCTCCGGCAACTGCTCCAACCGCAACAACTCGACCTGCACGTCCTTCGACCAGCTCAACCTCGCCACCGCGCAGGGCGCCCAGACCCTCAAGCGGGCCAGCGGGTGCGCGCTGAACATCACCGGCGGCACCGAGACCGGTCACGCCTCCGGCACCTACTCGCACTGGAACGGCTACAAGCTGGACTTCAGCAAGTACACGTGCGTCGGCAACTACATCAAGAACAGCTTCACCTACATCGGCCTGCGCGGCGACGGCGCCGCGCAGTGGCGCTCGGGCTCCGGCAACGTCTACGCCGACGAGGGCAACCACTGGGACGTCACGTACTACAACTGCGGCGGCTGCTGAGCCCGGACGACGGCCGGCGGCGCGGAGCCGCCGGTCAACGGAGGGGGCGGGCCGGGTCGGTGATGCGCAGCAGGCGGGGTGCCCGTGCCGCGGGTTCGGGCAGGCGCAGCGGGGACCTCCCGGGGGTGATGCTGCCCAGGAGGGTGGCCCGGCGGGCGCCGGTGCCCGTGGGGAGGGTGCCGGGCAGGCCGTGGACGGTGAGGAAGCCGAGGATCGCGAAGGCCAGGGCCTCCTTGGCGTCGGAGGGCATCCCCAGGGCGTCGCTGGGGCGCAGTGGCACGCCGGGCAGTTCGTCGGCGAGCATGCGCATCAGCACGGGGTTGCGGACGCCCCCGCCGGAGACGACGAGGTCGGTGACCCCGTGGTCGCGGCAGGCGTCGGCGACGGTGACGGCGGTGAGTCGGGTGAGGGTGGCGAGGACGTCGTCGGCCTCGGGCGTGGGCGCCTTCTCCAACGCCCGCCGCAGGTAGGGCAGGTGGAAGTGTTCCTTGCCGGTGCTCTTCGGGGCGGGCCTGAGGTAGTACGGGTCGTCGAGCAGGGCGCGCAGCAGTGCCGGGCTGGTGCGGCCCGCGGCTGCCCGGCGGCCGTCCTCGTCGTAGGCGGCGGCACCGTCCGTGAAGTGCCGTACGGCCGCGTCCAGCAGGGCGTTCGCCGGTCCGGTGTCGAAGGCGAGCGGCTCGGCGCCGGGGGCGACGACGGTGATGTTGGCGATGCCGCCGAGGTTGAGGGCCGCGGGTGTGCCGGGCAGTGCGCGCAGCAGCATCGTGTCGGTCATGCCGACCAGCGGGGCTCCCTGGCCACCGGCTGCGACGTCCCGGCTGCGCAGGTCGGAGACGACCGGGAGTCCGGTGGCCTCGGCGATCCAGGCGGGCTGGCCGAGCTGGAGCGTGCCGCGGACGGTGCCGTCCTCGACCCAGTGGTGCACGGTCTGGCCGTGCGAGACGACCAGGTCGGCGGCGCCGTCGCACAGGTCGTCGAGGGCGCGCCCGGCGGCCGCGGCGAAGGCCTGTCCCACGCCGGTGTCCAGGGCGCACACGGCACGGGTGGTCGTGGTGGCCGGCGGCAGGGTGGCGGAGATCAGGTCCCGCAGCTCGGCCGGGTAGGGGACGGAGAGGTGTCCCAGCGGCCGCAGGCACAGGGTGTCGCCGTCCAGGGCGAGGTCCGCGGCGGCGGCTTCGATGGCGTCGTAGGAGGTGCCCGACATCAGGCCGATCACGCGCATGTCGTCTCCCGGCGCGCGGTGCGGCCCGGGTCCGGTGTCCACTGCGTCTGTGCCTGCGGCTGCGTCTGCGGCTGCGTCTGCGGCTGCGTCTGCGGCATGGCTGCTCCGGGGATGTTCGGCGGGGTACGGGGTCGGGGCCCTGCCGGAGGGCCCGGTGCGGCGGTGCGCGTGCTCCGTCATTCCCGGACCCCGGCCGTCTCGGCGCGGGCCGGGTCGGTGCCGTCGGTGCCTTCCGCGGCCTCGGGGGCGCGGTGGAACAGGCTCGTCAGCGCGCCGACGGCCAGGGTGACCGCGACGCCGATCGGCACCAGCCACTGCGCGGCGATGCCCGTCGGCACGGTGGCGCCCGCGACGTCGACGTCGATCTTCACGCCGCGCACGAGGTAGGTCATCACGGCGACCGTCACGAGGAACGCCACGACCGAGTCGGCCTCGTTGGCCCGGCGCACGAGGCGGCCGAGCAGGAAGGCACCGAGCAGGGCGCCGTACGTGTAGCCGGCGATGGTGAGGCCGGTGAGGTAGACGTTGCCGGTGCTGGTGCTGAAGGCACAGGCGAAGACGGCCATCAGCACCGCCCACACCAGGGTCATCACGCGGGCGAGCCTGAGCAGGAACTCCTCGGACGGTGTGCTGCGGAAGAAGCTGTGGATGATGTCGGCGACCGTCGAGTTGGACATGGAGTTGAGCGCCGAGGACAGGGAACCCATCGCGGCGCCGAGGATGCCGGCCACGAGCAGCCCGGAGACCACCACGGGCAGCCCGTGCAGGATGAACTCCGGGTAGAGGTTGTCGGTGCTGCTCAGGCCGAGTTCCTCGAAACTGCGGCCCTTGTTGTAGGACCACAGGAGCGCTCCGACGAGGGAGAAGGCGGCGAACTGGACGGTGACGAAGACGCCCGAGGCGATCATGGCCTTCTGGCCGTCGCGCAGGGTGCGCGTGGACAGGACGCGCTGGACCATCAGCTGGTCGGAGCCGTGGCTGGCCATGGCGAAGACGGCGCCGCCGATGATGGCGGTCGGCAGGGCGAAGGGGCTGGTGAGGATGTGCGCCGGGTCGAAGTCGGTGTCGAACAGCCGGAACTTGCCCGCGTCCAGGGCCTGTGCGTAGCCGTCGGCGCCGACGTGGGCGGACAGGACGCCGATGGCGAGGAGGGCGCCGCCCACGTACAGGACCATCTGGACGGTGTCGGTCCAGATGACCGCCTTGATGCCGCCGAGGTAGGTGTAGAGGACGGTGACCGCGGTGACGGCGATGATGATGACGCGGTAGCTCGTGTGCACGCCGAACTCGTCGAGCAGCAGCTTGATCGGGATGGCGGAGGCGAACAGCCGTACGCCCTCGGCGAGGAGCCGGGTGAAGACGAAGGTCACCGAGGCGAGTCCCTGCAGCTTCAGCCCGAACCGGCTGCCCAGGTACTGGTAGGCGCTGACGAATCCGCCGCGCTTGTACAGGGGGATCAGCACGGCGGCCACGACGACGCGGCCGATGACGTAACCGAGGGCGAGTTCGACGTTGCCGAAGGCCTGGCCGCTGTACGCACCGCCGGGCACGCTGATGACGGTGAGCACGCTGGTCTCGGTGGCCACCACCGAGAAGGCCACGGTCCACCACGGCATGTGGCCTTCA
This sequence comes from Streptomyces sp. JHA26, assembly GCF_002005565.1. Lineage (GTDB taxonomy): Bacteria > Actinomycetota > Actinomycetes > Streptomycetales > Streptomycetaceae > Streptomyces. Next base: position 1,366 of record NZ_BDJC01000054.1, on the reverse strand, counting down.
CCGACGAAGTAGTCCTTGGAGGTCTTCTGCCGGCCGGCCAGCCGCAGGCCGATCCAGGCGATCGCCACGAGGTAGACGACGATCACCACGAGGTCGAGTTGACGCACGCTCACTCCTGGGCAACGGCCGGCGGCGTCGCCGGCCGGGTGGGGGCGGTGGGGACGGACGTCGGCCGTCCGGCACGGACGACGTGGGGTTCGTGAGGTTCGCGGGGTTCGTGGGGTTCGTGGGGGAAGGAAGTGCTCGGGGCCGGCGGGCGCGTGCCGTCCAGCGAGTATCGGAACACCGACCTCCGCATGTCAATAAGTAACCTAGCCTGATGTGCGACGTAACTTTTTGACGTCCCACATGGGCGTGGCTACTGTGTCGGCCACCGACCCAGGAGGGAACGGCCCATGCCCCACCAGGAACGACGCCGCGCCACGGACCGGCCCGCAGAGGACGCGCCCCCGGCCGGGACCCTGGCGGCCATCCGGGCGGCGCTGCCCTCCCTCGCGCCCTCGGAGCGGCGGGTGGCACAGGCCGTGCTGACCGATCCGGCGCAGGCCTCGGAGCTGTCCATCAGCGCGCTCGGCAAGCGGGCCGACACGTCGGTGGCGACGGTGATGCGCTTCTGCCGGGCCATAGGCATCGCCAACTATCCGCAGCTACGCCTCGCGCTGGCCGCGGCAGCGGCCCGCGAGGACGCGCGCGGGGGCGACCGCCCGGCCCCGGGCACCGACATCAGTGCCACCGACACACTGGACGAGATCGTCCGGAAGATCGTCTACAACGAGGTGCACGCCCTGGAGGACACCGCGGCCGGGCTGGACGTCGAGGTGCTGGGCCGCGCCGTGGACGCCGTGGCGGATGCCCGGCGGATCGACGTCTTCGGCGTCGGTGCCAGCGCCTTCGTCGGCCAGGACCTGCACCAGAAACTGCACCGCATCGGCCGTACGGCCTTCGTGTGGACCGACCGGCACGCCGCGCTCACCGCCACCGCCCTGCTCGGGCCGGGCGACGTCGCCCTGGCCGTCTCCCACTCCGGGGAGACCGAGGACACCGTCGAGCCCCTCCAGGTGGCCGCCGAGCGCGGCGCGACCACGATCGCGCTCACCAACGCGCCCCGCTCCACCCTCGCCGTGAGCGCGGACCTCGTCCTGGCCACCTGCGTCCGGGAAACTCCCTTCCGCTCCGGTGCGACCGCCAGCCGCATCGCCCAACTGGCGCTGATCGACTGCCTGTTCGTCGGAGTCGCGCAGCGGTCCTTCGACGCCACGACCGCGGCGCTCGAGAAGACCTACGGAGCCGTCCGGCGTGGCGGGCGACCCCAGCCGCGGCGCCCCACCCCCGCCGCCTGACCATCGCGCCCGGTCCCGGCGCCTCC
>NZ_BDJC01000053.1 GCF_002005565.1 Streptomyces sp. JHA26 | reverse complement strand
GCCCCGCGCGCGTCAGCCGGGCGTGAAGCGCACCGGTGTCCCGACCGCGGCCTGGGCCGCCGCCGCGAGGGCGGGTTCGGCGACGACGGCGATCACCGGATAGCCGCCGGTCGTCGGATGGTCGTGGAGGAACACCACGGGACGCCCGTCCGGCGGGACCTGGACCGCGCCGAGGACCATGCCCTCGCTGGGCAGTTCGGCCGTCGACGCCCGCTCGAGCGCCGGGCCCTCGGTGCGCAGGCCGATGCGGTTGCTGTGCGGGGAGACGCGGTACGTCGCCGAGGTGAAGGTGCGCAGCGCGGCCGGGGTGAACCAGTCGGCGCGGGGGCCGGGACGCACCGGGAGGACCAGTTCGGCGGGCGGCCCCGGCCAGGGGACGGCGACCGGCGGTGCCGTCCGCCCCGCGGGGGTGCCCAGCGCGAGGACGTGCCCGTCGCGCAGGGGCTCCGGGCCGAGTCCGGAGAGCAGGTCGGTGGAACGGCTGCCGAGGACCGGTTCCGCGGCGATGCCCCCGGCGAACGCCACGTACGAGCGCACGCCCGCGCTCACCGCCCCCACGTCGAGGACGGCACCCGCCGGCACCCGCACCGGCGCGCCCCAGGGCGCCGGACGCCCGTCCACCGTCACCGGGCAGGGTGCGCCGCCGACCACGACGGTGACGGCGCGGTCGGGCCGCACGGCGCACCCGGTCAGGGTGGTCTCCAGGACGGCGGCGTCGGGATCGTTGCCGAGCAGCCGGTTGGCGAGCCTCATGGCGGGCGCGTCCAGGGCGCCGGAGCGGGGGACGCCCAGGTGGGCGTGGCCGCGCCGGCCCGCGTCCTGCACCGTGGTCAGGGCACCGGCCCGCACGGTCGTGAGCCGGGCGTTCACGCCGCGCCCTCCGCCGCGACGAAACGCACCCGGGTGCCCGGGGCGAGCAGCGCCGCCCGGTCCCTCGCGGGGTCCCACAGGAGGCCCGGGTCCGGCATCGTGCCGATCAGCTGCCAGCCGCCGGGGGTGGAGCGGGGGTAGACCGCGCTGTAGGGGCCGGCGAGCGCGACCGCTCCGGCCGGGACCCGGGTCCGTGGCGTGGCCCGGCGGGGGACGTGCAGTTCCGGGGGCAGGCCGGTGAGATAGCCGAAGCCCGGCGCGAAACCGCAGAACGCGACACGGTACGTACGGCAGGAGTGGAGGGACGCCACCTCGTGCGGGGCGACTCCCCACAGGGCCGCCACGTCGGCGAGGTCGGGACCGTCGTAGCGCACGGCGATGTCCACGACGGTCCCGTCGTCCGCGGCGCCCGCCGGGACCTCCCAGCCGGCGAGCCGGCGGGCCAGCGCCTCGGGGTCCCGCACTCCGTCCAGGAGCACGGTCCGCGCCCCCGGCACGACCTCCTCCACCGGCGGCACGGTCCCCGCCGCGCGCCGTCGCAGCAGTTCGGCGTGGAAGGCCGCGGTCCGCTCGGCGTCGGGCAGTTCGACGAGGAGGGCGTGCCGCCCGGCGGGACGGGCCGTGAGCAGCGGGTTCCGGGTCATGCGAACGCCCCGACCCCGACCCCGGCCGCCTCCAGCGCCTCGCGCACCCGCACCGCGATGCCGGCCGCGCCCGGGGTGTCGCCGTGCACGCACAGGGAACGGGCGGCGACCGCGACGGTCGTCCCGTCCACCGCCTCGACCGCGCCGTCCACCGCGAACGCCAGCGCCCGCCGTACCACCGCGTCCCCGTCCGTCACCACGGAGTTCGCCTCGCGGCGCGGGACGAGCGTGCCCTCGGGGGTGTAGGCGCGGTCCGCGAAGGCCTCGGGCACACCGGTGAGACCGGCGTCCTCGGCGGCGGCGAGCAGGCGCGAGCCCGGCAGGCCGAGCACCGGCAGGGCACCGCCCGCCAGCCGCACGCCCTCCACCACGGCGCCGGCCTGCTCCGGGTCGTGGACGGTGCGGTTGTAGAGCGCGCCGTGCGGCTTCACGTAGGCCACCCGCGCCCCGGCGGCCTCGGCGAAGACCCGCAGCGCGCCGATCTGGTACGCCACCTCGGCCGCGAGCTCACCGGCGGGCACGTCCATGGTGCGCCGTCCGAAGCCGGCCAGGTCGCGGTAGGACACCTGGGCCCCGATGCGCACCCCGCGCTCGGCGGCGAGGTCGCAGACCCGCCGCATCACCGAGGGATCGCCGGCGTGGAAGCCGCAGGCGACGTTGGCACTGGTGACGACGGAGAGCAGGGCGTCGTCGTCGGTGAGGGTCCAGCGGCCGAAGCCTTCGCCGAGGTCTGCGTTGAGGTCGATCACGGTCCGAACGTAATGGATCGTTGAACGATTCCACAAGGGTTGGGCGAAGTGCGTGCCGACGGTCCGGATGTGAAACTCACCTCTTGTTAGATCGTTGAACGATCGTCTAGGGTCCGTGCATCTGCCACGTACCCGGAGCCGTGGTCCGAGGACCGCTGAAGCACCGACTCCCGAGCTCCGGGCCCGTGCCCCGCCCCCGATGCCTGAAGAAGGCCGCCGAATGATCGTTCTTCTCGGTGTGGTCGTGGTGATCCTCGGATTCGTCACGCGCCGCAACCCCGTCCTCGTGGTGGGTGTCGCCGGTATCGTCACCGGACTGCTCGGCAGGATGGATCCGCTGGAGGTCCTCGCGGCCTTCGGCCGGTCCTTCGCCGACAGCCGCTCGGTCACCGTCTACGCCATCGTGCTCCCGGTGATCGGCCTGCTGGAGCGCTACGGCCTGCGCGAACAGGCCCGCACCCTCATCGGCCGCCTGGGCAGGCTCAGCGCCGGCCGGTTCCTCACCGTCTACCTGCTGGTCCGGCAGGTCACCGCGGCCTTCGGCCTCAACAGCATCGGCGGCCCGGCACAGACCGTGCGGCCGCTCGTGGCGCCCATGGCCGAGGCCGCCGCCGAGCGCTCCACCGGAGCGAAGCTGCCCGACCGGCTGCGGGAGAAGGTGCGCTCCTACTCCGCGTCGGCCGACACCGTGGGCGTCTTCTTCGGCGAGGACTGCTTCATCGCGATCGGCTCCATCCTGCTGATCACCGGCTTCGTGAACTCCACGTACCACCAGGACATCGAGCCGACCCAGCTGGCCCTGTGGGCGATCCCGCTCGCCGTCTGCGCCTTCCTCGTCCACGGCGCCCGCCTGCTGCTCATGGACCGGCAGCTGGAGCGCGAGATGGCGCTCGCCGCGGCCGAGCACGACCTGCCGCTTCCCGAGGGGGCCGACAAGTGATCAAGGTCGAATGGCTGTACTGGCTGATAGGCCTCGTCTTCGTCGTCATGGCCGTGCAGATGGCCGGCGACCGCAGCAACCCCAAGCGGTGGACGTCCGCCGCCTTCTGGGGCCTGCTCGGGCTCACCTTCCCCTACGGCACCGGCGTCGCCAACGCCACCGCGGACAACGGGGACTGGACCCTGCCCGCCGAACCGCTCGGCGTCGCCGTCCTCGCCCTGATCGTGCTCGCCGGGTTCAACTTCCTCGGCAAGGGCGTCCCGGTCACCACCACCGGCGAACAGCGCGAGGCCTCCGCCGCCCGGCTCGGCAACAAGATCTTCGTCCCCGCCCTGACGATCCCGCTCGTCGCCATCGTCTGCGCCTCCGTGCTGGACGAGTCCGGCCTGTTCGAGACCGGCAAGGCCACGCTCCTCGGACTCGGCCTCGGCTGCATCGCCGCGCTGGTCGTCGGCATGCTGGTCACCGGCGAGAAGAAGCTCTCGGTCCCGGTCCACTCCGGCCGCTCCATGCTGGAGGCCATGGGCTCCGCGCTGCTGCTGCCCCAGCTCCTCGCCGTGCTCGGCTCGATCTTCGCCGCGGCGGGCGTGGGCGACCAGGTCGGCGAGCTCGTGGGCAAGGTCCTGCCGGACGACTCCACCTACCTCGCGGTGATCGCGTACTGCGTCGGCATGTTCCTGTTCACCGTCATCATGGGCAACGCCTTCGCCGCCTTCCCGGTGATGACCGCGGCGATCGGCTGGCCGGTGCTCATCCAGCAGATGCACGGCAACGAACCCGCCGTCCTCGCGATCGGCATGCTGGCCGGCTTCGCCGGCACGCTCTGCACGCCGATGGCCGCCAACTTCAACATCGTCCCGGCCACCCTGCTCGAACTGAAGGACCAGTACGGGCCGATCAAGGCCCAGCTGCCCACGGGGCTCGCGCTCCTCGTCTGCTGCACCGTGATCATGGCGGTCTTCGCCTTCTGAGCCGCCCGCCCCGTCACCGTAAGGAAGTACTGTGACCCGTGTCCTCATCACCGGCTTCGCCCCCTTCGGTGGCGAGCGCGTGAACCCGTCCTGGCAGGCGGCGTCCCTGGTGGCCGCCGACCCGCCCGCCGGGCTCTCGGTCACCGCCGCCGAACTGCCCTGCGTGTTCGGCGAGTCCCTCGACGCCCTGCGCGACGCCGTCCGCGCGACCGCGCCCGACCTGGTCCTCTGCCTGGGCCAGGCGGGCGGGCGCCCCGGCGTCACCGTCGAACGCGTCGGCATCAACGTCGACGACGCCCGCATCCCCGACAACCGGGGCCGGCAGCCCATCGACGAACCGGTGGTCCCGGGCGGCCCCGCCGCCTACTTCTCCACCCTCCCCGTCAAGGCCTGTGTCGCCGCGATGCGCGAGGCCGGAGTCCCGGCCGCCGCGTCCAACACCGCCGGCACCTTCGTCTGCAACCACGTGGCCTACGGCCTCGGTCACCTCATCGCCACACGGTTCCCGCACGTCCGGGGCGGATTCGTCCACGTCCCCTGGGCCCCGGAACAGGTCACCGACGGCCAGGCGCCGTCCCTGCCGCCCGCCACCGTCGCCCACGGCCTGCGCGCCCTGCTGGCCGCCGCCGCCCGCACACCGGCCGGACACGACCTGAACGTCACCGAGGGAGCCACCCACTGATGCCGCTCGACACCCACGCCGCCCCCTTCGCACGGCTCGCCCTCGCCAACATCACCCGGGAGTACCCCAACTTCCCGGCCCACCTGACCCTCTCCGCCGACGAGCGCGTCGAGCCCCGGTCGCTGCACCCGGCCTTCTACGGCGCCTACGACTGGCACTCCTCGGTGCACATGCACTGGCTGCTCGTCCGCCTGCTGCGCCGCCACGGCGGCACCCCCGCACTGCCGGACACCGGGCCGGTCGTCGACGCCCTCGACCGGCACCTCACCCCCGGCAACCTCGCCGCCGAGGCCGCCTACCTCCGCGACCACCCCTCCTTCGAGCGGCCCTACGGCTGGGCCTGGCTGCTCGCGCTCGCCGCCGAGTGCCGCGCCTGCGAGGGTCCCACGGGCTCCCGCTGGGCGGAGGCCCTGGCACCGGCCGTCGCCGTCGTCGACCGGCTGCTGGCCGACTGGCTGCCGAAGGCGACGTACCCCGTACGCCACGGCAACCACCCCAACAGCGCCTTCGCGCTGGGCCTCGCACTCGACTCGGGGGAGCTGTCGGCCGCGACCGACCGGGCCGTACGGGAACGCCTGCTGTCCTGGTTCGCCGACGACCACGACGCGCCCGCGCACTGGGAACCCTCGGGGCAGGACTTCCTGTCCCCGGCCCTGAGCGAGGCCGACGCGGTGCGCAGGGTCCTCCCGGCGGAGGAGTTCGCGCCGTGGCTCGACCGCTTCCTGCCCGCGCTGGGCACCGGCGCCCCCTGCCCGCTGCTGGACGTGCCGGTCGTCTCCGACCACGCCGACCCGCAGATCGGCCACCTGCTCGGCCTGACCCTCAGCAGGGCGGCCGCGCTGCGCTCCCTCGCGGACGCCCTGCCCGACGGGCCGGTCCGCAGCCGCCTGGACGCGGCGGCCGGGGCGCACCTCGCGGCGGGCCTGCCGGCCGTGGAACGCGGCGACTTCACCACCGACCACTGGCTGGCCACCTTCGCCGCACTGGCCCTGGACCCCCTCACCCGCCCCTAGACGGACAAGCCCGACGTCCGCTCCGGTCGCGGTCCTCCGGACTCGCCCCTCCGGCAGCCGCCGGGCCGGCCCCGCCCGCGTCACCGCACGCGCACGCCGTCATCCGTCGACGGGGGGAGGCGGTTCGCCGTCCCCCGTTCCGCGCAGACGGTCCGTGTGGCGGGTGAGGGTGTCGATGCGGGCGGCCAGCTCGGCGTGTTCGGCCGGCAGGTGCGCGCGGGCGCCGGCCAGTGGGGCGAGGAGGCCGGCGGCGTCGTCGTGGCCCAGGGCGCGTACGAGGGGGGCGCGGGCCTCGGCGGGGAGAGCGGCGAGGGCGGTGACCTGGCCGGCGAGTTGCCGCAGGTCCGCCGCGTTGCCGCGGGCCCAGGCGGTGACGGCGCGGTCGGCGGCGCGACGGTCGCGGGTGGCCTGTACGCGCTGCTCGCCGGTGGTGCCGGGGGCTCCGGGACGCAGGCGCAGATAGCGGCGTTCGGCGGCCTGCCGGCTGGCGACACCGAGGGGGTGGGCGAGGTCGGCCCAGCTGGCGCCCGCCTCGCGGGCGGTCTCGATCAGCCCCGTCTCCCATCCCGCGAGCTGGGTGCGCACCTCGCGCAGGAGCAGCAGTGCGGCCAGGGCCTGCTCGGAGCTGACCTCGGCGGCGGGCTGCTCGGCGGCGGGCCGGGGCGCCTGGGCGCTGTGGACGGCTTCCTCGATCGCCGCGAGCGCGGCCCGGGCGGCGGGGAAGGAGGCGGGCTGGGGAGGGGAGTGCTGGGGGTCTGCGGTCATGGTCACCTCCGCTCGGTCGTGTCACCCGGCCGTGCCACCGCTCGTGTCACCGGCTGGACGACGAACCCACTTGTCATCTTTCCGATGACATGCTACAAGAAATACAGGAAGCAGCGCATGAGCGGATCGCTCGGACTGGAGGTGTTTCCCGATGCTGATGCGCACCGATCCCTTCCGTGAGTTCGACCGGCTCACCCAGCAGCTGTTCGGCAACGCGTCCGGCACCTGGTCGCGTCCGACGGCGATGCCGATGGACGCCTACCGCGAGGGCGACGCGTACGTGATCGCCCTGGACCTGCCCGGCGTCGACCCGGACGCGATCGACATCGACGTCGAACGGAACATGCTGACGGTCAAGGCCGAACGCCGGCCCGTCACCAAGGGCGACGACGTCCAGATGGAGCTCTCGGAACGCCCCCTGGGTGTCTTCTCGCGGCAGGTGATGCTGGCGGACACCCTCGACACCGAGCACATCGGTGCCGACTACGAGGCGGGCGTCCTCACGCTGCGCATCCCGATCGCCGAGCGGGCCAAGCCCCGCAAGATCCCCATCGGCGGCGGCGCGGACCGCAAGGAGATCTCCGGCTGAGACGGAGACGGCGGCGACGAGGCGACGGAGGGCGGTGACCGTCCCCGACGGCACGCCCTCCGCCCCCGGGCACGCATCGTCCAGGGCAAGGAGGATCCCGATGGCCATGCACTGGGACGTGTTCCTCGACCAGGTACAGGAACGCGGCCGGTACGAGACCCGTGCGGAAGCGGACCGTGCCGCGCGCACCGTGCTGGCGCTCCTGGGCGCGCACCTGGTGGGCGAGGTGCGCACCGAACTGGCCGCCAGGCTTCCGGAGACGTTCGCCCTGATCCTGCTCAACCCGCTCCAGGCCGCCGAGCCGCTGTCCGCGGACCGGTTCGTGCGGGCCACCGCGGCGTGGATCGAGGGAGCCACCGAACGGACCGCGGCCTGGGACGTCGGCGCCGTGCTCAGCGTGGCCGCCGACGCGGCGGGCGAGGAGCTGACCCGCCGCGTGCTGCTGCAGCTCCCGCCCGGATACGACCTGCTCTTCGGCCGGCCGCAGGACACCACGATCGGTCTCCCCCCGGGCACCCGGTGACGGACCCCCGCGGACCCCCGTCCGGGTCCGAGGTCACCGGCCGGCCGCACCCGACCACCCCACGAGCGAGAAAGGCGCCCTTCACCGATGCAGACCAAGACGGCCCCGGCGACGGTCACCACCATCCCGGCCATGTCGTACGGCCAGATGCTGGAGCAGGTCCGTTACCACGGCGCGTATCCCACCCGCGAGCGGGCCGAACAGGTCGTCCACGCCGTCCTGTCCGCCCTCGGCCGCCGCGTCACCGGCGAGGAACGCGTCGAGCTGGCCGCCCGCCTGCCCCGCGAAGCGGCCCGGGTCTTCGCCGCCGAGATCCCCGGGACCGAGGCGATGACCGGCTGGGCCTTCGTCAGGGACCTCGCCACCCGCACCGGGGGCAGCCTGGCCACCACCCGCTGGGACGTCGGCTCCGTCCTGGGCGTCGTCGCCCGTCTCGCCGGCCCCGACCTGCTCGACCGGGTCCTCGCCCAGCTCCCCTCCGGCTACGCGATCCTCTTCGGGCGCGCGGAACTCACCCAGGCGGCCTGACCTCGGCCCACCGGGCGGTACGACGGCCGCCGCGCGCCCCGGGCGACGGTCGCGCGGCGGTTCGGAGGCCCGCGGTGCCGGCCCGCACCGTGCCGGGGAGCCTCCCCGGCGACCGCTTCACGGGGAACCGCGAACCGTCCTGGAGCCGCTCGGCGTTGAGCTCGTCGACCGCGCCCCGGGCGTCACCGACCGTGGCGTAGTCCACGGCGACGAAGTTGACCGGCCTGCCCCGCCGCCGCTCGCAGTCGTGGGCCCGTTCCAGCACCCGCTGCCGGGAGTTGACCGTACCGGCGTCCAGCCGCCGGCCGCCGCCGGCCGTGACGAAGTGGTTGAGCAGGAACAGCCGCTTGTCCGTCCCGCCCCGGTTCGGCAGGCAGGTCATCGCGTCGGGGTTGCGGAAGGCGAACGGCGTCTCCATGCCGTACCGGTAGAAGTTCCGGTACCACGGGGCGGGGCCGTCCGCCTTCTCCGCGAACACCACCAGGCGCCGACCGCCGTCGATCATGTCCTTCAGCTTCGGCCACGGACGGTCCGGATCGCCGGCCGGCACGTACAGCAGGTCCGCGAGCCCGGCCTGCTCGAAGGCGTGCCGGGTGGCCTCGGCGTCGACCCCGTCCTGCACGATCAGGGTGACGATCTCCGAGGGGTGCGCGCGCAGCCAGTCGCCGATCTGACGCACCGTGGGCGTCAGTTCCAGCGCGCCCGCGCCGCACACCGAGTGGCACAGCCACAGGCCCGGGTGGGGCGGGTTCACCCGTTCCAGGATCCCGGTGAGCCGCCGGCGCAGCTCCGGGGAGAACTCGGAGGCGCTCAGCCGGTCCGCGACCTCCTCGGGGCGCTCCCAGCGGTGGGTGTCGAGGAGCAGGGCGCGCACCCCGGCGTCCAGCTGGCCGACGATGTCGGGATCCTGGAGGGGGCCGATGAAGCGGTCCGCCGTCGTGGCCATGGCGTTGTGCGCCGCGAGCTGGGCGATCTCGTCGTAACGGGCGTCGCACAGCTCGGCGCTGCCCTGGCAGATCCGCAGGGAGGGGCCCGTGAGCGCCACGGGGGCGAACACCGTACCGGCCAGCGCGCACGCCGACACGACGGCGGTCAGCGCCGGCCCGTGCCGCGGATCGGTGAACACGGGCACCGTCGGCCTGGTCTGCCAGACCCAGGAGACGGTGATCAGCAGCGCTCCCGCGGCGAGCAGGATCACGGCGACGACAGTGGCCGTGGCCGACACCCGGTCCAGGGCGGTGGCCTGGACGTCGGCGAGGAGACGGGCGGCCGTCGGGGGCCACGACGCCGGCGCCCCGAAGAGCGCGTCGCCCAGCGTGAGCCGCAGGAGGAACACCGTCAGCGCCGTGAGCGAGGCGGCGGCGGTCAGTACCCAGCCCAGCGGCATCAGCCGCCGCTTGACGGGGGAAGGGGGGGAGAACCACAGCAGCGAGAGCGCGGCCGCGCACAGGAGCGCGGCGACCGGCTCCACGACCTCCTGGAACAGCCGCGTGACCGCGCGTGCCCGGTGCACCGGGGCCAGCTCGTCGCGGGAGGGATCGAGGCGCACGGTGATGACCCAGGTGCCGTCGCGTGCCTCCCGCAGCAGCTCGGCCGCGGTCGCCCGGACCTGGTCCGTCAGGGCGACCGGCGCGAGCGCGGCCAGCGCCGCGGCCACGTCCCCCCGGTCCAGCGCGGTCTCCACGGTGGGCCCGATGCCGTCGCGCGCGCCCTCCGGCACCAGCCGCAGCAGCGCCTGGGTGGCCGCGGCCGCCTGGGCGGGGGAGAGCGGCAGCGTCGGCAGGTCCTCGAGCGGCGCCTCGCCCGCCACCACCTGCGCGGCCATGTCGGACAGACGTTGCACGAAGGCCCGGAAGTCGGGTTCGGTGCGCTGTTGCAGGGCGGCGACGGCGTCACCGAAGTACGCCCGGCTGAGCCTCTCGACGTTCGCGACGACGGGTTCGAGGTCCACCGTGACGCGCAGCCCGTCGCGGTCGCCCTCCAGGTAGTGGACCACCTCGGCGATCTGCCGGTCACCCATGGTCCGCAGCGTCTCCGGCGGGATCACGACCTTGAGGTTCGAGGTGATGGTGGACTGCGGGACGGGCAGCCGGTCCAGCAGTTCCTGGGTGAGCGGCGTACTGTGCGGATCGACCAGCACCTCGTCGTAGAACCGCTGGTAGGCGTGCTCGTCCTCGAGCACCCGGCTGTAGAACGAGGGGTCGAGCACGGTGCTGCGCACCACGGCGGCCGCGGCCAGGACGGTCAGGCTCAGCACGGCCACGGTCCGGACCAGCACGTGGACCCATGCCGAGCGGTGAACCAGTCCCTCCATGGCGCCCATTCTCGTTCCCGCCGGCCTCGTGCCGGCCACCGCTTCCGCCCCGTGGCGGCGACGGATGCCGTCGGGGTGACCTGCGGGTCCGTGGGCAGGTCCCGTCCCTCGTACCCAGGAAGGGCGGACAGGTCACCCCTGCCCGCCCTTCCCGCACTCCGGCCCGCGGACCGGAACGGTTCACCCCGTGGTCGTGGCGCGGGCCTCGGCGGGCTGCGGATGGACGCAGTGCCAGCGATGCCCGTCGGGACCGTCCGTCGCCGCCGGGAAGACGGTGGCGCACGCGTCGTCCGCCTTCCAGCAGCGGGTGCGGAACGGGCAGCCGGACGGCGGGTTGGTGGCCGAGGGCACCGGACCGTGCAGCACGATCCGCTCGGGCCGCTCCAGCAGGCTCGGCGTCGCGGACAGCAGCGCCTCGGTGTACGGGTGCCGCGAGGCACCGGAGACCTGTGCGGCCCCGCCCTCCTCGACGACGCGCCCCAGGTACAGCACCGCGATGCGGTCCGCCAGGTAGCGCACCGTCTGGACGTCGTGGGAGATGAACACCATGCCCAGGCCGAGCCGGGCGCGCAGATCCACCAGCAGGTTGAGGATCTGGGCCCGCACCGACACGTCCAGGGCGCTGGTGGGCTCGTCGGCGACGATCAGCTCCGGCTCGAGGGCCAGGGCCCGGGCGATGGCCACGCGCTGACGCTGCCCGCCGGACAGCTGACCCGGCAGCGCCTCGAGGGTGTGGCCGGGCAGCCCGACCAGGTCGAGCAGCTCCTCGACCCGGCTCTCCCGCTCGGCCGGTGTGCCGCGCTTGTGGACGTCCAGCGGATCGCGCAGGATCCGGCGCACGGGCAGCCGCGGATTCAGCGCGGTCGACGCGTCCTGGAAGACCACGCCGACGGCGGCCCCGAACCCGGTACGGCGCTCGGCGGCGCCCATCGTCCACAAGTCCCGCCCCCGGAAGTACACCTGCCCCTCGGTGGGGCGCTGGAGCCCGGTGATCACGCGGGCGAGCGTGGACTTGCCGCAGCCCGACTCGCCGACCAGCCCGAGGATCTCGCCGCGCCGGACCTCGAGGGAGGCGTCGGTGAGGGCGTGCACCGCGTCCCGGCGGAAGACACCGCCGCTGCGGGCCTTGTGCCGTACGTGGATGCGGTCGAGCCGGACGAGTGGGTCCATGGTGCTGTCCTCGGTGGCGGTCATCGGGCACTCTCCAGCGACTTCGCCGCACGGTTCGCGGACGCCGGGTGGTGGCAGGCGAAGACGTGGTCGAGACCGGCGTCGCGGTCGGTGGCGGGCGGCGGGGTGGTGGCGCACAGGTCGGTGGCGGCGGCGCAGCGGGACGCGAACCGGCAGCCGGCCCCGAACGCCTTCGGGGCCGGCACGACACCGCGGATCTGGTGCAGCCGCCGGGCCCCCGACTCCAGCGACACGACCGAGCCGAGCAGCCCCCGGCTGTAGTGGTGCGCCGGGTCGGTCAGCAGCGCGCGGGTGCCGCCGGCCTCGGCGACCTGTCCGGCGTACATGACCGCGACCCGGTGGGCGAGGTCGCCGACCAGGGCGAGGTCGTGGGAGACGAGGACCATCGCGAAGCCGAGTTCGTCGCGCAGCCGGACCAGCAGCTCGACCACCTGGGCCTGCACGGTGACGTCGAGGGCCGTGGTCGGCTCGTCGGCGATGAGCAGGCGCGGGCTGCGGGAGAGCGCCATCGCGATCAGCACGCGCTGGCGCTGCCCGCCGGACAGCTCGTGCGGGTAGCTGCGCAGGGTGCGCTCGGGGGACAGGCCGACCAGTTCGAGCAGCTCGGCGGGGGTACGGGTGCCGCCGCGGGAGGTGAGCCACTTCAGCTGGGTGCCGATCAGCACGGACGGGTTCAGGGACGACATGGCGTCCTGGTAGACCATGGCGATCTCCGGGCCCATCAGCGCCCGGCGTTCCTTCTGCGCGACCTTGAGCAGGTCGCGGCCCCGGTACAGGATCTCACCCTCGGCCTCGGCGTTGCGGGCCAGCAGGCCCATGATCGCGAGGCTGGTGATGGACTTGCCGCAGCCCGACTCGCCGACCAGGCCGAGGGTCTCGCCCTCGCGGACGGTGAAGGAGATGCCGTCGACGACGCGGGTGTCGCCGTAGCGGTCCGGGAAGCGGATGGACAGGTCGCGCACGACCAGCAGTTCGGCCGCGTCCTCGGCGAGCGGCGGCACGGCGGGCTCCATGGCCTCGAGCCGGGTCGCCAGCTCGGCGAGCGCGGCGTTCACCTCGGCGTCGTCCGCCGCGGGCGCCGCGGCGGCGGCGTTGTCGTCGGAGTCGGTGCCGCCGGTGCGGGACTTGTCCGGGGATGCGGCGGCGTCCGTCATGCCCTCGGAGAGCACGTTCAGCGCGAGCACGGTGACCAGCACGCACAGGCCGGGGAAGAGGGTCGCCCACCAGCCGCCCGACAGCAGGATCTGCCGGCCGTAGGCCAGCACGCTGCCCCAGCTCGGGTCGGGGTCCTGCACACCGGCGCCGATGAAGGACAGGCTCGCCTCGAAGATGATGGAGTCGGCGACCATGACCGTCGCGAACACCAGCACCGGCGCCGCGCAGTTGATCGCGACGTGCCGGGCCACGATGTAGCCGCGGCGGGCGCCGATGACCCGCTCGGCGGCGACGTAGTCCTCGCCGTACTGCTCCAGCACGTTGGCCCGCACCACGCGGGCGAGCGAGGGCGAGTAGACGAACGCGATGGTGAAGATGATGACCGGCACGCTGGGACCGAAGACCGCGACGAGCACGGCGGCCAGCGCGATCGGCGGGAAGGACATGACGACGTCGAGCGTGCGCATCACCGACTCGTCGGCGAGCTTGCGCGAGGTGGCCGCCAGCGCGCCCAGGGCGGAGCCGAGGACCAGGGCGAGCAGGGTGGCGCCGAGTCCGATGACCAGGGAGTAGCGGGCGCCGTGCACGACCCGGGCGAACACGTCGCGGCCGGCCCGGTCGGTGCCGAACCAGTGGTCGGCGCCCGGTGCCTGGGCGGGGGTGCCGGTGGCGAGCGGGTCCTGGGTGAGCAGCGGGGCGAACACCGCGCCCAGCACCACCACGAGGAGGATCCCGAGGGCGATCCGGGAGGGCACGGGCAACCGGCGCAGGCGGGTGCCGGGCCGGGCGAGGCGCCCGGCGAGGGAGCGTGGAGCGAACATCACACCGTCCTGATGCGCGGGTTGACGAGCAGGTAGAGCAGGTCGACGACGACGTTGACCACGAGGAAGGCGATCGCGATGGTGAGCACGGTGCCCTGGACCAACCCGACGTCGCCTCCGTTGACGCCTTCGAGGATCAGCTTGCCCATGCCGGGCAGGTCGAAGATCGCCTCGATGACGACGGCGCCGCTGAGCATGTAGCCGACCTTGACGCCGAGCACGGTCAGCGGGGTGACCAGGGCGTTGCGCAGCACCGAGCGGATGATCAGGAACGGCGGCAGGCCGCTGCCCCGGGCGGTGCGCACGTAGTCGCGGTCGAGTTCGGTGACCATCGAGGTGCGGATCAGCCGGGCGAGTGACGAGGCGACCGGCAGGGCGAGGGAGAGCGCGGGCAGCGTCATGCTCTCGATCCAGCCGGAGAAGGAGTCGGCCGGGTTGACGTAGCCGCCGGTCGGGAAGACCGGCATGTTCAGCGAGAACTGCTGGATGAGCAGCACGCCGATCCAGAACGAGGGCAGGGCGATGCCGGCCATCGACAGCACCCGGAAGACCTGGTCCGGCCAGCGGTCGCGGTAGACGGCGCTGAGGACGCCGAAGACCAGCGCCAGCACGACGGCCAGCGCGAGGCCGAGCAGGGTCAGCTGCAGCGTGAGCGGGAACGCGGTGGCGATCCGGTCGGTGACGGGCTGGCTGGGCGACATGGTGACGCCGAGGTCCCCCCGCAGCAGGTCGCCCAGGAAGGCGAAGTAGCGCACGGGCAGGGGGTCGTCGAGTCCGTTCGCCTCGGCGAACGCCGCTCGCGCCTCCGGGCTCGCCGACTCGCCCAGCGCGTTGTACGCGGGGTCGGTCGGTGAGAACTGGAGGACCACGAAGACCAGCAGCGCGATGCCGAGGACCATCACCGGCATCATCGCGACGCGGCGCAGCGCGAGCCGGAGAAATGCAACCATCGTGAGGTTCCTAGCGATTGGGGCGGGGGCCGCCGCAGCCCGTGCCGGCGCGGCGGCGGCCCGACGGCGTGGGCGTGCGGGGGTCAGCCCCGGCCGACGTCGAGGAAGGACAGCCCGGTGGTGGGCAGCGGCCTGAAGTTCGTCAGCGCCCCTTCCCGCCAGGCGGTGGGCAGCTTGCGGTGCAGGATCGGGTACAGGGCGGCCTCGTCGGCGACGAGGTCGGTCACCTTGCCCCACAGCTCCTTGCGCTTCGCCTCGTCGGCCTCGGCCGCGGCCTTGTCGAGCAGCGCCTTGGTCTGCTTGTAGGCGTCGCTGCCCTTCCACGCGTAGCGGTTCTCCGGCCAGAAGCCGTAGTAGAACCAGCGCAGCAGCAGGTCGGCGTCGTTGCCGAACACGGACGGGTCGCCCGGCGCGGCCAGTGCCTCGAAGCTGCCCTGGTCGATCTTGGCGTACTGGGCGGCGGACTGCTGGATGTCCAGTTTGGCGTCGACGCCCACCGCGGCCCAGCTCTCCTTGATCAGCGGCGCGATGTCCTTGACCCAGCCGTTGTCGGTGAGCATCAGCGTGAAGGACAGCTTGCCCACGCCGGCCTCGGCGAGCAGCTCCTTCGCCTTCGCCGGGTCGTGCGTGTAGACGGTGGCGGCCTTGTGGTAGTCCGGGTGGGTGGCCGGGACGTACCCGGAGGCGGCCTCGGCGTTGCCCAGCAGCGCGGTGGAGATGATCTTCTCGGTGTCCAGGGCGTAGTGCAGCGCCTGTCGCACCCGCTTGTCCGCGAACCGTTTGTCGGCGCAGTTGAACATCAGGAAGAGCAGCCCGAACGACTGGACCGACTCCACCTTCTCCTTGCCGGTGAAGCCCTTGATGTCGATGTAGGGCACGTCCTCGATGGCCTGCACGCGCCCGGACTTGAGCGCGCTGACCCGCGCGGACGGGTCGGACATCAGCCGCCAGATCATCTTCTTGGCCTTGGCCGGGCGCGGCCCGTTGTACTTGTCGTACGCCTCCATGACGATCTTGTCCTCGCGGACCGCCGAGACGAACTTGTACGGGCCCGTGCCGACGGGCCTGGCGTCGAAGGACTTGGCGTCGGCGCCCGCGATCTTCTCCGGAACGATCCGCACCACGGATATGCGGGAGGGGAAGAGCGCGAAGGCGTACTTCAGCTTGAACTCCACCGTCGACTTGTCGACGGCCGTGACCTGGTCGATGAACGGGACGAACTGCGCCATCAGCGAGGCGTTCTTCTCGTCGAGGACGCGCTCGAAGCTGAACACCACGTCGTCCGCCGTGACCGCCGAGCCGTCGTGGAAGGTCGCGCCCGCGCGCAGGGTGGCCCGGTAGGTGGTGGCGTTGATCTTCTTGGGCATCTCGGTGGCGAGCGCCGGCCGCGCCACGAGCGTGACCGGGTCGAGGTCGACGAGCCCCTCGAAGATGTGCATGTTGGCGGCGTACGGGGTCGCGCCCGAGGTGATCATCGGGTCGAAGCCGGTGGACAGCGGGTACGAGAGGCCGGCCTCGATGGTGTCGCCGGCGCCGCCCGAGTCACCGGTACCGTCTCCGCTGGACGCCGGGCCTCCGCAGGCCGTCAGACCCGTGGTGATCGCGGTCGCCACACCGATGGCACTGGTATATCTCATGAAGGTGCGGCGATCGACGCCGGCTGCACTGCGCGCGGACAAGGAGTCCTCCAGGCGGGAGATGAGAGATGTCGAGCAAGGTGGAGGAGGCGGATGTGGTCGGCGCCTCACCGACTGTGCATCAGACGTCTGATGTCTGATGCTTGATAACGTGGGAACGTAGCCGGGCGAATGAGAGGGGTCAAGAGGTGGCGGTGGGGCAAAGGGCGATTCGGCAGAGAGTGCCGGAGCCCAAGACGGTACGACAACCGTTGCGGCAGGAGGTCGTGGACGGCATCAAGTCCTACATCCTGCGCAACGACCTGCGCCCGGGGGATCCCTTGCCGACCGAGCCCGCCCTGTGCGAGGCGCTCGGCGCGAGCCGCTCCAGCGTGCGGGAGGCGATCAGGATCCTCACCGCGCTCGACATCGTCGAGGTGCGGCACGGTCACGGCACCTACGTCGGCAGGCTGAGCCTGTCCGCCCTGGTGGAGAGCCTGACCTTCCGGGGGCTCCTCAGTCCCGACGACGACTTCCAGGTGATGAGCGACCTCATCGAGGTGCGCGAGCTGTTCGAGCGGGGCATGGCGGACCGGCTCGTCTCCTCCCTGGCCGAGGAGCAGATCGACCTCCTCGCGCAGCACGTCGACGAGATGCGCAGAGCCGGCGCGGGGGAGGGGCGCGGCTTCGTCGAGGCCGACCGGGCCTTCCATACCCTGCTTCTCGCCCCGCTCGGCAACGACCTCATCGGTCAGCTGTCCACGGCGTTCTGGGACGTCTACGTCATCGTCGCACCGCACCTGGACGTGTTCACGCGCGAGCACGAGGCGGCCACCATCGCCAATCACCAGCGCATCGTGGACGCCGTGCGCGACCGCGATCCGGTCGAGTTCGCGGCGGCCCTCACCGAACACTACGCTCCGGTGCGTCAGCGGATCGAGGAGGCCCGCGCCCGACGCTGACGGCCCCGCCGACGGCCGAGGCGCCCCCCGCCGGGGGGCGCCTTCTTCGTGCGCGCGGCAAGCGGGCGTGCCGGGCGTCCCCGGGCGGGGCACTTGACGGTCGCCGCAGCGGTCTCTAGTGTCCTCGATCAACAGACATCAGACGTCTGCTGTTTCGACGGGGCCGGTTCCGGCCGGCCCTCCCGTTCTCCGCGCTGCGCCGCGCGCACGCCTCACCCACCGGGGCCACCCATGCCACTGACGGACCTCACCCTCGCCCAGTGCCTGGCACTGCGGCCGGACCTCGACGAGCCCGCCGACCTCGACGCCTTCTGGGAGCAGACCCTGCGGGAGGCCCGCGAACACGGCGGCACGCCCGGCTTCACCCACGTGGACACCGGCCTGACCGAGGTGACGACCTACGACGTCACGGTGCCGGGCTTCGCCGGCGAGCCCGTCCGGGGCTGGCTGCACCTGCCCGCACGGGCGAGCGGACCCCTCGGCTGCGTGGTGGAGTTCCTCGGCTACGGACGCGGACGCGGCCTGCCGCACGAGCAGGTGCTCTGGGCCAACGCCGGCTACGCGCACTTCATCATGGACACGCGCGGCCAGGGCTGGTCCACCGCCGGTGGGGACACCCCCGACGCCGCCGCCCTGAACGGCACCGTCCCCGGCTTCCTGACCCGGGGCGTCGAAAGCCCCCACGACCACTACTACCGGCGGGTCTACACCGACGCCGTGCGCTTCGTGGAGGCGGCCCTCGCCCATCCGGCCGTGGACCCGGACCGGGTCGTCGTCACCGGCATCAGCCAGGGCGGCGGCATCGCCCTCGCGGTGGCCGGGCTCGTGCCGGGCCTGGCCGGGGTGATGCCCGACGTTCCCTTCCTCTGCGACATCCGGCGCGGCGCGACGATCGCGGCCCAGCCGCCCTACACCGAGGTCGCCGAGTACCTGCGCCTGCACCGCGACCGCACCGGGACGGTCTTCACCACCCTGTCCTACGTCGACGCGGCGCTGCTGGCCGCGCGCGCCACCGCCCCGGCCCTCTTCTCCATCGCGATGATGGACGAGGTCTGCCCGCCCTCGACGAGCTTCGCGGCCTACCACCGCTACGGCGGCTCCAAGGACGTACGCGTCTACGAGTTCAACGGTCACGAAGGCGGCGGCGGCCACCATCGCCGCGAACAACTGGCCTGGGTACGGGAGCTGCTCCGCGCACCCCGCCCCGAGGCCCCCACCGCTCTCTCCGCCCTGCACGACCCCCAGCTCGCCTGACCCCTCACCCGAGAAGAGGCCCGTTCATGCAGCGAAGAGTCACCCTCGCCCTCGCCACCGCGGCCCTGACCGTCCTGGCCGCCACCGTCCCCGCCGCCCACGGGGCCACCTCCGCCCCGACGGCCACCGGCACCCTGACCTCCCAGGACATCGCCACGGCGGGCACCGGCTCCCCCTACTACCGCATCCCCGCCCTGACCCGCACCACCCGGGGCACGCTGATCGCCGCGTACGACGCCCGCCCCACCCTCGGCGACCTGCCGGGCAACATCGGCATCGTCCTCAGGCGCAGCACCGACGGCGGCGCCACCTGGCAGGCCCAGCAGGTCGTGCGCAAGGACGCCGCCCCCAAGGGCTACGGCGACCCCAGCCTGCTCGTCGACCGCGAGACCGGCCGCGTCTTCGTCTTCTACGCGGCCTCCGTGAACCAGGGCTTCTTCGGCTCGGCCACCGGCAACGACGAGAGCGACCCGAACATCCTCCAGGCCGACTACAGCTACTCCGACGACGACGGAGTGACCTGGAAGCACGAGCGGATCACCGCCGACATCAAGAACCCGGCCTGGGCCGGCATGTTCGCCGCCTCCGGAGAGGGCATCCAGCTGCGCCACGGCACCTACAAGGGCCGGCTCGTCCAGCAGTACGCCATCCGCAACAACGGGGCCAACTACGCGGTCAGCGCCTACAGCGACGACCACGGCGCCACCTGGAAGATGGGCACCCCCGTCGGACCCGGCGGCGACGAGAACAAGACCGTCGAGCTGTCCGACGGCCGCGTCATGCTCAACAGCCGCTCCGCGCCGTACCGCACGGTGGCGTACTCCTCCGACGGCGGCGTCACCTACACCCCCTTCCAGCAGGACACCGAGCTGCCGGACCCGTCGAACAACGGCTCCATCACCCGCTTCGCGCCGGACGTGGCCGCCTCGCACCCGCGCGCCTCCTGGCTGATGTTCAGCAACACGGCGACGACCAACAGTCGCAGCAACCTCACCGTCCGCCTCTCCTGCGACAACGGGGAGACCTGGCCGGTGCGCAAGACCGTCGAGTCCGGCGCGGCCGCCTACTCGACGCTCACCCCGCTCAGCGACGGCACCGGCGGCAACGCCGCCATGGGCCTGCTGTGGGAGCGGGCCAACTACCAGCACATCACCTACTCGTCCTTCGACCTGAAGTGGCTCGGCGGAGTCTGCGCCCCGGTCACCGTCACCCCGCCCGCGTCCCTCCCCGCCGGCCGGACCACCGACGTCACCGTCCGCGTCGTCAGCCAGAACGACGTGGCGCTCCCGGCCGGCACGGTCTCCCTCACGCTGCCCGCGGGCTGGAGCGCCCCCACCGTCACCATGCCGGCGCTCAACCCGGGCCAGGGCGCCAACGTCAAAATCCCCGTCACCGTCCCCGCGAACGCCACCGCGGGCACCGTGTCGACGACCGCGACCTACGAGGTCCGCGGCACCCAGCACTCCTACGGCGACAAGACGCTCACCGTCACCGCGCCGTAGCCAGGCCACGGGCCGCCCGGCGCCGGCATCCCGGCACCCGGCGGCCCGTTCCACCACTCGTACAGCCCAGGAGAAACACCATGTCCTCGTCCCAGCCCCTGAGCGGCGTCGTGCCGCCCGTCTGCACTCCTCTGGACGCGTCGGGCGAAGTCGACACCGCCTCGCTCACCCGACTCGTCGAGCACCTCGTCGGCGGGGGAGTGCACGGGCTGTTCGCCCTGGGCTCCAGCAGCGAGGTCGCCTTCCTCACCGACCGGCAGCGGGCCGTCGCCCTGGAGACGGTCGTCGAGGCCGTCGCAGGCCGCGTCCCCGTGCTGGCGGGCGTCATCGACATGACCACGCCCCGGATGCTCATCCACGCCGAGGCCGCCCGCGCGGCCGGCGCCGACGCCCTGGTGGCCACCGCCCCCTTCTACGCCCGCACCCACCCGCGCGAGATCGCCGCCCACTTCCGTGCGCTCCGCGCCGCCGTCGACCTGCCCCTGTACGCCTACGACCTCCCCGTCTCGGTGCACAGCAAGCTCTCCGCCGCCCTGGTGCGCGAACTGGCCGAGGACGGCACGCTGGCCGGCCTCAAGGACAGCAGCGGCGACGAGGGCGGCCTGCGCCGGCTCCTCGTCGAGCTCGGCGGACGCCACGGCCGCGCCGACGGCCCCGCGCCCTCCTTCAGCATCCTCACCGGCTCCGAACTGACCGTGGACGCCGCCCTGCTGGCCGGCGCCGACGGCGTCGTCCCGGGACTGGGCAACGTCGACCCGGCCGGCTACGTCCGCCTCTACGACGCCGTGCGCGGCGGCGACCTGGACAGCGCCGTGAAGGAACAGGAGCGGCTCGTGGAGCTGTTCGGCCTGGTCGACGCGGGCCCGGAGAGCGAGATGGGGCGCAACTCCTCGGCCATCGGCGCCTTCAAGCACGCGCTGCGGCTGCTCGGTGTGATCACCCACGGCACCACCGCCGCCTCGCAGGTCCAGCTGGGCGAGGAGTCCATCGCCCACGTCGAGCGGCACCTGCGCGGCGCCGGGCTGCTGCCGGTCCGATGACCGCACGGCACCTCGACGGGCCCGTCATCGGCCTCGACCTCGGCGGCACGAAGATCGCCGCCGCCCTCGTCGGGGCCAGCGGCACCGTACTGGCCCGGCACACCCTGCCCACCCCGGCGACCCGGGGCGCCGGGGCGGTCCTGGACACGATGGCGGAGGCCGCCCGCGCGGTGTGGGCGCCCGGCACCACCGCGGTCGGCGTCGCCGCGGCCGGCGTGATCGACCCGGTCTCCGGGACCGTCACCAGCGCCACCGACACCATCCGCGGCTGGGCCGGCACCGCGCTCGCCGCCGGCCTCGCCGCCCGCACCGGCCTCCCCGTGGCCTGCGACAACGACGTACGCGCCGCCGCCGCGACCGAACTCGAGAACCTCGGTGCCGACGGCACCCTCCTCTACGCCGCCGTCGGCACCGGCGTCGGCGGCGCCGTCGCCGCCGCCGGGCGCGTGCTGCACGGCGCGGCCGGGATCGCCGGACACCTCGGACACCTGCCGAGCCCCGAGGCGGACGGGCTGCCCTGCACCTGCGGGGCCACCGGCCACCTGGAAGCCGTCGCGGCGGGCCCCGCCATCACCGCCCACTACGGTCGGCTCGGCGGGAACCGGGCCGACCGCCTCCAGACCGTCGCCGAACGCGCGGCCCACGGGGACCCGCACGCCACGCGGGCCATCACCGTCGGCGCCCGTGCGGCCGGGCGGGCCCTGGGCGGCCTCGCCAACGCGCTGGGCCCGCACCGCGTCGTCGTCGCCGGCGGCGTGACCCGGATCGGCGCCCTGTACTGGGACGCCCTGCGCACCGCCTTCGCCGCCGAACTCATGCCCCCGCTGCGCCCCCTGCGCCCGACGCCGCCGCGCGGGGGAGCGGACGCCGCCGTCCTCGGCGCGGCCGCGCTCACCCGCACCCTGCCCCTGCACGTCCCCGACCCCACGGGAGCCCTCTCATGACCTCGGCCCGAACCCTGGCCGAAGCCCTCGCCGGCCGCCTGATCGTCTCCTGCCAGGCACCGCCCGGCGACCCCATGCGCCACACCGACACCCTGGTCCGCATGGCCCTGGCGGCACGCGACGGCGGCGCCGCGGCCGTGCGCGTCAACGGCCCGGAGGTCGTCGCGGCCACCGTCGGGGCCGTCGGCCTGCCCGTCATCGGCCTGTGGAAGGACGGCGACGGCGGCGTCTTCATCACCCCGACCGTGCGCCACGCGCTCGCCCTGGTGGAGGCGGGCGCCACGGTCGTCGCCGCCGACGCCACCGCCCGCCCGCGCCCCGACGGCAGCACCTTCGCCGAGCTGGTCGAGGCCGTCCACGCGGCCGGCGCCCTCGTCATGGCCGACGTGTCGGCCCTCGGCGAGGGCCGCGCGGCCGCCGCCCGGGGCGCCGACTTCATCGGCACCACCCTGTCCGGCTACGTCCCGGGCTCCCCGGTGCAGACCGCCCCGGACCTGGCCCTGGTGACCGACCTGGCCGGCACGCTCGACACCCCGGTGATCGCCGAGGGCCGCATCGCGACGCCGGAACAGGCCGCGCGGGCACTCGCGGCGGGCGCGCACAGCGTCGTCGTCGGCACCGCCATCACCGCGCCGACCGCGCTGACCAGGATGTTCGTGGAGGGCCTCACCGCCTGACCGGGCATGCGGAAGGGGCGGTGGAAGAGCTCCTCCCACCGCCCCTCACCCCTGCCGCCGGGATCAGACCGCCGGCGACGGGTACGTCGGGTACTCCACCCCGGAGACGTGCTGGACGACGCGGACGACCTGGCAGGAGTAGCCGAACTCGTTGTCGTACCAGAGGTAGAGGATGGCGTTGTCGCCCTCGACCTTGAGCGCGCCGGCGTCGATGATCGAGGCGTGGCGCGAGCCGATGAAGTCGCTGGAGACCGCGTCGGGGGCGCTGATGAAGTCGATCTGGCGCTTGAGCGGCGAGGTCAGCGACACCTCGCGCAGGTGGTCGAGGACGTCCTCGCGGGTCGTCTCACGGGCCAGCTGGAGGTTGAGGATCGCGATCGAGACGTCCGGAACCGGGACGCGGATCGAGCTGCCGGTGATCTTCGCCTTGAGGTCGGGCAGCGCCTTGGCGACGGCGGAGGCGGCACCGGTCTCGGTGATGACCATGTTCAGCGGCGCCGACCGGCCGCGGCGGTCCGACTTGTGGTAGTTGTCCAGCAGGTTCTGGTCGTTGGTGAACGAGTGGACGGTCTCCACGTGGCCGCGCAGCACACCGTACTCGTCGGCCATCGCCTTCAGCGGCGGCACGATCGCGTTGGTGGTGCAGGACGCGCAGGACAGGATCTGCTCGTCGGGCTTGATGGTGTCGTGGTTGACGCCGTGCACGATGTTCGGGACGTCGCCCTTGCCCGGCGCGGTCAGGACGACCTTGTCGATGCCGGGGCGCAGGTGCTTCGACAGGCCCTCGCGGTCGCGCCACTTGCCGGTGTTGTCGATGAGGATGGCGTTCCTGATGCCGTACGCCGTGTAGTCGACCTGCGTCGGGTCGTCGGCGTGGATCACCCTGATCGCGTTGCCGTTGGCGACGATCGTGCTGTTGTCCTCGTCGACGGTGATCGTGCCCTGGAACTGGCCGTGCACCGAGTCGCGGCGCAGCAGCGAGGCCCGCTTGACGATGTCCTCGGCGGCCCGGTCGCCGCCGCCCCGGACGACGATGGCACGCAGCCGCAGGCCGTTGCCCGAGCCGGCCTTCTCGATGAGCAGGCGGGCGACGAGGCGGCCGATGCGGCCGAAGCCGTACAGGACGACGTCGCGCGGCTCGCGGCGGTCGATCTTGTTCGCGCCGGTGGCGCCGGCGACGGCCTCGGCGGTGAACTCCGCCACCGACAGGCCGCGGTCGTCCTCCTTGTAGGTGGAGGCCAGCATGCCGACGTCGATCTGGGAGGGGCCGAGGTCCAGCGTGGTGAGGGCCTGGACGAAGGGGAGCGTCTCGGTGACCGACAGCTCGGCACCGGCGATCTGCCGGGCGAAGCGGTGGGTCTTCAGGATGCTGACCACCGACTTGTTCACCAGGGAGCGGCTGTGCAGCAGGACGGTGACGTCCCGCTCGCGGTGCAGCTTCCCGATCATCGGGATCATCGACTCCGCGATCTCCTCGCGGTTCTTCCAATTGGTGAACGAGTCCTCGTTGACAGTCACGTCTCTATCTTTCGAGCTAGGCGGCGCTCATATGCTAACCCCACCGCCTCCGTGATCGATCAAGTGGGCCCCTCGTCGATCAGATGAGTGCCGGACGGGCGGGTGCCGGCTCGCGCCCGGTGCGCGGGCTTGCCCGGATCCCGGCGGCGGCGAACAGTGGTGCCGTGCACTCGACACGGGTTTCCCGGCACGTGAACGCCCCGCGCGCGGCCGTGTACCGCGCGCTGCTCGACGCGGACGCCGTCGCGGCCTGGCGGACGCCGGACGACATGACGGCCCGGGTCCACACCTTCGACGCCCGGGAGGGCGGCACCTTCCGTGTGACGCTCACGTACGAGACGGCGACGGGCACCGGCAAGTCCGGCGCGCACACCGACACCTACCACGGGTACTTCGCACGGCTCGTGCCCGACGAACGGGTCGTGGAGGTGCTGGAGTTCGAGTCGGCCGACCCCGCTTTCGCCGGCGCCATGACGATGACCACCACGCTCACCGACGCGGCCGGCGGCACGGACGTCACCGTGGTCCACGAAGGGCTGCCCGACGCCGTGCCCGCCGCGGACAACGAGACGGGCACCCGCATGGCCCTGGCGAAACTGGCCGCGCTCGTGGAGGCCGCGGGCCGACCCGGCTGAGGGCCGGCCCGCGGCACCACCGGCCGGCCCGCGACGCCCCGGGAACGGGCGGCGTCCGCCGCGACCGTGACCGTCACCAGGGGCGATACCCCTCTGAGGTGAACATCTTCGGCCATGGGGCGAGACGGCCCGATCGCCCGAAAGGCCGCGGTGGCGCGGGCGTGGACCCCGGAACAGGATTGCGCCGTGGGCGATCGGGTACGCGAGGCTGGACCGCGCCCGTGCCGATCAGCCGCGCGGGCCCCACCCCACCGCCGCTACCAGGGAATCTGCCATGGAGACACCCGCGAACGACCACCCCACCACGCCCGCCCAGCGGGCCCTGGACGCGCTCGCCGAGAACACCGAGGACACGGCGGCGCTCGACACGCTCGCGAGCAGCGACGTGCTCGTGCCGGTACCGGACGACGCGAACGAGCAGGACGCCGCCGACCCCGGGATGCTGGCCCTGCCGGTGCTGGAGCAGCAGGGCGGCCGCCAGGTGGTGCCCGTGTTCACCTCCGAGCTGGAGATGGCCGGCCTGCTGCCGTACGTCTCGCGCTACCGCATGGTGCCGCTCGGCGCGCTCGCCGCGCAGTGGCCGGCCGACGACCTGTCGCTGTCCATCGACGCCGGCTCGGAGCACCGCCTGACGCTCACGTCGGACGGCGTCCGCACGCTGCTGGCCCGCCCCTAGGGACGCCGGAGCCGGCCCGCCCCCGGACGGCACGGGACACCGGCCCGTCCCGGGCCGGGGGCGCCGTTCGGATCGTGCCGGGGCCGTGGGGTCCGGCACGCGCGTCCGCGGCGTTGCCGCGGGTCGCCGGGGCTCCGCCCCCGCCGTCCTCCTCCGTCCCGCGGCCGCGGGCACCGCACCGTCGCCCGGAGCCGGGCCGAGGCGAACGGCACTCCCTAGTGGTCGCCCAGCATGCGGGCCAGTACGGACCGTTGCAGCGGCAGCACCTCGGCGTGCAGGTCGCGGCCCCGGCGGGTCAGGGCGACCCACACACCGCGCCGGTCCTCCGCGCACATGGAGCGCTCCACCAGCCCCTCCTTCTCCAGCCGCGCGATGAGGCGGGAGAGCGCGCTCTGGCTGAGGTGGACCCGGCCGACCAGGTTCTGCACCCGGCACTGGGCGCCTTCCTCCGACGCCTCGGCCACCAGGATGTCGAGCACCTCGAAGTCGCTCGCGCCCAGACCGTGCGGGTGCAGCACGCGGTCGATCTCGCACATCGTGCGGGCGTGCACCGAGAGGATCTCCCGCCACCGTTCCTCGAGCCGCGCCCCGGCCGTCTTGACTGCCATACCTGCACGGTAGCACCGGACGGAGGATTCGTTGATCGTGCAACTATTGCGGGTGCAGGGAACGGTCCGCTCCGCCTCGGTGGCACCTCCCGGTGACCGGCGGAGACACCCCTGGACACCCACGGCACCGAGCCGTCGGCCGGGAAACGCGGCGTGAGGGATCCACCGGGGGGCCGGTACCGGACACGGCGGCCGGAGTCCCGGACGGCGGGGCCCCGGCCGCGGGACAGTGGAGGCGGACGGGCACGGGAAGGCCCGGAGGGAGGGCGAGATGCCGAGGACTCCCGCGCACCGCACGCGGCTCGACATCCTGGAGTGGCTCGAGGACCCGGTCGCGCACTTCCCGCCGCAACGCCGCCCGGACGCCCTCGTACACGGCGTCGACGCGGGCCTCGTCGCCGCGAAGCTCGGCGTGCCGCGCCGGGTGGCCAGGAACCACCTGCGCCTGCTCGTCGCCCTCGGCCTGCTGCGCACCAGCAGGATCCGCCGACGCACCTACTACCGGCGCGACGAGGTCCGGATCGCCGAAGTGGCGCGGCTGTTCGAGAAGGGCTGGTGACCCCCCGGACCGCTCCCGAAGTGACCCGGACGGGCACCCGGCGCTAGGCTGGCGGGCGGCCGCGCCCGGCGCGCGGCGCGGCGGTGGGGCCCGCCGTACCCGAACCGCGGCACAGGTGCCGCCGACGGTCCCTACTTGCGCACGGGGGCGCCCCATGCCCGGCGAGTAGGAGACGTACCACCATGACAGCCCCGGACACGGACAGCCCCGTCGTGCCCCGGCGTCCCGCCCGGCGCACGCAGGCGCCGGTCGTCGCGGTCGTGGCGCTCGGCGGCGGCCTCGGCGCCACCGCCCGCTACGCGGTCTCCCTGGGATGGCCCGCGCACACCGGCGGCTTCCCCTGGGCGACCTTCTGGGTCAACGTCGCCGGCTGCGCGGTGATCGGCGTGTTCATGGTCGTCATCACCGACGTGTGGGCCGCCCACCGCCTCGTGCGGCCCTTCTTCGGCACCGGCGTGCTCGGCGGCTTCACCACCTTCTCCACCTACGCCGTCGACAGCCGGCAGCTGTTCGCCACCGGCCACGTCCGCACGGCCCTGGCCTACCTCGCCGCGACCCCGCTCGCGGCCCTCACGGCGGTCGGCCTCGCCGCATGGGCGACCCGCCGCGTCCTGAAGCGGAGGCAGCCATGACACGGCTCACCGGCAGCGCGCTGCGCCTGACCGTCCTCGTCGGCGAGAACGACACCTGGCACCACCGGCCCCTGTACTCGGAGATCGTCCACCGGGCCCACCGGGCGGGTCTCGCCGGCGCGAGCGTCTTCCGCGGCATCGAGGGCTTCGGCGCCTCCTCGCTGATCCACACCACCCGGCTGCTGTCCCTGAGCGAGGACCTGCCGGTGGCCGTCGTCGTCGTGGACACCGAGGAGCGCGTACGGGCCTTCCTGCCGCAGCTCGACGAACTCGTCACCGAGGGCCTGGCGATCCTCGACCCCTGCGAGGTCGTCCGGTACACCGGCCGCGGGCAGGCGCCCGGTGGACCCGGCACGAGGGGCCCGAGGGGGGAGGGGCCGTCGTGAACTGGCTGCTGGTCGCCGTGGGCGCCATGGCCGGCGCCCCGCTCCGCTACCTCACCGACCGCGCCGTGCAGTCCCGGCACGACTCGGTCTTCCCCTGGGGCACCTTCACGGTGAACGTCGTCGGCTGCCTCGTCCTCGGCGTGCTGACCGGCGCGGTGCTCGCCGGGGCCGCCTCCTCCCGCCTCCAGCTGCTGCTCGGCACCGGCCTGTGCGGCGCCCTGACGACGTACTCGACCTTCTCCTACGAGACGCTGCGGCTGACCGGGACGGGCGCCCGCCTGCACGCCGCCGTCAACGTGGTGGCGAGCGTGGCGGCCGGCCTCGGCGCGGCCTTCGCGGGGGTGGCACTGGCCGACGCGCTCTGGGCGTAGGGCGAGGCGACGCCCCGCGCCTCAGCGGGCGTCGCGCAGCGGCTCCCCGACGCTCCTCATGTGCCGCAGGGCCTCGCGGTGCGAGGCGAGCAGCCCGGTCTGGTGGTAGGGGACGCCCAGCTCGGCGCAGTACCGCTCGGTGATGACCTGGGCCCTGGCGAGGGCGGGCGTCGGCATGCTGGGGAACAGGTGGTGCTCGATCTGGTAGTTGAGGCCGCCCATGAAGGCGTCGATGAAGGCACCGCCCCGCACGTTGCGGGAGGTGAGGACCTGCCGGCGCAGGAAGTCGAGCCGCGTGCCCTCCTCGATCATCGGCATGCCCTTGTGGTTGGGCGCGAAGACCGAGCCCAGGTAGATCCCGAACAGACCCTGGTGCACGGCGACGAAGGCGAGCGCCCTGCCGGGGGAGAGGACCGTGAAAAGGCCGCCGAAATACAGGACGAAATGGGCGACGAGCAGTGTTCCCTCCAGCACCGGCCGCTTCATCGACGGGCTGCGCAGCGCCTTGAAACTGCTGAAACTCAGATTGAGTCCTTCCAGCGTCAGCAGCGGGAAGAACAGGGCGGCCTGGTGCTTTCCGATGAAGCGGGGAAGGCCCGTGGCCCTGCTCGCCTGACGCCGCGACCAGACCAGGATGTCCGGGGAGACGTCCGGGTCCTTCTCCTCGTGGTTGGGATTGGCGTGGTGACGGGTGTGCTTGTTCATCCACCAGCCGTAGCTCATGCCCAGCAGCAGGTTGGCCACCAGCAGACCGCCCGCCTCGCTCGGGCGGCGCCGCGAGAAGACCTGCCGGTGGGCGAGGTCGTGGGCGGCGAGTCCGAGCTGGCCGAAGACGACGGCCGACGCCACGGCGACGGCCAACTGGCTCCAGCTGTCCCCCAGGACGACGAAGGCCGCGACGACGCCGGTGAGCGCGAGGGCGACGGCGCCGAAACGCACCGTGTAGTACAGCGGGCGGCGCCGGAGCAGACCCGCGTCGGTTATGCGCCGTGACAGTTCGGAGAAATCGCTTCCTCTTCCGTTTCCCTTTTCGCGTTCCTTTTCCTTCTCGTGGGCGGAGGGCGTTTCGACGAGCACCGTGGGATTGGCCATGCGCTCCAGTATGTGAAGGGCCGTCCGTCCGCAGAATGACGTCAGCCCCCGAAGGGGGGTACAGCTGACCCCACCCCCCGCACACCGGGCCGCACCCGGAGGGAAGATGGTGGCCATGAGCACGCCGACGAGTTTCCAGCCGGTCCTGGAGCGCATCGCCGAGGAGATCGAGCGGACCCCCGGCAGCGGCCGGCCCGCCGACTACATCCCGGCGCTCGCCGCCTGCGACCCCCGCCGCTTCGGCATGGCCGTCGCCGAGCCGGACGGCACGGTGTACGGCGTGGGGGAGTGGCGGGAGCCGTTCTCCACGCAGTCCATCACCAAGGTCTTCACCCTCGCCCTCGACCTGGCCCGTGAGGGCGACGCCCTGTGGGAGCACGTGGGACGCGAACCGTCCGGCAACCCGTTCAACTCCCTGGTGCAGCTGGAGTACGAGAACGGCATCCCGCGCAACCCGTTCGTCAACGCGGGCGCCCTGGTCGTCACCGACCGGCTGCACACCCGCACCGGCGACGCGGCGGGCGAACTCCTCGCCTTCCTGCGTGCCGAGAGCGGCAACCCGGACCTGACCTTCGACGAGGAGGTCGCCGCGTCCGAGACCACCCACGGCGACCGGAACGCCGCCCTGGGCCATTTCATGGCGTCCTACGGCAACATCGACAACCCGGTGCCGATCCTGCTGGAGCAGTACTTCCGCCAGTGCTCCGTCGCCGCGTCCTGTGCCGACCTCGCCCTCGCCACCGGGTTCCTCGCCCGGCACGGGGTGCGCGCCGACGGCACCCGGCTGCTGAGCCGCAGCCAGGCCAAGCAGGTCAACGCGGTGATGCTGACCTGCGGGACGTACGACGCGGCCGGTGACTTCGCCTACCGGGTGGGTCTGCCGGGCAAGAGCGGGGTCGGCGGCGGCATCATCGCGGTCGTGCCGGGCCGCTGCACGCTGTGCGTGTGGAGCCCCGGTCTGGACGAGCGGGGCAATTCGGTCGCCGGGGTGGCGGCCCTGGACCGCTTCACGACGCTGACGGGACTGTCGGTGTTCTGACCCGGGCCGACGCCCGACCGGTCAACCCCGCTGCCTCCGGCCGGCCTTGAACCGCAGGACCAGCGCCACGGCGCCCGCGCCGAGCCCGGCCGCGCCCAGGATCGAGCCGGTCTCCGGCCAGCCCGGCTCGTCCGGGGCCGGCTCCGCGGCCACCGTCGAGGGCGGGGCCTCGGGGCCCGGCCGCGGCCGGACGCCCCCGGGCTCCAGCGAACCGACCGGGTCCACCCGGCCGGCGGCGTCGAACCCCCAGTCGAGCAGCGAGCGGGCCTCCTCGTACACGGCGTATCCGCCGCCCTCCTGGGGATTCAGCACGGTCACCACCAGGGTGCGCCCGTCGCGCCGGGCGGCGGCGACGAGCGTGTTGCCCGCGTTGCTGGTGTAGCCGTTCTTGATGCCGATCAGCCCCGGATAGGGCTCCACCCCGTCCGCGCCCGTGAGCAGCCGGTTGGTGTTCATGATCCCGTACGAGTCTCCGTCGCCGTCGGGGAACATCGCGTCGATCCTGGAGCAGTACCGCGCGAAGTCGGGGTTGCGCAGCCCGGCCCGCCCGAAGACCGCCAGGTCGTAGGCCGAGGAGACCTGGCCCGGCGCGTCGTAGCCGTCGGGCGAGCGGACGTACGTGTCGTGGGCGCCGAGGGCGCGGGCCTCGGCCTGCATCCGGGCGGCGGTGGTGTTCCAGCCGCCGACGAGCGAGGCGAGGACGTGGACGGCGTCGTTGCCGGAGTTGAGGAACACGCCGTTCCAGAGGTCGGAGACCCGGTACGAGCGCCCCTCCACGACCCCGACCAGACTGCTGCCGGGCCCGATGTCCGACAGCTCCTCGGTACTCACCCGGTGACTGAGGCCGCCCGGCAGGACCGGCAGCACCGTGAGCGCGAAGAGCGTCTTGAGGGTGCTGGCGGGCGGGAGCCTGCGGTGCGCGTCGTGCGCGGCCAGCACCTCGCCGCTGCCGGCGTCGGCCACCACCCAGGCCAGGGCGGAGACGTAGGGGACCTCCGGTGCGCCGGGGCGGAGCCGGACCTGGGTGCCGGAGCGGTACAGCAGGGACGGCGGCGGTGCCGTGGCCCGTGGCCCGCCGGACACGCCCGGGTCCGGCCGTACGGCGCGGGCGGCCGCGGCGGCGGGCATGAGCGTCAGCAGGCCCGCCACGCAGAGCACACAGGTGGATCGAATCGTCCGAGATGAAAATCTGATAGTCATACCGCAAACGTAGGAATGCGACCGCGCGGCGCCACGCTGCCCGGGCCGAGCCGCGCCCGCGAACACCCGGATGGCCGTAACGGACCCGGACGCGGCGGACCCCGCAGTCCGTCGGCCCGTCGGCCCGTCGGCCCGTCAGCCGGAGGGCAGCGTCGGCCGGACGTCCCGCAGGAACGTGGCGTTGTCGGGGGTCCGGCGCATCCGTTCGAGCAGCGTCTCCAGACCGGACTGTGCGTCCCGGGTCCCCAGAGCCCGCCGCAGACCCCGTACGGCCGTCGACTCGACGGTGGAGAGCAGGAGTTCCTCGCGGCGGGTGCCGGAGCCGGCCAGGTCCACGGCCGGGAAGACGCGGCGGGAGGCGAGCTCCCGGCTGAGCCGCAGCTCCATGTTGCCGGTTCCCTTGAGCTCCTCGAAGAAGAAGTCGTCGGCGCGCGAGCCGGTTTCCACCAGCGCGGTGGCGAGAACGGTGAGCGAGCCGCCCTCCTCCGCCTTCCGGGCGGCCCCGAAGAACCGCTTGGGTCCGAGCAGCGCACCGGCGTCGACACCGCCGCTGAGCGTGCGGCCGCCGGAGGCGGCGGCGTTGTTGTGCGCCCGGCACAGCCGGGTGAGGGAGTCGAGGAGGATCACGACGTCCTCACCGGCCTCGACGAGGCGCTTGGCCCGCTCGATCACCAGGTCGGCGAGCGCGATGTGGTGCCTGGCGCTCAGGTCGAACGTCGAGGCGTACACCTCGCCCCGGACGGAGCGCCGCATGTCGGTGACCTCTTCTGGCCGCTCGTCGAGCAGCACCACCATCAGGTGCGCCTCGGGGTGGTTGCCGGCGACGGCGGCGGCGATCTGCTGGAGCAGGACGGTCTTGCCGGTCTTGGGCGGAGCGACGATCAGGCCGCGCTGGCCCTTGCCGACCGGGGCGATCAGGTCGGCGATGCGCCCGGTCGGGCCGGCCGCGGGGTGCTCCAGGCGCAGCCGCTCGTACGGGTGCAACGGGGTCAGGTCCCGGAAGTGCCGTCGCCCGCCGGGGTCCGCGGGCGTACGCCCGTTGACCCGGACGACGTCGGTCAGGGCGCGGCGGTCGCCGAGCACGCCCTCGACCAGGTCGCCCTTGCGCAGGCCGTGCCGGCGGACCAGCGCGGGGGAGAGGGGCGGGTCGGACGGTTCGGGCAGCAGGTTCCTGCCGCGCAGGTGGCCCCTGCCTCCCGCGTCGATGTCGAGGACACCGGAGGTGATCTCGGCCGGGGAGTGCTGCACAGGGGGGTGTTCGAGTGTGGTGGTCATGGTGTTCGGTCCTTTCACGGACACGGGCATGAGACATGCGGAAGGAGGGGGGAGAAGCCGTGCGAGGGGGCGGACGACGCCCTGGGGACGGCGGGGAACGGCACCTCGGACTTCGGGGGGAGACCCTGTTCGCGAGGGGGTGCCGAGAAGCGGACGCGCCGGTCGTGTCGGGACGGGCGGGTCGGCGAACCGAAGGGGAATCGCACCGGCGCCCGAAGGGGTCCCAGGACCCGGAAGGAAAAAGGGGGGCGTGCACAGGTGCTGATGGCACTGTACCACCACGGGCGGTGGAGGGGGCGGAGGCGGGACGGCCGGACCGTCGCGCCCCGCGCGACGCGGCGGTCGCCGTGGACGCCCCGCGGCGACCGGGACGGAGTCCCGCCGGGCCGCCGCGCCCGGCGGGACTCGGGACGTCGACGGTCCGTCAGGCGCTGTCGGCCTCCTCGGTGATCCGCTCGAACTGCGCCGCCATCGCGGCCTGCAGCGCCTGAGCGCCCGACAACGGACGCACCATCACGGTGAGTTCGGCGATGCGGCCGGCCTCGTCGAGGCGCAGGAGGTCGCAGCCGCCGATCTCCCGGTCGCCGACCCGTGCGCTGAACACCAGTGCGTGGTCGCGGCCGTCCGCCTCGCCGATCACCCGCTCGTACCGGAAGTCCTCGAAGACGCGCTCGACCGCGCGCAGGATCGCCATCGTGATCGCCTTGCCGCGGTACGGCTCGAACACGACCGGGCTGGTGAAGACGACGTCCTCGGCCAGCAGCGCCTCGACGGCGTCGATGTCGTGCGCCTCGACGGCCGCGCGGAATGCTTGCATCGCCCCTCCTATTAAACTATTTGAATAGGTGTGTAGGAGAGTAGTCATTCCTTGCTAGCGTGTCGACATGTCCCTCAAGTACGCCGTCCTGGCCGCCCTGCTGGAGGGCGAGGCATCGGGCTACGAGCTGTCCAAGGTCTTCGACGCCTCGCTCGCCAACTTCTGGCCCGCGACGCCCCAGCAGCTCTACCGGGAACTGGACCGTCTCGCGGGTGAGGGGCTGATCGAGTTCCGGACGGTGCCGCAGGAGCGCCGGCCCACCAAGCGCCTGTTCTCGCTGACGGAGGCCGGCCGGGAACGGCTGGACGCCTTCGCCGCCGAGCCGACGCGGCGTCCCACCGCCGTCCGCGACGAGTTCCTGATCAAGATGCAGGCCATGGACGGCGTCGCCCCCGAGGAGGTCCGCGCACTGGTCGAGGAGCGCAGGTCCTGGGCCCTGGGCAAGCTCGCCCGCTACGAACGCGTCCGTGAGCGCCTCCTCGACGGCCGCACGGAGGACGCGTACCTGCGCGACGCGGAGCGCGTCGGCCCCTACCTCACGCTGGCCGCCGGGATCACCTTCGAGCAGGAGAACGTCCGCTGGTGCGACCGCGTCCTCGACGTGCTGGAACGGCGCGCCCCCGCCGGGGCGGCCCGGCAGGCCCGGGGCTGACCGGGATGTTCGGCCCCGAAGGCCCCACCCTGCGCGAACTCGCCGTCCAGGCGCTGTCGTCGGTCGAGCGCGGATACGACCTGCTCGCCCCGAAGTTCGACCACACCCCGTACCGCACACCGGACCGGATCCTGGACGCCGTGGCGTCGGCGCTGGAGCCGATGGGCCCGTTCGGCACCGGTCTCGACCTGTGCTGCGGCACGGGCGCGGGCGTGGACGTCCTCGGCCGGGTGTGCCGGGAACGGGTCACGGGCGTCGACTTCAGCGCGGGCATGCTGGCCGTCGCGCGCCGGCGCCCCGTGCCCGAGGGCCCCGCGGTCTCCTGGGTGCGCGCCGACGCCCGCGCCCTGCCGTTCGGGCCCGCCTTCGACCTCGTGGTGAGCTTCGGGGCGTTCGGGCACTTCCTGCCCCGCGAACTGCCGGGCCTTTTCGCCCAGGTGCGCTCCGTGCTGCGGCCGGGCGGCTGCTTCGCCTTCCCCGTCGGCGCCCCGCCCCGCCCCGGCTCCCGGGCGTACTGGACGCTGCTGGGCTTCGACACGGCGATGCGCGTGCGCAACGCACTGTGGAGGCCACCGTTCGTCATGTACTACCGGACGTTCCGGATCGGCGACGTGGGCCGCGAGCTGGCGCGCACCGGGTTCCGGGTCGACCTGCACGGCCTGCCCGCCCTCGGACGCCGGCCCGACGGCAGCCCGCGGGCCCGGCTGGTCGTGGCCCGACGGCTGCCGTGAGCGGCGCTCACAGAGCGCTGTACAGGGCCTCCACCAGCGCCATCTTCCGCGGGTCGTCGGAGATGTGCGACCCCATGCGGTTCATCGCGTAGCCCAGCGAGACCCCGGCCTCGGGATCCGCCAGTCCCGAGGATCCGCCGAAACCGTCGTGTCCGAAGGCCCGCGGATTGGGCCCGTAGGAGCCGTTCGGGCCACTGAGCCACAGGCCGAGACCGATCTCCGTCTCGTGCGCGAAACCGGCACCGAGGACCAGGTCGCGGCAGGCGCCCTGCCCCTCGCGCACCCGCTCGGCGGCCTGCGGGGACAGCAGCCGCCGGCCGCCGTACGAGCCCCGGTTCGCGAAGATCCCGTAGAGCGCGGCGACCGCCCGCGCCGTGCCGTGTCCGTTCGCCGCCGGGAGTTCGGCGGCCCGCCACGCCGCCGTGTTGGCCTCCGCCGCGCCCGCCGGGGGATTGGTCAGCGCGGCGAGGGCGGCGGGCTCCAACCGGGCGAGGACGGCCGCCTGGTCGCTGCCGGACCCGGCACGGGGGTGCACGAGTTCGGCCGCCCGGCCCGCCTCCCGCTCGGGCAGTCCGATGGTGAAGTCGATCCCGAGCGGCCCGGTCACCTCGCGCTCGAGGAAGGCCCCGGGCAGCAGCCCCGACACGCGCCGCACGACCTCGCCGACCAGGAACCCGTACGTGATCGCGTGGTAGCCGGACCGGGTGCCCGGCTCCCACCAGGGCTCCATGGCCGCCAGCCGCGCGGTGGTCGACTCCCAGTCGTACAGTTCGGCCAACGTGTGCGGTTCCCGCAGGCCGGACAGGCCGGCGCGGTGCGACAGCAGGTGCCGTACGAGCACCTTCTCCTTCCCCGAGGCGGCGAACTCGGGCCAGTAGAGGGCCACCGGCGCGTCGAGGTCGAGCAGCCCGCGGTCGGCGAGGATGTGCGCGCACAGGGCGGTCGGGCCCTTGGACGTCGACCACAGGTTCACCAGTGTGTCCCGCTCCCAGGGGCGGGTGCGGGCCGCGTCGGCCCAGCCGCCCCACAGGTCCACCACCGTCGTGCCGTCGACGGTGACGGCCACCGCGGCGCCCAGCTCCCCCCGGTCCCGGAAGTTCTCCTCGAAAGCGGTGCGCACCGCCGCGAAGCGGGCGTCGCAGCGGCCGTCGACCCGTACCTCGTGCTCGGACATGGACCCTCCGTCGTACGCCGGGAAACCGGGCCGCGGTGTGACGGCCCGGGCCCGAAGAACGTACCGACTGGTCGGACCGGGCGGAAGCCCGCGGACGCGGCGTGTCCGGACTCGGGCGTACGAGCGCGGCCGGCGCGGCTTCGCGGCCTCCTGGAAGGGGCCGCCGCCCCGGCTGCCGCCGAGCGCGACCGTGCGCGCCGGGTCACCCGCGTCGGGAGCCGGCCGCGCACCGCGTGGGTGGCCGGGTCGCGGGCGTCACGCCCGGCGGTGCGTCCACTGCGGTTCCGTGCACGCCCAGTCGCGCTCCCACTCGGCCATCCGGCGCCGGAGCGCCGCCCGCTGCCCGAGGCTGTGCCCGACGAGGACGGTGAGGGCGGCGCCCAGGGTCGCGAACGCGCCGACGGTGACGGTGTGCTCCAGGACCGCGGAGCCACCGGTCGGCGGCGGCACGCTCCGGCCACGGGAGTCGAGCCACACGGTGACCACGTCGCCCTGCCGGGCACCGGCCGGGACACGGCTCGTGGCGGTCCGCGTGTCACCGCCCGGTGTGGTCCAGCGCACGACCACGCGGTACGACTGCCCGCCGGTCTGCGCCGACGCCACACTGTCGGGGGTGCGGTCGACCACCGTGGCGTGCACCCGGTGGCGCTCGGCCCGCTGCTGCGCCGCGATCCGCTGTGCCTGGCCCTGGGCCCACAAGGCCGCGGACACCCCCGCCAGCGGGGCGCCGACGCACAGCAGGACGGCGACGACCAGCGCGGTCCACGCCTCGACGACGTCCGACCGGCGCCGCAGCGGATTGCGTCGCCAGCGCCAGCCGCGCACCCGGGTTCGCATGTCGACCTCCTCGCGATCACCGCGGCCGGAGGGCCGGAGGGGCGGCCCGTACGAGGCGGGGCCGCCGTCGTCTCCCCATCGCGTCACGCGCGCGTGTGCCCGCACAGGTCTGGTACCCCGTCCGGCGGGCCTTGCCCACCGCACGCCGCGTCGCTCGCGCCGGATCGCCGGAGGGCCGTCGCGTGCCGTCGCCCGCGTGCCCGGCGGGACCGGGGGAGACGGCCCGCCGCGGGTCAGCCGAAGCGCTCGATGCGGATCCGGTCCACCGGCTGTCCCGCCGCCACCAGCAGCCGCGAGGCGTGTTCCGCGAAGGAGTTGGATCCGCAGACGTACGCCTCCCAGCCCCCGGCGGGCGGATCGGCGAGCAGGGGGGCCAGGTGCGCGGCCGCCAGCCGTCCCACCGGCGTCCCCTCAGGGGCGCTGCGGGTGAACACGGGCGTCGTCTCCGCGCCGAACTCCCGCGCGTAGATCAGCTCCTCCGGGCTGCGCGCCGACACCAGCAGCCGCACCGGGACCGACAGCCCCCGCGCCCGGTGGTGGCGCACCATCGACATGAGCGGCACCACTCCGGAGCCGGCGCCGAGCAGCAGCGCGGGCCGGTCGCCGGGCCAGGCGAAGAAGCCGCTGAGCGGGCCCCGCACCTCGATCCGGTCGCCGGGCCGGGCCACCGTGTGGAACCAGCCCGACACCTCGCCGCCGGCCACGTGGTCGAGGGTCAGCTCGATGTGCCCCGAGTCGTCGGGCGC
This sequence comes from Streptomyces sp. JHA26, assembly GCF_002005565.1. Classification (GTDB taxonomy): domain Bacteria; phylum Actinomycetota; class Actinomycetes; order Streptomycetales; family Streptomycetaceae; genus Streptomyces. Next base: position 11,177 of record NZ_BDJC01000053.1, on the reverse strand, counting down.
GGACGCCAGGGAGTAGTGGCGCTGGGCCACGTACCCGTCGGGCGCGGTCAGCCGCAGCATCAGGTGCTGGCCGGGCAGGTGCCCCGCCCAGCCGGGCACCGCCAGCCGGAAGGTGGCCGCGCGGGGCGTCTCGCGGCGGATCTCCGTGAGCGTGGCCGTCTGCCACGTCCCGGCCACTCCGCCGTCCACCTCGATGCGCCCGGGCACGGCGAACCGCGTCGGGGGGGTGAAGGTGCGTGCCGTGCGTGTCGAAGTCGTCTCAGTCACCGGAGTACCGCTGCTCCTGCCAGGGGTTGCCGCGTGCGTGATAGCCGTTCTGCTCCCAGAAGCCCGGCTCGTCGTGGTCGAGCAGCTCCAGGCCCGCGATCCACTTGACGCTCTTCCAGAAGTACAGGTGCGGAACCACCAGCCGCGCCGGGCCGCCGTGTTCGGGGGGCAGCGGCCGCCCGTCGTACTCCCACGCGATCCAGGCCCGCCCGCCGGTCAGGTCGGCCAGCGGCAGGTTCGCGGTGTATCCGGTGTGCGAGTAGGCGACGGCGTGCGTGGCGGACGGCAACGGGCCGGCCGCGTCCAGGAAGGCGTCCAGGGACACGCCCCCGAACCGCACCCCGAACTTCGACCAGCCGGTCACGCAGTGGATGTCTCCCGTGTACGCCGACGCGGGCAGCCGGCCGGCGTCCTCCCGGTTCCAGGTGCGGGGCCCGGCCACCAGCCCGCCGATGCGGAAGGACCAGTCGTCGGGTGCCAGGTCGGGCGTGACCTCGGCGGACAGCACGGGCCAGTCGTCGCCCGCGTCGTACTGGCCGGGCGGCAGTCCCGGCCGGGCGGAGCGCGCGCGTCCGGTGAAGCCTCGGGTGGTGTTCATGCGGCGGGGCCTTTCGGCCGACGGGGAGGGGGTGCCCGCGGTCGGCGTGATCGGTTCGTACGCGGTCAACGGTACGTGCTGCCGGGCGGCACCTCAGTCCCGGCCCTCACCGGGCCCGGCGCCCCGCCACGCGTTGTACCGCTCCAGATACGCGGCGAAGCGGACCAGGTCCTCCTCGGGCCAGTGGGCGAGCCGCTCCCGGAAGGCGGCCCGGCGGCTCTCGGTGACCTGCGCCAGGATGCGCCGGCCGGCGTCCGTCAGGTGCAGCACCTGGACCCGCTGGTCGTCCGGGTCGACGCGCCGCTCGACCAGCCCGGCGCGCTCCAGGGCGGCCACCTGCCGGCTCACGGTGGACTTGTCCAGGGCGTAGTGGGTGGCCAGGTCGGTGGCCCGGCACCCGTCCTGCTCCTCCAGGTGCCCGAGCAGCGTGTACGACACCAGCGACAGCTCGGGGTGCATGCGCCCCGCCGAGGCGCGGGCACGGCGGGCGAAGGCCGTCATCTCCCGCTGGATGGTCTCCACGGCCGCGTCGGCCGTCTCCGCGGCCGCGCCGGTCGCACCGGTCGCGTCGGCGTCGGGGGTGACGGTCGTCTCGTCGGGCCTCTCGGCTGTCGTCACGGATCCTCCCTCACAGTGTTGGTTGTATAGTACAACTTGATAAAGAGTTGTATAAGCCAACCATCGGAGGATGCGGACCGATGAGGTCGCACGCCCTGCGTCACACGCTCACGCACCTGATCACCCCGCTGCTGATGTGCATCGGCATGGGGCTCGCGTACATGGGGGCCTTCGTCACCCCCGAACCGAACCACCTGCCCGTCGCCGTCGTCGGCTCGGGTCCCGAGGCCGAGGCGCTCGCCCGGACGGTCGAGGACGGGGGTGGCGACGCGCTCGACGTCCGGACCGTCCCCACCCGCGCCGAGGCCGTCGACCTGCTTCGGCACCGGGACGTCACCGGTGCCTACGTGCCCGGGGGCAAGGCTTCCGAGGTCGTCGTGGCCACCGCGGCGTCCGACATGGGCGCCATGGCCGCGGAGAAGGTCTTCATCCCCCTCGCCGAGCGGCAGGGCGTCCCGCTGAAGGTCTCCGACATCGCCGCCCCGGTCGACGACGACCCCACCGGGCAGGGCCTGTTCTTCCTGCTGATCGCGGTCAGCATCGGCTCCTACGCCTCCGTGGCCGCCCTCGGCGCCGCCGGATCGGCGCTGCCGATGCGCGTCCGGGCGCTGCTGACGCTCGGTGTCTCGGTCGTCGTCGCCGGCATCGGCACCCTGCTCGCCGGCCCGGTCTTCCACCTCGCGCACCACGACCTCGCCGGCGTCTTCGGCATGGCCTGGCTCTACGCGGCGGGCATCCTGTTCCTCGGCGTGGGCCTGCACACCTTTCTCAAGCGGTGGACCACCCTCGCCATGATGGTGCTGTTCGTGATGCTCAACTTCACCACCTCCGGCGGCCTGTTCCGGCCCGAGCTGCAGAACGGCTTCTTCGGCACCCTGCACGCCTTCTGGAACGGCGCCGGCTTCGTCGAGGGCGCCCGCGGCCTGCTCTACTTCGACGGCGACGGACTGGGCCGCAGCATCTGGACCCTGGTCGCCTGGCTGCTGCTCGGCCTCGCGGTGACGGGCGTCGCCGCCCTCCGCGAGCGGGCCGCCGCACCCGCGCCGGCCCACGCGGGGCCGGACGGGGAGGGGACCGGACCCGCCGCAGGCGAGGAGGCGGAGGAAGAGGCCGAGGAGACCGTCGGCGTGTGATCGTTGGGGTAGTGTGGCCGACGGCCGCGGACCGTCCCGGCCGCCGGACACCTGGGAGGTGAGACCCATTACCGCTGTGTCGGTCCGGGTGCTCTCGCCTCTCGGCAACGCGGTCACCGGACACCGGTGACCGGGAGAGCGCCCTTCGGTTCTCGAAAGGCTCTCGGCTTCCATGCCCCCACTGTTCTCGACGCCCTCCTCTTCCTCCGCCTTCCCCTCCCGTGACTCCGTCGTGGCCGCGCTCCGCGCCGCGGGGTGCGTCTTCGCCGAGGACGAGGCGGAGCTGATCCTCGCCGCCGCCCGCACCCCCGGCGAGCTCGCCGCGCTGGTCGAACGCCGCGTCGCCGGTCTGCCCCTCGAACTCGTCCTCGGCTGGGCCGAGTTCCGCGGACTGCGCATCGCCGTGGCCCCCGGCGTCTTCGTCCCGCGCCGCCGTACCGAGTTCCTCGTGGAGCGGGCCCTGGCCCACGCGCCCGGCGCGGGCGTCGTCGTGGACCTGTGCTGCGGCTCGGGCGCCGTCGGCGCGGCCCTGGCCGCCGCCCTCGACCGGCCCGAGGTGCACGCCGCCGACGTCGACCCGGCCGCCGTGCGCTGCGCCCGCGGCAACCTCTCGGCCGCCGGCGGCCGGGCGCACACCGGCGACCTGTTCGACGCGCTGCCCGCCGCGCTGCGCGGCCGGATCGACATACTCGCCGCCAACGTGCCCTACGTCCCCACCGGCGAGGTCGCCCTGCTGCCCGCCGAGGCCCGCGAGCACGAGCCGCTGGTCGCCCTCGACGGCGGTGCGGACGGCCTCGACGTGCTGCGCCGGGTCGCCGCCGGGGCGCCCGGCTGGCTCGCGCCCGGCGGCTGCCTGCTGGTCGAGACGAGCGAACGCCAGGCCCCGGCCGCCGTCGACGCCTTCACCCGCGCCGGTCTGACCGCCCGCCTGGAGGTCAGTGACGAGCTGTACGCCCACGTGGTGATCGGCGTCGTGCGGTAGCGGGGCGCCGGCCTACTCCGGTGGCGTGGCCCGGGCGATCAGCAGGGCCACGTCGTCGGAGTTCTCCGGCTCGTGCAGCGTGCGCAGAAGCAGGTCGCAGACCTCCTCCAGGGGGCGGTCCGGGCCTTCCAGCAGGGCGAGGAGCGCGGCCAGCCGCTCGTCGATCGGCTGCTGCCGCGTCTCGACGAGGCCGTCGGTGTAGAACACCAGCCGGTCGCCCGGTTCCAGCTCGACGCTGGTGGTGGAGAAGGCGACGCCGCCCACTCCGAGCGGCACCCCGGTGGGCAGGTCCAGCAGCTCCGGAGGACGGCCCGCGCGCAGCCGCACCGGCGGCAGGTGGCCGGCGTTGGCGATGCGGCACCGGCGGGCGTGCGGGTCGTGGACGGCGTAGACGCAGGTCGCGATGGCCTGGTCCAGGCCGGCCGTGGTCCGGTCGAGGTGTTCGAGCAGCAGCGCCGGATCCAGGTCCAGGGCGGCCAGCGTGTTCGTCGCGGTGCGCAGCCGCCCCATGGACGCCGCCGCCGTGATGCCGCTGCCCATCACGTCGCCCACGACCAGCGCCGTCTTGCAGTCCTCCAGCGGGATCACGTCGAACCAGTCGCCGCCGACCTCGCTGGTGGCCTCGGCGGGCTGGTAGCGGGAGGCGACCTCCAGGCCGCCCGTCACCCGCGGGTGGCTCGGCAGCATGCTGCGCTGCAGGGTGAGGGCGGCGTCGCGGGCGTTCTGGTACCAGCGGGCGTTGTCGATCTGCAGCGCCGCGCGCGCGGCCAGCTCCCGGGCCAGCAGCAGGTCGTCCTCGTCGAACGGCAGCGGGTTGCCGGTCCGCTTCAGGTCCAGGGCGCCGAGCACCTCGCCGCGCGCGATCAGCGGGACGGCGAGGTACGAGTGCACGCCGGCCCGGCGCAGCAGCTCGATCGCCTCGGGCGAGCGGGCGATGCGGGTCAGGTCCTCGTCCGTCACCTGCGCCACCATCACGGGCCGGGCGGTGCGCACACACTCGGTGACCAGGCGGTCCGGCCCGTACCGGGCGACCTGCCCGGGCGGATCGGCCGCCCGCAGCGCCTCGGGGGCGTTGTCCGCCTGGACGGCCAGGGCCCGGATCACCGCGGGCTCGGCGGGGCCCAGGGAGCTGCGACGGCCCTTGACCACGGCCTCCAGCAGATCCACGGCCGCCACGTCGGCGAGGTCCGGCACGGCCACGTCGGCCAGTTCGTGGGCCGTGCGGTCCAGCTCCAGCGTGGTGCCGATCCTGGCCGAGGCGTCGGCCACGGCGGCGAGCCGGCCGCGCGCGGCCTCCGCCTCGACGCTCGCCCGGTACTGCTCGGTGACGTCCACGATCGAGACGGCCACGCCCAGCACCGCGCCCAGGGCGTCCTCCAGCCGGTACAGCGAGACGGACCAGGCGTGCTCCTCGTCCGGGTCGGCGGGGGTCCGTCCGGTCGCGGACCGGTCGACGACGGGCTGCCCGGTCTCCAGCACCCGGCGGGCCGCGCTTTCCAGTCCGTCGGCGTCCACGCCCGGCAGCACCTCCCGGACCGTGCGGCCGATGTGGGCCTCGGCCGGGACGCCGTTGATCCGCTCCAGCGCCGGATTGACCGACACGTACCGCAGATCCGTGTCCAGGACCGCCAGCCCGATCGGGGACTGCGTGATCACCCGGGAGGACAGGGCCACGTCGCGCTCCAGTCGGCGCACGGTCGACCGGTCGGCCGCGAGCCCCAGCGCGTAGACGTCGCCCCGGTCGTCGAGCAGCCGCATGTTGCGGAACTCCACCAGCCGGGTGGTGCCGTCCTTGCGGCGGATGGGGAAGGCGCCGGCCCAGCTCCGGCCGGTCCTCATCACGTCGGCGAACAGCTTCACGACCAGGTCGAGGTGCTTCTCGTGGACCATGATCCGGGCGGCGTACTCACCCAGCGCCTCCCGGGCGGAGTAGCCGAACAGCTCCTCGGCCTGTGGGCTCCACAGCACGATCCGGCCCTGGGCGTCCAGCACGACCGAGGCCACGTTCAGCACGTCGAGCAGGCCACTGGGGCGCACCGGCCCGCGCGGTGACTCGGTGCCCTCGAACCCGGCAGACCCGGCTGCGCTCATCCCATGCCCCGCCTTCGCCGTGCTCCGCGACACGTCTTCCGATGCCGCCACCCCTGTTCTACCGCGTTCCCTCGCGTACGGGCTCGTTCCCGCGAGCCGCTGCCGCCTCCTCCAGCATCTCCCCGCGGGGCGGCCACCGCCCCACGGGACGGCCGCACCCGGCGCATTTTGGTATGTACATGACTTCCAGGGGCGGCCACACTGTGCGCCGAGTGCGTGCCACCCGACCACCCCCCACCGAGGAGCCGACCCATGCCCCTGCGCGCCCGGCGACGTCGTCACGCGGTCCTGACCGGCCTCGCCGCCCTCGCCCTCCTCCTCGCCGCCCCGCCCGCCGGGGCCGCCGCCCCCGCCGCCGGCACCTGGACCGAGGTCGGCTCCGACCGGGCCGACCCGCTCACCGAGAGTCAGGGCCTGGCCTCGATGGAGGTCCCGGCCGGCAGCCCCAACCGCTACACGGGGATCGGCACCGTCCCCTGGGGCCTCGCCGGACGCGGCTGGAACCACGTCGGCGACCCCGACGCCTCCTACGACGGGTACTACGTCGAGCCGTACCAGCGCGACGACGGGAACGCGAAGATGTTCCGCGTGCAGGCGCCGGACGGGCGCTGGTCGGAGTACGTGCACACGCTGGGCGCCGGCGAGGCGCGGAACAACTCCTGGGCCGCGATCTCCCCGGACGGCCGGTGGATGCTCTCCGGCGAGTGGGGCACCATGGACCGGCTGCTGGTCTTCCCGACACCCGGTGTCAACCCGGCCACCTCGCCCTCGGCCGACCTCCCGCAGGTGGCCACCGTGCACCTGGACCACGCGGTGCGCGACGTCCAGGGCTGCGACTTCCTCGACGCCACCACCCTCCTGTGCTCCTCCGACGACCCGGAGGGCGCCCTCTTCGGACTCACCAAACCGCTGTTGCGCATCGACCTCTCCGCCGCCCCGTCCGGCACCGCCGACGTCACCGGCCGCGTCACCGCCCTGCGGCAGCTGCCGCTGCGCAGCGCCTGCTCCGGCGACTTCGAGGCGGAGGGCGTCGACTACGACCGCCGTACCGGCACCCTGCGCGTGATCGTCGTCTCCCCGGGCCTGTGCGTACTGACCGACAGCAAGACGTACCGCCTCACCCGGGGCTGAGACGGCGGCCGTAGGCCCGTGCCGGTAGTGCTCTGCCCGAGGTGGTGCTTTTCTGGGGGTATGGGTGCGGTCTCCGAGGGGCGTCCACGCGGTGGAACGGCCCGCGGCAGCGCACCGCGGCCAGGAGAGGAGCGATCACGATGGACGGCGAGCGACTGCATCCGGAGTCCGTCTCGGTGGAGCTGAGCGGATGCGACAAGGAGGACGCCCGGACCGTGTTCGACGCCCTGTGCGCGTGTTTCTCGTCCGACCGGCACGCGGGCGACGTGACCCGGGAGTACCACGAGGTGCGCCCGACCGTGTGGCTCGGCACCTTCGACGTGGCCGACGCCCACCAGGGCGAGTGCGGACCCACCCGGCTCCACGCCTCGGTGGAGGCCGACGCGCAGGGCGGCTACTGGGCGATCGAGCGCTTCCGCACCACCCTGGACTCCCTGTTCACCGTGCACGACCTGAGCACGACCTCCGGCGACCAGGAGCGTGAACTGCACGTACGGCTGGAGAGCCGCTGATCCAGGGCCTGCCGGCACGGCGGTGTGGTGTGCGCCGCCTCTTTGTGCAACTAGTTGCACAAAGAGGCGGCCGTCCTCTACAACAGAGGCACGACACCGCGCACGGAGGGCCCGATGAGCCGTTACCCCCACCTGCTGAGCCCGCTCGACCTGGGCTTCACCACCTTGCCCAACCGGGTCCTCATGGGCTCCATGCACGTGGGCCTGGAGGAGGCCGAGCGCGGCTTCGAGCGCATGGCCGCCTTCTACGCCGCCCGGGCCCGCGGGGGAGTGGGCCTCATCGTCACCGGTGGCATCGCCCCCAACGACGAGGGCCGCCCCTACCCCGGCGGCGCCAGGCTCACCACGAGCGCCGAGGCCGAGCGGCACCGCGTCGTCACCGACGCCGTGCACCGCGAGGGCGGCCGGATCGCGATGCAGATCCTGCACTTCGGCCGCTACGCCTACCACCCCGACCTCGTCGCGCCCAGCCCGCTCCAGGCGCCGATCAGCCCCCACGTGCCCCGGGAGCTGACCGACGGCGAGGTCGAGCGGACCGTCGACGACTACGCCCGCGCCGCCCGCCTCGCCCGCGAGGCCGGCTACGACGGCGTCGAGATCATGGGCTCCGAGGGCTACCTGATCAACGAGTTCATCGCCGCGCACACCAACCGGCGCACCGACCGCTGGGGCGGCTCCTACGAGAACCGCATGCGCTTCCCCGTCGAGATCGTCCGCCGGGTGCGCGAGGCGGTCGGTGAGGACTTCATCATCGTCTATCGCCTGTCCATGCTCGACCTGGTCCCCGGCGGCTCCACGCTGGAGGAGGTCGTCACGCTAGCCAAGGCCGTCGAAGCCGCCGGAGCGACCATCATCAACACCGGCATCGGCTGGCACGAGGCCCGCATCCCCACCATCGCCACCTCCGTGCCGCGCGGCGCGTACACCTGGGTGACCAAGCGGCTGATGGGCGAGGTGACGGTGCCGCTCGTCACCACCAACCGCATCAACACCCCCGAGCTGGCGGAGCAGTTGCTAGCCGAGGGCGCCGCGGACATGGTGTCGATGGCCCGCCCGATGCTCGCCGACCCCGACTTCGTCGCCAAGGCCGCCGCCGGCCGGCCCGAGGCCATCAACACCTGCATCGGCTGCAACCAGGCCTGCCTCGACCACACCTTCGGCGGGAAGATCACCTCCTGCCTGGTCAACCCGCGCGCCTGCCACGAGACCGAGCTGGTCCTGGCCCCGACCCGGCTGCGCAGGCGCGTCGCGGTCGTCGGCGCCGGACCGGCCGGACTGGCCTGCGCCGTGAGCGCGGCCGAGCGCGGCCACGAGGTCACCCTCTTCGACGCCGCCGGCGAGATCGGCGGACAGCTCAACGTCGCCCGCAAGGTCCCCGGCAAGCAGGAGTTCGACGAGACGCTGCGCTACTTCCGCACCCAGCTCGACGCGCACGGCGTCGACGTACGGCTGAACACCTGGGTGGGCGTCGACGACCTCACCGGTTACGACGAGGTCGTCGTCGCCACCGGAGTCACCCCCCGTGTCCCGGACATCCCCGGCGTCGACCACCCGAGCGTCCTCGGCTACCTGGACGTGCTGCGCGACGGCGCCCCCGTCGGCGACCGCGTCGCGATCCTCGGTGCGGGCGGCATCGGCTTCGACGTCGCCGAGTTCCTCACCGACGGCGGCGACAAGGCCCACGAGGACCCCGCCACCTACTTCCGCCGGTGGGGCGTCGACCCGGACTACCGCGCGCCCGGCGGCCTCGCCGCGCCCGAGCGCCCGGCACCGCCGCGCACCGTCCACCTGCTCCAGCGCAAGACGTCCAAGGTCGGCGCCGGACTCGGCAGGACCACCGGCTGGATCCACCGCACCGAGCTCAGGCACCGCGGCGTCACCATGGTCCCGGGCGTGCGCTACGACCGGATCGACGACGCCGGCCTGCACGTCACGATCGGCGACGAGTCCACGGTGCTGGAGGTCGACACGGTCGTCCTGTGCACCGGCCAGGAGCCGCGCCGCGGCCTGTACGAGGAGCTGGTCGCCGCCGGCCGCAGCGTGCACCTCGTCGGCGGTGCCGACGTGGCCGCCGAACTGGACGCCAAGCGGGCCGTCAAGCAGGGCACCGAACTGGCGGCGGCGCTGTAGGAGGTGCGGGGAGCGGCGTGGGCCGTCCCTAGGATGAGCCCATGTCACTCCCGCACGCGATCCTCACCGCCCTGGTCGAAAAGCCGTCGTCGGGGCTGGAGCTGACCCGCCGGTTCGACAAGTCGATCGGCTACTTCTGGTCGGCGACGCACCAGCAGATCTACCGTGAGCTGGGAAGACTGGAGGCGCAGGGGCTGATCCGCGCACTGCCCGCCCAGCAGCCCGCCCGCGGCCAGAAGAAGAGCTACGAGGTCCTGCCCGCGGGACGCGACGAACTGGCCCGGTGGACCGCCGCCGCGCAGGACCCGCGTCCCCTGCGGGACGCGATGCTGCTGCGGCTGCGGGCCGCCGCCGTGGTCGGCACCACCGGCATCGAGGCGGACCTGCGGCGCCATCTGGAGCTGCACGAACGGCAGTTGTCCGAGTACGAGGAGATCGAGAAGCGCGACTTCCCGCCGGAGAAGGACGGCCCCGAGGACCGGCTGCGGCACCTGGTGCTGCGCGCCGGCATCGACCTGGAGACCTCCTGGACCCGGTGGCTCAGGCACGCCCTGGCGGAATTCGCCGAGCTGCCGGGCGACGACCCGTCATGACGCCCGCACGGCGCGCTCAGAACCGGTACGGCTTCGAGCGGCGGCGCAGGAACCAGGCCGCGGCGATGACCCCGCCCCCCATCAGCGCGCTGCCCACCACGAGGGTGACCGTGCTGTAGTCCTGGATGGCCCCGCCGACCCCGCCCAGGACCCCGCGCGGCGACGCGGACGGCGAGGGGGAGGCGGACCGGCGTGTGGAGGGGGAGGGCGAGGCCGCCGAGGACACGATGACGGTCTGGGTGCCGGCGGTGCTGTTGTTCGAGCACACGACGACGACCGTGTAGGTGCCCGGGGAGATGCCCGACCACGTGGCGGACTGGGCCGCGCCGGTCCCCGTCAGCGCGACCTGGCGGCCCTCGGCGAAGCTGCCCTGGCTGCTGGTGAGGAGCGAGGCCGTGCCCCAGCTCCCGTTCAGCTGGGCGCAGGCGGTGGTCGTGACCGACACCGTGCTCCCGGTGGTGCTCACCGAGATCCCCGGGCCCGCGGCGGCCGGCCCGGCGGCCAGGGCGACGGGCAGTGCGGTGGCGGCTGCCACGGTCGGGCCGAAGCGGGGGAGTGGCGACGAGATGCGCATGTGGGCTGCCCTCCGGCGGCACGGTTGGCGGACATCCCTTGCGCCGCCGAGATCGGATCGCCCGTGCCCCCTCAGGGGCAGCCAACAGGGCGGCGGCCGGGCCCGCACCCGGAGCGCGACCGGCCAGGTGACGCGCCCGCCGGCCGTGTGCTCACCGGCCGTGCGCCCGCCACCGGGACGTCACCGCCCCTCGCCCGTCGTCACCGTCCGCTCCGCCGAGAAGCCGCCCCAGGTGCCGTCGGGCAGCTTGGCCCGCACCCGCACCCGGTGCGTGACGCCGGACTCCTGCCCGGCGTAGAAGCTGTACTCGGCCCGGTCGCGCGGCGCGTCGCCACCGTACACGAGCGAGGTGGCCCTGCTGCCGTCCAGGTGGATCTCGTACGCGGTGACCACACCGTCCGTGCGCGGCGGGACCCAGTCGAGGTCGATGTAGTACGCGCCGCCGGCGCGGTGGGCGGCCGCGCGCAGGCCGGTGGGCGCGGTGGCGCGGCCGTCGTCGGCGCCCGGGGTGGTGAGACGGACGGCGGCACTGGCGGGGGAGAGGTTGT
>NZ_BDJC01000052.1 GCF_002005565.1 Streptomyces sp. JHA26 | reverse complement strand
GGGGACGCCGGGTCTTCCGCCGGCTCGGCGACCGCCTCGGCCGCTTCTTCCACCGAGGGCGGCTCGGAGACGTCCGGGACGGGCCCGGACGCGATCGCCTCGGGGGCCGGTACGGGCTGGGCGACCGCCTCGGGGGCCGGCACCGACTGGGGCGCCCCGGCGACCGGCGCGGACGCGGGTGCTCCAGGGGTCGGTACGCCCTCGCCCGGCGTCAGTATCCCGGGAGCGGGCTCCGACGCGCCGGGCTGCCCGGCGTCGGCCTCCGACACGGTCACGGCCTCGGGCGCGATCGCCTCGGGGGCCGGTACGGGCTGGGCGACCGCCTCGACGGCCGGCGCGGGCTCGGACACGACCGCCTCGGGGACCGGTACGCCCTCGTCCCGGGGCGGTACACCGGATGCGGGTTCCGACGCGCTGGGCTGCACGGCGTCGGCCTCCGGCACGGTCACGGCCTCGGGCACCTCGGCGACCGGCGCGGGCTCGGGCGTGACCGCCTCGGGGGCCGGTACGGCGTCGGGCTCCTGCGCGGGCGGCTGCTGCACGGCTTCCGGTCCCGGCACGTCACCGGACTCCGGTGCGCCGTCCGTACCGAGCACCGGCGCACCGTACGTCTCGGGCGCTCCCCCGGCCGGGGGCTCGTGGCCGCCGTCGGCGGTGGGCGCGATCCCCGTCGCGTGGGCCGTCCGGTCGTCCGGCACGGCCGCGTCGTGGGCCTCGGCCCGCGCGTCCGGTCCGGCTCCGGGCGCGGCGGCGTCCGTGCCCGGGACCCCGGCCTCCCCGGTCTCCGCCGGTGCCGGGACGCCGCCGGTCGCCGCCACGGCCTCCGTCGCCACGCGGGTGACGAGTGCCTGGGCCGCGCCCACCGGCTCGGGACGCTGGTCCGGTACCGGAACAACCGTTTCCGCGGGCGCCGCCCCTGAGCTCGACGGGGCCGCCTGCGCGCCCCAGGGCGCCGCCTCCCGCGCGGGCGCGGCGGCGGCCTGCGGGACGTCGAGGTACTCGGGGCCGACGGTCGGCGGGCCGGCGTGCCGCACCGGCACGTCGGCGGGGCCGCGGTCGGCGAGGGAGCGGACGGGGCTCGCGGAGGTGTCGGGGATCGGCGGACCGAGGTGCAGGGGTCGGCGCGGCGGGGCCGGCGCGGCCGGTTCCGGCAGGCGGACGCCGCCGAGGTCGACCGAGCCGCTGTCGCGGCCGGACATCTCGTGCGGGCCCGGCTGGTGCACGGTCTCGACGACCGGCTCCGGCGCGGGCGGCGCGACCTCGTTGCCCCAGGCGCTCTGCGCGCCCGGCAGCAGCAACAGGTCCTCGTCCTCGGCGGTGGTTTCGGAGAGGTAGGTGTACGCGCCGGTTGCGGGGACGCCCGGCTGCTCCACCATGCCTGCGTTCTCCGGCAGCCCCTCGCCCGGGATCTGGCCGGTGTCGGTCATGCGTAACCCCTCGCCCATCGGTTAGTGCTTCTACGACCAGCTCACCCGGGACGGCGCACCGACCGCCCCGTAGTGAAGAACGAGCGTGCGTGCCCAGCGGCACGAACGACCCGCCGGAAAAGACGACAAAGCCATTGAGTGGCATTGTCGCGGTCGTTCCCCCGTCACGACAGCTTGATCCGCGACGGCCCGCTGTGGACTGCGCCACGTTGCGCGTCCTCCGGTTCTGCCGTACCACACACCGCCCGGAACTGGCGGGTTTTCAGGACATTGGACGACGAAGCGTCCGGTGTCCGAGTGCGGTACAACAATCCGCCAGCCTACCCCGCGCGGTACGACGATCCGATCACGGGGCGCGATCGGGCAGCACCCCTGTGAGCAGGAAAGCGACGCTCCGCTCCGTCTCCGTCCAGGCGCGGGTGTCGAGTCCGACGGACTGGATCAGGGCGCACTCGACGCGGTAGCCGTGCTCCGACAGGTCCCTGCCCACGAGTTCGGCCGCGTCGCGGGTCGCCGCGTGGGCGACGATGCGCTGCGGGCGGCGGTCGGCGACCGCGGAGACGACGGCCGCTCCCCCGCCGCCGACGCGGACGACGTCCGGTTCGGGGAGGTTCTCCAGGACGTGCGGGGCGGTGCCGTGCACGGTCTGGAGCTGGACGCCGAAGCGCCGTGCGGTGGTCTCGGTACGGGCGCAGGCGTCCCGGTCGCGGTCGACGGCGATGACCGCGGCACCGCCGCGCGCGGCCTCGGTGGCGAAGGCCCCGCTGCCGCAGCCGATGTCCCACACGAGGTCACCGAGGCGCGGTCCGAGCCGGGCGAGCTGGGCCGTGCGCAGCAGGTCCGTCTCGCCCTCGCCGAGTTCGCCGCCGTACGCCTCGGCGGGCAGCGACCAGCCGCGCGGTCCGGCGGCGGGATCGCGTCCCGCGATCCAGCCGCCCCCGTCGGCCGCGGTGCCCGGGGCGGCGACGCCGCCGACGACGATGACGACGTTCGGGTCGCGCCAGGTGTGGTCGGCGGCCTTGTCGGAGGTGACGACGGTGATCTGCTCGCGGGCGGTGCCGAGTTCCTCGCAGATGACGAAGGTGCGGTGGACGCCCTCCATCAGCAGGCCGAGTTCGGCGGGGCCGGCGCCCGGGGAGGTGAGGACCGCGACCTTGGTGTGGGCCCGGCATACGTTCACGGCGCGTCGCAGCGTACGGGGGTGGGCGACCACCACATGGGCGTCGTCCCAGGGCATCCCGGCGCGGGCGAAGGCGGCGGCGACGGAGGAGACGGCCGGGTCGACCTCGACCTCCAGGCCGAACTCGGGGGCGCGCAGGGTGCGGACGACGCCGAAGAACCCGGGGTCGCCGTCGGCGAGGACGACCGCGGTGCCCCGGTGGGCGGCGATGCGGCGGGCGGCGAGGGCCACGCTGCCGAGCCGGATGCGTTCGGCGGTGGGCGGCACCTCGGGGAGCGCGAGGTGGTGGGCGGCGCCGGCCACCAGTGTGGCGGCGCCCAGGGCTGCGCGTGCCGCGGCGGTCAGCGGCGAACCGTCCCAGCCGATCACCGTGACCCGGTCGGCCATCGTCGTCAGTCTCCAGGGGTCTTCGCAGGTCGTGTCGCGGGATCCGCTCGTGGGCGGGCTCCGTGAGGGTACCTGGTGCGGCCTCGGGGCGCGGTGGTGACGCCGCCGTCCACCAGGTCAGTTCCAGTCGGTGAAGGTGGTGAAACCGTCGCTGTCGGCCAGGTGCTCCGCCGCGCCCTCGATGTCCTCGGGCAGCAGGCTCCACACGATGAAGTCGGTGCGCACGTCGGTCCACGTACCGTCGTCGGTGCGCATCCGCGCTATGCAGGCGTTGCGCAGGACGCCCTCGCTGATGCAGCCGATCTTCTGGGCGACCTGCTGGGAGGCGGTGTTGTCGGCCGCGGTGCGCAGCTCGATGCGCTCGAACTTCTGGTCGCCGAACAGCCACTGGGCGGTGGCGAGCGCGGCTTCGGAGGCGTAGCCCTCGCCGCGGGCCCAGGGGGCGACGATGTACGACAGCTCGGTGGACCGCACGTGCCAGTTGGTCCTGGTCAGCTGGACGACGCCGACCAGGCGCTGGGTGAGGAACTCGGTGACGGCCAGGTCGAGTCCGCGGCCGGCGGTGCGTTCGGCGGGGGCGTGCTCGGTGATCCAGGTGCGGGCGCCCTGCTCGGTGAAGGGCTGCGGGACGTGGGTCCAGGCGGCGACCTGCTCGTCGTTCATCATCGCCGCGAGGGCGGGGACGTCGTCCTCGTCGAGGGGGCGCAGCACCAACCGCTCCGTGCTGATGGAGATGTTGGGGAAGGTGCTCGTCATGCGCCGCTCCGTAACCTGTGTGACCGTCAGGACCTGCTGAACTGCCCAGCATGCAGCATGAAAGCACCCGGCCGCACCACCGGGTCCCACCCCCTCGGGAGGGAGCGGACCCGGTGGTGCGGCGCGGGGCTCGGATCAGAAGGAGGGGAGCACGGACCCGGCGTAGTTGTCCTCGATGAACTTCTTCACCTCGGGCGAGGTGAGGAGCTTCGCGAGCTTCTGGACCCGCGGGTCGTCCTCCTGGCCCTCCTTGACGACGAGGAGGTTGACGTTCGGGTTGCCCTTGGCGGACTCCAGGACGAGGGCGTCCTTGGCCGGCTTGAGGTCGGCCTCCAGGGCGTAGTTGCCGTTGATGACCGCCGCGTCGACGTCGTTCAGGGAACGCGGGGTCTGGGCCGCCTCCAGCTCCTTGAACTCGAAGTTCTTCGGGTTCTCGGTGATGTCGGCGGTGGTGGCCGAGTTGCCCACGCCGTCCTTCAGGGTGATCAGGTCCTGGGAGGCGAGCAGCTGCAGGGCGCGGGCCTCGGTGACCGTGTCGTTGGGGAGGGCGATGGTCGCGCCGTTCTTCAGGTCACCGGCCTTGTCGGCCTTCTTGGAGTAGAGGCCGAGCGGCTCCAGGTGCACCGAGGCGACGGACTTCAGGTGGGTGCCGTTCTTCTTGTTGAAGTCCGCGAGGTAGGGCTCGGTCTGGAAGTAGTTGGCGCCCACCGAGCCGTCCTCCGTCGCCGTGTTCGGCGTGACGTAGTCGGTGAACTCCTTGACCTCCAGGTCGAGGCCCGCCTTCTTCGCCAGGTTGTCCTTGACGTAGGTGAGGATCTCGGCGTGCGGGACGGGCGTCGCGGCGACGACCAGCGGGCCGGAGGCGTCGGAGGAGTCCTTGTCCGGGCCGCAGGCGGAGAGCCCGAGGGTGAGGGCTCCGGCGGCGAGGACGGCGGTGGTGATCTTGGCGGTGTTACGCACGAAAAGTGCCTTTCCTGAGGTGGTGCGACCCCTTGGGTCAAGGGGCACCGGCGCGAAGCGCCGACGTCGGGGGGTCTCCAGGGGAGACAGGGGGGTCAGGCGGCCTTGCTCACGTCGGTCGCCGCGGGCTCCCCGGCCTTGAGCAGCCGGAGCCTGGGCGCGGCGCCCCCGCGTCCGCCGCGGCGGTGCAGGGTGCGGGCCGCGTAGTCGCCGGCGAACTGGATGAGCGAGATGGCGACGGCGAGGAGCGCGACGGTGACCCACATCAGGCCGGTCTCGAAGCGCTGGTAGCCGTAGCGGACGGCGAGGTCGCCGAGGCCGCCGCCGCCGACGGTGCCGGCCATGGCCGAGTAGCCGATGAGGGCGATGACCGTGGTCGTGGTGCCGGCGATCAGCGACGGGAGCGCCTCGGGGACCAGGACCTTGCGGACGATGGTCCAGGTGTTGCCGCCCATGGACTGGACGGCCTCGACCAGCCCTCCGTCGACCTCGCGGACGGCCGTTTCGACGAGCCGCGCGAAGAAGGGGATGCCGCCGATGGCGAGCGGCACGATCGCGGCCTCGCTGCCGATGGTCGTGCCGGTGATCCAGCGGGTGAAGCTCATCAGCGCGACCATGAGGATGATGAAGGGCATCGAGCGGCCGATGTTCACGACCTGGCCGATGACCTTGTTGACCACGACGTTCTGCAGCAGGCCGCCCTTGTCGGTGAGGACGAGGAGCACGCCGAGCGGGAGGCCGACGGCGACGGCGATCGCGGTGGACCAGCCGACCATGATCAGGGTCTCCCAGGACGCCTGCTCCAGCAGGGGCTGCATCTCGGACCAGGTCACTTGGCACCTTCCTTCACCAGCGCGGGCCGTTCCTCGTTCACGACGTCGATCTGCAGGCCCTGTTCGCGCAGGAAGCCGACGGGCACGACGTTGTCCTCGTAGCGGCCGGGGAGCTCGATGCGCATCCGGCCGATCTGGAGGCCGCCGACGGTGTCGATGGCGGCGCCGAGGATCGATATGTCGATGTTGTAGGTGCGGGACAGCTGGGAGATGACGGGCTGGGTGGCGGCCTCGCCGTGGAAGGTGACGTCGAGGACGGTGCGGTCGTCCCCCGACGCCTCGCCGCCGACCGGGAAGAGGGCGGCGGCCAGCTCGGAGCCCGGGGTCGCGAGGAGTTCGCCGACCGTGCCGGACTCGACGATGCGGCCCCGGTCCATGAGGGCGGCCGAGTCGCAGACGCTCTTGACGACGTCCATCTCGTGGGTGATGAGCAGGACGGTCAGGCCGAGCTCGCGGTTGAGGTCGCGCAGCAGCTGGAGGATGGAGCGGGTGGTCTCCGGGTCGAGCGCGCTGGTGGCCTCGTCGGACAGCAGCACCTTGGGGTCGCCGGCCAGGGCGCGAGCGATGCCGACGCGCTGCTTCTGGCCGCCGGAGAGCTGGGCGGGGTAGGACCCGGCCTTGTCGGCGAGACCGACCAGGTCGAGCAGTTCCAGCGCCTTGCGGGAACGTTCCTTCCCGGACCTGCCGAGGATTTCCAGCGGCAGCTCGACGTTGTCCTGCACGGTCCGCGTGGACAGCAGGTTGAAGTGCTGGAACACCATGCCGATACGGCTGCGCGCCTGCCGCAGCTCCCGGCCGGCGCGGGGCCCGCGGCCGGCCAGCGCGGTGAGGTCCTGGCCGGCGACGGTGACCGTGCCGGAGGTGGGGCGCTCCAGGAGGTTGACGCAGCGGATGAGTGAGGACTTGCCGGCGCCGGACTGGCCGATGACGCCGAACACCTCGCCCTCGCGGACGTGCAGGTCGACGCCGTCCAGGGCGGTGACCTCACGGCCGCGGTGCGACCGGTAGACCTTCGTGAGGCCTGATGTGGTGATCACGTGGTTTCCGTCACTGTCGAGTGCGCGGCGCGGGTGTGTGCGCCGGCACGGGGCGTTGTTCTTCGGGGTTCTCGCGGGACCTTCGGAACGCGGCACGGTTCCCGCGGTGGCGGTGCGCGAGGGCGGCGGAACCGGGGAGAACGTGTGCGCGGGACGTGGCTCGGTCGCGTGCGCGGGGCGCGACGGCGGACACGAGCGGGTACTCGCTTCGGGGCGCGAGGCTCAGGTGGTGCGGGGGCCCTCTAGAAGGCGCACATTCGGCACATACAACGAGCACCGGGCGTCGTCGTCGCCTCGGTCGCAGGGGTGCGGTCGCTCGTGGTGCTCATGCGATCAGTAAAGCAGACCGGTGGTCCTGAGCGGACACCACTGTCCGGATGTTGGACAACGGTGGAGGGTGGCCGGCCCCGGGGGACGCGGACCGCTGCCGGGCGGGACCGCGATCGCGCCGCCGGTGACCAGCGCGGACGGGGCCGGGAGAGCGCCGTCCGGCGGGTCGGCGTCGGGTCCGGCGGCCGACGGGTTGTGGTCAACGCCACGACGGCCGACGCCACGGCGGCCCGGCCGGACGCCGGCCCCGGCCCGCGCGGACCGCTCGGCCGCGGTCCCTCCGCGCGCGGCCCCGCGCGCGTCACGGGCGGGGCCGCGCGCGGAGGGCCGCCCGGGGCGTAATAGGGTCACTGCCATGCTTGACGTCCTGACGCTGGTGACCGGAGTCGCCGCGCTGCTGCTCGCCGCCTGGTGCGGCTGGGCGGCCCACCGTGATCAGCCGACGAAGGACTGGCACTTCATCGGCATGGCCGCGGTCTCGGTACTGGCGCTGATCCAGCTGGCGGTCGGGATCGTGCAGCTGGCGCGGGGCGAGAAGCCGGAGCAGGGCACGACGATCTTCGTGGCATATCTGCTGGGCGCCTTCGCCTGCATCCCGGCGGCGGGTTTCATGTCGCTGGCCGAACGCACCCGCTGGGGCTCGGTGACGGTCGCCGCCGGTGGTGTGGTCCTCGCCGTCCTCGAGGTGCGGCTGTATGACATCTGGGGAGGCTGAGATGGCGGCGACCGAGGAGGAGCCGACCCGCACGCGGCTGATCGGCGGGCCCGGGATCCTGCTGGTGTGGCTGTACGGAGTGATGGTCGTCGGCGCCGTGTCGCGGTCCGCGTACCAGATCTCCACCGATTTCGACCGGGCCCCGGTCGCCTACACGCTGTCGGCCCTCGCCGGTGTCGTCTACGGCTTCATCACCTACACCCTGGTGCGGGGCGGGGAGACGGCCCGCAGGGCGGCGCAGGTGTGCTGCGCCGCCGAGCTGGTGGGCGTGCTGGCCGTGGGCACGTGGACGCTGGCCGAGCCGTCGGCGTTCCCCGACGCGACCGTGTGGTCGGACTTCGGCATGGGCTACGTCTTCATCCCGGTGCTGCTGCCGCTGTCCGCGCTGTACTGGCTGCGCAAGGGCGCGCACCGCGGGGACGCCGCCTGAGGCCGTCGGGCGGCGCCGGTCCGCCCGCGGTTCACGCCGTCGTCGCGTAGGTCCCCGCCGGCTTCTCCAGGACGATCATCAGGACGCCGTCCGCACCCTCGGCCGTCCCCACCGTCTCGTAGCCGACCCGCCGGTACAGGCGCAGGTTGCCCTCGTTGCGGTGGCCGGTGTGCAGGCGGAAGCGGATGGCGCCGCGCTCCTCGGCGAGGGCGGACTCGGCGGCCCGCAGCAGGCGGGCGCCGATGCCGTGGCCCTGGAGGCGGGGGTGGACGCACAGCTTGCCGATGGCCGCGGCACCGTCCTCGGTCACCCTGCCCCGCACCGAGCCGACGACCTCGTCGCCGAGCCGCGCCACGAAGACGCAGTCGCGGGCGACCTCCTCGCGCACGGAGTCGAGGGTCTGGACGAGCGGGTCGATGCGGTAGTTGCCGTACAGCGCCGCCTCGCTCTGGAAGCAGAGGTACTGCAGTCGGAAGATCTGCTCGGCATCCTGCTCGGTCGCCGCCGAGATGGTCACGCTCATGCCCATGTGCGCATGCCTCCCGCTCACCTGATCACCTGTGGTCCCCCACTCCTATCCCCGTCCTCAGCGGGCCGCAACCTCCGGCGTCAGCAATCGGCGAAGACATCCCAGACATCTGGAACGTTCCGGCCCAAGACTGCCCTGTGAGATACCCAACTCCCCCGCGATCTCCCGGTAGGTGAGGTCCTCCGGGGACAGCAGCGCCTCCATCAGGCGGGGGCAGCGGCCGGGCAGCCGTCGCACGGCGTCGCGCAGGGCGCGGTGTCGGGCCGCGGTGAGGGCGAGCTGCTCGGGCTCGCGTTCGGCGGCGTCGGCGGGTTCGGTCTCGTACGGCCGCTCGGCCCGGGCCGTGCGGCGGGTGCGGCGGACCTCGAGGCGGACGGCGCTGCGCAGCCAGCGGTGGGGGTCGTGGGGCGGGCCGTCGGCCTCCAGGCGTTCCAGGAGGCGTAGCCACACCGCCTGTTCCAGGTCTCCGGGCTCGGTACCGCTGGCATATGCCTCGGCCGAGACCTCCGCAGTCAGGAGGGGGCGCAGGGTGGTGACCAGGTCGTGCGTCATATGCAGTGCGACGCGGCCGCCCGGGCGATGGTTGCCCCGGGCAGCCGCATGTCACTCCAACCGGTGTGGTGCCGTTCAGCGGTTGACGAAGTCCTCGCGGGCCAGCACGCCGGTGTCCGGGTTGTCGGTGAAGACGCCGTCGATGCCGGTGGCGAAGTACGTCCGGAAGGCCCCGAAGGCGTCGCCGTAGGCGTCGGGATCCGAGCCCCTGCGGAAGTCCGCGGGCAGGAAGGGGTTCTCGTTGCGCATGGTGTACGGGTGCAGGATCAGTCCGGCCCGGTGGGCGTCGCGCACCAGGGTGGTGGGCTCGGTGAGCCGGCCGGCCGCGTCCTTCGGGATGATCAGGTCCAGGGTGGGGCCGATGCCCTGGGCGTAGGAGGCGATCTCCTTCAGGCCCGCGGGCGTGATCAGGTCGGCGACCGTGCGCGGGTCGCCGGTCTCGACGAAGTCCCAGGGGCGGCTCTTCGCGCCGGACAGCAGGACGGCGAGCGGGTTGCCGACCAGCCTGTTCATCCGCTGGATGCTGGTCGGCTCGAAGGACTGGACGATGACGGGCGAGTTCTTCCGGTCCTTGCCGTGCTTGCGCAGCAGCCGGGCCAGGCGCTCCTCCGTGCCCAGGCCCAGCTTGCGGAAGTAGGTGGGGTGCTTGAGCTCGGGGTAGATCCAGACCTGCTTGCCGCGCCTGCGCGTCTGCTCGTCCTGCCAGCGGAGCACCTCCTCGAAGGTGGGGATCTCCCAGCGGCCGTCGTAGAGGGTGTTGTGCGGGCGGTTGGCCGGGATGCGCTCGGTGGCGCGGAGCGTCTTGAGCTCGGCGAGCGTGAAGTCCTCGGTGAACCAGCCGGTGGTGGAGACGCCGTCGAGCAGCTTGGTGCGCCTGCGGTCGGCGAACTCGGGGTGGTCGGCGACGTCCGTGGTGCCGCCGATCTCCGGTTCGTGGCGGCAGACGAGGTGGCCGTCCCTGGTGGGGACGAGGTCGCCGGCCTCGACGATGTCGGCGCCCATGTCCAGGGCCAGTTCGTAGGAGCCGAGGGTGTGTTCGGGGCGGTAGCCGCTGGCGCCGCGGTGGCCGATGACCGTCGGGACGGGCAGGCCCTCCAGGCCGCCGTGTCCACCCCGCCCGCCCCCGTGCCGGGTGTCGGCGGCTCTCGCCGTGCCGGACAGGCCCAGGACGGCTCCGCCGCCCAGCACGGCCGCGCCGAGCAGCGCCCGCCGTCCGGTGCCGCCCGTCCGCTCGTCCGGCTCCTGCGTACCGCGCGTGCCCTGCGTGCCCTGCGTGCCCATGGGGACCTCCCGCCGTCGACCGTCACTGCGGGGCGATCGTAGGGGCGCGTACATGACGGGCGGGAGACCGCGTGCGGAACACGCGGGTGACCGGGGATGTCGGGCGGGCGTGGAGGGGCAGGTGGGACGGGACGTCTGACGTGCCGTCGGCTTGGGGACGCCGGTCCGGGGTACGCGGTCGGTGGCCGCGACTCCTCGTGGCGGTGCCCGGCGGGACCGTGGCCACGGAGAAGAAGGGGGTCGGCGACGCGGCTGCGACGGCGCGCCTCACACGGTCCGCGCGTCGTACGTGTTTCGATCCGGGCGGTGTCCGCGCCCGAGGGGCGACGCCGCCGGTCTCCGCGGACCAGGACGGTGGCGGCGGCGGCCAGGACGGCGAGAGCGGCGAGCACGTGCGGGCGGTTCCTTCCCCGCGAACGCGAGTTGCCTCACACCCCGCCGTACGCGTCACGGCCGTGCGACACCCCGGCACCGCAGGTGAACACGCGTCAACACCGGGTGAGACCTCGGTGAACCCGACGTGCGCGACCCCCTGGGCCGCGAGTAATGTCCTCACCTGCACAGACTCATACCGCATCCCCGACACCGGAGGACCCGTTGTCCCGCTTCGTGTTCATCAAGGCAGTGCTCGGCCCGATCATGCGCCTGATGTTCCGCACTCGGGTGGAGGGTGTGGAGAACATCCCCGGCGACGGTCCGGTGATCCTGGCCGGCAACCACCTCACCTTCATCGACTCGGTGATCATGCCGCTGACCTGCGACCGGCAGGTCTTCTTCATCGGCAAGGACGAGTACGTCACCGGCAAGGGGCTCAAGGGCCGGCTGATGGCCTGGTTCTTCACCGGCGTCGGCATGATCCCCGTCGACCGTGACGGCGGCCGGGGCGGGGTCGCGGCGCTGATGACGGGGCGCCGGGTGCTGGAGGAGGGCAAGGTCTTCGGCATCTACCCGGAGGGCACCCGCTCCCCCGACGGCCGCCTCTACCGCGGCCGCACCGGCATCGCCCGGCTCACGCTGATGACGGGCGCCCCGGTCGTCCCGTTCGCCGTCATCGGCACCGACAAGCTCCAGCCGGGCGGCGCGGGCCTGCCCCGGCCGGGCAAGGTCACGGTCCGCTTCGGCGAGGCGATGGAGTTCTCCCGCTACGAGGGCATGGACCGCGACCGCTACGTCCTGCGCGCCGTGACCGACTCCGTGATGGCCGAGGTCATGCGGCTGTCCGGCCAGGAGTACGTGGACATGTACGCCAGCAAGGCGAAGGCGGCGTAACACCGCGCGGAGCACACGTGCCGAAGGCGGGCCACCGGACCGGCGGCCCGCCTTCGGCGTCTCCCGCGGCTTCCGTACGGCTACGGGTGCTCGACCCCGTCCTCCAGTCGCTGGCCGCGCAGCAGGAACCAGGCCGCGCCGGCGGCCGCCAGCAGCACCACCGCGCCGGCGCCCGAGGCGAGCGTCAGTCCGTCGACGAAGGACCCGCGGGCGGCGTCCAGCAGGGCCCCGGCCGTGTGCGCGGGCAGCTCGGAGGCGGCCTGGACCGCACCGCCGAGCGACTCGTGGGCGGCGGCCGGGGTGCCCGCCGGGCCGGTGAAGTCCCGGTAGACGCCGGTCACGATCGAGCCGAGCAGGGCGATGCCGAGGGCGGCGCCGAGTTCGTAGGCCGTCTCGGAGACCGCCGAGGCGGCGCCCGCCTGCTCCCCCGGCACGCTGGAGAGGATCACGTCGGCGGTGACGGTGAACGAGAACCCGGCGCCGACGCCGACCACCAGCAGGGCCGCGCCGAGCAGCGGGTAGCCGGTGTCCTGGCCGATGACGGTCAGCGCGGCGAGCGCGAGGCCGACGGCGGCGAGCCCGCCGGAGACCACGGAACGCACCGAGAAGCGCCGGGCCGCGCGGCCCGCGATCAGGCCGGCCGCCACCGCGCCGATCGCGGCGGGCAGTTCGGCCAGTCCCGCCTCGAACGGCGGCCTGTCCTGCACGAGTTGCAGGTACTGCGACAGGAAGAACACCAGTCCGGACAGGCCGAGGACGGTCAGCAGGTCGGCCAGGACGGCACCGCTGAAGCCGCGGCTGCGGAACAGCCGCATGTCGAGCAGCGGGACCGGCATGGTCAGCTGGCGGCGGACGAAGCCGTACAGCGCGGCGGCGCCCAGCAGGCCCGCGGCGAGCGTGGTCCACGCGAAGCCGTGCGCGGCGGCCTCCTTGACGGCGTACACGACGCCGACCATGCCGACCAGGGAGAGGACGACGCTGGCCAGGTCCCACGGGCCGGGGTCCGGGTTGCGGGACTCGGGCAGCAGCTTGATGCCGACGAGGACCAGGACGACCATCACGGGCAGGTTGATCAGGAAGACCGAGCCCCACCAGAAGTGCTCCAGCAGGAAACCGCCCACGATCGGGCCGACCGCCGTGCCCGCGGAGGCGGTGGCGCCCCAGACGCCGACGGCGAGGCTGCGCTCGCGCGGGTCGTGGAAGAGGTTGCGGATCAGGGCGAGGGTGGCGGGCATCAGGGTGGCGCCCGCGACGCCGAGCAGGGCCCGGGCGACGATCATCAGCTCGGGCGTGGAGGCGTAGGCGTTGAGGACCGATATCAGGCCGAACGCCGTGGCACCGATCAGCAGGATCCGCTTGCGCCCGATGCGGTCGCCGAGGCTGCCCATGGAGACCAGCAGACCGGCGATGACGAACGAGTAGACGTCGCCGATCCACAGCAGCTGGGTGCCGGAGGGGGCGAGGTCCTCGCTGATGTAGGGGGTCGCGAGGCCGAGGACGGTCGCGTCGACGGCCACCAGCAGTACGGCCAGCACGAGGACGGACAGCGCGAGCCAGCGGCCGGGGCGCTTCACCGCCTCGGTGGGCTGCGCCGACTGCAGGGTGCGGGTCATGGTTCACTCTCTCCGAAGCGCGCCGCCGAGCAGCAGCTCGACGATCATGTGGGTGAAGTCGTTGCGGGCCACGCGGCCCTCGGTCACCGCCCAGGCGCCGGAGGCCAGCAGGCCGTAGAGCGCCTCGGTGAGCCAGGCCGGGGTGAGGTCGATGCGGAACTCGCCGCTCTCCTGGCCCCGGCGGAACAGCTCGGTGAGCCGGGCGTCGATGCGGGCCCAGCCCTCGTTCTGCTGCTCGCCCTCGAACAGCTGGTTCTCGGTGTAGAGGAAGGCGAGCAGGCCGGCGGCGGGTTCCATCTCCCGTACGAGCCGGCGCACCGCGTCCGCCGCGGGCCCGTCGTGCGGGCGGGCCGCGTCCAGGGCCGCCTCGCACTCGGCGATGCCGAGCGCCTCCAGGGCACGGACGAGGGCGTCGCGCCCGGCGAAGTGGCGGTGCAGCGTGGCCCGGCTGATCCCGGCGGCCCTCGCGACCTCGTCCATGGTCGCGGTGGCTCTGCGGGTCAGCAGGGCCGCGGCGCTGCGCAGTACCTGTTCTCGATCGACGGCCATGAGACAAGGGTAACCCATGTGAGACATTCACGTCTCATCGTGGGCATGTGCGACTCACCACCGGGCCGACGGACACCCGGACACCCGGGCATCAGGCCGCCGGGGCGGTCACACGGGCCGGGGTCCGCTCAGTGCCAGGGCAGCTGCCCGCGCCGCTCCCAGTAGGCGCGCGGGTCCTCGGCGAGGGTGGCGAGGCGCGCCACCTGGTCGTCGTCGAGGTCGACGACGGCGGCGTGCAGGTTCGAGCCGAGCTGGGCCACGGTCGCCGCGCCGGAGAGGACCACGCCGGCCCAGGGCTGCCGCAGGATCAGCGCGAGGGCGACCGCGTCGCAGCCCAGGGTCGTCTCCTCGGCCACGGCCCGCAGGACGTCCGGCGCGTGCGGTTCGGCGAGGCGCCCGTTGGCCATGCCCTCCTTGACGATCACCGTGAGCCCCGCGTCGTGCGCCTCGGCCAGCGCGGGCCCGACGGAGGTCTCCAGCACGTTGTACGTCGCCTGAACGGTGCGGAAGAGGGGCTCGCCGTCGACGGTCACGGCGAGTGCGGCGCGGACGGCGTCGGCCTGGGCGGGGCCGCTGGTGGAGAAGCCGACGGTGACGCCCCGCGCGGCGGCCTCGGCGAGCGCGGCGTGGAGTTCCTTGTCGGTGAGGGCCGGGCTGTCGGGGGTGAGGGAGTGGATCTGGTAGAGGTCGAGCCGGTCGCCGAGGAGGGCGTCGGTCTCGGCCCGCTGGCGCTCGTACGTGGCGACGCCGTGGTCCTTGACCTCGTGCTGCTCGGCGTCGGCGGACCAGTCGGCGGTGTAGGTGTACCCCCACTTGCTGCCGACGACGACGTCGTCCACGTCGGGGCGTTCCCGCAGCCAGGCGGCGAGGAACTCCTCCGACCGTCCGTAGGAGCGGGCCGCGTCGAAGTAGCGCACTCCCTGCGCGTAGGCGGCGTCGAGGAGGTCGTGGGTGCGCCGGCGCATCGCCTCGACGCTGCGGTCCTCTCCGAGGTCGTGCTCCCTGCCGAGGTTGATGTAACCGGGGCGGCCCACGGCGGCGAGACCCAGGCCCATGTGGCAGGTGGGCGTCGTCGCGGTCGCGAGACGGGCGAAGGGCATCGCGGGCTCCGTTCGGTCGGCTCTTGGTGCTGCCGACCAACGTAACCGCGATGCCCCTCGGGCACACCGGGTGCTACTTCTTGGCGTTCGCCCACGCGTGCTGGCCGGCCACGTCCGCCTTCACCTCGGCGAGCTGCACGGCGACCGCGTCGGGCGCCGTGCCGCCGCGTCCGCTGCGGGAGGCGAGGGCGCCGGGGACGTCGAGCACCGAACGGACCTCGGGGGTCAGGTGCGCGGAGATCTTCGCGAACTGTTCGTCCGTCAGCTCGTCCAGCTCCTTGCCCTCGGCCTCGGCGACCTTCACGCACTCGCCGGCCACCTCGTGCGCGACCCGGAACGGCACACCCTGCCTGACCAGCCACTCGGCGATGTCGGTGGCGAGCGAGAACCCGGCCGGGGCCAGCTCCTCCATGCGCTCGCGGTGCACGGTGAGGGTGGCCATCATGCCGGTGAAGGCCGGCAGCAGGACCTCCAGCTGGTCGATGGAGTCGAAGACCGGTTCCTTGTCCTCCTGGAGGTCGCGGTTGTACGCGAGCGGGAGGGCCTTGAGGGTGGCCATCAGGCCGGTCAGGTTGCCGATGAGGCGGCCGGACTTGCCGCGGGCCAGCTCGGCGATGTCCGGGTTCTTCTTCTGCGGCATGATCGACGAGCCGGTGGAGAAGGCGTCGTGCAGGGTCACGAAGGAGAACTCCTTCGTGTTCCAGATGATGATCTCCTCGGCGATGCGGGAGACGTTCACGCCGATCATCGCGGTGATGAAGGCGAACTCGGCGACGAAGTCCCGGGAGGCGGTGCCGTCGATGGAGTTGCCGGCGCTGCCGCGCTCGAAGCCGAGGTCGCGGGCGACCGCCTCCGGGTCGAGGCCGAGGCTGCTGCCCGCGAGCGCTCCCGAGCCGTAGGGCGACACGGCCGTCCGCTCGTCCCACTGGCGCAGCCGCTCCGCGTCCCGGGACAGCGCCTGGACGTGGGCGAGGACGTGGTGGGCGAAGAGCACCGGCTGGGCGTGCTGGAGATGGGTGCGGCCGGGCATCGCCACGTCCGGGTGGGCCTCGGCGAGGCCGATCAGGGCGTCCTGGAGGTCGGCGATCAGGCCGCCGACGACGCGGGCGTGGTCGCGCAGGTACATCCGGAAGAGGGTGGCGACCTGGTCGTTGCGGGACCGCCCGGCGCGCAGCTTGCCGCCGAGGTCGGGGCCCAGGCGCTCCAGCAGGCCGCGCTCCAGGGCCGTGTGCACGTCCTCGTCCGCGATGGTGCCCACGAACGCGCCGGAGGCCACGTCGGCCTCGAGCCGGTCGAGCCCGGCGATCATGCGGGTCAGCTCGTCCTCGGTGAGCAGCCCGGCCTTGTGCAGCACGCGCGCGTGGGCGCGCGAACCGGCGATGTCGTAGGGGGCGAGCCGCCAGTCGAAGTGGACGGACGCGGACAGTTTCGCCAGGGCCTCGGCGGGACCGTCGGCGAAACGGCCGCCCCAGAGCCGTACGTCACCGTTGTTGCTGCTCACTCGTGTCGCTCCTCACCGTGCAATCACTGGCTTGCATGAGTATGCAGAAGTATGCATGATTCGTCAATCTTGCGGGTCCTCGGGACGCGCAGGACCCCGCGACCCATAATCGTTAGACATGGGAAAGACTTATGAACGCATAGACGGCCGGCTCCGCGCCTTCATCGAGGCGCAGCCCCTCTTCTTCACCGCCACCGCGCCGCTGAGCGGCGACGGGACGGTCAACCTCTCCCCCAAGGGACTCACGGGATCCTTCGCCGTGCTCGACGAACACACCGTGGCCTACCTCGACTTCGCGGGCTCCAACGCCGAGACCATCGCCCACCTGCGGGAGAACGGGCGGATCACCCTCATGTGGTGCGCCTTCCAGGGGCCGCCGAACATCGTGCGGGTGCACGGCCGCGGGGAGCCGGTCTTCCGCGACGACCCGCGCTTCCCGGAGCTGCTGGCCCGCTTCCCCGGCATCGACACCGGCCGGCACGGACTGCGCGCGATCATCGTCGTGACCGCCGAACTCGTCCGCGACACCTGCGGCTACGGCGTCCCCTTCATGGCGTACGAGGACGACCGGGATCTGCACGGCAAGCGGTTCGCGCGGGAGGACGACGCCTCGCTCAGCGCGTACTTCACCAAGAAGGAGCACATCGCGACGAGCATCGACGGCCTTCCCGGGCTGCCGTTGCCGCTGCCCCCGTCTACGGTCTGAGCCATGCGCCCCGGTGCCGTTGCCGCCCTGACCGCCCTGTCCGCCCTCGCCCTGGGCGCCGCGCCCGCCTCCGCGCCCGCGCCCCGGCCGCTGCCGGCCCGGATGGCGGACACCGGCGGCGGCGACCAGCTGATCACCGCGGTCGCCCCGGACACCGGCTCGACCACGGGCATCGTCACCTGGTGGGACCGCAGGGGCGGCCGATGGGTGAGGACGGGTTCGGCACCCGCCCGTTTCGGGGCGAAGGGACTGGCGGACGGGGAGACGCGCACCCAGGGCACGAACACCACCCCGACCGGCCTGTACGACCTGCCGTACGCCTTCGGCGTCCGGGCCGCGCCGCGCGGGACGGCGTACCCCTACCGGCCGGTGCGCGAGGACTCCTGGTGGTGCCAGGACAACGCCTCCCGCGCCTACAACCGCTGGACCGAACCCCGCCCGGCCGACTGCGCCGCCGCCGAGTCCGAGCACCTGATCGCGTACGGCACGCAGTACGCGCACGCCATGGTCGTCGGCTTCAACTACGAACGCCCGGTGCGCGGGCGCGGCGCGGGCATCTTCCTGCACGTGGACGGGGACGGGGCGACGGCCGGCTGCGTGTCGGTGCCGGCGGACGCGATGCGCCGGATCCTGCGGTGGGCCGACCCGGGGGCCCGGCCGCACATCGCGATCGGCACCTCGGGCGGGGCGACCGCGGTGACCCGCTACTGAGGACCCGCGGGGGCTGAACGTCCGGGCGGTGCGGTGCGTATCTGTGGGCCAAGGGCCGAGTCCCCACGGAGGAACCGTGACCACCACACTCGCCGGCGGCCGTGCCGCCCGCCGCCAGACGATGCGGCGCATCCGCCCGCGCCGCTCCCCGGCCGTCCCCCTGCTGCTCGCCGTGTGGGCGGGCGCGGCGGGCGTGTTGTGGCTGTGGTGGCGCAACACGCCCGCCATCTCCGACGACACCGGGAGGATCCTCAACGCGGGCCGGATCACCGGGCTGCTCGCCGGGTACCTGACGGCCCTCGTGGTGCTCCAGATGGCCCGGGTGCCCGCGCTGGAGCGGCGGGTGGGCTCCGACCGGGTGGCCCGCTGGCACGCCATGACCGGCCGCTACACGCTCTGCCTGGTCCTCGCGCACGTCGTCCTGATCATGTGGGGGTACGCGGCGCGGTCCGGCCGGGGCCTCGGCGGCATCGTCCGGCAGACGGCCGACTCGGTCGCCCAGCTGCCGGACATGGGCAAGGCGGCCGTCGGCACCGCGCTGTTCGTGCTCGTCGGGCTGCTCTCGGCCGGCCCGGTGCGCCGCCGGATCCCGTACGACGTCTGGTACCACGTGCACCTGCTCACCTACGCGGCGGTGTTCCTGACCTTCTGGCACCAGCTGACCACCGGCAACGACTTCGCCGTCGAGCCGGTCGCCGGGACCGTCTGGTACGCGTTGTACGGGACGGTGACCGCGCTCGTGCTCTGGTACCGGATCCTGACCCCGCTCCGGCTGAACCTGCGGCACCGGCTGCGCGTCGAGGCGGTGATCGAGGAGACCCCGGGGGTCGTGTCGGTGCTGATCGGCGGGCGCCGGCTGCACCGGATGGGCGCGGAGGCCGGGCAGTTCTTCCGCTGGCGGTTCCTGGCGCCGGGCATGCGGTTCAGCTCCCACCCGTACTCGCTGTCGGCCGCGCCGCGTCCGGACATGCTGAGGATCACCGTGAAGGCGATCGGCGACCACAGCGCCCGGCTGCGCGAGCTGACCCCCGGCACCCGGGTGTGGGCGGAGGGCCCGTACGGCGCGCTGACCGCCCAGCGCCGCAGCCGCGGCAAGGTGCTGCTGGTCGCCGGCGGGGTCGGGATCACGCCCATGCGGGCGCTGTTCGAGACGCTGCCCGGCGCGTCCGGTGACATCACGCTGCTGTACCGGGCCAACAGCACCCGGGACCTCGCGCTGTGGGACGAGCTCGCCCGGATCGCCGACGAGCGCGGGGCCCGGCTGATGTACGCCGTCAACAGCCCGGACGGGGAACGCCCGGACATCTCCGCGGAGACCCTGAGCCGCAAGATCCCGGACGTCGACCGCCACGACGTCTTCCTGTGCGGGCCGCCCGGCTTCGCGCAGTCCGTGTACGAGGCACTGCGCGGCGCGGGAGTCCCCGCCCGCCGTATCCACCACGAGTCGTTCGCGATGTGAGCGACGGACGTCAGGAGCTCAACGGAGATGAGGAAGAACCACCCCGTCCGGCGCGCCGTGCTGGCCGGCGCCGCGACCGTGTCCGGGATCGTGCTGCTGCTGTCGCTGAAGCCGGCGTCCGACCCGGGTGCCGCCGCGGCGGCGGGCGGCACCGCACCGCCCGTGGCCGCCGAGGCGCCGCAGGGCGGGCGGGGCGCGGGAACGGGCGCGGGCGCCGGCGCCGGCGCCGGTACGGTCACCGGCGACGTGGCCGACACCCGGTACGGCCCCGTACAGGTCCGGGTCACCGTCAGCGGCGGCAGGATCACCGCGGCCGAGGCCGTCCGGGCGCCCGCGGGCGGGCAGAGCGACCGGGTCACCGCCGACGCCGTGCCCAAGCTCAACCGGGCGGCGATCACGGCCGGCGACGCCGACATCGACGCGGTCTCCGGAGCGACCTACACCAGCGACGGGTACAAGAAGTCGCTGCAGTCGGCGCTGGACCGGGCCGGTGGCTGACACCGGGGCCGAGCCCGCACAGGCTCCCGCCGCGGCGCGTCGGGTGGTGGAGACGATGGGGACCGTCTTCTCCTTCGACGCCCGCGGCGGGGATCCGGCCGTCGTGGGGGCGGTGCTGGACGAGGCGGCCGCCGGGCTGCGCCGGGTGGACGAGGTGTTCAGCACCTATCGGGAGGACAGCCAGGTCTCCCGGCTGGCGCGCGGCGAGCTGTCCCTCGCGCAGTGCGCCCCCGAGGTGGCGGAGGTGCTGGAGCTGGCGGCCGAGGCGGAGCGGGTGAGCGACGGCTGGTTCAGTCCGTCGTACCGCGGGCGGCTCGACCCCACCGGGATCGTCAAGGGGTGGGCGGTGGAGCGTGCGGCCCGGCTGGTCGCGGACGCGGGGGCGAGCGGCGTCAGCGTCAACGGGGGTGGTGACGTGCAGGTGCTCGGGACGCCGGGGACGCGCAGGCCGTGGCGGGTGGGGGTGGCGGATCCGCTGCGGCCGGGCGGTCTCGCGGCGGTCGTCTCCGCCTCCGGGGCGAAGGAGCTGGCCGTCGCGACGTCCGGTACGGCGGAACGGGGCACGCACATCGTCGATCCGCGCACGGGGAGGTCCGCGGTGACGGACCTGGTGGCGGTGACGGTGGTGGGGCCGCGGCTGACGTGGGCGGACTGCTGGGCGACGGCGGCGTTCGCGATGGGGTCGCGGGAGGGGGTGCGGTGGCTGGAGTCGCTGGAGGGGGTGGAGGGGCTGCTGATGACCGCGGGGGGCGAGGTGCGGTGCACCGGGGGGTTGGCGGGGTGGCTGGGGTGAGCGGAGCCGGCGGGTGCTCGGCGTCCTGGCCCAGGTACCGGCGCTTGACCGCCCGCGCTCGCGGGGTGCCTCCCGGGCCGTTCAGGCACTGAGGGAGGCACGACTGCACGCAGCTACGGCAGTACGGGTGGGCGGGCGGGGACGGCGCTGCGACCGGCCGACTGCAACGCCCCAGGGGCGCGGGGAACTGCGCGAGCGGCCACGGGCGGTCCGCACCCGGCGGATCACCGCGGCCGCCCCCCTCAGTGGCCGTTCTGCGCCAACCGCAGCAGGTGGTCCGCCAGGGCCTGCCCGCCCGTCGGCTCCCTGCTGATCAGCAGCAGCGTGTCGTCACCCGCGATCGTCCCCAGGATGTCGTGCAGCTCCGCCTGGTCGATCGCCGAGGCGAGGAACTGCGCCGCCCCCGGCGGGGTGCGCAGGACCACGAGGTTCGCGGACGCCTCCGCGGAGATCAGCAGCTCCGAGGAGAGCCGCCGCATCCGCTCCTCCTTCGCCGACTCCCCGAGCGGCGCCCGCGGGGTGCGGAAACCGCCCTCGCTGGGCACCGCGTAGATGAGGTCGCCGTCGTTGTTGCGGATCTTCACCGCGTTCAGCTCGTCCAGGTCCCGGGAGAGCGTCGCCTGCGTGACGGTCAGCCCGTCGTCGGCGAGCAGCTTCGCCAGCTGGCTCTGCGAGCGCACCGCCTGCCGGTTGAGGATGTCCACGATCCGGCGGTGGCGTGCGGTGCGGGTCTGCGGTACGGCAGGCCCGTTGGTCTGCTCGTGCTCCTGCGCCTGGCTCATCGTCGTCTCATTCTCCGGATCGTCCGTCCCCGTGGGCCTCGTGGGCCTGGTCAAGGATGCCGGGCAGCGCCCCGAGGAACGCCTCCACCACGTCGTCGCCGAGGTTCAGCGCGGGCATGAGCCGTACGACATCGGGTGCGGGCGCGTTCACGAGGATCCCGGCCTCCTGAGCCGCCTGCTGCACCCGGGGTGCGAGCGGCTCGGTGAGCACGATACCCAGGAGCAGTCCGGCACCCCGGACGTGGGCGACCAACGGATGGCCCAGGCCCTCGATCCCGCCGCGCAGCGCCTCGCTCTGCCGCTTGACGTTGTCCAGCAGCCCCTCGTCCGCGATGGTGTCGAGGACGGCGAGGCCGGCGGCGCAGGCGACGGGGTTGCCGCCGAAGGTCGTGCCGTGCTGGCCGGGCCGGAGCAGGTCGGCGGCGCGCCCGAAGGCGACGGTCGCGCCCAGCGGCAGTCCGCCGCCGAGGCCCTTGGCGAGCGTGACGACGTCCGGCAGGACGCCCTCGTGGGCCTGGTACTCGAACCAGCGGCCGGTCCGGCCGACGCCGGTCTGCACCTCGTCCAGCACCAGCAGGGCACCGGTGGCCGCGGTGATGGCCCGCGCCGCCTTCAGGTAACCGGGCGGCGGGACGACGACCCCGTTCTCGCCCTGGATCGGCTCGATGACCACGAGGGCGGTGTCCTCGGTGACCGCGGCGGCCAGGGCCTGGGCGTCGCCGTAGGGGACGTGCGTGACGTCGCCGGGCAGCGGCAGGAACGGCTCCTGCTTGCCGGGCTGCCCGGTCAGCGCCAGGGCGCCCATGGTGCGGCCGTGGAAGCCGCCCTCGGTCGCGACCATGTGCGGCCGTCCGGTGAGCCGGCCGATCTTGAAGGCGCCCTCGTTGGCCTCGGCGCCGGAGTTGCAGAAGAACACCCTGCCGTCGCGGCCGAAGTGCTGGAGCAGCCGTTCGGCGAGCGCGACGGGCGGCTCGGCGACGAACAGGTTGGAGACGTGGCCGAGGGAGGCGATCTGCCGGCTCACCGCGTCGACGACCGCCGGGTGGGCGTGGCCCAGGGCGTTGACCGCGATGCCGCCGACGAAGTCGAGGTACGCGTTGCCGTCGGCGTCCCAGAGCCGGGAGCCCTCGCCGCGCACCAGGGGCAGGCGGGGCGTGCCGTAGTTGTTCATGAGCGCGCCCTGCCACCGCGCGGTCAGTTCCTCGTTGCTCACGACTCCCCCTGTTCGTCCGGCACGACCATGGTGCCGATGCCCTCGTCGGTGAAGATCTCCAGCAGGATCGAGTGCTGGACCCGGCCGTCGATGACGCGGGCGGTGGTGACGCCGTTGCGTACGGCGTGCAGGCAGCCCTCCATCTTCGGCACCATGCCGCTGGACAGCTCCGGCAGCAGTTTCTCGAGCTGGGACGCGGTGAGGCGGCTGATCACCTCGTCGGAGTTCGGCCAGTCCTCGTAGAGGCCCTCGACGTCGGTGAGGACCATGAGAGTCTCGGCGCCGAGCGCCGCAGCGAGTGCCGCAGCCGCCGTATCAGCATTGACGTTGTAGACATGGTGATCGTCCTGGGAACGGGCGACCGACGAGACGACCGGGATGCGGCCGTCGGCGAGCAGCGCCTCGATGGCGCCGGTGTCGATCTCGGTGATCTCACCGACCCGTCCGATGTCGACCGGCTCGCCGTCGATCTCGGGCTGGTGCTTGGTGGCGGTGATGGTGTGCGCGTCCTCGCCGGTGAGGCCGACGGCGAGCGGGCCGTGCCGGTTGAGCAGCCCGACCAGTTCGCGCTGCACCTGCCCGGCCAGCACCATCCGTACGACGTCCATGGCGTCCTCGGTGGTGACGCGCAGGCCGGCCTTGAACTCGCTGACGATGCCGGCTTTGTCGAGCGCCCGACTGATCTGGGGGCCGCCGCCGTGCACGACGACGGGCCTCAGGCCGGCGTGGTGCAGGAAGACGACGTCCTGGGCGAACGCGGCCTTGAGGTCCTCGTCGACCATGGCGTTGCCGCCGAACTTGATGACGACGGTCTTGCCGTGGTGCCGGGTCAGCCAGGGCAGCGCCTCGATGAGGATCTGGGCTTTGGGGAGCGCGGTGTGCTTCCGCGTGGGTCCGTTGCTCATGACGAGTACGCGCTGTTCTCGTGGACGTAGTCGGCGGTGAGGTCGTTGGTCCAGATGGTGGCCGTGGCGTCGCCCGCCGCGAGGTCCGCCACGATGTGGACCTCGCGGTAGCGCATGTCGACCAGCTCGCGGTCCTCGCCGACGCCGCCGTTCTTGCAGACCCAGACGCCGTTGATGGCGACGTTCAGCCGGTCGGGCTCGAAGGCGGCGGACGTGGTGCCGATGGCGGACAGGACGCGGCCCCAGTTGGGGTCCTCGCCGTGGATGGCGCACTTGAGGAGGTTGTTGCGGGCGATGGTGCGGCCCACCTGGACGGCGTCGTCCTCGGTCGCGGCGTTCACGACCTCGACCTTGATGTCCTTGCTGGCGCCCTCGGCGTCCCGGATGAGCTGCTGGCCGAGGTCGTCGCAGACGGTGCGGACGGCCTCGGCGAACTCGGCGTACTCGGGGGTGAGGCCCGAGGCGCCGGAGGCGAGCAGCAGCACGGTGTCGTTGGTGGACATGCAGCCGTCGGAGTCGACGCGGTCGAAGGTGACGCGGGTGGCGGCGCGCAGGGCGCGGTCCAGCACGTCGGCGTCCAGGTCGGCGTCGGTGGTGAGGACGACGAGCATGGTGGCGAGGCCGGGGGCGAGCATGCCGGCGCCCTTGGCCATGCCGCCGACGGTCCAGCCGTCCTTGGTCACCACGGACGTCTTGTGCACGGTGTCGGTGGTCTTGATGGCGATGGCGGCCTTCTCGCCGCCGTGCTCGGACAGCTGACCGGCGGCGGTCTCGACGCCGGGGAGGAGCTTGTCCATGGGGAGCAGGACGCCGATGAGCCCGGTGGAGCACACGGCGACCTCTCCGGCGCCGGTCCCGAGCACCTCCGCGGCCTTCTCGGCGGTGGCGTGGGTGTCCTGGAAGCCTTTGGGGCCGGTGCAGGCGTTGGCGCCGCCGGAGTTGAGGACGACGGCGGTCAGCTCGCCGCTCCTGAGGACCTGCTCGGACCACAGGACCGGCGCGGCCTTGACGCGGTTGGAGGTGAAGACGCCCGCGGCCGAGCGCCGGGGACCGGTGTTGACCACGAGGGCCAGGTCGGGGTTGCCGTTCTCCTTGATCCCGGCGGCGATGCCCGCCGCCGTGAATCCCTTTGCTGCCGTCACACTCACGGCGCAACTCCGATCGTCGTCAGTCCGGTGGTCTCGTCGAGACCCAGGGCGATGTTCATGCTCTGGACGGCACCGCCCGCGGTGCCCTTGGCCAGGTTGTCGATGGCGCTGATGGCGATGACGCGGCCCGCGGCGGCGTCGTGGGCGACCTGCACCTGGACGGCGTTGGAGCCGTACACGGAGGCGGTCGCGGGCCACCGCCCCTCGGGGAGCAGGTGCACGAAGGGCTCGTCGGCGAAGGCCTTCTCGTAGGCCGCGCGGACGGATGCGGCGGTGACGCCGGGCTTCGCCCTGGCGCTGCACGTGGCGAGGATGCCGCGGGGCATCGGCGCGAGGGTGGGCGTGAAGGAGACGGAGACCGGCTCGCCGGCGACCGCGGCGAGGTTCTGCATCATCTCGGGGGTGTGCCGGTGGCCGCCGCCGACGCCGTAGGGCGACATGGAGCCCATGACCTCGCTGCCCAGCAGGTGGGGCTTGGCGGCCTTGCCCGCGCCGGAGGTGCCGGAGGCGGCGACGATCACGGCCTCGGGCTCGGCGAGGCCGGCGGCGTAGGCCGGGAAGAGCGCCAGCGACACGGCGGTCGGGTAGCAACCGGGCACCGCGATGCGCTTGGACCCCTCCAGCGCGGCGCGGCGACCCGGCAGTTCGGGAAGGCCGTAGGGCCAGGTGCCGGCGTGCGGGGAGCCGTAGAACCTCTCCCAGTCGGCGGCGTCCTCCAGCCGGAAGTCGGCGCCCATGTCCACGACCAGCACGTCCGGCCCGAGCTGCTCGGCGACGGCGGCGGACTGTCCGTGCGGCAGCGCGAGGAACACGACGTCGTGCCCGGCGAGCGCCTCGGGCGTCGTCGCCTCCAGGACGCGGTCGGCCAGCGGCAGCAGGTGCGGCTGCAGCGCGCCGAGCCTCTGTCCGGCGTTGGAGTTGCCGGTCAGGGCGCCGATCTCGACCTCGGGGTGCGTGAGGAGCAGACGCAGCAGCTCACCGCCCGCGTACCCGCTCGCTCCGGCCACCGCCGCACGTACCGCCATGGAAAACCCTCCTCCTGGATGGCATGACTATACGTTTCCATGCAGGTTTATGCAATGTAGGTCCGGAACGATCCCGCGGCCGGTGGCGGGGATCAGGCCAGGGCCATCAGGGCGGCGGTGATCACGAGGGGGGTGAGGAGCAGGGCGGCGAGGTGTCCGAGCAGGGAGCGGGCCATGCCGAGCACGGCGAACAGCGCCGCCCCGCCCAGCAGCCAGCAGCCGAAGATCCGCAGCGCCAGGTCCTGCGCGGCGTTCTCCTCCTCGCGGGTGGCGGGGTTCCCGATCGCGCCGATCGCCAGCCACAGGAGCACGCCGCCCACCAGGACGTCGCCCGCCACGACGAAGGGTGCGACGGACCTGTCGGCCCGCCGCACCCCCTTCCAGACCCTCACGACGCTCATGAGTACGGGAGCCTAGCCCGCCGGTCTTCCGGCGGGCCGGTGGGTCACCGCTGCCTGATCCGCAGGAACGTCACCGAGTTCGCCGGGAAGGTGTACGTGAACTTCCCCGCCACTCCCGAGAAGGTCGACGTCACCGGGGTCACCGGTGCGTCCGTCTCGGTGTTCACCGCGTCCTGGTCGGCCGCCAGGGTGGTGACCCGTGCCTTGGAGGCGACCTCGGCGCCGCCGAGGTCGACGGCCGTGCGGGCCGCCGTGTCCTGGGCGTTGACGACCTTCACGATCAGCTCGCCGGTCCGCGCGTCCTCCGTGACGACCTGACGGAACGGCTCGGCCGGCTTGTCGTCGGTGAAGCTTCCCCACTCCTCGCCGTCGAGGTAGAGCGTGACCTGGCGTCCCCGCACCTTGACGTCGATGTCGTAGGCGCGGCCCGTCTCGATCGACCCGGCCTTCGACAGGAGCGTCGACTTGCCGCCGCCCGAGGCCTTCTCGACGGCGGAACGGGTGTTGTTCCAGCCGCCCAGGTTCCACCAGTAGTAGGTGCCGGTGTCCTTGACGCCGAAGGCGACGAGGAAGCCCTCCTTGCCGGACTTCTTGGTGGCCTTCACGTGCAGGTCGTAGTTCTGCCAGGCCGGGTCACCCGCCGTGACCAGGGTGTTCTCGGCGGCGGCGTCGGTCTGGAGGTACTGGCCGTCCTGGAGGGTCCAGTTCCCGGCGCCGCTGTGCGTCCACTGCGAGGCGTCGCCGGAGAAGTCGTCGGACAGCAGGGTCGCGCCGTCGGCGGAGGTGACCTTCACGTCGTCGTAGGCCGCACTGGTCGCCCAGGTCGACAGGCCGACGGCACCGGTGATGGGTCCGCTGACGGCCGGGGTTCCGGTGGCCGTGGAGGGGACGACGCGGTCGCCGGTGTTGTTCATGAACAGCTTCTGGACCTCGTAGTTGGCCGAGCCCCAGGACGCGTGGTTGTTGAACCAGATCAGGTCCGGGTTCCACTGCACGTAGTCCTCGTTGGCGAGCAGCGGGGCGTAGGAGGCGAGCTCGACGACGTCGGCGTTGCGCTCCAGGCCGGTCATGAACGCGGCCTCGGCCAGGGCGTTCTTCCAGGCGTTGCCCTGGGAGGCGTACTCGCCGAGGAAGACCTTCGGCCCCTTCCTGTCGTACGAGTCGTAGCGGTCGTTGTTCTGCAGGAACCACTCGGGGCTGTTGTAGTAGTGCTCGTCGACCATGTCGACGCCGGCGTCGCGGTTGAGCTGCCAGGCGGTGTCGAAGACGGTGCCGGAGTCGTCGGGGCCGGAGTTGGAGACGACGGTGACGTCGGGGTGCTTCGCCTCGATGGCGGCGCGGAACTTCTCGAAGCGGGCGAAGAACTCCTTCGGGAGGTTCTCCTCGTTGCCGACCTCGAGGTGGGTGAGGTGGAAGGGCTTGGGGTGGCCCATCTCGGCGCGCTTCCTGCCCCAGGTGGAGGTCACGGGCCCGTTGGCGAACTCGATGAGGTCCAGCGTGTCCTGGATGTGCCGCCGCAGCAGCGCCTCGTCGTCGACGGCCCTGTTCTGGCCGCAGCCGGTGACCAGGGCGGGC
Source organism: Streptomyces sp. JHA26 (assembly GCF_002005565.1). Classification (GTDB taxonomy): domain Bacteria; phylum Actinomycetota; class Actinomycetes; order Streptomycetales; family Streptomycetaceae; genus Streptomyces. Next base: position 23,256 of record NZ_BDJC01000052.1, on the reverse strand, counting down.
ACGACGGGCAGCGGCATGGCGCCGATGTCCTCGGCGAAGCGGAAGTACTCGTAGTAGCCGAGGCCGTAGCTCTGGTTGTAGCCCCAGAAGTTGGCGTTGGTGGCGCGCTCCTCGACCGGGCCGATGGTGTCCTTCCACTGGTAGGAGCGCTTGCGCTGCCAGCCGGAGGCGGCGCTGTAGTCCTCCATGGAGCCGGTGTTGACCAGGCAGCCGCCGGGGAAGCGCAGGAAGCCCGGGTGCAGGGCCTCGATCTTCTCGGCGAGGTCCTTGCGCAGGCCGTTGGGCTGCCCCTTGTAGGTGTCGCGGGGGAAGAGGGACACCATGTCGAGGGCGGCGGGTGCGGTGGTGGCGACGGCGAGGCGGCCGCGGTTGCTGGTGCGGGTCGCGGTGAAGGAGGCGGTGTACTTGCGCCACGCGCCCCGGGCGGCCACCTGCCGCACCCGCGCGAGCGTGCCCGCGCTGTCCCGGAGGGAGACGGTGAGGGTGGTGCCGCTCTCGGCGCGGGCCCACACCGAGAAGTCGTACCTCTTGCCCTTCTCGACGCGGATGCCCGTGTTGTAGCCGGCGTTGGTGACCGAGGAACCTGCGGCCAGGGAGAGGTAGGTGCGGTTGCGCTCGTTCAGCCTGCCGTCGTCGTCCACCGCCTCGGCCGCGCCGTCGACCGTCCAGGCGGTGAGCGGCGTGTACGAGCCGTTGTCGGCGGTGGAGTACTCGAAGGAGCGGTTCTGGACCAGCTCGGCGTACAGGCCTCCGTCGGCGGCGCGGTTGATGTCCTCGTAGAAGACGCCGTACATCGTGTCGCCGATCGCGGCGCCGGTGGCGGCCGGGTCGACGGTGATCGTGTAGTCGGCGACGGCTTCGGCGTGGGCGGGGGACGGCAGCAGGGCCGTGGCGGTCAGGAGGGCGGTGGCGCCGAGACCGAGTCTCAGGCGGGTGCGTGACATGGATACTCCGCGGCTCTCGTGAGGGGATGTTCGAAATATCGGACGATGGTCAGCACTTCGAACGGCAACATAGGGAGGTGGCTGATGCGCGTCAATGGGTCGCGCAGCGACGCGTGGGACGGAGAGCGGCACGGGATGGGCGAGTTCTGGCCGGTACCGGACGTACTGGCGTACCTGGCGGGGCGGTGGCGCACGGAGCGGTCGGTGCGGGACCTCGCGAGCGGTGACGCCGGCCGTTTCGAGGGGACGACCGTGTTCGAGACGCGCGGGGACGGCGTGCTGCGCAGCCACGAGTCGGGCGCCTTCACCTGGCGGGGCGTGTCCCGTCCCGCCGAACGGACCCTGCGCTACGAGCGGGACGACGGCGCGCCGGGCACGGTCCGCGTGCGCTTCGCGGACGGCCGGCCCTTCCACGACCTGGACCTGACGTCGGGCCGTCACGTGGCCGACCACCCCTGCGCGGCCGACCTCTACCGCGGCGAGTTCACCGTCCGGGACCGGGACCACTGGCGGACGGTGTGGCGCGTGGGCGGCCCGGCCAAGGACCTGCTGCTGACCACCGAGTACGCGCGCGAGGGCTAGGGTCTGCCCCCCGCGGGGGCCTCAGGCCGCCGCCGCGTCGAAGCGGAGGTTCCAGCGGCCGGCGCGGCCCGTGAGCGTGGTCGTCGACAGCGGGCGCACGTCGAGGTTCCAGTACGTCGCGGGCGGCACCTTCAGCGCGTACACCAGCGCCGCCCGGATCACGGAGGGCTCGGCCACCGCGACGACGCGGTCGCCGTCCTCCGCGGGCCGGGTGTCGAGCCAGCCGCCGACGCGGGCGATGAGGGCGAGCAGCGGCTCCCCGCCGTGCGGGGCGGAGCGCGGGTCGGCGAGCCAGGCGTCCACCGCCGCCGGCTCCCGGGCCATCGCCTCACCGAGCGTCAGCCCGCCCCAGCGGCCCATGTCGCACTCCCGCAGCGCGAGTTGGGCCAGCGGGGCGTAGCCGAGGGCGTCACCGGTGGCGCGGCTGCGGGGCGTGGGCGAGCAGTAGCGCAGTTCGGCCGCCGCGAGCGGCAGCAGGCCCGGCGCGGCGCGCAGCACCTCGTCCCAGCCGGCCTGGTCCAGCGGCCGGTCGTCCCCGAAGCGCTCCGCGAGCAGGGGTGAGCTGCGCGCAGTCGCGACGAACGTGACCCGAAGCGCCATGCGGTGATGGTGGGCCTCGGAAGTACGCCGGTCAAGAGGTGTTACCGGCGGGATACCCGGGGTGCGCCACGGCTCACCCGTCGAGGGCGAGGATCATCCACTGGTCGGGGCGGTCCAGTGCGGTGAAGCCGAGCTTCTCGTAGACGCCGTGCGCGTCGTGCGTGGCCAGCAGGATGCGGCGCAGCCCGTACGGCCTCAGGTGCTCGCGCACGGCGGCGACCAGGGCGGTGCCGAGGGCCTTGCCGCGCACCGGAGGGTCGACGTACACGTCGCACAGCCAGGCGAAGGTCGCCCGGTCGGTGACGACGCGGGCGTACGCCACCTGCTCTCCCGTCATCGCCTCGTACACACCGAAGTTGAGCGAGTCGGCGATGGCCCGGTCCTGCTTCTCGCGGGTCCGGCCGAGCGCCCAGTACGCGTCGGTGGACAGCCACCGGTGCACGCGTCCGACGTCGATCCGGTCCGGGTCGGTGGAGATCTCGTAGCCCTCGGGCAGGCGCGGCGTGTCGGTCATGCCGGGATGGTCGCAGCCGCGGGCGGACGGCGTCGACCGGTTATCCGCGCGCCCCGGCCTGCTCGCGCACCTCGGTCCAGGCCGTGCTCAGTCTCCGCACCCCTTCCGCGATCTCACCCGTCCCGGCCACCGCGGCGAAGCTCAGCCGCAGGTGGGCGGCCGGGGGTTCGGCGCTGAAGTAGGGGCGGCCCGGTGTGATCGCGACGCCCGCGCGCAGGGCGGCCGCGGTCAGCGACGCCTCGGCCGTGCCGTCGGGCAGGCGCGGCCACAGGTGGTAGCCGCCGGACGGGACGTGGGCCAGGGCGAACTCGGGCAGGTGCAGGCGCAGCGCGGACGTCATCGCGTCGCGGCGGACCTTCAACTCGGCGGCGACGGTGCGCAGGTGACGGGGCCAGGCGGGCGAGCCGACGAGTTCGAGCGCCGCCTCCTGGAGGGGGCGGGGCACGAAGAAGGTGTCGACGACCTGGATGGCCCGCAGCCGCTCCAGCACGGGGCCGCGCGCGGCCAGGGCGCTCACCCGGAAGCTCGGCGAGGTCGCCTTGGTCAGCGAGCAGACGTGCACGACGACGCCGTCCGGGTCGTCGGCGGCCAGCGGACGCGGCAGGGGGCCCGCGTCCTCGTGCACGAGCCGCCGCACGAAGTCGTCCTCGACGACGAAGGCGCCGGCCTCACGGGCGATGCGCAGCACCTCACCGCGCCGCTCGGGGGCGAGCACGGCGCCGGTCGGGTTCTGGAAGAGGGGCTGGCAGACGAGGACGCGGGCGCCGGTCGCCCGGAAGGCGTCGGCGAGCAGGGCCGGCCGCACGCCGTCCGCGTCGACGGGGACCGGCACCGGACGCAGGCCGGCGGCCCGCGCGATGGCCAGCATGCCGGGGTACGTCGGCGACTCCACGAGGACGGGCGCGCCGGGCGGCGCGAGGGCGCGCAGGGCGGTGGTGAGCGCCGACTGTCCGCCCGAGGTGATGAGCACCTCGGCGGCCGTGATCGCGCCGCCGATGCTGCGCGCGAACCACTCCCGCAGCTCCGGCAGTCCCTCCATCGGCGGCCGGCCCCACGCGCCGGGGCGGCGGCCGGCCCGGGACAGCGCCGCCGCCATGGCCCGCTCCGGCTGGAGCGAGGGGTGCAGGTAGCCGCCGTTGAACTCGACGACGCCGGGCGGCGGCGCGGCCAGCGAGACCAGGACGCCGGAGGCGTCCACCGAGCGCGGTACGAGGTCGGCGGCGCTCTCGGCGCTGAGTGCGACCTCCTGCCAGGAGGTGTCCCCGGCCGGGGCGGCACCGGGCCGCGCGGGCGCCCGGAAGGCCCCCGCGCCGGGCCGGGTCACCACCAGGCCCTCGGCGGCCAGTTGCGCCAGGGCGCGGGAGACGGTCACCGGGCTCACCCGGAAGCGGTCGACGAGGGCACGACTGGACGGGAGCTTTCCACCAGGTGAGTAGCGGTCGAGCTCTCTTCGCAGGTTTTCCGCCAGTTCTGCGACGCTGCTACGCTCTTGCATGAGAGTACAGAGTAGCGCTACCGCCCCGTCGAGGATAGCGGTCGACAGTCCTGTCACGGCGCCCGGCAACACGTCCTCCGGCACCCTGATGGCGGCGCTCGGCGTCGTCGCGTTCTCGCTCACCTTCCCCGCCACCGCCTGGGGGCTGGAGGGCTTCGGCCCCTGGTCGCTGGTCGCCGTGCGCAGCCTCCTCGCCGCGCTGATCGCCGGGGGCTGTCTGCTCGCCCTGCGCGTGCCGCTGCCCGGGCGGCGGCACTGGCTCGGCCTCGCCGTGGTCGCCGCGGGAGTGGTCCTCGGCTTCCCCCTGCTGACCACGCTCGCGCTGCAGACCTCGACCACCGCGCACGCGGCCGTCGTGGTCGGCCTCCTGCCGCTGACCACCGCGCTGCTGTCCGCGCTGCGCATCGGCACCCGCCCCTCGCGCACCTTCTGGGTCGCGGCGCTGGCGGGCGCGGCGGCCGTGGTGGCGTTCACCGTGCAGCAGAGCGGTGGCGCCCTGACCACGGCCGACGCCTACCTCTTCGGCGCGCTGCTGGTGTGCGCGGCCGGCTACACCGAGGGCGGCCGGCTGGCCCGGGTGATGCCGGGCTGGCAGGTCATCGGCTGGGCGCTGGTGCTGTGCCTGCCGCTCACCGTGCCCGCCACCGCGCTGGCCCTCGCGCACGAACCCGTGCGCCTGACGGCACACGGCGTGGCCGGGCTGCTGTGGGTGGCGGCGGGCTCGCAGTTCCTCGGCCTGGTCGTCTGGTACCGGGGCATGGCGGCCATCGGTGTACCGAAGGCCAGCCAGTTGCAGCTGGCCCAGCCGCTGCTCACACTGGTGTGGTCGGTACTTCTCCTGGGCGAACACCTGACGGTGGCCGCCCCGCTGACGGCGGCCGCCGTGCTGGTGTGCATCGCGGTCACGCAGCGATCACGGGGCTGAGCGGCAGACACGTGCGGCACACGCGTGAGGAGGCCTCACAGATGCACGCGATGAAGGGCGACCAGCTGGTGCAGCACGGCCGGGTGGTCGGTGAGCACGACAAGGTCGGCGAGATCGTCGAAGTGATGGGCAAGGAAGGCACTCCGCCGTACCGGGTCCGGTTCGAGGACGGGCACGAGGGAGTGTGCTCGCCCGGCCCCGACACCGAGATCCGGCACAAGGAGATGAGGATGTAGCTCAGCGCGGGGTGTCCGCGGGCTGCCGGTAGTGGTCGGCGGCCACCCGCGCCATCGCGCCGATCCGGTCGTCCGCCACGTCCTTCGCGGCGAAGAAGACGTGCCCGCGCACCTCCGGGTGGTCCGCGGCCAGCGCGAGGTGCCGGGAGAGCTCCTCGCGGTCCTGCCACGCGGCGGGCTGTGCCGGATCACCGGCCTTGTACAGCGCCTCGCCCACGTACAGCTGCGTCCGGCTGCCCCGGGCCACCTCCGCCCACCACGGCAGCAGCTTCGCGTAGTCGGCGGCGGGCAGGCCGATGTTCCAGTACAGCTGCGGGACGATGTAGTCGATCCAGCCCTCGCGCACCCAGGTGCGGGTGTCCGCGTACAGGTCGTCGTACGTCTGGACGCCCGCGGTCGTCCGCGAGCCGCGCTCGTCGGTGGCCGCGTTGCGCCACACCCCGAAGGGACTGACGCCGAAGCGCGCGGTGGGCCGGGCCTTCCTGACGCGGGCCGCCGTCTCGCGCACCAGCCGGTCGATGTTGTCCCGCCGCCAGTCGGCCCTGGTGGAGAAGCCGGCGCCGTGGGTGTGGTACGTCCCCGTGTCGTCGAAGGTCCGGCCCGCCACCGGGTACGGGTAGAAGTAGTCGTCGAAGTGGACACCGTCCACGGCGTACTTCTCCACCGCGTCGATCATCGCGTCCTGGACGAAGGCGCGGACCTCGGGCAGGCCCGGGTCGTAGTAGAGCTTGCCGCCGTACGGCACCACCCAGTGGGGGTTCCGGCGGGCCGGGTGCGCGGGCACGAGGCGGGACGGGTCGTCGTGCAGGGCGACCCGGTACGGGTTGAACCAGGCGTGCAGCTCCAGCCCGCGGGCGTGGGCCTCCCGCACGGCCGTGCCCAGCGGGTCCCAGCCCGGGTCCCTGCCCTGGCTGCCGGACAGGTACTGCGACCACGGCTCGTACGACGACGGCCACAGCGCGTCGGCCGTGGGCCGCACCTGGAAGATCACCGTGTTCAGTCCGTGGCGGACGGCCGTGTCGAGGTGCCCGACGAGTTCGGCGCGCTGTTCGGACGCCCGCAGGCCGGCCCGGCTGGGCCAGTCGCGGTTGTTCACCGTGGCCAGCCACATGCCCCGCATCTCCGTGACGGCGCGGTGGACACGCCCGGGCCGCCCCGGTGGCGCCGGTGGCGCGGGCACCTCCGGCGCGGCGGGCGCGGGCGTGGGCGCCAGGGTGAGCGCCGACAACGCGGCCACCGTGAAGGCCCGACGCGAGACACGGCCCATGGAAGACCTCCGGAACGCTGCGGATCCACCCCGTCACGGATCGTGTACGGGACCCCAGCATGCACGACCCGGGCGAGGGATCCGCGGCACTTCGGGGGTAACGTGCACGATCGGAGCAGGCACCGGGGACCCCGGTGGGCCTGCCTCAGCCGTGGAGTCAGCGAAAGGGACGATGTGACCGGCATCTCGGGAGATATCGCACGCGTCGGCGTGGTGGGCTGCGGTCAGATGGGGGCGGGCATCGCCGAGGTGTGCGCCCGCTCCGGCCTGGAAGTGAAGGTCGCCGAGACCACCGGCGAGGCCCTGGAGATCGGCCGGACCCGGCTGTTCAACTCCCTCGCCAAGGCCGCCGAGCGTGGCAAGATCACCGAGGAGGAGCTCGAGACGACCCAGGCGCGCCTGAGCTTCACCACCGACCTGGGCGAGTTCGCCGACCGTGACCTGGTCATCGAGGCCGTCGTCGAGAACGAGCAGGTCAAGACCGAGATCTTCCAGGTGCTCGACCAGGTCGTGACCCGGCCGGACGCGATCCTGGCCTCCAACACCTCCTCGATCCCGCTGGTGAAGCTGGCGGTCGCCACCTCGCGGCCGGACCACGTCGTCGGCATCCACTTCTTCAACCCGGCCCCGGTGCAGCAGCTCGTGGAGCTGATCCCGGCCCTCACCACCTCCGAGGGCACGCTCAGCCGGGCGCAGCTCTTCACGGAGAAGGTGCTGGGCAAGCACTCCATCCGCGCCCAGGACCGTTCCGGCTTCGTGGTCAACGCGCTGCTGATCCCGTACCTGCTGTCCGCGATCCGGATGTTCGAGTCGGGCATCGCCAGCCGCGAGGACATCGACAACGGCATGGAGATGGGCTGCGCCCACCCGATGGGTCCGCTGAAGCTGTCGGACCTGATCGGCCTGGACACCGTCGCCTCGGTCGCCCACTCGATGTACGAGGAGTACAAGGAGCCGCTGTACGCCGCTCCCCCGCTGCTCCAGCGCATGGTCGACGCGGGCCGGCTCGGCCGCAAGACCGGCTCGGGGTTCTACACCTACGGCTGACGCCGCGCGTACGACGAAGTGGCCCCGCCCTCTCAGGGCGGGGCCACTTCGTCGTACGGGGCGGTGCTTCGCCCCGGGCGTCCGTGTCTCAGGTCACCGGCGGTCGGCCGGGCCGTAGTGGGCCGCCGTGACCTGGAGCCCGGTGACATCGGCGGCCGGGACGAACGGTCCGGGGTCCGCGGGGCCGGGCTCCGGCGGCACCGGACCGCCCTGGGCGGACGTCTGCCGGGGTTTCTCCTCCCCCTCCGCCCGGATCTGGGCGAAGGCGGCGACCAGGGCGACCTTGAGCCGCTTGGAGACCGGCTTCTCCACCCACTTGTGCACCAGGTACGAGAGCAGGAGCATGGCCGCCGTCGTCGCACCGAGCAGGACCCAGTGGTCGACGTCGTACTGGAAGCGGCGGAACACTTCCCAGCCGATGGACTCGTGGAGGAGGTACAGCGGGTAGGTGAGCGCGCCGGCGGTGGGCAGCCAGCGCCAGGTGATCCGGCGGAACCAGTTCAGGGCCACGCCCGCCATCAGCACGAAGAACACCGTGAGCACGATCGGCACGCCCCAGCTGGGGATGTTGTGCCCGACGTGCTCGAGGGTCCTGCGCCACGTCGGCATCGCGGTGTAGTTGCCCATGGCGAAGCAGAAGGCGACCATGCCCCACAGCAGCAGGTTCTGCCCGAAGCGGTACATCAGGTAGAAGGCCAGGCCCGCGATGAAGTACCAGCAGTCCTGCGCCATCATCAGGTCGCTGAACGGGCTGGCCTCGCTCCGGGTCGCCACCACGGCGGCGGTCGCCCAGACGCAGCAGAAGACGACCACGCGCCGGTAGGTGACGCCGCGCCACACCACGAGGGCGAAGAGCAGGTAGAAACGCAGTTCCGCCCAGAGGGTCCAGTAGACCCCCTCCACGTCCTTGATGCCCATGGGCCGCTGCAGCATGGTCATGTTGACCAGCACGTCGCGCCACGGCAGCGGCGCGATGCCGCCGGGCATGAGGAAGACCACGGCGGTGGTCACGATGATCCCGAGCCAGTAGGCGGGGAAGAGCCGGATCACCCGTGAGGTGAAGAAGTGGGAGATGCTCCGTCCCCACGAGCTCATGCAGATGACGAAGCCACTGATCATGAAGAACAGTTCGACGCCGAGCCATCCGTAGGCGGACGGCCGGAAGATCACCGGGAAGAGCCGGGCCTGTGAGCCCTCCCAGCCCACGCCGAAGGCGACGTAGTGGTAGAGGACGACCATCAGCGCCGCGCAGAGCCTCAGCCCGTCCAGGACGAAGATCCGACCGCCGCGCCCCTGGGGGTCACGAGGGGCCCGGCGAGCACCGGCCGCCTTCTGCTCGGCGGATTTCCTTATTCGCACTCAGTTCTCCAGGACGGTGTCGCACGGCAAAATAACAACCCGCGGTGCCGCGGTCGACTACCTCGACCGCGGGTGTCGGCTACCGGACCGTGCGGGACCACGAGACGGGGACGCCTTCGGACTGGTCGCCCCTGGTGGCGTCGGTGACGGCGTCACGGCACACCTCATGAGGGGAGTCGCCGATCGCTCACGGGCCGGGCTGCTCCCCTGCATACTCTCACCCGGTCCCGGGCCGTCGGCCGGGGGTGGCCGACACCGCCTGGGGCATGGGGTCTTCACCGCGCGCGGCGCTGGGCCGGGACCCCTGTTCGAGCGGGCAGCACACTCTAGCCCGGATGACGCGACGACGGAACAGTGATCGCCGGGCGGTTTCCTCACACGTCCGCGTCGGGGATCACGGCATGGCGTCCTGTCCGAGCCGCAGGTGGTGCAGCAGGAGTAACGCGGCCGCCATGTTGGCGGCCGGGACCTCTCCGCGGGCGACCAGGTCGGGGACGAGCTTGAGGGGCACCCATTCCCGGCGGTCCGACTCGTAGTCGTCCACGGGGTGTCCGCCGTACTCGCCCTCGTCGGCCCAGTAGACGTGGTGCCGGGCGTCGGTGAGCCCGTTGGACGGCTCCACGCTCATGAGGTGGCGCAGCGGTCCCGGCCGCCAGCCGGTCTCCTCCTCCAGTTCCCTGGCCGCCGCCACCGCGACGTCCTCGCCGTCCTCGACGACGCCGGCCGCGAGTTCCCAGCCCCAGCTGTCGGTGATGAACCGGTGCCGCCACAGCAGGAGGACCTCGTTCGCCTCGTTGACGATCGTGGCGACGGCAACGGGACGCATCCGTATGAGGAAGTGATCGAGATGCCGGCCGTTCGGTAGTTCGACGTCGGCGAGATTGACGCTGAACCAGCGATTTGCATACACGTTTTGTTCGTTCTGTTTCGTCCACTGCACGGTTCTGCCACCTTTCCTGAGTAGGTGGCAATATCGCAGCCGGAGCGGCCCGGCAGCAGGCGCACGGCGGCCGCTCACGGCGCAGTGGCGGGCGCGGCGCCTGGCGGAACGGGTGGGCTAGAGCGGTACGCGCAGTGCCCCGTCGATGAGTTCGGCGGCCTCGGCCGTGCCGGCGCAACCGCTGCGCACCAGGTGCTCGCGCACCGCGCGAAGTCTGTCGCGCAGGCGCTGGGACTCCATTCCACAGGCCTGTTCGGCCATCTGTACGGCGGTGGCGACCGCCTTGTCGGCGTCGCCCCGGCGCAGTTCGACGGTGCTGAGCATGGCGAGCCGGTGCACGCGGCCCCGGTCGTGCGCCGGGTTGTCGACGGCCTGGGCGGCGTGCTCACCGGCCGCCGCGAGGTCGCCGAGGCTGAGCAGTGCCTCGGCCACCTGGACGTTGACCAGGCCGGGCTGGACATAGCCGGTCTCGTCGGGTTCGTGTCCGCGCCGGATGCGTTCGGCGGCCTGCTCGGCCCGGCGGATGCAGGACAGGGCGCTCGCGCCGTCGCCGAGGTGCGCGTACGCCTTGGCCTGCATCGCGTACAGGTCGGAGGCGAGCGCCGGGGTGAGGTGCCGGCCCGCGGTGCGCAGGGCCGCCTCGGCGAAGGCGACGGCCTGGCGGTACTCCCGCAGGAACAGCGCCTGGTTGACCAGCAGCGCGATGACGTACGCGCCGAGCCCCCGGTCGCCGCTGGCCTTCGCGAGGCGGAGCGCCTGGTGGAAGTAGCGCTGGGCGAGGCCGTGCGCGTCGGAGTCGTACGCGCAGATGCCGGCGACCGCGACCAGGCCGCCGGTGGCGCGGTGGAGCTGGCGGCCGGTGGCGTCGGTGTAGCCGCCGCGCAGCAGCGGGGCGGCCTCCGCGTTGAGGAAGCCGACGATCCGGACGCGCGTCGCGATGCCGCCGGCCTTGCGGTACATCTGCTCGTAGTGGGTGCGGGCCGAGCGCAGCATCTCCAGGTCGGCCGCGGTGACCCGGTGCCGGCCGCCGCGGGAGACGTCCACGTCCTCGGGCGGGTTCTCCCACTCCCACACCGGCATCACGGCGGGCGTGCCGGTGAGCGCGGGCGCGTCCAGGAGGTGCGGGCGCCGCTGCTGGTCGGAGCGCCACAGGGCGGTCGCCCGCTCCACGAACCCGGACAGCGACCCGGCGTGCGGGGCGGCCGGTCCGCCGGGCACGCCGAGGCCGATGTCGTCGAGGGTGACGGGCCGGTGCAGCCGGGCGGCGAGGACCTCGCAGATCAGGTCGGGCACCTGGCCGCGCGGCCGCTGCCCCTTCAGCCACCGGGCGACCGCGGTGTGTTCGTACCGCAGCGAGAGCCCGCGCGCCCGTCCCGCCCGGTTGACGTGGGCGGCCAGTCCCGCGTGCGAGATCCCCGCCTCGTCCAGGATCGCGTCGAGCAGAGTGTTGGGCTGCATGGTGCCCCCCGGGTGGTTCGGTGCCGACAGCGTAGTGTGCCGGTCTTCACACGGGGTGTGAACGGAGTACGCGAATCCGCGCCGTGCGCGCGCTGTCGCGGAGAATTCCGGACCGGTTGACTGAACTGCCTCGAAAGAGGCCGGCCGGGCCGCCGGCTCCCCCTCGTACAGTGCGGCGGCCCGTTCCACGCCGTCCGCCCGGCCGCCTGCCCGACACTCCGTGGCGGGGCGGACGGCTCGGCCGGTTGCGCGGGGGGATCGCGGTGCGTCGTGGTCGCCCGCGCGGTTCCCCGCGTCCCTGAAGGGACGTCACCCCCGAAGCCGACAAGGGGCGCGGGGAACCGCGTGCTCAGCCACCGGCCACCCTCGGCCGCCGACCGGCGGAACCCCGCGCCCCCTCGGGCGCACCGCTAGCTGCGCAGCACCGCTCCGACCCGCTCGCCCGCGAGGGCGACCGCCGCGTCGCGGGCGGCCGACGCCTCGTCGACCGTCAGCGTCCGGTCCCCCGCGCGGAAGCGCAGCGCGTACGCGAGGGACTTGCGGCCCTCGCCGAGCTGCTCCGCGTTGTCGTAGACGTCGAACAGCCGGATGGACTCCAGCAGTTCGCCCGCACCCTCGCGCAGCGCCGCCTCGACGTCCGCCGCCGGGACGAACGCGTCGACGACCAGGGCGACGTCCTGCGTGGCGACCGGGAACGTGGAGATGCCCGGCGCCTGCGGGATGCCGTCGCCGGCCCGCTCCAGGGCGTCGAGGTCCAGCTCCGTCGCGCAGGTGCGCGCGGGCAGGCCCAGGGTCTTCACGACCCGCGGGTGCAGCTCGCCGGCGTGGCCGATGACCCGCTCCTCGCCGTCCACGGTGACGAACAGCTCGGCGCAGCGGCCCGGGTGCCAGGGGCCGTACTGGCCCTTGCGGATGCCCAGTTCGGCACCGGCCTCGCGGGCGACGACGCGCGCCGCCTCGACCGCGTCGGCCCAGTCGGCCGGGCGGCCCTTGCCCCACCAGCCGGCCTGCTCGCGGGCGCCCGCGAGGACGACGGCGACGTGCCGGGGCTGGTCGGGCAGCGCGGCGTCCAGCGCGGCGAGGTCCTCCTCGCTCGGGCGCCGGTCGACGGGCAGGTCGGCGGCGACGCGCTGCTCGTCACGCGGGTGGAAGACCAGGCCCGTCTCGAAGAGGGCGAGGTCGTGGCTGCCGCGGCCGTCGTTGCGGCGCAGCGCGCCGAGCAGGCCCGGCAGCAGCGAGGTCCGCAGCGCGGGCTCCTCGTCGCTGAGCGGGTTGACCAGCCTGACCACGCGGCGGGCCGGGTCGTCGGCGTCCAGGCCGAGCTGGTCGAAGACCTGCTCGCTGACGAACGGGTAGTTCAGCGCCTCGACGTAGCCGGCGCCGGCCAGCGCCCGGCCGGCGCGGCGGTGCAGCCGCTGCCGGGCGGTCAGGCCACGGCCCGCCGGGGGGCGGGGCAGCGTGGAGGGCAGGTTCTCGTAGCCCTCCAGGCGGATGACCTCTTCGGCCAGGTCGTTCGGGTCGGTGAGGTCGGGTCGCCAGGACGGGACGGTGACGATCAGCTCGTCCTGCCCGTACACGTCGCAGCCGACCTCCTGGAGGCGGCGTACGACGGTCTCCCGGCCGTACGTCACGCCCGCCACCTTGTCCGGGTGGTCGGCGGGCATGGCGATGGTGTGCGGCGCGGAGGGCGCGCTGATCTCGGTGACGCCGGCCTCGGCGGTGCCGCCCGCGAGGAGCACGAGGAGGTCGACGGTGCGCTGGGCGGCGGCGGCCGCGGCCTGCGGGTCGACGCCGCGCTCGAAGCGGCGGGACGCCTCGGAGGACAGCTTGTGGCGGCGGGCGGTGCGCGCGATGGCGACCTGGTGGAAGTGGGCGGCCTCGATGACCACGTCACTCGTCGCGGTGCCCCCGTTCTCGGCGGCACCGTGGTCGGCGATCTCCGTGTCGGCGCCGCCCATGACGCCCGCGAGGCCGATCGGGCCGCGGTCGTCGGTGATGACCAGGTCCTCGGCGTGCAGCTTCCGCTCGACGCCGTCGAGGGTGACGATCTTCTCGCCCTCCTCGGCCCGGCGCACGCCGATGGTGCCCTGGATCAGGTTCCGGTCGTAGGCGTGCAGGGGCTGGCCGAGCTCCATCATCACGTAGTTGGTGACGTCGACGGCGAGCGAGATCGGGCGCATGCCGACCTTCTGCAGCCGGCGCTGGAGCCAGATCGGCGAGCGCGCCTCGGGGCTGAGGCCGGTGACCGTGCGGACGGTGAAGCGGTCGCAGCCCGTGGGGTCGGCGATCTTCACGGGGTAGCCGTAGGCGTTCGGCCCGGGCACGTCGAGCAGGGCCGGGTCGCGCAGCGGCAGGCCGTAGGCGATGGCGGTCTCGCGGGCGACGCCGCGGATGGACAGGCAGTCGCCGCGGTTGGCGGTGACGGCGATGTCCAGGACCTCGTCGACCAGTTCCAGCAGCTCGATGGCGTCCTTGCCGACCTCGGTCTCGGGCGGCAGCACGATGATGCCGTGCGTGCCGTCGTCGCCCATGCCCAGCTCGTCGCTGGAGCAGATCATGCCGTGGGACGTCTTGCCGTAGGTCTTGCGGGCGCTGATCGAGAAGCCGCCGGGCAGGGTGGCGCCGGGGAGGACCACGACGACCTTGTCGCCGACGGCGAAGTTGCGGGCGCCGCAGACGATCTCCTGGGGCTCGCCGGTGCCGTTGGCCTGCCCGACGTCGACGGTGCAGAAGCGGATCGGCTTCTTGAAGCCCTCCAGCTCCTCGATGGTCAGCACCTGGCCGACGACGAGGGGGCCCTTGAGGTCGGCGCCGAGGTGCTCGACGGTCTCGACCTCGAGTCCGGCCGAAATGAGCTTGGCCTGTACGTCCCGGCCGGTCTCCGTCGCCGGCAGGTCGACGTACTCCCGCAGCCAAGAAAGCGGGATCCGCATCAGATCTCCATCCCGAACGGCCGGGTGAACCGGACGTCACCCTCGACCATGTCTCGCATGTCCTCGACGTTGTGGCGGAACATCAGCATCCGCTCGATGCCGAACCCGAAGGCGAAGCCGCTGTACTTCTCCGGGTCGACGCCGCAGGCGGTGAGCACCCGCGGGTTGACCATGCCGCAGCCGCCGAGCTCGATCCAGCCCTCGCTGGAGCAGGTGCGGCAGGGCCGGTCGGGGTTGCCGACGGACGCGCCCTTGCAGACGTAGCAGAGCATGTCCATCTCGGCGCTCGGCTCGGTGAAGGGGAAGAAGTTCGGCCGCAGCCGGGTCTTCATCTCCGCGCCGAACAGCGACTGGACCATGTGGTCCAGGGTGCCCTTGAGGTCCGCCATGGTCAGGCCCTCGTCGACGGCGAGCAGCTCGACCTGGTGGAAGACGGGGGTGTGCGTGGCGTCCAGCTCGTCGGTGCGGTACACGCGGCCGGGGCAGATCACGTAGACCGGCAGCTCACGGGTGAGCGCGGAGCGGATCTGCACGGGCGAGGTGTGGGTGCGCAGCACGACGCCGGACTCGGTGCCGCCCTCGGGGCCTTCCACGAAGAACGTGTCGGCCTCGCCGCGGGCCGGGTGGTCCGGGCCGATGTTCAGGGCGTCGAAGTTGAACCACTCGGCCTCGACCTCGGGGCCCTCGGCGACCTCGTAGCCCATGGCCACGAAGATGTCCTCGATGCGCTCGGAGAGCGTGGTGAGGGGGTGGCGGGCGCCGGCCGGGACGCGGTCGTGGGGCAGCGTGACGTCCACGGCCTCCTCGACCAGCACGCGCGCGTCGCGCTCGGCCTCCAGCTCGGCCTGGCGGGCGGCCAGCGCCTTGTTCACGGCGCCGCGGGCCATGCCGACGCGCTTGCCGGCCTCGGCCTTGGCGTGCGGGGGCAGGGCGCCGATCTCGCGGTTGGCCAGCGACAGCGGGGAGGTGCCGCCGGTGTGGGCGACCTTGGCCTCCTGGAGCGCGTCGAGGGAGTCCGCGGCGGCGAAGGCGGCGAGCGCCTCGTCCCGCATGCGCTCGATCTCTTCCGGTTTCAACGCCTCGACCTCGACAGGGTCGTACGACTTATTCGGTGCCGACATCTCTTCCCGTGCTTCCGATTGGCTGGCTGATGGTCCCCGTCACCGGCTCGTGGACGAAGCGTCTCGCTCTGGGCGTCTCCGTCTGCGGGACACAAAGGTGCCAAAGGCCGAGTCTAACGGGGTGGAGAAGGGCGAAGGCGCCCGTGGGGGTCCCGGACCGTCTCAGGTGAGATACGCGGGAGCCGCCACGGGCAACGTAAATCGGAACTCGGCGCCGCCGCCGGGGGCGCGGCCGACCGTGATGGTGCCGCCGTGGGCCTCGACGATGCCCTTGACGATGTAGAGCCCGAGGCCGGTGCCACCGCGCTTGCTGCCCCGCCAGAAGCGGGTGAAGACGCGGTTCATGGACTCCTCCGGGATGCCGGGCCCCTCGTCGCTCACCGTGACCGACGTGCCGGCGTCCTCCTCCTCGCGGGGGGACGCGGCGGGCGTGATGTCGATGGTGACGGTTCCCTCGCCGTGCCGCACGGCATTTTCGATGAGGTTGCTGAGCACCTGGTCGATCTTGTCGGGGTCGGCCCACAGGGCGGGCAGCGGCCGGCCGAGGCGGAGCAGGAAGCGGTCGGCCGGCTGTCCGGCGGCGACGTAGGCCTGGATGTGGCGGCCGACCGCGGCGCCGATGTCGACGGGCTGGCGGCGCACCTCCAGCCGGCCCGAGTCGATCCGCGAGATGTCCAGCAGTTCGGCGATGAGCCGGGTGACCCGGTCGGCGTCGGCGTCGACGGTCTCCAGCATCAGCCGCTTCTGGTCGTCGGTGAACCGCTCCCACTTGGCCAGCAGCGTCGCCGTGAAGCCCTTGACGGAGGTGAGCGGGGAGCGCAGTTCGTGGGCGACGGTGGCGATCAGCTCGGCGTGGCTGTGCTCGGTGCGGCGGCGGGCCTCGGTGTCGCGCAGGGTGACGACGACGCGGTGGACGGGGCCGAGGCGTTCGACGCGCACGTAGCGGGCGGTGACCAGGACCTCACGGCCTCCGGGGAGCAGCAGGTTGCGCTCCGGCTGGCCGACGCGGACGGCGAGCCCGCCGTAGGGGTCGGTCAGCTGCCACCAGCGCCGCCCTTCGAGGTCCTCCAGGGGCAGGGCCTTCTCGAGGCGCTGTCCGAGGGCGTGGGCCGCGGGGACGGCGGTGATGCGGGCCGCGGCCGCGTTGAAGCAGATCACCCGTCCGTGCTCGTCCGCGACGACGAGGCCGTCGGGCAGCTCGTCGGGGCCGATGCCGAGGTCGGCGAGGTCCCCGGGCCGGCGCGGCGCGGGAGGGCCCCCCGCCCGGTGTGCTCCCGGTGCGCTGCCCGTGCCGACGCTCATATCCCCGTACCCCACCTCTCAGCCGGTCTGGGGGTCCCCGAACTGGTCACCCTACTAGCTCTCGGTGACGGAGCGGCACCCTCCGGCGGCGCGCTGTGCACGCGCGGACGCGTAGAGACATACGGCGGCGGCGGTGGCGAGGTTCAGGCTCTCGGCCTTCCCGTGGATCGGGACGCGGACGACGGCGTCGGCGAGGGCGCGGGTCTCCTCCGGCAGCCCCCAGGCCTCGTTGCCGAAGACCCAGGCCGTGGGCCCGCCCATGGTGCCGGCGTCCAGTTCGGCGTCCAGGTCGTCCTGGCCCGCGCCGTCGGCGGCCAGGATCCGCACGCCGGCGTCGCGCAGTCCGGCCACGGCCCGTTCGACGGGGACGCCGACGGCGACCGGCAGGTGGAACAGGGACCCGACGGAGGCGCGTACGGCCTTGGGGTTGTACAGGTCGACGGAGGCGTCGGTGAGGACGACGGCCTCGGCGCCGGCGGCGTCGGCGCAGCGCAGCACGGTGCCCGCGTTGCCGGGGTCGCGGACGTGGGCGAGGACGGCGACGAGCCTGGGGCGGGCGGCGAGGATCTCGTCGAACGGCGTGTCCAGGAACCGGCAGATCCCGACGAGGCCCTGCGGGGTGACGGTGGTGGAGACGTCCTCGATCACCGCGTCGGCGGCGAGGTGGACGCGCGCGCCGGTGTCACGGGCGGCGGCGATGATGTCGGCGTACCGCTCGGCGGCCTCGACGGTGGCGAACACCTCGACCAGGGTGTCCCCGTACCCGGCGGCCTCCCGCACGGCCTGCGGTCCCTCGGCCAGGAACAACCGCTCCTTCCCCCGGAAGTTCCGCTTCGCCAACCGCCGCGCGGCAAGGACGCGGGGGGACCGCGGGGAGATCAGCTCGGGGCTGACGGGACGCACTCTTGCTCACACCTTCACATGGGAATCGACGCGGACTGCAGCGCGCCCCTCAGGGGCGCGGGGAACTGCGCGACCGGCCACGACGCGCCCGCAGCCGACGGAGGACGGAGGGGCGGCAACGACAGGACCCGCAGGCTCGAAACCTGCGGGTCCGGTCACGTCGGCTCAGAGCCGGCGCGGCGTCACGCGGCCTTCGGCGCGTTGACGTCGCTCGGCAGCGCCTTCTGGGCGACCTCGACCAGCGCGGCGAACGCACCGGCGTCGTTGACGGCCAGCTCGGCGAGGATCTTGCGGTCCACCTCGACGTTGGCGGCCTTGAGGCCCTGGATGAAGCGGTTGTACGTGATGCCGTTGGCGCGGGCAGCGGCGTTGATGCGCTGGATCCACAGCTGGCGGAAGTCACCCTTGCGCTTCTTGCGGTCGTTGTAGTTGTAGACCAGCGAGTGGGTGACCTGCTCCTTGGCCTTGCGGTACAGGCGCGAACGCTGACCGCGGTAGCCGGAGGCCTGCTCGAGGATCGCCCGGCGCTTCTTGTGGGCGTTGACTGCCCGCTTGACGCGTGCCACTTGTTAACTCCTTGTAGCGGGGCCGCGGTTGTCCTCACACGGCCCGGTGTTGATGGGGTCCCGGTCCTGCCGTACGGCGCTCAGTGGCGCCCGTACGTCACTTGCCGAGAAGCTTCTTGATCTTCGCGGCGTCGCCCGGGGCCATCTCGGCGTTGCCGGTGAGGCGACGCGTCACGCGGGACGACTTGTGCTCGAGCAGGTGGCGCTTGCCGGCGCGCTCACGGAGCACCTTGCCGGAGCCGGTGATCTTGAAGCGCTTGCTGGCACCGCTGTGCGACTTGTTCTTCGGCATAGCGCCGTTATCTCCTCGTCGTGGCGCTCCGGTGCCCGGTCGTGAGAACCGGGCACGGTGGAGCGTCGCTCTTGTATCGGTTACATCCTGGGGACTCGCGTCCCCCGGGGTCACGCCTCGGCGGAGGCCTCGGCCGGAGCCTCGGCGTTCACGGCGTCGGCGTCCGCGGCGTTCTGCGACTTGCCGGGGTTGGCCTTCGCCTCCGCCTTGCGGGCTTCCTGTGCCTGGCGAGCCTCGGCCATCGCCTCGGTCTTCTTCTTGTGCGGACCGAGAACCATGATCATGTTGCGGCCGTCCTGCTTCGGGTTCGACTCCACGAACCCGAGGTCGGCCACGTCCTCCGCGAGACGCTGCAGCAGTCGGTAGCCGAGCTCCGGCCGGGACTGCTCGCGACCACGGAACATGATCGTGATCTTGACCTTGTCGCCCTGCTTGAGGAACCGGACGACGTGACCCTTCTTGGTGTCATAGTCGTGCGGGTCGATCTTCGGCCGGAGCTTCATCTCCTTGATGACCGTGTGCGCCTGGTTCTTGCGCGCCTCACGGGCCTTCATGGCCGACTCGTACTTGAACTTCCCGTAGTCCATGAGCTTGCACACGGGCGGACGGGCGTTCGCCGCGACCTCTACGAGGTCGAGGTCGTACTCCTGCGCAAGCTCCAGGGCCTTGGCAAGCGGGACAATCCCGACCTGCTCGCCGCTGGGACCGACAAGTCGCACCTCGGGAACGCGAATCCGGTCGTTGATGCGGGGCTCGGCGCTGATGGATCCTCCTCGGTAGCACCACGCGGCGGTCTGGCGGACGGCCGCGTAACGTCTGTGTTCGTTAGACCTAACCGCGTCGGCGCACAAAAAATGCCCCGGACGATCACAGGCGGGGCTCCTCGAACTGCTACCGGAGCACCGCCGCGATGGCCGCGGAGCGCGCTTTCGGGTCGGTCGCCGCCGTGGGGACGGGACCGCCTGACCGGTGACCCGCCGTCCCGGAGGACGGTCAGGTGGGAGTTCGAAAGCCTCCACTTGTGGGCCGGGCCCGCTGCCGTGGGGCGTGCGTGTCCGACCGGTCGTTACACAAGGTTAGCAGCTCGGCGGGGGAAGGGCTAACCGGGACCGAGTGGGGCCCCGCCCCTTCCTGCGCCTATCGTGAGCGGCATGAGTGAGACCCCTCCTGAGACGCCCGACTTCGACGCCATGGCCCGTGACATCGCGGAGGTTCCCGCGGTCGAGGTGATCGTGACGGTCGCCGTCAATCTGATGAGCGCCGCCGCCGTGAAGCTCGGACTGACCGAGGAGGGCGACGCCCACAAGGACCTGGACGAGGCGCGCAAGCTGGTGCACGCGCTGGCCGGTCTGCTGGACGCGAGCACGACCGAGATCAGCTCGTTCCACGCGGCGCCGCTGCGCGACGGGCTGAAGTCGCTGCAGCTGGCGTTCCGCGAGGCGTCGCTGGTGCCGGACGAGCCGGGTCAGGGCCCGGGCGAGAAGTACACCGGAGCCGTCTACGGCTGAGCCCGACCCCGCACGTACAAGGGCTCGCCCGGAGGCGTCGCCCCGGCCGGCAGCAGTGCCAGGTCGAGGCCGCGCACCAGGCGGGCCCTCAGTGTCTCGTCGGCGGCCAGCCGCCCGGCGACGGCGCGGGCGGCCTCGGCCGGGGCCGCGGCGGGATCGAGGACCAGCGCCAGGGTGCCGTCCGCCCGGCCCGGTCCGAGGTGGGCGCGCAGGACGGCGGGCTCGGCGGCCACGGCACCGCGTACGGCCTCGACGACCGCCGGGTCGGCGAGCGGGTCGGTCGTCGTGCGCCCCTCGGCCAGCGCCAGCAGGGCCGCCCCGCTCAGCTCGAACGGCACCGGTCCGGCCAGGTCCAGCACGACCGTGTCCGCCTTCTCGTGGGCGGCGGCCTGCAGCGCCTGGTGCAGCGGTACGGCGACGGGGCGGGCCTCGGGGTCCCAGCGGGCGAGCGAGTCGGTGGAGGTGAAGGCGGGCAGGGCGGTGCGGTTCCCGGCCTTGAGGGTCGGCACGGCCATGTCGCTGGTCTTCTCGCGGCGCAGCCCACCCCCCCGTCGCCCACCACCGCCCTCCCGAGGAGCTTCGCGCCCCTCTTCACCGTCCTCCTCGACCTCGCCGAGGACGGCCACGACGGGCACGAGCAGCCGGGCGCCCTTGAGCGCCTCCAGCACGGGTGCCAGGGCGGTGCGGTCCTCGGCCCAGGCGGCGAGCGCCGCGCTCAGCCGGGGGTCGGCGGAGCCGTCGTCGTCGGAGAAGCCGGGGTCGGGAATGTTCTTGTTCGCCACGGTCCCGACCCTATCGGGGGGCGGAGGACGGTCCTCACCGGCCTCTCGGGGATCTCCGAGCCGCGTTCCACCTCCGTCCGACGGTACGCGCGGCCACCGCCGCCGGGGCGGTGTACGTGACGGCGCGGGCGGATCCGGACGCGGGCGCCGTGTCGCCGGCGGCCTCGGCGAGCGCGGACGGGGAGGCACCGGTGGAGAGCACGACGGAGGCGGCCGTGGACCGGGAGGCGCCGCGGCGGCGGTGCCCGTGGCGAACGGCGCCGCGGCGGCGGTGCCCGTGGCGGACGGCGCCGAGGTGTCGGTGGCGGTGTTCGCCGGTGCGGCGCGGTGGGGGATCAGAAGTCGTCGTAGCGTGCGCGGCGGCCGCGCCACAGGACCACGGAGGCGACGATCAGGACGCCGCCCGCGCCGCCGGCCAGCGGGGCCGCCCAGGCCGAGGTGTCGTCGTGGGAGGTGGGGGCGTCCGGTCCGGAGCCGAAGTACTCCTCGCCGTAGGCCGCCGGGTCCGTTCCCCGCGGCTTCAGCCGTGCGGCGGCCTCGAGGGCGGCGGCGGGGTCGACGAAGCCGAAGCCCCGGGAGTCGTCACGTCCGTCGGCGGGGGCGTTGCGGGCCGTGTCCTCCAGGAGCTTCTTGACCTGGGCGGGGGAAAGGTCCGGGTGGGCCGCCTTGACCAGGGCGGCGGTGCCGGAGACGAACGCGGAGGCGGCGCTGGTGCCCCAGCCCTCGTAGTAGCGGTGGTCCGGGTCGGCGATGATCACGTCGACGCCGGGGGCGCTGACCGTGGCGTACCAGCGGCGGGTGGAGAAGGAGGCGCGGGTGCCGAAGCGGTCGACGGCGGTCGCGGCGATGACGCCCGGGTAGGCGGCCGGGTAGGAGACGTGGTCGCCCTTCTCGCCGCCGTTGCCGGCCGAGGCGACGACGACCACGCCCTTCTTCAGGGCGTACTGGATCGCCTCGTCCTCGGTGGGTTCGGGATGGGCGGAGGCGGAGTCGTCGCCGAGGGAGAGGTTGATGACGTCGGCGCCGTGGTCGGCGGCCCAGCGGATGCCCTCGGCGAGCGCGTTGCCGCGGGTCTTGCGGGCCTTGGCGCGGGAGGGGTCGCCGTCCTCGAGGATCACGCGTACGGGGAGGATCCTGGCCTCGGGCGCGATGCCCAGGACGCCCTCGGAGTTGCCGGGCCCGTGGCCGTGACCGGCGATGATCCCGGCCATGGCGGTGCCGTGCCGGGCCCAGGCGCGGTCGCCCTCGCTCGCGCCGAAGCCGACCAGGTCGGTGCCGGGGAGGACGTTCCCGGCCAGGTCGGGGTGGTCGGCCTCGACGCCGGTGTCCAGGACGGCGACGGTGACGCCCGCACCCTTGGTGGTGCGCCACGCCTCGTCGGTGTGCAGGGCGTCGAGGGCCCACTGCTTGGCGCGGATGCCGTCGGCGTGCGCGGCGGGCACCGGGGCGAGGACGAGGGCGGCGGCGAGGAGGACGCCCAGGGCGCCCCCGGTCCGGCGGGTGGTGGTGGTCACGAGGGCTGCTCCGTGGCGGTGCCGACGTTCTTGCGCAGGGCGCGTTCGACGCGGTCGGCGAGGCCCTGCGCCTCGTGACCGAGGCCGGCCTGGGCCGGGGCGGAGGTGGCGCCGGCCTCCATGGCCTCCCGCGCGGGTTCGGGCCGGTCGACGGCGCGGCCGTCGGCCCAGCCGGAGACGGCGTAGACGACGACGGGGGCGTCGGTGAGGACGGAGACGGTCCACGAGGCGCGCGCGTCCGCGCCGAAGCCGGCGGCGACGGTGTCCTCGGCGGCGTAGGGCAGCGGCACGAGGTCGGCGCGCCGGGCCAGGCCCTCCTTCTCGAACCGGCCCGCCAGCGAGCTCATGGCGGCGGCGTCGGCCTTGGTGAAGAGCAGGCCGACGGTGGTGACGTGGCTCCGGGTGGCGTCGGTGTAGGTGGCGCGCAGCAGGCGTGCGCAGCCGACCGGGGCGAGGGCCTTGGCCAGCAGCGGGTCGAAGGCGCCCGCGCAGCCGCTGTCCGGGGCGACGGCGACGCGGATCCAGGTGCGGTCGGCGCCGCCGGGACCGGCGCCCTGTCCCTGCACGGTGGGCGGGAAGAGCTGGTCGACCGGCACGCTGTGCCACAGGTCCCCGGCGGCGGCGAAGGCACTGCGCGCGTCGGCGTCCCCGGGGTCCCCGACGAGCCAGCTGCCGGTGAGGGCACCGGTGACGAGGCCTGTCCCGAGCACCAGGCAGACGGCAGCGGCGACGGCCTGGGGCCGCAGGCGTCCGCCGAGCGGGCGCGGCCGGGCGTGCTGGTCGTACCCCTCGGGCTCGGCGAACGACACGAGCGGCCGCGGCCCGGGGGCGGTGCCCCACGACAGGGCCGGGTCGGGGGCGTGCGGCTCGGGCCGCGCCGGGATCGGGCGCAGGCGTGTGGTCGTCTCCGACGGGGTCTCCGCGGGGGCGCCGGCAGGACGGCCCTCCGGCGGTACGGCGCGTCCCCG
>NZ_BDJC01000051.1 GCF_002005565.1 Streptomyces sp. JHA26 | reverse complement strand
CCGCCACGGAGACCGCCGCCGCCGTCACCGCGGCCAGGCGCACGCCGCGGGGGGCGCCGTGGTGGTGGAGCAGCCACACGAGGAGGCCGCACACGAGGGCGGCGGTCATGGCGTGGCCCGACGGAAAGGCGGAGTAGTGCGCGGAGTCCACGGGGTCGGGCCAGACGGGGCGGGGGCGGTCGACCGCGGCCTTGAGGAACTGTTGCAGCATGCTGCCCAGCGCGCAGGTCACGGCCAGCCACACGGCCGTCCGCCGGTCCCCGCGCCGCCACCACAGCCACACCACCACCAGCGCGCACAACAGGCGCATCGTCCAGGGGTCCCACACCCAGTCGGTGAGGACGCGCATGATCTGCGTGACGCCCGTTTCGTCCACCGCCCAGCGGTGCGTGGTCCGCGCAACCTCGTCGTCCAGGCCCGTCAACGGGCGCCACTCGGCGGCGACCAGGACGAGCAGCGCCGAGGAGCACAGGGCCAGGACCCAGGCCGTGCGGACGGCGGTGCGGGGCTGCGGCGGACGGGGCGGGGAGTCGACGGGCGGCGAGTGCATGCTGCGATACTCGCCGACCCCGGGGGCGGGGAGCCACTCTCCCCGCTGAAGTCCGTGCGCGGAGGCCTGCCGGGCCGGCCCGGCGGTCACATGGTCAGCAGCATCCCCAGCATCGCGATCCCCATCGCCAACCGGCAGGCGTGCGCCAGCTCCGGCCGGTCGCCCCATCCGGCCGCCGGGCCGCCGCCCGTCGCGGCCGCGACGGGTATCAGGCGCACGCCGGTCAGCAGCACATAGCCGGTGAAGTAGAGCAGCAGCGCCCCGGTCAGCAGCGGGATCCCGGAACCGCCGTGCCCGTGGCCGTGCCCCTGCGTGCCGACGGGGACACCCGCCATCGCCACCGCCATGTAGACCATCGCCGCGGCCCCGACGAGATGGTGCAGATGATGCCGGGACGAGCGGGCCGCCCACAGCGCGCGCAGCCCGGCACCGCCGAACACCACCGCGTAGGCGGGCCACGCCCACGGGGGCGGGGTGAACACCGCCGCGGGCACGGCCATGGCGGCCATGCCGAATCCCATGAGGGCCTCGCCGCCGGCCGCGCGGCGCTGCTCCTCGACGTCGCTGCGCATCCGCAGCAGGCAGTAGGTCCCGGTCGCCGCGCACAGCGCGACCAGCAGCCAGCCGGACGTTGCCGGTCCGTGCACGTGCACCTCCCCGCTCGGCGGTCGGTCAAGGCCTGCCCGGGTGATGCGGCGCGCACGCGAGCGCAAGGGAGTGCACGGGGGGCATTCGGTGGAGCACGACGGGTCGGAGCAGGTCGGAGGCGGGCGCGCGCCCCTCCACCGGGCATCTTTCACTGGTAAAACACCTGCTAAAGTAAATTCCATGAGCAGTGCGACCCCCACCTCCGGCACCTCACTCGGCCGCCGCCTGTCCCTGACCGGCGTGCTGCGGCTGCGTCGTCCCTCCGAGATCTGGTTCAAGCCCGCCCTCAGCTCGGTCGCCGCCATCGCCCCGCCCAACCTGCTCCTGCTGGCGCTCGGCCGGCTCGACCTCGCGATGTACACGATGGCCGGATCCCTGTGCGCGCTCTACGCCCACAACCGCCCCTACGCCGCCCGGGCCCGCACCCTGGCGTGGGTGGTGTTCGGCATGCTCGGCGGCGTCGCCGTCGCCCTGGTCGCCGCCTCGCTCACCCGCGACGCCGTCGTCCTCGTCACCGTCGGCGCCCTCCTGGCCGCCGTGCAGAAGGCGCTGTGCGACGCCACCCGCGTCGGCCCGCCGGGCAACGTGGTCCTCACCTTCATCAGCTCCGCATCCCTCTTCGTCCCGCAGACCCTCGGCCAGGTCCCCGGCCACCTGGCGCTGGGCGCCGCGGCCGGCGCCTGGGCCTGGCTCGTCGGCATGGCCCCCGCCCTGGTCCGCCCGCACGGCCCCGAACGCCGCGCCACCGCCCAGGCCCTGAACGCCGCCGCCGCGTACGCCGACACCCGTGGCACCGGTGACGGCCACGCCACGGCCCGCGCCGCCGGGTACACGGCCGTCCAGGCCGCCTGGCAGACCCTGCTGTCCCTGCCCGCCACCGGCACCCGCGCCACCACCCGGCACGCCCTGGAACGCCTCGTCGTCCGCGCCGAGGTCGCGCTCGCCGCACCCGCCGACACGGACCCGGAGCGGCTGCGCGGCTGGGCCCGCGCCCTGCGCGGCACCGGGCGCGTGCCCCGCGCCGCCGCTTCCTCCGCCGACGCCTCCGTCACCGAGGAACTGCTGGGCGTGGACGCCGAACTCGCCGCCCGTCCCGCGCCCCTGCGGCAGCGGCTCGGACCGCTCGCCCCCATCGCCGTGCGCACCGCCCTCGGCTGCGCACTGGCCGGCTACGCCTCCCTGGCGCTCGGCATCGGCCGCCCCTACTGGGCGCTGGTCACCGCCGCCGCGCTCTACCAGGCCAACCTGTCCCTGACCTGGGGCCGGGCCGTCCAGCGCGTCGTCGGCAACCTCGCCGGAGTGCTGCTGTTCGCCGCCCTCGCGCCGCTCGCCCACCTGGGGAAGATCCTCCTCGTCCTGCTCTGCCTCCTCCTCAACTTCGGCGCCGAGGCGCTCATCACCCGCAACTACTGGCTCGGCAGCGTCTGCGTGACGCCGATGGCCCTGCTCATCACCGAGTTCCCCGGCTACCAGGCGCCCGGCGAGCTGATCACCGAACGGGTGGTGGACACCCTCGTCGGCGCCCTGGCGGGCTTCCTCGCGGCCGTCGTCGTCACCAACCGGCGCGCCGGCGACCGCGTCGAGCAGGCGGTGACCGCCGTCGACCGCGCCCGCGAGCGCGCCGCCCGCCTCCTCGCGGAGCCCGAGCCCGCGCCCGGCGCCCTGGAGGGGGCCCGCCGGAGCCTGGCCGCCGCCCTGACCGACCTGCGCGCCACCGCCGACGCCGCGGCCGGCGAGTGGTGGCAGCGCGCCCTGCCCCAGGAGAGGGTCGTGCTCGCCGAGCAGGCCGGACACCGTACGCTCGCCGCAACGGTGCGACGCCGGGCAGCGCGTGCGCACCGGGACACGGGCACGAGAACGGAGGACGTACGGCCATGACCGCAATTGACGGGGGCTCGGCGACCGGGGGCAGTGCGACCGGCGGACCGGGCGTACCGGGCGGGGACACCGTCGCCGCCGTCGTCCGGCAGTGGCGGGCCGTCCACCCCGACCTCGACACCGGCCCCATGGAGATCATCGGTCGCATCAACCGCTGCGCCGCCCTCCTCCAACAGGCCGAGGACGCCCCGCTGCGCCGGGCGGGCCTCAGCCGCGCCGAGTTCGACCTGCTCGGCGCGCTGCGCCGCACCGGGCACGAGCTGACCCCCGGTGAGCTGGCCCGCGAGACCTTCTCCTCCGGCGCAGCCGTCACCAAGCGCCTCAAGCAGCTCACCGAGCGCGCCCTGGTGGAGCGGCGCGGCGACACCCGCGACCGCCGGGTCGCCCACGTCCGCCTCACCGACGCCGGACGCGATCTGGTCGACGGCCTCCTGCCCGAACAGCTCGCCTACGAGTCGGCCGTCCTGTCCGGCGTCGACGCCTCCGAGCTGGACGACCTGGCCGCGCTCCTCGGGGCACTGCTGGGCCGGCTGGAGGGCCGCCTGGACGCGCTGCGGATCTGACCGCCGCCCGGCGGTGCCGCGGCCGGCTCGGCGCCCGTCGCCCGCCCGGTACACGCCGAACACCGCGCCCTGCGGGTCCCGGAGCACCGCGATGCGCGGCCCCTCGGGCAGGGCTGTGGGCTCCACGGGCACGGTGCCGTCGCCGTCGGTCGTGTCGACCGCGGCGGCGTCCACGTCCGCCACGGCGAAGCACGGCAGCCAGTGCGCCGGCACCTGCCGCCCCGGCGCTCAGATCCCGGGCCGGTAGCGCAGCGGATGGTCCGCCGGCACCTCCACCAGCACGATCCGCGTGCCGTCCGGGTCCTCGATCCACATCTCGACCAGCCCCCACGGCTCCCTGACCGGCGGCCGAACGATCCCGACGCCCTTCGCCCGCAGCTCCGCCTCGGCCGCCGAGGCGTCCTCGACCTGGAGCCACAGCGCGAGCGCGGGGGACAAGGGCGTCTCGGAACGTCCGGAGACCTCCAGGAAACCGCCGCCGAGGAAGTACACGGTGCCCCGCTCGGGCCCGGTGCCGAACTCGCGGTGGACGGCGAGGCCGAGCTGCTCGCCGTAGAAGGCGCGGGACCGGTCGGGGTCGGTGGGACGGAGCAGGATCCGGCTGCTGAGTACGTGCACCATGCGTCCGGAGCCTAACGGCGGGGTTAGGCTCATCGGTGCCCGCGCCGCGCCCGAGAACGAACCGGAGAGACACCCCATGGAGACCGCCACCGGCCGACTGACCTTCCGCGACGCCACCGATGCCGACGTGGACGCACTCGTCGCACTCGTGGAGTCCGCGTACCGGGGCGAGTCCAGCCGGGCCGGGTGGACCACCGAGGCGGACATCCTCCAGGGGCAGCGCACCGACCCCGAGGGCGTGCGGGAGGTCGTCGAATCGCCGGACAGCCGCCTGCTGACGGTCGAGCGGGACGGCGGGATCGTGGCCTGCTGCCAGCTCGAGCACCGCGGTGAGCACGCCTACTTCGGGATGTTCGCCGTCAGCCCGGCGCTCCAGGGCGAGGGGATCGGCAAGAGGGTCATCGCGGAGGCGGAGCGGCAGGCCCGCGAGGTGTGGGGTGTGACGGAGATGCACATGACCGTGATCTCCGTGCGCGAGGACCTCATCGCCTGGTACGAGCGCCGCGGCTACCGCCGCACGGGAGAGACGACCCCCTTCCCGTACGGCGACGAGCGCTTCGGCATCCCGCAGCGGGACGACCTGCGGTTCGAGCTGCTGGTCAAGCCGCTGGCCTGAGACTCACGCCGTGACGTTCACGCCGTGAAGCGGCCGGTGCGTTTGATCTCCGGGTAGTCGGTCGTCGCACCGTCCAGCCCCAGGGCGCGCACCAGCCGCAGGTGGTCCTGGGTGTTCACCGTCCAGGCGAAGACCCTGAGGCCCGCCCCGCGGGCCCGCTCCACGACCTCCAGCGTGATCCGGTTGACGTCCAGGCACAGGGTCGCGGCGCCGGCCTCGACGGCGCGGTCCACCACCTCGGGCCCGTAGTACTGCGCGACCAGGGCGGTCCGCACCCCCGGCACGAGCCGGGCGATCTCGACGACGGCCTCGTCGTGGAACGAGATCACCTCGACCCGGTCCACCAGGTCGCGCCGGCGCATCACCTCGGCCAGCGTCCGCGCCGCCGCCACGTCCTTGATCTCGGCCTGCAACGGCACCGAGACGGCGTCCAGGACCTCCTCGAAGACCGGGATCCGCTCCCCGAGGCCCGCGTCCAGCGTGCGCAGTTCCTCGAGCGTCCGGTCGGCGATCGCGCCGGTGCCGTCGGTGGTGCGGTCCACGTCCGCGTCGTGCATGACGACGAGCGCGCCGTCCTTGCTCAGGTGCAGGTCCAGTTCGACGACGTCGAGGCCGGCCCGCTCGGCGGCGACGAAGGAACGCAGGGTGTTCTCGGGCTCGACACCCATGACTCCGCGGTGACCGATGGTGAGGAAGTTCAAGGCTCGACTCGCTTCCGTCGACGTCGGCGATGGCAGGGCGGCAGTCCGGCGGCCCTGCGGGACCGTTTCCCCTCTGCCGCTCCCGGTATACGGACTTCGGTGTCCCGCAGGAAGAAATGCGGTGAAGGGCAGGGTGGGGCAGGATAATTTACGGAGGTGCCCCTTGCTGGGAGAAACCTCGTATGCATACGGTGTCCTGACGCAAGCTTCTCCCGTGGAGGATGGGACATGACGGAAATTCTTGTGCAGGTGGGTGCGGAGGGGAACGTTCCTCCGGTGAGCAGGGTGGTGGAGCACCCGGCGTGGCCCGTGCTCAAGGATGCCGTGGAGCGGATCCGGCCATGGCAGTCCAAGGACGGGTCGATCGACTTCGACGCCGAGGGCGCCCCGGAGCGCGCCGCCGCCGAGGACGCGGTGCGCCGCGTCGTCGAGGCCGTGCGCGAGCTGTCCCCGCTGCTGCCGCACGACCGCGCGTACCACGAGGCACTGGTGAAGGACCTCGGCCGCTGGGCCGACGGCGGCTTCCAGGTGCCCGACTTCCTCGACTCCCTGCTGGCCTTCCAGCCGGCCGCGAACCGCCGGGACGGCCTCCAGCACCTGGTCGTCTTCCCGATGTACACGCAGAACGGCAACCCGGACCGCAACCTCGAGGCGGTCGTGCTGCGCATGGTCTGGCCCGACTGGCTGGCCGAACTGGAGCGCACCCGCTACGACAACCCGCTGTTCTGCGGCATCACCTTCGAGGACTTCACGGCCGGCTACGACACCAACTCGGCCGTGCTCTTCCCGGAGACCATCGCCGTGCGCGAGGCGCCCGAGCGCTTCTCCTGGGGCGGCATCTTCTGCGACCGCGAGGCCGCCCGCTTCCGCCGCGTCACCGACGCCGCCGTGGACATCCTCGGCCTGGAGCTGCCCGAGGACATCGCCGCCATGGTCCACGACCAGAAGCGCTGCGAGGAGGCCTTCGTCCTGTGGGACATGGTCCACGACCGCACCCACAGCCACGGCGACCTGCCGTTCGACCCGTTCATGATCAAGCAGCGCCAGCCGTTCTGGATGTACGGCCTGGAGGAGCTGCGCTGCGACCTCACCGCCTTCAAGGAGGCCGTGAAGCTGGAGGCGGACGGCGTCCCCCAGGCCCGTGACGTGCAGTACGCGGTGCTCTTCGACCGCATGTTCCGCTTCCCGGTCACCGGCGAGCGCGTGCGCAACTACGACGGTCTCGGCGGCCAGCTCCTCTTCGCCTACCTGCACAAGCACGACGTCGTCCGCTGGACGGACAACAAGCTCTTCATCGACTGGCAGCGCGCCCCGCAGGTGACCAACCAGCTCTGCGCCGAGATCGAGACGCTCTACCGCGACGGCATCGACCGCCCCAAGATCGTCCACTGGTTCGCCGGCTACGAGCTGGTCTCCACCTACCTCGCCCCGCACCCGGGCTCGAAGTGGGCCAAGGGCCCCGACGCCCTGGACCTGACCCAGCCGCCGCGCAAGCTCGTCGACGACGTGCTCCCGGACGAGTTCCCGCTGAGCATGTTCTACGAGGCGCTGTCCAAGAAACTGAAGAACGTGATCGCCTCCACCAAGGGCATCACGGCGGACGACGCCGAGCGGGTCGCCGCGTGAGCGACGGCGCGGGCACGCGGGAACGGACTCGGCAGGCACAGGATCGGGAGGCGAGGACCATGGGGAACGGTGCGCTCGACGGCGCGGTGATCGCGGTGGCCGGAGCGGGCGGACCCGCCGGACGGGCCGCGCTGCTGCGGCTCGCCGAGGCGGGCGCGACCGTCGTCGGCTCGGACAACGACCCCCAGCGGCTGGCGGAGGCGGTGGACGCGGCGCGCTACGCGCACGGCGGCGCCACGGTCACCGGTGAGACGGTCGACCTGCTCGACCTCGCCTCCACCCGGGCCTGGGCCGATCGCATCGAGAAGGACTTCGGCCGCGTCGACGGCCTGGTCCACCTCGTCGGCGGCTGGCGGGGCAGCCAGACCTTCACCAAGACCGACCTCGGCGACTGGGACCTGCTGGAGAAGCTGCTGGTGCGCACCGTGCAGCACACCTCCCTCGCCTTCCACGAGGCGCTCCAGCGCAGCGACCGCGGCCGCTACGTCCTGATCAGCGCCGCGGGCGCGTCGCGGCCGACCGCGGGCAACGCCGCCTACTCGGCCGCCAAGGCCGCCGCCGAGGCGTGGACGCTGGCCATGGCGGACTACTTCCGCAAGGCGGGGGGCGAGCAGGGGCCGACCTCGGCGGCTGCGATCCTGGTGGTCAAGGCGTTGGTGCACGACGCGATGCGCGCCGAGCGCCCCAACGCGAAGTTCGCGGGTTTCACGGACGTCAAGGACCTGGCCGAGGCGGTCGCCGGAGTCTGGGAGAAGCCCGCCGCGGAAGTGAACGGAAACCGTCTGTGGCTGACCGACAAGCCGTGAACCCACCGAAGACCGACGCGCGTCGCCATCACGACCCCGAGACCCGCGGATTCGCCAGCGACAACTACGCCGGCGCCCATCCGGAGGTGCTCGCCGCCCTGGCCCTGGCCAACGGCGGGCACCAGGTCG
Source organism: Streptomyces sp. JHA26 (assembly GCF_002005565.1). GTDB lineage: Bacteria > Actinomycetota > Actinomycetes > Streptomycetales > Streptomycetaceae > Streptomyces. The sequence goes on along the minus strand of NZ_BDJC01000051.1, from coordinate 44,817 downwards.
CGTACGGCGAGGACGACTACACGGCGAACCTCCAGCGGGTGGTCCGCAGTCACTTCGGGCCGACGGCCGAGGCCTTCCCGGTCTTCAACGGCACCGGCGCCAACGTCGTCGCGCTCCAGGCGGTCACCGACCGCTGGGGCGCGGTGATCTGCGCCGAGAGCGCACACATCAACGTCGACGAGTGCGGGGCGCCGGAACGGGTCGGCGGCCTGAAGCTGCTCACCGTGCCGACCCCCGACGGCAAGCTCACCCCCGAGCTGATCGACCGTCAGGCGTACGGCTGGGACGACGAGCACCGTGCGATGCCGCAGGTCGTCTCGATCACCCAGAGCACCGAGCTGGGCACCCTCTACACGCCCGACGAGATCCGGGCCATCTGCGAGCACGCCCACGCGCACGGTATGAAGGTGCACCTGGACGGCTCCCGGATAGCCAACGCCGCCGCCTCCCTGGACGTGCCCATGCGCACGTTCACCAACGCGGTCGGCGTCGACCTCCTCTCGCTGGGCGGCACCAAGAACGGCGCCCTGTTCGGCGAGGCGGTCGTGGTGCTGAACCAGGACGCGGTGCGCCACATGAAGCACCTGCGCAAGCTGTCCATGCAGCTGGCGTCCAAGATGCGTTTCGTCTCGGTGCAGCTGGAGGCCCTGCTCGCCAAGGACCTGTGGCTGCGCAACGCCCGCCACGCCAACGAGATGGCCCAGCGCCTGGCCGAGGGCGTACGCGCCGTGCACGGCGTGGAGGTCCTCCATCCCGTGCAGGCCAACGCCGTCTTCGCCCGGCTCCCGCACGAGGTGAGCGAGCGCCTGCAGAAGCGGTTCCGCTTCTACTTCTGGGACGAGGCCGCGGGCGACGTGCGCTGGATGTGCGCGTTCGACACCACGGAGGACGACGTGGACGCGTTCGTCGCCGCGCTGAAGGAGGAGATGGCGCGCTAGGGGACGCCACCCGACTGATGCATAGGTATGCGGCCATCGGAAAAGTCATTGACTGACGGGTGGTCGCGTTCCTATGCTCTGGCGTCATGGAGCTGATCCAGAAGAACCCTGATCTGTCGGCCTACTTGGCCGCTGACGAGGTCATCGACCACGACCACCCGTATGTGCGGGAGGTGGCCGGACGCCTCGCGAAGGAGGCGGAGGACTCGTATGCCTATGCGCGACTGGCGTTCGAGTTCGTGCGCGACACCATCCCGCACTCGCAGGACGCCGGCGATCCGCGCGTCACCTGGCGCGCCTCGGACGTCCTGGAGCAGCGCACCGGCATCTGTCACGCCAAGGCGCACGCGCTCGCCGCGCTGCTGCGTGCCGAGGACATCCCGACCGCCCTGTGCTACCAGCGCCTGGACGTGGTGCACGGGCTGGTCGCCGTGCGGTTCGACGGGGCCTGGCACCGTCAGGACCCGCGCGGCAACAAGCCCGGTGTGAACGCCCGCTTCTCCCTGGGACGGGAACAGCTGGCCTTCGTGCCGGACCGCGAGGCCGGTGAGGCGGACCACCCGGAGCTGTACGCGGCCCCGCACCCGGCCGTGCTGGCCGCCCTGCGGGCGGCCACCGACCGCGCGCACCTCTGGGAGACGCTGCCCGCCGCCCTCTGACGCGCCCGGCTCAGTGGGCCTCGGCCGTGCGCAGCTGCTCGGGCGTCGGCGCCGAACCCCCGAGGTGGGCCGGCATCCACCAGGTGTCGTCGGCACCCCTGGGGCGTACCGGGTAGGCGCGCTGGGCGGCCTCCAGGAGCTCCTGGACGCGCTCGCGCAGCCGACGGGTGAGGGCGCCCGCGTACTGATCGCGGGGGGCCTCCATCGCCTCGCCGACCCGGATGGTGACCGGGGTGTGGCTGCGCTTGAAGTTGCGCGGGTGCCCCTTGGTCCACAGCCGCTGCGTGCCCCACACCGCCATGGGCACCAGCGGGACGCCCGCCTCCTGGGCCAGGCGCGCGGCGCCCGACTTGAAGCTCTTGAGCGTGAACGACTCGGAGATCGTCGCCTCCGGGAAGACCCCGATGATCTCGCCGGACCGCAGCGAGTCCAGGGCGTGCGCGTAGGCCGCCTCGCCCTGCTTGCGGTCCACCGGGATGTGCTTCATCCCGCGCATCAGCGGACCGGAGATCCGGTGCCGGAAGACCGATTCCTTCGCCATGAACCGGACCAGCCGCTTCTGCGGCAGCGCCGCCAGGCCGTTGAAGATGAAGTCCAGGTAGCTGATGTGGTTGCTCACCAGCACGGCGCCGCCCGAGCGCGGGATGTTCTCCGACCCACGGCAGTCGATCTTGAGGTCCCACACCTTGAACATGGTGCGGGCGAGACCGATGACCGGGCGGTAGACGAGTTCTGCCATGGGCGGGTCGGACCCTTCCTTGTCTGCCTGGGAAGGGGGCTCCCAGTCGAAAGTTACGCAGCCGTAGGTTTACGGCCTGTCGAGATCGTGCCCCAAGAACGGCCGGGGTACCACCCCTGGTGCCCGGCCGCGGCGAGATCCTCATCACGTCATCGGCCGTCGTGTGGCCGGAACTCGTCGGTGGACCGGGAATCTTCACCCGCCCCCGGGCGCTGGACCTGGGGACGACCGGATCGGGGCGCCCTCGCGGCGTACCCACGAATGGCCGCGAGGCGGCGGAGCGGGAGACGTACGAGTGGGCGGGCGGAACGACGGCGAGCGGTGCGGCGGCCGACGGCTGGACGCGGCGGACCTGGGGGCGGAACTGGGCGCGCGCGCCACGCTCGTGCAGTTCTCCAGCGCCTTCTGCGCCCCGTGCCGGGCCACCCGGCGGGTTCTCGGCGAGGTGGCCGGCATGGTCCCCGGCGTCGCCCACGTCGAGCTGGACGCCGAGGCCCGGCTGGAACTCGTCCGCGCGCTGGACGTGCTCAGGACCCCGACCGTGCTGGTCCTCGACGCCGAGGGCCGCGTCGTGCGGCGCGCCGTCGGCCCACCGCGCAAGGCGGACGTGATCGCCGCCCTGGGGGAGGCGGTGTGATCATCGCCACGCCGCCGGTGAGGCGTTCTCCACAGCCTCCGGATCCGGGACGTATTTGACTGTGTGTGCCACCCATCGTCACCCTGCCCGTATGCCCTCCCTCCCCCCTCCCCGGACCGAGGCGCACGGCGGAAGGACATCCCGCATGACGGCCACATCCGACCTCGCCGCCCCCCGGACCGCCGCGGGCGGCGACCTCCTGCGGTCCGTCTTCCGGCGGCACGCGGCGGGTGTGGCGGTGATCACCGCACGCGGCGACGCGGGGCCGGTCGGCTTCACGGCCACCTCCCTCACCTCCGTGTCCGCCGAGCCGCCGCTGCTCTCCTTCGGCATCGGCACCGGCTCCTCCAGCTGGCCGACGGTGGCCGGCGCCGAGTACGTCGGCGTCCACCTGCTCGGCGAGCACCAGCGAGAACTGGCCGCCACCTTCGCGCGCAGCGGCGCCGACCGTTTCGGCGCGCCCACCGTCTGGCACGAGGGCCCGGAAGGCGTACCCGTGCTGGACGACGTCCTCGCCTGGCTCGTGTGCCGGGTCGTCGGCCGTGTCCCCGCGGGGGACCACCGCATCGTGCTGGGCGAGGTGCTCCTCGGCGACCCGACGGGCCCGGGCCGCCCGCTGCTGTACCACCAGGGACGTTTCGGCGGTCTGCGCGACTGAGGCTGCTCGGCCTCCGCCTCCGTGGGCCCCTTCTGCGGAACGGTCGAGTTCCGGTTACGCTGCGTTGCGAAGGTCACAGTTCAAAGCGCTTGCTTAGCGGGGAAGAACTGGGTGTACTGGCGAGTAACGTTCCAGGTGGAAGCGTGGGTCGCCCCGACCGGAATCGGCCGCTTGAGGCGCCTATGCTGCCTGCAAGCAGGCAGCACTGAAATGACGATGCAGTAGGAGAGCCGGCGTGAGCTTGAGGATCGTTGTCACTGTGAAGTACGTGCCCGACGCCACTGGCGACCGGCACTTCGCCGATGACCTGACCGTCGACCGTGACGATGTGGACGGTCTGCTCTCCGAGCTGGACGAGTACGCGGTCGAGCAGGCGCTGCAGATCTCGGAGAACTCGGACGACGACGTGGAGATCACCGTCCTGACGGTGGGCCCGGAGGACGCGAAGGACGCGCTGCGCAAGGCGCTGTCCATGGGCGCGGACAAGGCGATCCACGTCGAGGACGACGACCTGCACGGCACCGACGCCATCGGCACCTCCCTGGTCCTGGCCAAGGCGATCGAGAAGGCCGGCTACGACCTGGTCGTCTCCGGCATGGCCTCCACCGACGGCACCATGGGCGTCGTCCCCGCGCTGGTCGCCGAGCGCCTCGGCGTCCCGCAGGTGACGCTGCTGTCCGAGGTCTCGGTCGAGGGCGGCGTCGTGAAGGGCCGCCGCGACGGCGACTCCGCCACGGAGCAGCTGGAGGCCTCCCTGCCGGCGGTCGTGTCGGTCACCGACCAGTCGGGCGAGGCGCGTTACCCGTCCTTCAAGGGCATCATGGCGGCCAAGAAGAAGCCGGTGGAGTCCTGGGACCTGTCCGACCTCGACATCGACGAGGACGAGGTCGGCCTCGAGAACGCCTACACGGTCGTGGAGTCGGCGGCGGAGCGTCCGGCGCGCACCGCGGGCACCATCGTCAAGGACGAGGGCGAGGGCGGCAAGCAGCTCGCCGCCTTCCTCGCGGGCCAGAAGTTCATCTGAGCCCCGCTGGTTCCGCAGACCGCCCCTCACATCTCGCAAGCAGGAGAGAAGAAGTCCCATGGCTGAAGTTCTCGTCTACGTCGACCACGTGGACGGCGCCGTCCGCAAGCCCACCCTGGAGCTGCTGACCCTGGCCCGCCGCGTCGGCGAGCCCGTCGCCGTCGCGCTGGGCGCCGGTGCCGGCGACACGGCCGCGGCCCTCGCCGAGCACGGCGCGGTCAAGGTCCTCACCCACGAGGCCGCCGAGTACGCCGACTACCTGGTCGTGCCGAAGGTCGACGCCCTCCAGGCCGCCGTCGCCGCCGTCTCCCCGGCCGCCGTGCTGGTGCCGTCCTCCGCCGAGGGCAAGGAGATCGCCGCCCGTCTGGCGCTGCGCATCGGTTCCGGCATCATCACCGACGCCGTCGACCTGGAGGCCGGCGACTCCGGTCCGGTGGCGACCCAGTCGGTGTTCGCCGCCGCGTTCACCACCAAGTCCCGCGTCTCCAAGGGCACCCCGGTCATCACGGTCAAGCCGAACAGCGCGGCCGTCGAGCCGGCCCCGGCCGCCGGCGCGGTCGAGGCCCTGTCGGTCACCTTCTCCGACGCCGCGACCGGCACCAAGGTCACCTCGCGCACGCCGCGCGAGTCGACCGGCCGCCCCGAGCTGACCGAGGCCGCGATCGTGGTCTCCGGCGGCCGCGGTGTCAATGGCGCGGAGAACTTCGCGATCATCGAGGCGCTCGCCGACTCGCTCGGTGCGGCCGTCGGTGCCTCGCGCGCCGCGGTGGACGCGGGTTGGTACCCGCACACCAACCAGGTCGGCCAGACCGGCAAGTCCGTCTCCCCGCAGCTGTACATCGCCTCCGGCATCTCGGGCGCGATCCAGCACCGCGCGGGCATGCAGACCTCGAAGACGATCGTGGCGATCAACAAGGACGCCGAGGCCCCGATCTTCGACCTGGTCGACTACGGCGTCGTCGGCGACCTCTTCGACGTCGTCCCGCAGCTCACCGAGGAGATCAAGACCCGCAAGGGCTGAGCCTTCCCGCCGGAGACCCGGCCGAGGCCCCCGCGACCGTCCGGGTCGCGGGGGCCTCGTCGTGTGCGCGGGACGGTGGGGCCCGCCGGGCCCTCGTGGGGGATGGTTGACCGGGGCAGAGGCGGCAGATAACTTCACTCTACGGATTATTGATTCCGTTCAGCGGAAAATAGGAGAGTGTGGGATGGGTCAGCAGGAGAAGGTGGCAACGAGTCTCGCGGGCGCCGTCGGCGAGGAGATCAGTGCCTCCCTCGCACCGGTCGACGCGGAGTTGGAGCGCCGCTACCCCGGGGACCCGGGCACCCGTCAGCCCGTCCACACCGTCTACGTCCCCGGTGACGCCTTCGCCGCCGGCACGATCCGCTCCTGGGGGGACCAGGCGCTCGCCGCGCTCGACGAGCACGCCCCCGACGCGGCGTCCTTCGCCGCCGTCCTCGGCCTGTCCGACGAACTCGCCGAGCCGGTGTACTCCCGGGTGCGCGCCAAGCTGGAGCGGGAGCCGATCGAGGACCTGCGCATCGACTTCGAGGACGGCTACGGCAACCGGTCCGACGCCGAGGAGGACGAGGCCGCGGCCCGCGCGGCCCGGCTCGTCGCCGAGGCCTACGACCAGGGCACGGCGGCCCCGTACATGGGCATCCGCATGAAGTGCATGGAGGCACCCGTGCGCGCCCGGGGCATCCGGACGCTCGACGTCTTCCTCAGCGGCCTGATGGAGGCCGGCGGCCTGCCCGACGGGCTGGTCCTCACCCTGCCGAAGGTGACGTACCCCGAGCAGGTCACCGCCATGGTGCGGCTCCTGGAGGCCTTCGAGGAGGCCCGGGGGCTGGAGCCCGGCCGGATCGGCTTCGAGATCCAGATCGAGACCAGCCAGTCCATCCTCGCCGCCGACGGCACCGCCGCCGTCGCCCGCATGATCCAGGCCGCCGAGGGCCGAGCCACCGGACTGCACTACGGCACCTTCGACTACAGCGCCTGCCTCGGCGTCTCCGCCGCCTACCAGGCCAGCGACCACCCGGCCGCCGACCACGCCAAGGCGGTCATGCAGGTCGCCGCCGCCGGCACCGGCGTACGCGTCTCGGACGGCTCCACCAACGTCCTGCCGGTCGGCTCCACGCAGAAGGTCCACGACGCGTGGCGCCTGCACTTCGGTCTCACCCGCCGCGCCCTGGCCCGCGCCTACTACCAGGGCTGGGACATGCACCCCGGCCACATCCCCACCCGGTACGCGGCGGTCTTCGCCTTCTACCGCGAGGGCTTCGAACAGGCCGCCGCCCGCCTCGCCCGCTACGCCAACCGGACGAGCGGCGACGTCATGGACGAGCCCGCCACCGCCAAGGCCCTCAGCGGCTACCTGCTGCGCGGCCTGGACTGCGGCGCCCTCGACACGGGCGAGGTCGCCCGGCTGACCGGCCTGACCCGCGCCGACCTGGAGGGCTTCTCCTCGCCCCGGCGCGGCGACCTCACGGCCTCGGCGCAGTAGCGCCCCGGCCCCCGCGACGGCGGACCGTCCGGCCCGGAGCGCACCTGCCGCTACGGGCCGGACGCCGGCACCCGCCTCCGCGGACACCGGCCGGTCGCACGGGCGCGGTGCCGGTGTCCTCGGACTCCGTGAACTCCCGGTGGGGGAGTCCCGGGACGGCTCCCGCGGTCGTGCGGACGTGTGCCGTGCGGCACGCCCCGCGGGCCCTGCGTCCCCCGAGCCGACTCCCGTGCGATCGCGTTCGTCCGAGCGTCCCGGCCGGCCTGCGGGGGACTTCGCCGCAGCCGGTGTCCGCCACGGCCCGCCGGGCCGCTCAGTCCGCCGGCGGCAGTTCGCCCGAGCCGCGGGTGATCAGACGGGTCGGCAGTTCGACGCGCTCGGGAACGAGCAGTGTGCCGTCCAGCTGCCGGAAGAGCCGTTCGGCCGCCGTGCGGCCGAGGGCCGCCGCGTCCTGGGCGACCACGGTGACGCCCGGCCGCAGCAGGTCGGCGAGCTCGATGTCGTCGAAGCCGACGAGGGCGACGCGCCGGGTGTGCTCGGCGAGGACGCGGATCACGGTGACCGTCACCCGGTTGTTGCCGGTGAAGATCGCGGTCACCGGGTGGTGCGGGTCGGCGAGCATCTCCTCGGCGGCCCGGCGCACCCGCTCGGGGCCGGTGACGCCCAGCGACATCCAGGAGTCCTTCACCGGTATGCCCGCGTCCTCCATGGCGGCCCGGTAGCCGCGCAGCCGCTCGGCGGCGGTGTGGATGCGGGGCATGTCGCCGATGAAGCCGATCCTGCGGTGCCCGTGCGCGATCAGATGGGCCACGCCGTCACGGGCGCCGCCGAAGTTGTCGGAGACCACCACGTCCGCGTCGATCCGCCCCGCCGGACGGTCGACGAACACCGTGGCCACGCCGGCCCTGAGCTCGGGCTCCAGGTACCGGTGGTCGTCCCCGGCGGGGATCACCAGCAGTCCGTCCACGCGCCGCGCGCACAGCGCCAGCACCAGTTCCCGCTCGCGGTCCGGGTCCTCCGCGCTGGAGCCGTTGATCAGCAGGGCCCCGTGGGCGCGGGCCACCTCCTCCACCGCACGGCTCAGCGGCCCGTAGAACGGGTCCGCGAGGTCCTCCAGCACCAGCCCGATGCTCGCCGTACGGCCCTTGCGGAGCACCCGCGCGCTGTCGTTGCGGCGGAAACCGAGCGCGTCGATGGCCTCCTGGACGCGCCGTTCGGTCTCCGGGGTGACCCCCGGTTCCCCGTTGACCACCCGGGAGACGGTCTTCAGGCCGACGCCGGCGCGGGCGGCCACGTCCTTCATGGTGGGGCGGTTGCCGTAGCGACTCCCGGGAAGCCGGTCTGCGCGGCGGGGCGTGTCGGGCACGGTGCGGTGTCCTGTCCTGTCGTCCACGGGATTGCGTCGGCTCCTGTCGTCCACGCCGGATGCGGTGTTCGTGCGCTTGTATGAGGATGTGGCGTCGAGCATAGAGCCTGGACAACGTTGTCAGATGCACGAGACACTGTCCACCGCACTCTCCGGCCCGCGTCCCCACCGCGCGCCGGCCTGCTGCTCCCGTTCAGGTTCCTCACTTTCCTTGCTTTCCTCACTTTTCCTTCGGTCGACGGGGAGATCCGACTCTGATGCACACCGACCTCGTGGCAGCGCTGGACATCGGCGGCACCAAGATCGCCGGGGCGCTGGTGGACGGCCACGGCCGGATCCAGGTCCGCGCGCAGCGCGCGACGCCCGCCCAGGAGAACGGCGAGACCGTGATGCGGGCCGTGGACGCGGTCCTCGCGGAGCTGGCCGTGTCGCCGCTGTGGGGGCGGGCCGGGGCCGTCGGCATCGGCAGCGCCGGGCCGGTGGACGCCTCCGCGGGCACGGTCAGCCCGGTCAACGTGCCCGGCTGGCGCGACTTCCCCCTCGTCCGGCGCGTCCGCGCCACCGTCGGTGACCTGCCCGTCGAGCTGATCGGCGACGGAGTGGCGATCACGGCGGCCGAGCACTGGCAGGGGGCGGCCCGCGGGCACGACAACGCGCTGTGCATGGTCGTCTCGACGGGCGTCGGCGGCGGTCTGGTCCTGAACGGGGTGCTCCACCCCGGCCCGACCGGCAACGCGGGACACATCGGGCACATCAGCGTGGACCTGGACGGCGACCCGTGCCCGTGCGGTTCGCGCGGCTGTGTGGAGCGCATGGCCAGCGGCCCCAACATCGCGCGGCGTGCGCTGGCCGACGGCTGGCGGCCGGGCCCGGACGGCGACACGTCGGCCGCCGCGGTGGCCGCCGCCGCCCGCCTGGGCGACCCGGCCGCCGTGGCCTCCTTCGAGCGGGCGGCGCAGGCGCTGGCCGCCGGCATCGCCGCCACCGCCACCCTCGTCGAGATCGACATCGCCGTGGTCGGCGGGGGAGTGGGCAAGGCGGGCGAGGTGCTCTTCGGCCCGCTGCGCAGGGCCCTGGCCGACTACGCGACGCTGTCCTTCGTGCGGCGCCTGACGGTCGTGCCCGCCCGGATGGGTACGGACGCGGGACTGGTCGGGGCCGCCGCGGCCGCGCTCACCAGGACGGCGGGCGTGACCGCGGCGGGGGTCTGAGACAGGCCGGCGCGGATCAGCAGGTCAGCCGGGCCTGTGCCCAGTCGGCGTGATCGGAGTCGGTGTTGTCGCCGCCGTTGGTGACGACGAGCCGGACCACCTCGGCGCCGGTCACGTCCGCCGTGATCGGCTGGGCCGGCATCGCGTTGGTGAGGACCCCGGTCGAGGCCACCTCGGTGCCGTCCGCCCAGATCTGGAAGGAGACGGTTCCCTTGGCGCCCTTCTCGTCGTCCACACCGACCTCGGCGGTGACCTTCTCGCAGGCCCGGTCCGTGTAGAAGGCGACGCTGCTCTGCGCGTGGACGCCGAGGCCGGTAGCGTACACCACCCCGCCGATGGTGAGGGGGTTGCCGTCGCCCGCGGCCTGCTCCCCGTTGCTGGTGTTGCGCTCGACGGGACCCCAGCCGTTGGTGGCCGACAGCCACGGGAGGTCGCCGAGCTCGGACGTCCCGGCGGGCGGCGGCACCACCACGGTCGCCGTCAGCGGCAGGTCCGACTCGACGCGCTTCCCGGCCGGCGAGCGGTGACTCGTCCGGACGACGAGGTCGTACGACCCGGGGGGCGTGCCGGCGGGTGCGGTGACCGACCACGTGGTGCGCAGCGACCGGCCGGCGGGGACGACGGGCGCGCCGGCCGGCGAGGTGGCCCGGATCCGCCAGCCGTCGGGGCCGTGCAGGATCACGGACACCCGGTGGGCCGGGGTGCGGCCGAGGTCGGTGACCGTCGTGGTCAGCGACGCCGGGGTACCCGCCTCGACCAGCGTGCTGCCCTCCAGGCCGAGTTCGACGGCGGGCGGGTACTGGGCCCACCGGCGGTCGGCGCCGACCCGCAGGAGGACCGTGCCGTGCGCGGGGACGGTGGCCGACAGGGTGCCCGCGGTGTGCGAGCTCTCGTGCCGCCACAGGTCCCGCAGGGTGTAGCCGGCGGCGTCGGGCAGTCCGACGGCCTCGGCGCTGGTGGTGATCCGCTGGGGGCTGTCGGACTCGTTGAACAGCGCCACCGCGCGGCTGCCGTCCCGCATCTCCTTGGCGACGACCCAGCGGCCGCCCTCGGAGGAGACCACGGTGCCCTGCTTGCCCAGCGGGTCCTGGTCGACCGCGATGACCTCCCGGTTGCCGAGGATCTCGAAGGTCTCGTCGGACGCCTTGCGCAGGTCGGTGCCGATGAGGAGCGGGGCCGCCATGACCGACCACATCGAGAAGTGGGTGCGGTACTCCGTGGCGGTCATGCCGCCGTTGCCGACCTCCAGCATGTCGGGGTCGTTCCACCGGCCGGGGCCGGCGTACTCGGCGAGCGGGAGGTTCTTCTTGAGGATCGACAGCATGGAACCCCAGCTGTCGTTGATGTCGCCGGTGGTCCGCCAGAGGTGTCCGAGGTCCCCCGCCCATTCCCAGGGCTTGTTCTCGCCCCATTCGCAGATGCTGTAGACGATGGGCCGACCGGTGGCCCTCAGGGCGTCCCGCATGGTGGTGTACCGCTGCACGGCGTCCACGCCCTGGTTGTTGCAGTTGTCGTACTTGAGGTAGTCCACGCCCCAGTCGGCGAACTGCTGCGCGTCGCTGTACTCGTGGCCCAGCGCGCCGGGCATCCCCGTGCTGTCGCACGTCTTCGTGCCCGCGCTGGTGTAGATGCCGAGCTTGAGGCCCTTGGCGTGGACGTAGTCGGCGACCGCGTCGATGCCGTTCGGGAAGCGCACCGGGTCCGGTACGAGCTTGCCGTCGGCGCCGCGCTGCGGGAGCGCCCAGCAGTCGTCGAGGTTGACGTACTCGTACCCGGCGTCCTTGAGGCCCTTCGCGACGAAGATGTCCGCGATGCCCTTGACCATCGCCTCGTTGAACTCGGCACGGCAGTGGGTGGAGTTCCAGTTGTTGAAGCCCATGGGCGGGGTGAGGGCGAGCCCGTCGTCCGGGGCGAGCTCGCCGTTCGGGGCGGTTCCGCCGTCCGGGGCGGGTGCCGGCTCTTCCCGGGCGGTCGGCGCGGCGGCGGCCGTGGGGGCGGCGAGCCCCGCCGCGCACAGCAGTCCGGTGACGAGCGCCCCGGCCAGGGGTCTGCGGGTGGTACGGGGGGAAAGGCGACGTCTCATTACGTTCCTCCGAATCCGCGGCAGGTGGAACGGCAGGTGAACGCGGCACGGGCACAAGGGGACACGGCCCATTGCATCATGTGCACGTCATTGCTGAGCGTTTACGTTAGGACGTGTCCGACTGTGTTGGAAGAGGGTGGGTGGTGGTGGTTCACCGCTCGCCGTCACCGGGGCACGCGGACCGCGCGGCACCGGCGACGCCCTCAACTGGGCCTGGTTTCCGTGGCAGGGTGGAGCGGGCAAGCCACAGGGGGCCAAGACAAGAGGGGGACCTGTGACCGTCGTCTGGATCAACGGCGCGTTCGGTGCGGGGAAGACCACCACCGCACGGGAGCTGATCGAACTGATCCCGAACAGCACGCTCTTCGACCCCGAGGTCATCGACGAGGCGCTCGCACGCCTGCTGCCGCCCAAACGCCTCGCGGAAGCGGGCGACGTCCAGGACCTGCCGATCTGGCGGCGCCTCGTGGTCGACACCGCGGCCGCGATGCTCGCCGAACTCGGCGGGACCCTCGTGGTCCCCATGACCCTGCTGCGCCAGGAGTACCGCGACGAGATCTTCGGCGGCCTCGCCGCCCGCCGGATAGCGGTCCGGCACATCCTCCTGGCTCCGGCGGAAACGATCCTGCGGGAGCGGACGGCGGCCCGCGAGGTGCCCGCGGCGACGGACGGGGGGATACGCGCACGGCAGTGGTCGTACGACCACATCGAGCCGTACCGGGCCGCCCTCGCCTCCTGGCTGACGGCCGACGCCCATCCGGTCGACACCAGCGCCCTCACCCCGTACGAGACCGCCGCCCGCATCGCCGAGGCCGTCGGCACCGGGGCGGCGCCCGCCTGCGACATCGTGCAGACCCCCGAGCCCACCGGCGAGACCCTGGCCGCCGGCGTCCTCCTCTTCGACGAGCAGGACCGGGTGCTGCTGGTCGACCCCACCTACAAGCCCGGCTGGGAGTTCCCCGGCGGCATCGTGGAGCCCGGCGAGGCGCCCGCCCGCGCCGGGATGCGCGAGGTCGCCGAGGAGACCGGCATCCGCCTCGACGAGGTGCCCGCCCTGCTGGTCGTCGACTGGGAGTCGCCCGCGCCCCCCGGCTACGGCGGCCTGCGCCTGCTCTTCGACGGCGGCCGGCTCGACTCCGCGGAGGCCGGCCGGGTGCTGCTGCCGGGGCCCGAACTGCGCGACTGGCGCTTCGTCAGCGAGGACGAGGCCGCCGCCCTGCTGCCCCCGGTCCGCTACGAGCGCCTGCGCTGGGCCCTGCGGGCCCGGGAACGCGGGGCGGCGCTGTACCTGGAGGCGGGCACACCGGTCGGCTGACACCGGGCGACCGCGGGGCGCGTCCAGTCCCGTCGTCCTCCCGGGGGCGGCTGCGGGGCGCGGCCACGTCCGTGCCGCTTTCCCGGGGCGACCGCGGGGCGCGTCCACACGCACGGCGCCCCCCGGGGCGGCCGCAAGGCGCGTCCACGCCCACGGCGCCTACCGGGGCGGCCGCGGGGACGGCCCGGTAGGCGCCGTGGCGGAGGCCGTTCGTCGCCGTGCGGGGCCGCCGTGCGGGGCGCGAACGGGCGGTGCGCTCAGCTCGCCGCGTAGTTCCGCAGGAACAGCGCCTCCGCCACCGACAGCCGCTCCAACTCCTCGGGGGACACGCTCTCGTTCACGGCGTGGATCTGCGCCTCCGGCTCGCTCAGGCCGATCAGCAGGATCTCCGCCTCCGGGTAGAGCGTCGCGAGGGTGTTGCACAGCGGGATGGAGCCGCCCTGACCGGCGTACTGCATCTCCTGGCCCGGGTACGCCACCGCCATCGCGTCCGCCATCGCCCGGTAGGCCGGGCTGGTGGTGTCGGCGCGGAACGCCTGGCCCTGGCCGATCTGCTCGACCTGCACCCGCGCACCCCACGGCGTGTGCGTCTCCAGGTGGGCCCGGAGCAGCTTGGTGGCCTCGGTGGCGTCCACGCCCGGCGGCACCCGCAGGCTCACCAGCGCCCGGGCGCTCGCCTGCACCGACGGCGTCGCGCCGACCACCGGCGGGCAGTCGATGCCGAGCACCGTCACGGCGGGGCGCGCCCAGATGCGGTCGGCGACCGAACCGGAGCCGATCAGCTCGACGCCGTCGAGCACCTTGGCGTCCCGGCGGAACTGCTCCTCGTCGTAGGCCAGGCCCTCCCAGGTGCTGTCCGACGCCAGACCGTCCACGGCCGTCGAGCCGTCCTCGGTGCGCAGCGAGTCCAGCACGCGGATCAGCGCGGCCAGCGCGTCGGGGGCCGCGCCGCCGAACTGGCCGGAGTGCAGGTTGCCCTCCAGCGTGTCGACCTTCACGCGGACCAGCGTCATGCCGCGCAGCGTCGAGGTGACCGTCGGCAGACCGACCCGGAAGTTGCCGGCGTCGCCGATGACGATGGTGTCCGCCGCCAAAAGCTCCGGGTGCGCCTCGGCGTACCGCTCCAGACCGCCGGTGCCCTGCTCCTCGGAGCCCTCGGCGATCACCTTGACGTGCACCGGCACGCCGCCGTTCGCCTTCAGCGCGCGCAGCGCGAGCAGGTGCATCAGCACACCGCCCTTGCAGTCGGCCGTGCCGCGCCCGTACCAGCGGCCGTCGCGTTCGGTCAGTTCGAACGGCGGCGTGTCCCAGCCCGCCTCGTCCAGCGGCGGCTGCACGTCGTAGTGGGCGTAGAGCAGCACCGTCCTCGCGCCCTCGGGGCCGGGCAGGAAGCCGTACACCGACTGGGTGCCGTCCGGTGTGTCGAGCAGGGCCACGTCCTCGAAGCCCTCGGCGCGCAGCGCGGACGCTATCCAGTCGGCGGCGCCCACGCTCTCGCTGCGCGGGAACTGGTCGAAGTCCGCCACCGACTTGAAGGCCACCAGCGCGGCGAGCTCCTCCTTCGCCCTGGGCATCAGGGAGGAGACGGTCTCGGCGACCGGATTCGACGACATGGGCACGCTCCTTGTGGATGCGACGTTGTACCGATCGGTACATGAGCGGGCGCTGCTGACGAGTGCCCGCGCGCGTACCGCTGTGCACGGATGATCGTGCGGGTGCGGACACCTCCCGGGGTGCGGGCGGCGTCCGCCGCCGATCCTCCCACAGTGGCCTGCGGCGATGCCCGCCGTAGGATGCGGGGGTCAGGTGCGGCATGCGGTTTGATCGGAGCAGTAGACCATCGTGAGCAGCGAGAACTCTTCGGCGGACGACACGCGTCAGGTCTGGGACGTCGTCGTGGTGGGCGCGGGACCGGCGGGGGCCTCGGCCGCCTACGCGGCGGCGGTCGCGGGGCGGCGTGTGCTGTTGCTGGAGAAGGCGGAGCTGCCCCGCTACAAGACGTGCGGCGGCGGCATCATCGGTCCCTCGCGCGACACCCTGCCCCCCGGCTTCGAACTGCCCCTGCGGGACCGCGTGCACGCGGTGACGTTCTCCCACAACGGCCGCTTCACCCGCACCCGGCGCTCCAAGCAGATGCTGTTCGGCCTGGTCAACCGGCCGGAGTTCGACCAGCAACTCGTCGAACACGCCCAGAAGGCGGGCGCCGAGCTGCGCACCGGGGCGACGGTGACGCGGGTCGAGCAGCACGGGTCGGCGGTGCCGGACCGGCGCACGGTCGCCGTCGTCCTCCAGGGCGGCGAGACGGTGCTGGCGCGGGCCGTCGTCGGCGCGGACGGCAGCGCGAGCCGGATAGGCGCACACGTCGGGGTCAAGCTCGACCAGGTCGACCTCGGCCTGGAGGCGGAGATCCCGGTGCCCGACACGGTCGCCGACGACTGGAAGGGCCGGGTGCTCATCGACTGGGGTCCGCTGCCGGGCAGTTACGGCTGGGTGTTCCCCAAGGGGGACACGCTCACCGTCGGTGTGATCTCGGCACGCGGTGAGGGCGCGGCGACCAAGCGGTACTTGGAGGACTTCATCGGCCGGCTCGGACTCGCCGGGTTCGAACCGAGCATCTCCTCCGGCCACTTGACGCGCTGCCGCGCCGACGACTCGCCGCTGTCCCGGGGCCGGGTGCTGGTGTGCGGGGACGCGGCGGGGCTCCTGGAGCCGTGGACGCGCGAGGGCATCTCGTTCGCGCTGCGCTCGGGGCGGCTCGCGGGGGAGTGGGCGGTGCGCATCGCGGAGGCGCACGACGCCGTGGACGCGCGCAAGCAGGCCCTGAACTACGCGTTCGCCGTCAAGGCCGGGCTGGGCGTCGAGATGAGCGTCGGCAAGCGGATGCTGGCGGTCTTCGAGCGCCGCCCGGGGCTCTTCCACGCGGCGCTGACCGGTTTCCGTCCCGCCTGGAGGGCGTTCCGGGACATCACCCAGGGCTCGACGTCACTGGGTGAGCTGGTCCGCAGCCATCCGCTGGCGCAGCGGGCCCTGTCGGCCGTGGACCGGCGGCCTGCGGAGCCCGCCCGGTCCGCGGAGCCCGCTCGGTCAGCGGAGGACGGGATCAGCTCTTGAGCTCGATCCGGAACACCGGGTGGTCGGCGGCGCACGCGGTGATCTCCTCGTCGGAGGACCCGGCCGTGACCCCCTGGAAGTACCGGTCGACCTCCCAGCCCCACTTCTCCAGGTAGGTCCGCAGGACGGGGAGCTTCTCCTCGTCGGGAAGTTCCACCGCGGTGAAGGGACGGACCCTGCGTCCCACGCGCAGTTCCCCGCCGCCGGCGGCGCGCATGTTGCGCACCCACTGGGAGTGGCCGCGTGCGGAGACCAGGTACCGCTCGCCGGCGTGGGTGTGCGGATTGACCGGGATGCGCTGCGGCCGGCCGCTCTTGCGGCCGAGGACGGACAGCTCGGCGGTGCCCGCGATGCTGATGCCGTACCGGGCGAGCCGGCCGACGACGCGGTTGAAGCGCACGGTCAGCGGACTGCCCTTGAAGTAGTACGGCGACGAACCGGTCGGGGAGGGGGCGGGCGAAGACGTGGACGACGGCATGAGGGCTCCCGATGGAGAGGATGAGAGAGCAGTGCTCACTTTTGTGAGCACTGCTCTCGCTCGATGCTCCCAGTCTGCATGCCCGCCGCCGATAAAGCAAGAGCAGCGCTCTCGTTTGTGTGCACCGCTCTTGTTTGTGTGCACCGCTCTCTCTACGTGCGACACTGGACGGCATGACCAGCACCCCACTCGGAGCCCGTGCCCGCGCCCGGATCGAGGTCACCGCCGCCATCAAGGACGAGGCGCGCGGACAACTCGCGCGGGAGGGTGCCGCCAAGCTCTCGCTGCGCGCCGTCGCCCGTGAACTCGGCCTGGCCTCCTCCGCCCTGTACCGCTACTTCCCCAGCCGCGACGACCTGCTGACCGCCCTGATCATCGACGCCTACGACGCGATCGGCGCCGCCGCCGAAGCGGCGCGCGACGCGGCGGCCGAGGCGGGCCCCGTCCGGCGCTGGACCACCGTGTGCGAGGCCGCTCGCGGCTGGGCGCTGGCCCACCCCCACGAGTACGCGCTGATCTACGGATCACCGGTGCCCGGCTACACCGCCCCCCAGGACACCGTGCGCGCCGCCTCCCGGGTGGGGCAGGTCCTCGTCGGCATCGCGCGCGAGGCGCACCGGGGCCGGGGCCTCGCCCTGCCCGTGCTGCCCGCCGAACTGCGGCCCGAGGCGCACCGGATGGCCGCCGACCTCGCCCCCGACCTGCCGCCGCAGGTCGTGGCGGCGCTCGTGGCGGCCTGGGCGGAGCTGTTCGGGCTGATCGGGTTCGAGGTCTTCGGGCAGTTCGACCGGGTCGTGGAGGACCGCGCCGCGTTCTTCCGGCACGCCGCCGGCCGGCTCGCCCACGAGGTCGGCCTGGAACACTGAGCCGCCCCCTCCCGGGACGCGGGCGGCCGGCGTACTCCACCGGGAGCAGGCGCGGCCACCGCGCACGGATGACGCCGCCCGGTGCGCGCGGCGTCTAGCGTGGCGGACATGGACGGACAGCACGAACACGGGGGCGGACCACCGCGGTGGTGGCGGCCCGGACCCTCGTGGGGGAACCACCGGGGCGACGAGGAGCGCGGCTCCCGCCTGCCCTGGCTCTCCACGGCACTGATCACGGCCTTCGTGCTGCTCGGTTCGAACTTCGCCGCCCACGCCCAGGCGGGGGAGCGGACCCCGCTCGATCCCCTCGCCCACGTCCTGCTGCTCGTGACCGGCCTCGCCCTGCTGGGCCGGCAGCGGTACCCCGTGGCCGTCGTGTTCGGCACGGCCGCCACCACCCTGGCCTACCTGGGCGTCGGATACCCCTACGGGCCGGTGTTCCTGGCCGTCGCGGTGGCCTGCTTCAGCGCCGTCGTCGCCGGGCACCGCAGGGCCGCGTGGACGGCGATGGCCGCGCTGTGGGCCGGGCACGCCCTGCTGGCCCACTGGCTCTACCGGTGGCTGCCGCCGTCCGGGGACGAGGCCGCCTCCTGGGGGCAGGAACTGGTCGTCGCCGCCTGGGTGGTGGCGATCGTCGCCCTGTCGGAGCTGGCCCGGACCCGGCGCGAGCAGTGGGCGCGGGAGCGGGCCGAACGGGCCCAGGCCGCCAAGCGGCGCGCGGACCGGGAACGGCTGCGGATCGCCCGCGAACTGCACGACGTCCTCGCCCACAGCATCTCCGTCATCAACGTGCAGGCGGGCGTCGGCCTCGCCCTCCTGGACAGCGACCCCGAACAGGCCCGCACCGCGCTCACCACCATCAAGGACAAGAGTAAGGAGGCGCTCGGCGAGGTCCGCCAGGTCCTCGACACCCTCCGCGCGCCCGGCGCCGCGCCGCGCGCGCCGGCTCCCGGCCTGGACCGGCTGCCCGAGCTGGTGGACCAGGCGGCGAGCGCCGGCCTCACCGTGGAGGTCGAGGGGGAGCCGCCGCGCCTGCCGCCCGGCACCGACCTCGCCGCGTTCCGGATCGTCCAGGAGGCCCTCACCAACGTCGTGCGGCACTCGGGTTCGCGCCGGGCCCGCGTCCGCCTCGCCCGGGACGGCGGCACCCTGCGGCTGCGCATCGACGACGACGGACCCGCGACCGGCGCCGACGCCGGGGGCAGCGGCAACGGACTGGCCGGGATGCGCGAGCGGGCGGCGGCGCTCGGTGGCACCATCGAGGCGGGCCCGCGCCTCGACGGCGGCTTCCGGGTGCTGGCGTCCCTGCCGCTCACCGTGCGGCACGCCGAGGAGTCCGAGGAGGACCGGTGATCCGCGTACTGCTCGCCGACGACCAGTCACTGGTACGCGCCGGTTTCCGGGCGCTGCTGGACGCGCAGCCGGACATCGAGGTGGCGGGTGAGGCCGCCGACGGCGAGGAGGCGGTGCGCGCGATCCGCGAACTGCGCCCCGACGTCGTCCTGATGGACATCCGCATGCCCGCCCTCGACGGCCTGGCCGCCACCCGCCGGGTCACCGGGGACGAGGGGCTGAGGGACGTGAAGGTGGTCATGCTCACCACCTTCGAACTCGACGAGTACGTCTTCGAGGCCATCCGCTCGGGCGCCTCCGGGTTCCTGGTCAAGGACACCGAGCCCGACGAACTCCTGCGCGCCGTACGGGCGGTGGTCGCCGGGGACGCGCTGCTCTCGCCGGGGGTGACCCGCCGCCTGATCGCCGAGTTCGCGGCGCGCTCCAAGGAACCCGCCGCCGGCGCGCTGTCCCGCCTCACCGAGCGGGAACGGGAGGTGATGGCCCTGGTCGGCATCGGCCTGTCCAACGAGGAGATCGCCCGCCGCCTGGTCGTCAGCCCCCTCACCGCCAAGACCCACGTCAGCCGCACCATGGTGAAGCTGGGCGCCCGCGACCGCGCCCAGCTCGTCGTCCTCGCCTACGAGTCGGGACTGGTGCGGCCGGGCTGGCTGGGCTGATCCCCGCGCCCGGACCGGACCAGCACGCTCACCGCCCGGGCGACGAACAGCACGACGGCCGGCACCGTGCCCGTGCCGACCGGTCCGCCCCGGCCGGCGGCCCGAGGGCACGGGCCGGCCCCGCAACGGCCCCGAACAGCACCGCCGCCGCGAACGCCGCGCCGCACAGCGCGTCTCCGGTCTCGACGGTCGTCGCGGCCCGCTCGCCCCGCGCGCGGCGTCCCCCGTCACCGGTCACATCCGCACGTCCCGGATCCGCACACCGGCGAAGCGAGCGGTCCGGCCGGTTCCGGACCGTCCGCTCGCGGCGCGGCCGCCCCTGCGGGGCGAGGGGCAGCGGGAGAAGCGGCCGGCCCGGTACCGGCGGGTGTCCCGCTCGCCTTCAGACGACGGCCGACCTCTCCCGCCACAGCGCGGCGAGCGAGGCGTCCCCGGTGACGTGCGGGAACGGCAGCCGGTTCCACAGCGACAGGTACAACTGCGCCGCCGGACCGGCCACTTCGCATTCGGCGTCGCCGGTGTCCCCCCGCTCGGCCGCGGGCGGCTGTGCCGACAGCCGTACGGTCCACACGGCACCGTCCAGGTCCGTCGCCCGTACCCGCAGCACACGGGGCTCCGCACTGCGGACCCCGCTCCTCGGGAGGGCGTGGAAGCCGCGCAGCAGTTCGTCGATGCCGTCCGCGGCGAAGCCGGCGTCGACGCCGGACGGATCGCCGCCCCCGGCCGACTCCGCGTCGAACCGGTGGACGGTCGTCTCGTGCGCCTGCCGCCGCGCCCAGAACGCCAGCGGCGACGGCGCGGGCAGGAAGTGCCAGCACTCCACGTCGGGCGCGGCACCGGCGAGGGTGTCGACGAGCTGCCGGTGCCCCTGCCGGAACCAGGCCACGAGTTCGACACCGTCGAGGTCCGGCAGCCCTCCTTCGGGGCGGTACGAGGTGTGGCCCTCGGCGACGAACGCCGCCGCCCAGCGGTGCACCGCCCCGGTGTGCCGCAGCAGGTCCCGTATCCGCCAGCCGGGGCAGGTCGGTATTTCGGCGCCGGTCCCCGCCTTCTCCGCGGCGGCGGCCAGCAACTCGCCCTCGTGGTCCAGTGTCTCGACGAACGTGATGATCTCCATGCGGAGAGTGTGCACGAGGGAGCGCGCTCCGCGGGAGGGGTGCCGTCGCCCTGTGCCCGGGGTACCGGACCGGTCCGGGGCGGAACGGCCGCGCGCCCGGGCGCGGGGACGGCGCGCGCCGCCACGGCCGCCGGCGTCGTGACGCCGGTGAGCGCGGCCGGCGGCGGGAACCGGCCGGCCGCGCGGCACCTCACCCGCGGTGCGCGGCGATCAGGTCCCGGTACCAGCGGTAGCTGTCCTTCGGCGTGCGCTGCTGCGTGTCGTAGTCGACCCGCACGATGCCGAAGCGCTTGTCGTAGCCGAACGCCCACTCGAAGTTGTCCAGCAGCGACCACACGTAGTAGCCCCGCACGTCCACCCCCGCGTCCATCGCCGCCCGCAGGGCCGTCAGGTGGTCGCGCAGGTAGGCGACCCGGTCGGTGTCGTGCACTGCTCCGTCGGCGGCGACCGTGTCGTCCTCCGCCGACCCGTTCTCCGTGATGTGGACGGGCGGCAGCGCGTCGCCGTACTGCTCTCTCAGCCGGACGAGCAGGTCGGTGAAGCTGTCGGGGACGACCGGCCAGCCCATGGCGGTGTGCCGCACGCCGGGAAGCCGTACCTCCTCGTAACGGTTGTCCGTCGCCACCCTGCGCGCCGGGTCGGCCTCGCGGTGCGGGGCGTCGGCGACCACGATCGGCCGGTAGTAGTTGATGCCGAGGAAGTCCAGCGGCTGGGAGATCAGCTCCAGGTCGCCGTCCCGCCGGAAGTCCGCGCCGGTGATCAGCTCGCCGAAGGTCTCCTCCTCCGTCGCCGGGTACCGGCCCGCCAGGATCGGCTCGGTCCACACCAGGTTGTGCTGGGTGTCCGCGCGGACCACGGCCGCCAGGTCGGCGGGGGAGTCGGTGGCCGGCAGGTTGCGGTCGAGGTTGAGCGTGATGCCCACCTCGCGCACCCCGGCCGCCCGCAGCGCCCTCACCGCGAGACCGTGGCCGACCAGCAGGTGGTGGACGGCGGCCAGGGCGCCCCGGCCCTCCTTGGCCCCGGGGGCGTGGCGGCCGATGGAGTAGCCGAGGAAGGAACTGCACCACGGCTCGTTCAGCGTGATCCAGCGCGGCACCCGGTCGCCCAGGTGCTCGGCGACCACGGCCGTGTACTCGGCGAACCGTTCCGCGGTCTCCCGCACCCGCCAGCCGCCCCGGTCCTCCAGGGCCTGCGGCAGGTCCCAGTGGTAGAGGGTGGCGGCCGGTTCGATGCCCGCCGCGAGCAGTTCGTCGACGAGGCGCGAGTAGAAGTCCAGCCCTTCGGTGTTCACCGGGCCCGAGCCCTCGGGCACGATCCGCGGCCAGGCGATCGAGAAGCGGTACGAGTCCACGCCCAGGTCGCGCAGCAGCGCCACGTCCTCCCGGTAGCGGTGGTAGTGGTCGCAGGCCACGTCGCCGGTGTCGCCGTTGGCCGTCAGGCCGGGGGTGTGGCTGTAGGTGTCCCAGATCGACGGACCGCGGCCGCCCTCCCGCGCGGCGCCCTCGATCTGGTACGAGGCGGTCGCGGCGCCGAAGACGAAGCCGGGCGGGAAGCGGGGGAAGTCGCTCATGCGGGGAAGCCCCTCTCCTGGTGTGCGGTGGTCACTTGACGGAACCGCCGGTGATGCCGGCGGCGATGTACTTCTGGGCGAGGACGAGCAGGATCGCCGCCGGGACCGCGGACAGCACGGAGGCGGCCATCACCGAACCCCAGTCGCCGACGTGCGCGCCGATGTACTGGTAGATGCCCAGGGTGACCGGCTTGACCTCGTCGGTGGTGTTCAGCGTGAGCGCGAACATGAAGTCGCTCCACGCGAACAGGAACGCGAACAGACCCGAGGTGATCAGGGAGTTGCGGCTCATCGGCAGCACCACCCGCAGGAACGTCCGCACCGGTCCGGCGCCGTCCATCTGCGCGGCCTCGATCACCTCGCCGGGGATCGACACCATGAAGGACCGCATCAGGACGATGGAGAACGGGATGCCGAGCGAGGCGTCCGCCAGCATCAGGCCGAAGTAGGAGTTGACCAGGCCCAGGTCGACGTAGGAGTTGTAGAGCGCGTTGGCGATGACGATGCCCGGCACCATCTGGGTGATCAGCGTGCCGAACACGATGGTGCGCGAGCCGCGCAGCCCGAACCGCGCGAGCCCGTAGGCGGCCGGCGCCGAGATCGCCAGGCAGATGACGACCGCGCCGAGCGAGACGGCCAGCGAGGTCAGCAGGTGGCCGCCCTGGTCGCCGATCGCCTTGGAGAAGCCGGACAGGTCCAGGCTGCCCGGCACCGGGTCGACCTGGAGCAGCCCCGACTCGGGCTGGAGGGCGGTGTTGAGCATCCAGTACAGCGGGAACAGCATCACGCACAGGACGAGCACACCGGCGACGGTGGAGCCCCAGCGGCGCCGGGACCCGGTGGGAGTGCGGTCGGCCATCGTCGGTCACTTCCCTTCGGAGCGGTTGGCCCGCAGGTAGAACACCGCGAACACGGCGGAGATCAGGATCAGTACGTTGCCGACGACGGCGCCCGCGCCGAAGTCCAGCTGGACGAACGAGTTCTGGTACGTGAGCGTGCCCAGGGTCTGCGTGGAGTCGGCGGGGCCGCCGTCGGTCAGGGCGAGGATCAGGTCGAGGATCTTGACCGTCGACATGAAGCCCAGCACGAGCACGACCGTGATGACCGGCTTGAGCATCGGCAGGGTCACGGAGCGGAAGGTCCGCCACGCGGAGGCGCCGTCCAGGGAGGCCGCCTCGTGCAGCTCCTTCGGGATCTCCTGGAGACCGCCGTACAGGATGACCATGTTGAACGGGATGCCGATCCAGATGTTGACCAGGATGACGGACAGCAGGGCCATGTGCGGGCTGGTCAACCACGGTGTGTGTCCGCCGAGGCCGAGGGTGTCCAGGAACGAGTTGAGCACGCCCGTGTCCTGGTCGAGGATGCGCCGCCAGACGATGCCGGAGACCACCATGGGCACCAGCCAGGGCAGCAGGATCAGCGAGCGCAGCGCACCGCCCAGCGGGAAGCGCCGGCTGAAGAACACCGCGAGCGCGAGACCGATGCAGAACTGCCCGAGGAGCGAACCGGCGGTGAAGACGAGCGTGTGCCACAGCGCCTTGCCGAACAGGGCGTCCTGGAACACGTGGGACCAGTTGTCGACGCCGTTGAAGGGCGCCTCACCGGTGAAGAAGGTCTTCGGCGTGTAGTGCTGGAAGCTCATCACGACGTTGCGGACGAGCGGGTAGCCGAAGAACAGCAGCATGAAGACGACGGCGGGGGCGACGAACCCCCACTGGGAGAGCCTGCGCCGGCGCGCGGTCCGGGCCGGGTCCGGCACGGCCGCTCCGGACGTCTCGGCGGCTGCCCGTGCGGTGACGGTGGACGTGGTCATGGTGGCGTTCCCTCAGTTCCCGCTCGTGGCCCGCTGCTGGGCGCGCTTCAGGGCGGCCTCACTGGACTGGCCGGTCAGGGCGGACTGGAAGGCGCTCTGCAGGGCGAGCGACACGCTCGACCAGCCCGCGCCGAGCTTCGCCGTGCGGGACCGGGCGACGGCCACCTGGTCGGCGAGGGAGTCCAGCTCGGGCACCTTCTCGCGCCAGACGGCGGCGGCCTTCGCGTTGGCCGGGACCATCCAGCTGTTGAGGGCGTAGGTCAGCTGCTCCTTCTCGCTCGCCAGACAGGCGACGATCTTCCCGGCCGTCCTCTCCCGTGCCTCGTCACCGGTGTCGGGCACGGTGAGCACCGCGCCGCCGAGCGGACCGACCGAGTCGTCGCCCGCCTCGGGCACCGGGATCGGCGCGATGCCCCAGTGCAGCGACTCGTCGCTGTTGAGGGTCTCCACCTGCCACGGACCGTTGATCATCATCGCCGCGTTGCCGGCCATGAACTGGTCGTTGACGTCCGCCTGGGTCCAGTTGACGGTCGCCTTGGAGAGCGAACCGTCCTGCAGCAGGCTCTTCCAGTAGTCCAGGGCCTCGACGACCCGCGGGCCGTCCAGCTTCGTCTCGTCGCCGCCGTTGGACCACATGAACGGCGTGAACTGGAAGACCCCGTCCTCCGCGCCGCCCGCGCTGAGCGCCAGGCCGTACCGCTTGCCCCGCGTGAGCTGCTTCGCGGTCTCGCGCAATTCGGCCCAGGTGGTGGGCACCTCGACGCCCGCCTCGTCGAGGACGTCCTTGTCGTAGAAGAGGGCGAGCGTGTTCACGGAGCGGGCCGCCCCGTAGTACGTGCCCTTGTACGAGCCGAAGTCGACGATGCCCTCGGGGATGTCGTCGGTGCTCAGCCCGAGGCTCCTGAGGTCGACCAGACCGCCCGCGTCGGCGAAGGTCGGCATCTCGGACGCGTCGAACTGGACGATGTCCGGCAACGACCTGGACGACGCCATGCGCAGCGCCTTCGTCATCACCTGCGCCGCGGGGACGCTCTGCTGCTCGATGGTGACGCCCAGCCGCTCGCCGCAGCGGGCCATCGCCTCCGCGTCCCAGCGGTGGTACGACTCGTCGGTCGAGGAGTTCATCACGGTGTACACGTCGGCGTCGCGCTGCTGCCCGCAGCCGGTCAGCGCCGTGCCCGCGACCAGCACGGAGACGGCGGCGAGCGGGACGGCGACTCTGCGTGAGCGTTCGCGCCCCCGATGCGGGGCGTTGAAGCGCTTCGACATCATGCGGCCCTTGCTGTCGTACGGTCCGGCTTCCTTGCCGGACTGTTTGTTTGTTGTGATGACTAATACGCCAGGGGTGGGCTGCGGCGCTAGGGGCAAGTGGCCCCCATCTTGTCGTCCCGCCGCGTGAAGGAAGTGTTCTTTTCGGTAATCATCCCTGTTCAGAGCGGCTATCGACGCGAGAGGGCCTCGGTTTTCCGAGGTGTTCTGTGTACGATCAAAACGCTGTGGGAGGGCCTCCGTGCACCCACTCGACCGCTCCCGCCCCACCCAAGGAAGATCATGAAGTTCACCGACGGCTTCTGGCTCATCCGCGAGGGCGTGCATCTGTCGTACGCCACCGAGGTACGCGCTGTACGCACCGAATCGAAGCGCTTCACCGCCCATGCCGCCGTGAAGAAGGTGGCGCGGCGGGGCGACACGCTCAACGCCCCGCTCCTCACGGTCGAGTGCTTCTCCCCGGCCGAGGGCGTCATCGGCGTCCGGGTCACCCACCACGCCGGCAAGCACCGCCCCGGTCCCGACTTCGCCCTCACCGGCGCGCCCGACGGCGCGGGGGAGGTGCGCCAGGACGGCACGGTCACCGAGCTGACCAGCGGCCCGCTGACCCTGCGCCTGGACGGCGAGGGGCCCTGGGGCCTCACCTTCCACGACGCCGACGGACGCGAACTGACCCGCGCGGACGCCAAGAGCACCGCGTTCGCCACCACCGGCGACGGCGCCCACCACATGCTGGGCCGGCTCGCGCTCGGCGTCGGCGAGCAGATCTACGGCCTCGGCGAGCGCTTCACCCCGTTCGTGAAGAACGGCCAGGTCGTCGACATCTGGCAGGCCGACGGCGGCACCAGCAGCGAACAGGCCTACAAGAACGTCCCGTTCTACCTCTCCTCACGCGGCTACGGCGTCTTCGTCAACCACCCCGGGGCGGTCTCCTTCGAGGTCGGCTCGGAGTCCGTCGGACAGGTCCAGTTCAGCGTCGAGGACCAGACGCTGGAGTACTACGTCGTCGCCGGCCCCACCCCCAAGGACGTCCTCAGCCGCTACACCGCCCTCACCGGCCGCCCGGCCCTCCCGCCCGCCTGGTCCTTCGGCCTGTGGCTCACCACGTCCTTCACCACCTCCTACGACGAACGGACGGTCACGTCGTTCGTCGACGGCATGGCCGAGCGCGGCATCCCGCTGACCGTGTTCCACTTCGACTGCTTCTGGATGCGCGAGTACCAGTGGTGCGACTTCCAGTGGGACCCGGAGGTCTTCCCCGACCCGGAGGGCATGCTCGCCCGGCTCAAGGCCAAGGGCTTGAAGATCAGTGTCTGGATCAACCCCTACATCGCCCAGAAGTCCCCGCTCTTCGACGAGGCCGCCGCGCTCGGGCACCTGGTGCGCCGGCCGAACGGCGACATCTGGCAGTGGGACCTGTGGCAGGCCGGCATGGGCCTGGTCGACTTCACCAGCCCCGCCGCCCGCGACTGGTTCGCCGGCAAGCTCAAGCCGTTGCTGGACCAGGGCGTGGACTGCTTCAAGACCGACTTCGGCGAGCGCGTCCCCACCGACGCGGTGTGGCACGACGGCTCCGACCCGGAGCGGATGCACAACTACTACACCCACCTGTTCAACCGGACCGTCTTCGAACTCCTCGAGAAGGAGCGCGGGCAGGGCGAGGCCGTCCTCTTCGCCCGCTCCGCGACCGCGGGCGGCCAGCAGTACCCCGTCCACTGGGGCGGCGACTGCTGGTCCTCCTTCGAGGCGATGGCCGAGTCCCTCCGGGGCGGCCTGTCCCTGTCCCTGAGCGGCTTCGGCTTCTGGAGCCACGACATCGGCGGCTTCGAGGGCACGCCCGACCCGGCGGTCTTCAAGCGCTGGCTGGCCTTCGGCCTGCTCTCCTCGCACAGCCGCCTGCACGGCTCCTCGTCGTACCGGGTGCCGTGGGAGTTCGGCGACGAGGCCGTCGACGTGGCCCGCCGCTTCACCCTGCTCAAGCACCGCCTGATGCCCTACCTGTACGGTGCCGCCGCCGAGGCCCACCGCACCGGCGTGCCGATGATGCGGCCCATGGTCCTGGAGTTCCCGCGGGACCCGGGCTGCCGCACCCTGGACCGCCAGTACATGCTCGGCCCCGACCTCCTGGTCGCACCGGTCTTCACCGAGGACGGCGAGGTCGAGGTCTACCTCCCCGAGGGCACCTGGACCCACCTGCTGTCCGGCGAGCGCGTCACCGGCCCGGTCTGGCGCACCGAACGGCACGGTTACGACAGCCTGCCCCTGTACGTCCGCGAGGGCGCCGTCCTGCCGCTGGCCCGTGACGACCGGCGTCCCGACGGCGACTGGCTGGACGCCCCGGTCCTCCTGGTGCACCCGACCGCCGAGGCCGGGTACGCCGCCGAGGTCACCGTGCCCGACCTGCTGGGCGCCCCGGCCGCGACCTTCCGCGTCCGGCGCGAGGACGACGTCCTGCGCGTCACCGCGAGCGGCACCGACCGTCCGTTCACCGTGCGTGTCGCGGGCGGGGCGAGCGCGGAGGGCAGCGGCGAGGTGACCGTGTCCCTCGCGTGAGGCGGCGTCAGCGGCGAGAGCGGCGCGAACGCCCCCGCGGACGCGGACGCCCCGGCGGCACGCGGTCCGTGCGGCCGGGACGCCCGCGCCGCCCCTCGCCGTGCGTCCGTCAGCGGGGGAGACCGCCCAGCGCCGTCAGCAGCCGGTCCACGTCGTCCGCGCTGCTGTACGGCGCGAGCCCGACCCGGACGCCGCCCTCGTCGCCCAGACCCAGGCGGCGGGCCGCCTCCACCGCGTAGAACGACCCGGCGGGGGCGTCGACCCCCCGCTCGGCCAGCATGCGGTGGACCTCGACGGGGCTCAGGCCCGCCACGGTGAACAGCAGGGTCGGGGTGCGCCGCGCGGCCCGGGAGTACACCGTGATCCCGCCGAGCTCGGCCAGCCCCCGCTCGATCCGCTCGCGCAGGGCGTCCTCGTGGGCCTCCAGCGCCGCGAAGGACGCGAGCAGCCGCTCCCGCCGCCCGCCGGGGGCGCCGGGCACCAGATCCGCGAGGAAGTCCACCGCCGCGCGGGCGCCGGCCAGCAGCTCGTACGGCAGCGTGCCCAGCTCGAAACGCTCGGGGACGGCGTCGCTGGACGGCAGCAGCTTGTCCGGGCGCAGGGTCCGCAGGAACTCGGGCCGGGCCGCCAGCACGCCCAGGTGCGGGCCGAGGAACTTGTACGGCGAGCACACCAGCGTGTCCGCACCGAGCGCCGCCAGGTCGACGGCGGCGTGCGAGGCGTAGTGCACCGCGTCGACGTGGAGCAGTGCTCCCGCACCGTGCGCCAGGCGGGCGAGGGCCGGCAGGTCGGGCATGGTGCCGATGAGGTTGGAGGCGGCCGTGACCGCGACCAGCCGGGTGCGCGGGGACAGCACCGCCTCGACGTGCTCGGGGAGCAGCTCCCCGGTGGCCGGGTCGAAGTCGGCCCACCGCACGGTCGCGCCCACCGCCTCGGCCGCCTGCGTCCAGGGCCGGATGTTGGAGTCGTGCTCGAGGCGGGTGACGACCACCTCGTCGCCCGGCCCCCACTCCTTGGCGAGCGTCCGGGCGAGGTCGTACGCGAGCTGCGTGGCACTGCGGCCGAAGACGACGCCCCGCGGGTCGGCGCCGAGCAGGTCGCCCAGGGCGGCGCGGGCCTGCGTGACGATCCGGTCCGCGTTGCGCTCGCCCTCGGTGAACTGCCCCCGGTTGGCCAGGGGAGCGGCCAGGACCTCGGCGACGGCGTCGATCACGGGCTGCGGGGTCTGGGTGCCGCCGGGCGCGTCGAAGCGGGCGGTGCCGGACTTGAGGGCGGGTATCTGCGCGCGGATCGCGTCGACGTCGAGGGCCATGTGCACTCCAACCGGTGGTGGGGTCTCCCGCCTCATGATCGCAGCAGTGCGGCGCCCGGAACAGGTCCCGAGGGCGGGACGGGCACCGGATCAGGACTCGGCGTGCGCCGGGTGTTTCTCGCGTCCGCCGGGGTGACGGTGCCGCCAGGTCCAGAACACGGCGCAGGACAGCAGCGCCCACCCGCCCAGCACCAGGTACGGGAACAGGTGCTGGTGCCCCTGGAAGTACACCGCCGTGTGCTGGGCGTTGACCGACGCGCCGGGCGGCAGCCACTGGCCGATCACGCCCAGCGGGGACGGCAGCAGCGGCCAGGACACCGCACCGCCGGACGAGGGGTTGCCGAGCAGCACCATGAGCCCCCAGGTCGGCAGCATCGCCCAGCGGCCGAACAGGGTGTTGAACATCGTGAAGACCATGCCGCTGGTGAACAGGGTGAGCGCGAGGATCAGCCACGACTCGACGAACGGCAGGTCCAGCGCGCCCAGCAGCCAGTCCACGGTCGCGGCGACGGCGAAGCCGCCGAGCAGTGCGTAGGCGGCCGTGAAGAGGATGCGTTCGAACGGGGTCAGGGCCCGCGCGTGCACGCTGAGCTGGATCGCCCCGACGAAGCCGATGATCACGGCGGCCAGGGAGACGTAGAAGATCGCCAGTCCGCGCGGATCGCCCTCCTGCAGGGGATTGACGTCCCGGACGGTGAGGGCGACCCCGGTCTTCCTCCCCACCTCCGGTGCCGTCCGGGCCAGCACCTCGGCGACCGAGGCGCCCGAGGCGCTGGACAGGTCGAGGACGGCCGACCGCCCGTTCTCGTGCAGCTCGAAGATCGCGAAGACCTTCTGTTCCTCGATCGCGTCACGTGCCTCGGCGGTGCTGTCGTAGGGGTGCACCTTCACCGAGGCGTTCAGCGCCTGCTCCAGGCCGTCCAGGAAGGCCTTGCCGCGCCCCTGCGCGTACGAGCCGACCACGGCCGTGGGGAGCGAGTGCGGCGTCGGGTCCGCCATGGAGTAGGTGTACGAGCCCGCGAAGAGCCCGGCCGCTGCCGCGAGGATCAGCACCAGCACGGTGGCCGGCCAGAACGGCGACTGCCGGAAAGCGGACCACCTCCGGCCGCGCGTCGGGGGCTGGGCGTGGGCGCCGTGGGAACCGGAGGACATGTGGGCCATAGAGGGACACTTCCCCAGCATGGGTGAAAGGGCATCGAGAGGGCGCTTCGCGCACGGCGCCCGGGGGCGCGGGGCACCCGCGGACGTGGAACGGGCCGGCCCCGGACGGGAGGCGTCCGGGGTCGGCGCGCCGCGGCCGGTCAGACGTGCACGAGGGGCGTGTCGACGAGGTGCTCCGCCAGGAACCAGGCCTGGAGCTCGTTGGTGCGCACGACGTCGGAGACCAGGAGGTCGTTCGTGCCGTCGTCGCCGAGCTCCTGGGTGCGCGCCGCGGCGTCGTGGCAGTCGGTGAGGATCAGCTCGTGGGTCTCCAGCAGCCGCGAGAGCATCGCCGGCACCTCCTCCACGCCGTCCGGCGGGCGCGGCACCGTGGTGATCTCCGCGACGTGCCGGGGGTCGCCGACGGCGACGCCGCCGAGCGTCTGGACGCGTTCGGCGACGGTGTCGATCAGCTCCAGCTGTTCCCCGGCGTGCTTGTCGAGCAGCAGGTGCAGTTGGTAGAACGTCGCCCCGCGCATGAGCCAGTGGTACTTCTTGTACAGGTCGTGCAGGATGCGGGTGTCCGCCAGGACCTTGTTGAGCCGCTGGCACGAGTAGAGGCGGGTCTCCATGGACAGTGCCACGGGGAACTGCTTGACGGTGCCGAACTCCTGAACGGTCCGGCCCCTCTGGTGCAGCCAGGGCTGGCTGCCGTCGGAGCCGTGCCCGTGTGCCGACGGCTTCGGGGTGTTCACGCCAGAACTCCTTCCGGAGGAAAACCGAGGTGTCCGCACCGGCGCGGTGCGGCCGGCCCGCCCCCTGCGACAGTCGACCAGCCGCACGACGGTCCCGCAAACGCGGGGATCCGGGCCGGCCGGCCGCCCCCGCTCCCCGCGGGGGGTTGTCCGCTCCTTCCTCCGCGCTCTAGGGTCTGCCGGGGTGCAAGCGCTTTCTAAAGGTCTCCGAGGGCCCGTCCGAGCGGCCGGGAGCGCGTGCCGCCCGCCACCGTCCGAGGAGGAGCGCATGTCCCCGCATCCCGCCCGCCGCCGCGTCGCCGTGGTCGGTACCGGCGCCGTCGTCGTCGACAGCCACCTGCCCGCGCTCGCGGCCCACACCGACCGCGTGGAACTGGTCGCCGCCGTCGACGTGGACCCGTCCCGGCTGGACGCCTTCCGGCGGAGCGCGGGCGGTGACGTCGCCGGCTACACCTCGGCGGATGCCATGCTGGACGCCGTGCGCCCCGACCTGGTGCTCATCGGCACGCCGCCGTCCCTGCACCGGGAGCAGGCGGTGGCCGCCCTCGAGGCCGGCGCGTGGGTGCTGTGCGAGAAGCCGCTGTGCCTCTCGCTCGCCGAGTACGACGACATCGCGGCGGCCGAGGAGGCCTCCGGGGCGTACGCCTCCGTGATCTTCCAGCACCGGTACGGCTCCGGTGCCGCGCACGCCCGGGAGCTGATCGCGGGCGGCGAGCTCGGCGCGCCGCTGGTCGCGCACTGCCAGACCACCTGGCACCGCGACGCCGCCTACTACGCGGCGCCCTGGCGCGGGCGCTGGGCCACCGAGGGCGGCGGCCCGACGATGGGCCACGGCATCCACCAGTACGACCTGCTGCTGCACCTGCTCGGGCCGTGGCGGGAGATCCGGGCCATGGCCTCGCGCCTGGTCCACGACACCGAGAGCGAGGACGTCTCCACGGCCCTGGTGCGGTTCGCGAACGGCGCCCTCGCCACCGTCGTCAACAGCGTCCTCTCCCCGGCCGAGGTGAGCCGCGTCCGCGTCGACTGCGCCGACGCCACCGTGGAGCTCACCCATCTGTACGGGCACCGCAACGACGACTGGACCTACACCCCGGCCCGGCACGTCGACCCCGCACGCGCCGCCGCCTGGCGCACGCCGGCGGCGGACGTCCCGAGCTCCCACACGGCGCAGCTCGGCGCCGTGCTGGACGCCTGGGACGCCGGTGCGCGACCGCCCGGCAGCGGTCCCGAGGCCCGGGGCACGCTGGAGTTCGCCGCCGCCCTGTACAAGGCGGCGTTCACCGGACGGCCGGTGTTCCGGGGCGAGATCGGCCCCGGCGACCCCTTCCACGCGGCCATGCACGGCGACCACCCCGACTGGGCCCCCGAGGGGCGCGCATGAGCACCCTGAGCGTCAGTCACACCCACGGCGACCACATCGCCGTCACGGCGGCGAACGGCACGGAGATCCTGCGCTACGTCTACCGCCCCGACCCCGAGGCCTTCGAGTCCCGCAAGCCCTACGCCCACCCCGTGCGCACCCTGGCCGGGCACACGGTCACCGGGTACCGGCCGAACGACCACCGCTGGCACAAGGGCGTGCAGATGACGGCGAGTCACCTCTCCGGCCAGAACTTCTGGGGCGGCAACTCCTACGTCCACGGCGAGGGGTATCTGCCCCTGCCCGAGCGCGTCGGCTCCATGCGGCACGACGGCTTCCCGGACCTCACGGCCGGCGACGACCGGCTCGACGTCACCGAGCACCTCACCTGGGTCGAGAACGGCGGTGCCGAGTGGGCCCGTGAGGAGCGCGGGCTCGCCGTCCACTCGGTCGACGAGGAGGCCGGTGCCTGGGTCCTGGACTGGTCGATCCGCCTCACCAACATCCGGGCCGAGCCGCTGGTCTTCGGCTCGCCGACCACCGCGGGCCGGGAGGCGGCCGGCTACACCGGCCTCCAGTGGCGCGGCCCCCGCGACTTCACCGGCGGCACCGTCCTCGCCCCGGGCACCGGTGCCGGCGCCGAGGAGCTGATGGGTACGCAGGGCCCGTGGCTCGCCTTCACCGCCGAGCGCGACGGGAGCGACGGCCACTCCACGCTCGTCTTCGCGCACGCGCCGGAGAACCTGGACGGGAGGAGCGCGATCCACCCCTCGCACTGGTTCGTGCGGGCGACCCCGGTGCCGACGGTCGCGTTCTCCTGGGCGTTCTTCCAGGAGTTCGAGCTGCCGCCCGGTGAGTCCTTCGCCTACCGCTACCGCCTGGTGATCGCCGACGGGGCCTGGGACGGCGACCGGGTCGGCGCCTGCCTGGAGGGCCTGCCGTGGTGAACGCCGCCCCTCGGGGCCGCAGGGGCCCGTCACCGTCCAAGAGTTGACGATCCGTTAGGGTGATGGAGGTGTGAAGGGGTGGTCGAGGTGCGCATCATCTTGTCATGAACCTGCGGTCCGAGTGGCGGGCCGCAGCCTCATGGAGGTGTGGGATGCACCGAAGACTCGCCACCGGACTCGCCGCCTCGGCCCTGGCCGTGACCACCGTCGTCGCCACCGCCGCGACCGCCGACGCCGCTCCCGCCGACAAACCGCAGGTGCTCGCGAGCTGGACCCAGACCAGCGCGTCGAGCTACAACGCCTGGACCGCCGCACGGGCGAACCGGTCCGCCTGGGCCGCGTACGGATTCGACTGGAGCACCGACTACTGCTCGACCTCGCCCGACAACCCGTTCGGCTTCCCCTTCAGCACCTCCTGCGCACGGCACGACTTCGGCTACCGCAA
Source organism: Streptomyces sp. JHA26 (assembly GCF_002005565.1). GTDB lineage: Bacteria > Actinomycetota > Actinomycetes > Streptomycetales > Streptomycetaceae > Streptomyces. Next base: position 10,929 of record NZ_BDJC01000051.1, on the reverse strand, counting down.
CTACAAGGCCGCGGGTTCCTTCAGCGCGAACAAGTCCCGCCTCGACAGCGCCTTCCACGAGGACCTCAAGCGCGTCTGCGCCCGCTACGGCGGGGCCACGAAGTCCGCCTGCGACAGCACGGCGTGGACGTACTACCAGGCGGTGAAGGTGTTCGGCTGACGGGTGCGTCCCGAACACGGGCAGACCATCAGCTGGTGCCCGCGCGGGCACCAGCTGACAGTCTGTGCGCATGCGTGCCTCCGGCGCGCGCGGCCCCGTGCGCCGCCGGTGCCTCGAATCCGTCCAGGAGGAGTTCACCCGTGATCGATGTGACGCACCAGATCGACTCCGTGCGCCGGCAGGTCGGCACGCGTGCCTTCAAGGCGGGCGAGGCCCACGTCCTCACGGTGGGCCGTACCTACGACACCCCGCTCGACGACCTGTGGGCGACCTGCACCGACCCCCGGCGCATCCCGCAGTGGTTCCTCCCCGTCTCCGGCGACCTGCGGCTGGGCGGGCGTTACCAGCTGGAGGGGAACGCGGGCGGCACGATCGAGAGCTGCGCCCCGCCCAGGGGCTTCGCCGCCACCTGGGAGTACGCCGAGGAGGTCAGCTGGATCGAGCTGCGGCTGACGCCCGGCGAGGGCGGCACCCGCTTCGAACTGGACTACCTCGCCCACGTCGACGACGAGCGGTGGGCCGCGTTCGGCCCGGGCGCGGTCGGTGTCGGCTGGGACCTGATGCTCGTCGGCCTCACCATGTACCTGTCGAGCGGCGGTACCCCCGTGGACCCCCAGGAGGTCGCGGCCTGGTCGGCCTCGGAGGCGGGACGGCGGTTCGTGCTCTCCAGCGGCGAGGCCTGGTACGGGGCCGACGTGGCGAGCGGCACCGATCCCACGTCGGCGCGCGTGAGGGCGGACCGGACCGCCGCCTTCTACACGGGCGCGGAGGGGACGGGCGGCGCCACCGGGTAGGCCGTCCGCAGGACGGGCACCGGAGCGGCCGCGGCCAGCGCCAGCGCGGTGGCCGCCCCGGCGACGCCGAGGACGGCGCCCGCCACCACGTCACCCGGATAGTGCACGCCGGTGTGGACGCGGGAGTACCCCACGGCGGTCGCCAGCGCGCCGAGGGGCGCGGCGGCCGCCGGCAGGACCATGCCGACCGCCGTGGCGAACGCGACCGCCGAGGCCGTGTGACCGGACGGGAACGACGCCGACGCGGGCATGGGCACGTACCGGTCGACCGTCACACGGGCCGCCTCCCGGTCGGGCCGCGGCCTGCGCACCAGACGCTTGCCGAGCAGGTTCGCGGCCGTGGAGGAGATGGCCACCGCACCGACCCCGACGAGCGCCGCGCCGCGGGCCCGCGCTCCACCCAGGGCGAGGGCGGCGGCGATGCCGAGCGAGATCTTGGAGTGGTCGGCGGCACGGGACAGCCGCCGCAGGGACCGGTCCAGTGCGGGCGTGTGCGTGGAGGCCACCGCCGCGTACAGCGCACCGTCCACGGCACGCAGATCGCCGAGCACGGCGGCGAGGCCGTGGCGTCGGGGGCGCGCCGGCCCCGCGTCCGGTGCGAGCGGGCCGCCGGTGCCCCCGTCGGCGTCGGTCGGTCCGGTCATGGGCTCCTGCTCCGTGAGGCGGCGGCGTCCGGGCACGGGCGGTCACTGCCGTCCCGCCCGTGCCGCCGGTGGCGACGGGCGGGACCCGCCCGCCGGACCAGCCTCGTCCGTGTCCCGCCGTACGGCGCCCCGGCGACGCCCGTCCGGGCGAGCCCGGGTGCCCGCGCCGCCGCGCGGGACGGTTGCCGCCGGTCAGGGCCCCGCGCCGGCCGCCGCGCGGGAGCACACCGACGGCCACGGCCACTGACCGCGGCCGCCTACGCCAGGACGACCCGGATCCCGGCCTCCTCGAACGGGCGCAGGGCGTCCGGGCCGGCCGCGCCGTCGGTGACCAGCGTGTCCACCGCGTCCGCGGCGCAGATCCGGGCGAACGCCCGCCGGCCCAGCTTGCTCGAGTCCGCGGCCACCACCACGCGCTCGGCCCGCTCGCACAGCAGCCGGTTGATCGCGGCCTCCGCCTCGTCGTGGGCCGCGGCGCCGTGCGCGACGTCGAAGCCGACGACGCCGAGCACCGCCACGTCGAGCGTGACCTGACCCAGCACCCCGTCCGCGAGCGGTCCGATCAGCTCGTACGACTGCGCCCGGGCCACCCCGCCGGTCACCACGATCTTGAACTGGGGCCGCACCGCCAGCTCGTTGGCGATGTTCAGCGCGTTCGTGACCACGGTCAGCGCGGGTGCGCCCGAGGCCAGGTCGGGGCGTACGGCCAGGGCGCGCGCCACCTCGGTGGTGGTCGTGCCGCCGGTCAGTCCCACCGCCTCGCCCGGCGCCACCAGCGCGGCGACGGCCTGCGCGATGCGTTGCTTCTCCGAGGCCCGGCGAGCGGTCTTGTAGCGCAGCGGCAGCTCGTACGACACGCCGTGCACCACCGCGCCCCCGCGCGTGCGCACGAGCATCTGCTGCTCCGCCAGCCGGTCGAAGTCGCGGCGGATCGTCGCGGCCGACACCTCCAGCTCGGCCGCCGCCTCCTCGACGTCCAGGCGGCCACGCTCGACGAGCAGCTCCAGCAGCGCCTTCCAGCGGGCGTCGCGCGACATCCGCGCCTCCGTTCCTCGATCTCCCGCCGACCCTAGCGCACGGCCCTCCTCCACCGATTGCTTGATAGTGCTCGAAAGTTCGCTATATCTTGCATGAACAATCAAGCGAGCCAGGTCTGCTCAGAGACCGGTCGGGAGTGTGCGGCATGACGTACGTCGAGGACGAGCTCACCAGCCAGCCCGAGTGCTGGACACGCGCCGCCGTCGAGGCGCCCGGGCACGCGGCGGTGCTGCCGGCGGCGGGGGAACGGGTGGCGATCGTCGGCTGCGGCACCTCGTACTTCATGGCCCGGTCGGCGGCGGCGCTGCGCGAGGAGGCGGGCCTGGGCGAGACCGACGCCTTCGCCGCCTCCGAGTTCCCGCAGGGCCGCGCCTACGACCGGGTCGTGGCCCTCACCCGATCCGGCACCACCACCGAAGTGCTCGACCTGCTCGGCGCGTTGAAGGGACGCACCCGCACCGTCGCGCTCACCGCCGACCCGGACACGCCCGTCATGGCCGCCGCCGACGACGCCGTCGTCCTCGAGTACGCGGACGAGCGGTCGGTCGTGCAGACCCGGTTCGCGACCACCGCCCTGACCCTGCTCCGCGCCCACCTGGGCCTGCACACCGAGGCCGTCGTCGCCGACGCCCGCACCGCACTCGCGGCCGAGTTGCCCCAAGGGCTCGTCGACTGCACCCAGTTCACCTTCCTCGGTCGCGGCTGGACGGTGGGCCTGGCCGACGAGGCCGGGCTGAAGATGCGCGAGGCGTCCTTGTCCTGGACCGAGGCCTACCCGGCGATGGAGTACCGGCACGGCCCCATCAGCATCAGCACGGCCGGCACGGCGACCTGGATGTTCGGCGAGGCCCCCGGCGGACTGGCCGAACAGGTCCGGGACACGGGCGCGCTGTGGGTGGCCGGTGGCCTCGACCCGCTCGCCGAACTGGTCCGCGCCCAGCGGCTCGCCGTCGCCGTCGCCGCCGCCCGCGGCCTCGACCCGGACCGTCCCCGCCACCTCACCCGCTCGGTGATCCTCGCCCCCTGACGCCCGCCCGGCACCCGGGAAGGACCGGGAGAGTCCGGGGATAGGAGAATCCGTGCCCCTCGCCACCACCGGCGACCTGATCACCCGTGCCGTCGCCGCGCGCTCCGCCGTCGCCGCGTTCAACGTCGTCACCCTGGAGCACATCGAGGCCGTCGTCGCCGGCGCCGAGTCCGTGCGCACGCCCGTCGTGCTCCAGGTCAGCGAGAACGCGGTGAAGTTCCGCTACGGCCGTCTGCTGCCGCTGGCCCGCGCCGCCGTCGCCGCCGCCGAGGGCGCCGCCGTGCCGGTCGCCCTCCACCTCGACCACGTCCGGAGCGACGGCCTGCTGCGCCAGGCCCCGGACGCCGGATTCAGCTCCGTGATGTACGACGCCTCACGGCTGCCGTACACCGAGAACCTCGCCGCGACCAGGGCCGCCGCCGACTGGGCCCACGCCCAGGGGCTGTGGATCGAGGCCGAGCTGGGGGAAGTGGGCGGCAAGAACGGCGAGGCGCCGCTCGACGCCCACGCACCCGGCGCCCGCACCGACCCCGCCGAGGCCCGTTCCTTCGTCGCCGACTCCGCGGTGGACGCCCTGGCCGTCGCCGTCGGCAGCAGCCACGCCATGACCACGCGCACCGCCGCCCTCGACCACGACCTGCTCAAGGAACTGTCGGGAACGCTGGACGTGCCGCTCGTGCTGCACGGCTCCTCCGGACTCCCGGACGACGAACTCGTCGCGGCGGTCGCGGGCGGCATCGCCAAGGTCAACGTCGGCACCGCGCTCAACATCGCCATGACGGGCGCCATCAGGGAGTACCTCGCCTCCCACCCGGACGCCGTCGACTCGCGCCGCTACCTCACCGTGGGAAGGGAGGCCATGGCACGGACCGTCGCCGCGCTCATCGGCGTGGTCACCGGCCCTACCGCTTGACGGCCTTCAGCACCACGAACTTGGGATCGCCCGCCACCAGACGGCTGTTGCCGAACAGGCGGCGCAGCTTGACGTGGTAGCCGAGGTGCCGGTTGCCCACCACCCACAGCTCACCGCCGGGACGCAGCACGCGCTTCGCCCCGGTGAACATCCGCCACGCCGTGGCGTCGGTCGTCGCCTGGTGGGAGTGGAACGGCGGATTGTTGAGCACCAGGTCCACGCTGCCGTCCGGCACCCCCGCCAGCCCGTCGCCGACCCGGAACTCCGCGTGCCCCGGCACCCCGTTCGCCCGGTACGTGGCCTCCGCCGAGGCGACGGCCTGGAAGGACTCGTCGATGAACAGCACCTCGGCACCCGGATCGGCCAGCGCCACCGCCGTACCGACCACGCCGTTGCCGCAGCCCAGGTCCACCACCCGCCGGGCACCCCCGCCGGCCGGCAGGTGCCGGAGGAAGAACCGCGTGCCGATGTCGAGCCGGTCGGCGCAGAAGACACCGGCGTGGTTGACGACCGTCCGCCCGGAGAGCACGCCGATGCCGTCGGGGAGCGGGTAGCTGAGCGGCCACGGACCGGCGGGCCGTTCCCGCGCGGGATCGGGCGTGCAGAAGACGAGCCGCGCCTTCTTCTCGGCGAGCGAGGTGCGGGTCGGACCGATGATCCGCTCGAACAGCGCGAGCGTCGAGGTGTGGATCTCCTTGACCATCCCGGTGCCGACGACGACGGTGCCCTCGTGCACGGCGGGCGCCAGCCGCAGCAGCTGGTCCTCCAGCAGCGCCAGGCTCTTCGGCACCCGCACCAGCAGGACGTCGATCCGCCCGGGCGGCGGGTCCTGCGTGGTGAGCAGCCGCACCGAACCGGACGCCACGCCGTTGCGCGCCAGGTTGGCGCGGGTCGCCTCCTGGGTGAGGTGGGAGTCGGTGATCTGCACCGGCCGGTGCGCCGCCAGCGCCGTCACCAGCGCCCCCCACCGGTCGCCGACGGCCACGACCGTGCCGGACAGCGGGACGTCCCGGTCCGCCAGGTGCCGGAGCAGGTACTCGTCGGAGGCGTCCCAGGCACGCAGCCGGTCGCGCGGATCCTCGGGGAAGCGGGCCAGCGCGAGCTCGCCCCATGGAGTCGTCATACGGTCGCTGCGGTCGTTCATCGTGCGTCCCAGGCTAGCGGAGCCGCAGCTCAGGCCGTGTCGCGGCGGTCGGGCAGGATGGGGACATGGACGCCGGACTGTTTCCGAGGGCCCGCACCGAGGTCGCCCCGGGTGCGGTGCACCTGCCGGACTGGCTGGACGCCGGCCGGCAGCGCGAGCTGCTGCGCGCCTGCCGGGAGTGGGCCCGCCCGCCCGCCGGACTGCGCACCGTCCGCACCCCCGGGGGCGGCACGATGACCGCCCGGCAGGTGTGCCTCGGATGGCACTGGTACCCGTACGCCTACGCCCGCACCGTCGTCGACGGCGACGGCGCCCCGGTGAAACCCTTCCCGGCCTGGCTCGGCGACCTCGGACGCCGGGCGGTGACCGACGCACTGGGCGCGGCGGCGGCCACGGCGACGTACGACATCGCGCTGATCAACTTCTACGACGCCGGTGCCCGCATGGGCCTGCACCGCGACAGCGACGAGCGGGCGGACGCGCCCGTGGTCTCCTTCAGCCTCGGCGACACCTGCGTCTTCCGCTTCGGCAACCCCGACACCCGCACCCGCCCCTGGACCGACGTCGAGCTGCGCAGCGGCGACCTGTTCGTCTTCGGCGGCCCCTCCCGGCTCGCGTACCACGGAGTGCCGCGGGTGCACGCGGGCACCGCACCACCCGAGTTGGGACTCACCGGGCGGCTGAACATCACGCTCCGGGTCAGCGGCCTCCAGCCGCCCCGGGACGACGGCCTCCAGGCACCCGCGGCCGGCGGGATCATGGGAGACTCCCCCTCATGAGCGGCAAGGCGGACCCCCGTACGGCGGGGGAAGGGACCACCTCGAGGACGCGGCTGGACCGGGGGCGCGGCGCGCTCGGACCCGCGTTGGAGCTCGTGCACACCGGACGCGCCCCCACCCGGGCCGTCCTCACCGCCGAGCTCGGCGTGACCCGGGCCACGGCCGGCGCCGTCGCCGCCGAACTGGAGGCGCTCGGTCTGATCCGGGTCGACGCCCGCCCCGGCGCGGCGGGGGGGTCGCAGGGCCGGCCCTCGCACCGCCTCGCGGTCGCCGAGGACGGTCCCGTCGCCCTCGCCGCCCAGATCCACGCGGACGGCTTCCGTGCGGCCCTGGTCGGCCTCGGCGGCCGGCTCGTCGCCACCGCGTCCGGCCGCGAGGTCGTCGACGCCGACCCGGCGAAGGTGCTCGGCTCCGTCGTCGAGGCGGGCGCCGGCCTGCTGCGGCAGACCGGGCGGCGCTGCGTCGGCGCGGGACTCGCCGTGCCCTCCGCCGTCGCGGAGCCGGAGGGGCTGGCCCTGAACCCGCTGCACCTGGCCTGGCCGGCCGGCGCCCCGGTGCGGCGGATCTTCGCCGAGCAGGTGCGCGCCGCCGGCATCGACGGACCCGCCTTCGCGGCGAACGACGTCAACCTCGCCGCCCTCGCCGAGCACCGGCACGGCGCCGGCCGCGGCGCCCGCGACCTGCTCTGCGTCGCCACCGGCCACCGGGGCGTCGGCGGCGCGCTGGTCCTCGACGGGCGTCTGCACAGCGGCAGTTCCGGTCTCGCCCTGGAGGTCGGCCACCTCACCGTCAACCCCGAGGGCCGCCCCTGCCACTGCGGCAGCCGCGGCTGCCTGGACGTGGAGACCGACCCGCTGGCCTTCCTCACCGCGGCCGGACGCGAGCCCGGCCCCGAGGTGTCCCTGCTCCAGCAGTCCAACGACCTGATCCGCGGCCGGTACGACGACCCGGCCGTCCGCACCGCCACCGAGACCCTCATCGACCGCCTCGGCCTGGGCCTGGCCGGCCTGGTGAACATCCTCAACCCGGACCGGATCGTCCTCGGCGGACTGCACCGCGCCCTCCTGGACGCCGACCCGGAACGGCTGCGCGCGGTCGTCGCCGACCGCAGCCTGTGGGGGCAGAGCGGCGGCGTGCCGATCCTGCCCTGCACCCTGGACCACAACAGCCTGGTCGGCGCCGCCGAGTTGGCGTGGCAGCCGGTACTGGACGACCCGCTGGGGGCACTGGCCTGAGACGGCGCGGTCGGGACGTCGGCGCGTGACCGGGGGTCCGAGGAAGGGGGCGACGTCCCCCCAGGTGCCCACCGTGACGATCAGAACACGCGTGGAACGGAGCACGTCCACGCGGCGGGCCTCCCCGGTGGGGCCGCGTCGACACGAACGCCCGGGTCCTCACCACTGGCGCCCCCGGGGCAGCCGGTCCCGTCCCGGGGCGGACACGTGCAGCACCTCGAACACGTCCCCCTCGGCGCCGGCCGCCGCGTCGTCGTGGGCGAGGAGGGTGAAGTGGACCAGCTCCCACCGGCTGGTGTCCACGACCGCCGCCGTCAGCACCGTGCCGTCCAGTGCCGCCAGCCGCCCGTTCTCCCGCACCGCATCCGCCGCCACCCCCGCGAGCGGCACCCCGTCGGGCACCGGCCGGCGGCTGCGCACCGCCGCCCGCGCCGGCGAACCGGCGGCGCCGCCCTCCTCGTACGCCAGGCCCGTCCACTGCCGGACCGAGGGCCGTCCGAAGTCGTCGGCGGGCCGTTGGAAGCCGCCCTCCCACAGGAAGGAGTTCATGCCCTCCACGGTGTTCCACAGGTAGAACGGCGCGTACTCGTTGACCGCCGAGCCGCGCACCCCGCGCTCCCGCATCAGGTACGCCTTGAGTCCGAGACCGGTCCACTCGTCGAGCAGGTGCCCGGTCCGGGCCACCCGCTCCCGGACGACGTCCATGGAGTAGTCGGCGGGCAGGGTGAACGCGTACTGCATGGCGTGCACGTGATGTCCTCTCGGTCGTCAGCGGGCGCGGGCGCCGGCCGGTGCGAGCAGCGACAGCAGCCCCCGGACGGCCGCGTCGAAGGCGGTGGGCGAACCGGACGCGCGGGCGAGGACGTAACCGCCCTGGACGGTCGCCACGACGGCCGCCGCGATCTCCTCGCCGTCCAGCGAGGGCGCGAACTCGCCCTGCTCCCTGCCCTCCTCGACGAGCTGCGCGAGTCGCTCCCGCAACCGGTCCAGCGTCTCGTCGACGGGTGCGCGCAGCGTCTCGTCGGCGATCACGTCCGGGTCCATCGTCAGCCGCCCGACGGGGCAGCCGCGCAGCACGTCGCGCTCGCGCCGCAGATACGCCTCGATGCGCTCGTACGGCGTTCCGGGACCGTCGAGCACCGCCTCGGCGACCGTCCACAGCTCCTCGGCCGTCCGCCGGATCGCGGCGAGCGCCAGATCGGGCTTGCCCTTGAAGTGGTGGTACATGCTGCCCTGCCCCGCGCCCGCGCGCTCCAGGATCGCCTTCGGGCTGGTGCCCACGTAACCGCGCTCCCACAACAGCTCGCGCGTCGACTCGATCAGTCGCTCCGAAGTGTTCACGCACGCACTGTACATACTAGTAGTTACAGAAGTCGAGAGCGGCGGGAGCAGGCGCGGCCCGTCGTCCTGCTCCCCGCGCGGTACGCACACTGCCGCCGGCCGTACGACGACCCGGACCCCCGCCGGGACGATGCTCGGAAGCGACACGCAGGACATCGCCCCCGAGGAGCTGGACGACATGCAGACCCTGGCACACTTCGCCGACGGCGGGCCCGGCCCGTGGATCCTTCTCTTCCCGGTGGTCTGGGCACTGGTCGTCGTCGGCGGCATCACCCTGCTGCGCCGCACCGTGTGGCGCGGCCGCCGCGGCCCCTGGCGCCCGCCCGCCGTCGCGGACGGCTCACCCATCGCCGTGCTCGGCCACCGCTTCGCCTCCGGCGAGATCGACGAGGACGAGTACTGGCGCCGGCTGTCCGTGCTCGACGAACAGTTCGGCCGGACGGGCAAGGGGGGTGCGGCATGACCGCGGCGACCGCCCCCGGTCCGCCCTCGCCGGCATGACCTACGCCGACGCGGAGAAGCGCCTCACGGCCGGGCGGGGCGGCAGGCGTCCGGGTGCGGGCAGGTCCCGGCCGCTCCCGCCCCGGAGCGGGTGCTGCCGGGGCCTGCGGCGGCGAAGGGTCACCGCCCGGTCAGCCGACAACGGCCGGCCGGGCGGGAGCGGGTTGCGGTCTGCCCGGCCCGTCGGCGCGTTCGGCCTCCGTGAACGCGCCGACGGGCACCTCGTCGACCGGACGGCGCGGCGGACGCGCGGCGACGGGTGCCGCGGGGAGCGTGAACCAGACGACCTTTCCGGACTCGCCGTCCGGCCGGGCGCCCCAGCTCTCGCTCATCGCCGCCACCATCGCGAGTCCGCGCCCGCAGGTGGCGAGGGGCTCGGCGTCGTCCACCACGGGCAGACGCGGATCGTGGTCGCGCACCGAGACCGTGAGCCGGTCCAGGAGCACTTCCATCTCCACGGTGCAGGTCTTGTCGGGTGCGGCGTGCAGGTGGACGTTGGTCAACAACTCCGTCACGCCGAGCGCCGCCCGGTCGATCAGGGAATCCATATGCCAGTAGCGCAATTGCGCAGATACGATTCTGCGGACCTGGCCGATCCGCGACGGCAGGGCTTGGAGCTCCACCGTGCAGTGTCTGCTTGGGTGACTGATCACGGCTGCGACTCCCCGACATAGAGGTCCGGAAGAACACGGAGTTCGGATCCAGCAGGGCGCACGCGGCACATCGCCGCCTGCTGTCATGGCCGGCGGGCTGGTTCGCAGCGTTATCGCCGGTAAACCCAGAGTGACGTGAGACCAGAGTGGCGCAAGGGACGAGGCACCGCAAGTCACGGACATCTCAGCCGTTGCGCCCCGCGGCCCTGCGCACGGCCTCGATGAAACGGCGTGCGGCGGGAGGGCCCGGCTCGCCGGGAGCGGGGTCGCGTTCGCCGAGGGTCAGCAGGTACCGCTTGCCGTCGAGATCGGCGAGCGCCCGGTCCTGAGGGGCGAACCAGGGCCGGGAGGCGCGCACGGCCCGCACCGGCGCACTGTCTATCTCGCTGCCGTAGCTGGTGAGCAACTCCAGCCTGCCGCCCCTGATCCGGACCTGCCCGGCCCGGGTGAGCGAACGCAGCCGCTTGCCGATCCGCACCCCCGTGGCCGTGAACTCCGGCTCCGCCATGCCACCGCCCCCTCGTGCGCGTCGGACCGCCGGACCATGGCACCGCGAGGGCCCCGGTACCGGCTCGTGCCGTGCTCCAGTGTGCGCCCGTGACGGGACTCCGGTCCCGCCGCGTGCAGTCTGCCCGCACCCGGCGCCGAGCACCAGTGCGCACCACTCCTTTCCGGAGGCGCCCGGAGCACTCGCGCGAAT
>NZ_BDJC01000050.1 GCF_002005565.1 Streptomyces sp. JHA26 | reverse complement strand
GGGAGCTGCTGTTCGCCCGGGCCGGCCGCCGCTGCCGCGCCCTCGGCGACACCGCCCGGGTGGACCTGCTGGCCGCCGCCCGGCCGGACGCGGCCACCGTGACCCGGCTGTACCGGCAGGGCACGGCCGCCGAGCGCCGCGCCGTGCTGCTGGCCCTGCCGCGGCTGGACCTCGCGCCCGCGCACGGAGTGCCGCTGGTCGAGGACGCCCTGCGCACCAACGACACCGGCCTGCTGGCCGCCGCCGTCGGCCCCTACGCCGCCCGGCACCTGGACGCCCACGGCTGGCGGCACGCGGTGCTCAAGTGCCTGTTCACCGGCGTCCCGGTGAGCTGCGTCTCCGCGCTGGCCGAGCGGGCCCGCGGGGACGGGGAGCTGGCCCGGATGCTGCGCGCGTTCGCGGACGAACGCACCGCCGCCGCACGAGAGGTCCCCGAGGACCTGCACCACGTGCTCGCCCTGACCGAGGAGGAACGGTAATGCGCATCTTCGACCCGCACATCCACATGACGTCCCGGACCACCGACGACTACGAGGCCATGTACGCCGCGGGGGTCCGGGCGGTGGTGGAGCCCGCGTTCTGGCTCGGTCAGCCCCGCACCTCGGCCGCCTCCTTCCTCGACTACTTCGACGCCCTCCTCGGCTGGGAGCCCTTCCGCGCCGCCCAGTACGGCATCGCCCACCACTGCACGATCGCCCTCAACCCCAAGGAGGCCAACGACCCGCGCTGCCTGCCGGTCCTGGACGAACTGCCCCGCTACCTGGTGAAGGACCAGGTCGTGGCGGTCGGGGAGATCGGCTACGACTCGATGACCCCGGCCGAGGACACCGCCCTGGCCGCGCAGCTCCAGCTCGCCGCCGACCACGGCCTGCCCGCCCTGGTGCACACCCCGCACCGCGACAAGCTCGCCGGCCTGCGCCGCACCCTCGACGTGGTCCGCGAGTCCGCCCTGCCCGTGGACCGGATCCTGGTCGACCACCTCAACGAGACCACCGTCGGGGAGGCCAAGGACAGCGGCGCCTGGCTCGGCTTCTCCGTCTACCCGGACACCAAGATGGACGAGGCCCGCATGGTCGCCGTGCTGAAGGAGTTCGGCCCCGAGCGGGTGCTGGTCAACTCGGCCGCCGACTGGGGCAGGAGCGATCCGCTCAAGACCCGCAAGGTCGGCGACGCCATGCTCGCCGAGGGCTTCACCGAGGACGACGTGGACCGGGTGCTGTGGCGCAACCCCGTCGCCTTCTACGGGCTCAGCGGCCGCCTCGACCTCGACGTCGCCGCCACCGGACCCACCCACGAGGGCAACTCGATCCTGCGCGGCGCCCCGGCGCACCCCGTGCCCGCCGGGCGGTGACCCGGTGCGTCTCGCCCACCCGGACGGCAGCGTCGTCCACCTCGCGTACTGCACCAACGTGCACCCCGCCGAGGACCTCGACGGGGTGCTCGCCCAGCTGGGCGCCCAGTGCGCGCCCGTGCGCCGCCGACTGGGCGTGGACCGGCTCGGCGTCGGCCTGTGGCTGGCCGCCGGCGCCGCCCACGCCCTGGACACCGACCCGCGCGCCCTGCGCACCCTGCGCGGCGAACTCGACCGCCACGGGCTGGAGGTCGTCACCCTCAACGGCTTCCCGTACGAGGGGTTCGGCGCCGGCGAGGTCAAGTACCGCGTGTACCGGCCGGACTGGGCGGACCCGCGCCGGCTCGACCACACCCTCGCGCTCGCCCGGATCCTGGCCGCCCTGCTGCCCGACGACGTCACCGAGGGCACCGTCTCCACCCTGCCGCTGGCCTGGCGCACCGCCTACGACGACACCCGCGCCGACAGGGCCCGGAGTGCCCTGGTCACCCTGGCCGAACGCCTCGACACCCTCGAGGAGCTGACCGGCCGCTCCATCCGCGTCGGCCTCGAACCCGAACCCGGCTGCGTCGTGGAGACCACCCGCGACGCGATCGCCCCGCTGACCGCGGTCGGCCACGACCGCGTCGGCGTCTGCGTCGACACCTGCCACCTGGCCACCTCCTTCGAGGAGCCGGAGACCGCCCTGCCCGCGCTGACCGCGGCCGGCATCGGCGTGGTCAAGGCCCAGGTGTCCGCGGCCCTGCACGCCGAGCACCCGGACCGCCTCGAGGCACGGGCCGCCCTGGCCGCGTTCGCCGAGCCGCGCTTCCTGCACCAGACCCGCACCACCACCGTCAATGGCGCCCTGCACGGCACCGACGACCTCGACGAGGCCCTGACCGGCACCCGGCTGCCCACCGACGGCCCCTGGCGCTCCCACTTCCACGTGCCGCTGCACGCGGCGCCCGCCCCGCCCCTGACCTCCACCCTGCCCGTGCTGCGCCGCGCGCTGTCCGTCCTGGTGGGCGGCGACCGGCCGCTGACCCGGCACCTGGAGGTGGAGACGTACACCTGGCAGGCGCTGCCGCCGGACGTGCGTCCCCGCGACGCCGACGGGCTCGCCGACGGCATCGCCGCCGAACTGTCCCTCGCCCGCGACCTGCTGACCGACCTCGGCCTGAAGGAACTGCCATGACCCGCCCCGAAGGGCCCGCACCCCTGCTCGTGCTGGACGTCGTCGGCCTGACCCCGAAGCTGCTCGCCCACATGCCGCACCTGGCCGCGCTGGGCGAGCGGGGCTCGAGCGCCCCGCTGGAGACCGTGCTGCCCGCGGTCACCTGCTCGGCGCAGGCCACCTTCCTCACCGGCCGCTCCCCCGCCGAGCACGGCATCGTCGGCAACGGCTGGTACTTCCGCGACCTCGGCGAGGTCCTGCTGTGGCGGCAGAGCCACCGGCTGATCGAGGGCGAACGCGTCTGGGACGCCGCCCGCCGCGCCCACCCCGGCTACACGGTCGCCAACATCTGCTGGTGGTACGCCATGGGCGCCGACACCGACTACACGGTCACCCCCCGCCCCGTCTACCACGCCGACGGCCGCAAGGAACCCGACTGCTACACCCGGCCCCCGGCCCTGCACGACGAACTGACCGAACGCCTGGGCACCTTCCCGCTGTTCAGCTACTGGGGCCCGGGCGCGGGCCTGGCCTCCTCCCGGTGGATCATCGACGCCACCCGGTACGTGATGACCTCCCGCGCCCCGCACCTGACGCTCTGCTACCTGCCGCACCTCGACTACGACCTGCAGCGCTTCGGCCCCGACGACCCGCGCTCCCTCAAGGCCGCCGCCGACCTGGACGCGGCACTCGCCCCGCTCCTCGACGACGCCCGGGCCGAGGGCCGCACCGTCGTCGCGCTCTCCGAGTACGGCATCACCCCCGTGAACCGGCCCGTGGACATCAACCGCGCCCTGCGCCGCGCCGGCCTGCTCGAGGTGCACACCCAGGACGGCATGGAGTACCTCGACCCGATGGCCTCCCGCGCCTTCGCGGTCGCCGACCACCAGATCGCCCACGTGTACGTCCGCCGCCCCGAGGACCTCGACGCCACCCGCGCCGCCCTCGACGGCCTGCCCGGCATCGAGCAGCTCCTCGACGACGAGGGCAAGAAGGCCCACCACCTCGACCACCCGCGCGCCGGCGAGCTGGTCGCCGTCGCGGAGCCGGACGCCTGGTTCACGTACTACTACTGGCTCGACGACGACCGCGCGCCCGACTTCGCGCAGCTCGTCGAGATCCACCGCAAACCCGGCTACGACCCCGCCGAGCTGTTCATGGACCCCGCCGACCCCTACGTCAAGGTCAAGGCGGCCGGCGCCCTGGCCCGCAAGAAGCTCGGCATGCGCTACCGCATGGCCGTCGTGCCCCTGGACCCCTCCCCCGTCCGCGGCAGCCACGGCCGCCTGCCCGCGAGCGACGACGACGGTCCGGTGGTGCTGTGCTCCGTCCCCGGCGCCCTGCCCGGCCGGCTGGCGGCCACCGAGGTCAAGCACCTGCTGCTGGACCTCGCCGACGGGCGCGGCGCGGCCCCCCGCCCGACCGCACTCGCACGGGCCGCCGCGCGGACCTGAGCCCGCCCCTCACCGACGGCCCTGGGGCAGGGCATACGCGAACGGTGCCGCACCGTGGGGGCGGCACCGTGGGACCCGAGGCCGGTGACGCGGTTCTCGTACTCGCGTCGAGCCTTGCCCTGGGCAGAGACGGCGGGGACGCCCTGACCGCGCCGTACGGGCAGCCCCTGGTCGAGCGCAGCTCGCCCGGCAGGATCCAGGTCACCCGCGTGGAGGAAGTCGGCGGCCTTGCCCGGCACATCGAGGGTGCCCGGCGTCTTTGGGGCGGGGGTGTCCTCCTCGGTGGCAGTGTGTCGGGGCATGAGGTCGGCAACGGCCGTGCGGATCGCGCCGCGGCTGACGCCGTGGTCGCGGGCGAGGGCGGCGATGGACCGGCCTTCCAGGTACGCGGTGCGCACGTCGTCGGTCCTGTCGGCCGGCACGACGGGGCGACGCCCGCCCTTGCTTGCCTCGGCCTCGGCGGCACGTAGTCCGTCGGTCAGCTCGCGCTGGACGCGCCGGCCCTCTGTCGTCAGACGATCCTCTGACGGCAGGGTGGCGGACGACTCGGGCGGGGCGGCGCCCGCGCCCGTCCCTCCGTCGCCGCGGAGCGTCACGGGCGGGACTCCAGGCGGTGGGCGCGGGCGCTGAGGTGGCGGCGCTCGGGGGTGCTGGTGGTGCGGCGGGCGGCCTCCCGGTAGGAGGCCGCCGCGGCCCCGTGTTCGCCGAGGAGTTCGAGGAGGTGGGCGCGGGTGGCGAGCAGCCGGTGGTGGCGGGCCATGCGATTGTCGGCCTCCAGTGTTCTGACCAGGTCGAGTCCCGCGGCCGGGCCGTGGACCATGGCGACGGCGACCGCACGGTTGAGGGAGACCATCGGGTTCGGCCCGAACCGTTCCAGGATTTCGTACAGGGCGAGGATCTGAGGCCAGTCGGTGGCGTCGGTGTCCTCGGCCTCGTCGTGCACGGCCGCGATGGCCGCCTGCAGTTGGTACGGGCCGACCCGGCCGTGCGGCAGGGTCCGGCTGATCAGGTCGACTCCCTCGGCGACGGCACGGAGGTCCCACCGGCTGCGGTCCTGTTCCGCCAGCGGCACCAGTTCCCCGGACGGTCCGGTGCGGGCGGGGCGACGCGCGTCGGTGAGCAGCATCAGTGCGAGGAGGCCTGCGGTCTCGGTGTCGTCGGGCACCAGGCGGTGCAGCATCCGGGTGAGCCGGATCGCTTCGGCGGACAGCTCCGGCGCGGTCAGGCCGGTGTCGTCGGTACCGCCGGTGGTGGTGTATCCCTCGTTGAAGACCAGGTAGAGCACGTGCCGCACCTCGGCCAGGCGCTCGGTGAGATCGGCACCCTCGGGCACGGCCAGGGGGACGGCGGACGCCTTGACGGTCTGCTTGGCCCGGCTGACTCGCTGCGCCATGGTCGCCTCGGGCACCAGGAAGGCCGCGGCGATCTGCGCGGTGGTCAGGCCGCCGACCGCGCGCAGGGTCAGCGCGATCCGGCTGGCCGGCGACAGCGCGGGGTGGCAGCACAGAAACAGCAGGGCCAGCGAGTCGTCCCGGTCCGCGTCGGGGAGGGCGTCGGCGGCGTGGCCGAGCAGTTCGGCCTGCGGAGTGGCCAGGGCGAGGCTGTCCTCACGGCGCCGACGGGCGCTGTCGCTGCGGATCTGGTCGACCAGCTTGCGGGAGGCGACGGTGACCAGCCAGCCCCGGGGATTGTCCGGGACGCCGGCCTCGGGCCACTGCAGGGCGGCCGCCAGCAGGGCTTCCTGGACCGCGTCCTCGCACGCGTCGAAGACGCCGTAGCGGCGTACGAGCGCGCCGAGGACCTGCGGCGCCAGCTCGCGCAGCAGGTCCTCGGCGACGTGGCGCCCGGCGGTCACACGTCCGCCGCGGACTCGTGCAGCACCGGCCACAGCTCGACCGGTTCCACGTCGGCGAACGGCATGTCCGCGGCGATCTCCTGCGCCCGCTCCAGACTGTCGCAGTCCAGCAGGTAGAAGCTGGCGATGTACTCCTTGGTCTCCAGGTACGGGCCGTCGGTGACCGCCGGGACACCGTCCTCGCGGCGCACGAGCTGGGCGTTGGCCGCGTCCGCCAGGCCGTAGGCGCCGAGGAGTTCACCGCTCTCGCGGTACTTCTTGTTGAACGCCTCCTGCTTGGCGATCGCCTCCGGCCACGCCTCGGCCGGGAAGGAGTCCCACTTGGCCTGGTTGCCGTAGATCATCGCGACGTACTTCATCTCGGGTGTCCTCCCCATTGCGCACGCCCCGTTGGCGCGCTGTCACCCCTCAGTCGGAGCGGGAGACGGGTCCTCGACATCCGACGACAACTTTCTCCGGCATCTTTTTCGCACCGCCGTCGAGCAGCCCGCACACCGGAGCGATGCAAGCGATCAACCTACAACCCGGCTCCACACCGGCATGTCCAGCGCCTTCGACCCACCCAGCAGCGACAGGAACGGGCGCATCGCGCCCTCGGCCGGGTTCTCGCGCCGGCCCGTACGGCTGCCCGCATCGCTGTGGCTGACTGTCCGTGGCCGAGGTCCCGACAGGGCATGATCATTCTTTCTCCCGGTGGAGGGAAGGGCCGCGCGGGCCCACCGAGACCCTCGTCGGGACCCGGTGGGACGGAACGGGTCCGCGGGCCCCCGGGCGGCGACGCGCCAGGATCCGGTTCCGCCCGGGGCCGCCGCGGTTCGACCCGCTCCCCACCCGCGCTCCGGGCCCGGTCGAGGGGACGCGCCGAACATCGGATGCGTCCGGTTTCCGGCTGAGGCCGGAAGACTCACCAGAGGGGTCCCTGCCCGTGAAAAAGATCGCCTCGTCGGCTGCGCTGTCCGGGCGGGCCGAGCGGATCGCCCAGCGCACCCGCCCCGACAACTGGAAGAAACCGCCGCGCCGCATCGAGAAGTCCGAGTGCATCACCTGTGACACCTGCCTGCGCAGCTGCCCGGAGGAGTTCGGGGCCATCTTCGACCGCGGCCTGGACGTCGTGATCATCCCCGAGCTGTGCTCGGGCTGCCCCGCGTGCGTCCTGGAGTGCCCCGTCGACTGCATCTACGTCGACGAGGACTGGACACCGACCGACGAGACGATGTGGAACCACATCGAGCTGACCGCCGAGGACACGAAATGAGCGGCCTGTCCGAGCGTGGCGAGTCACGCCGCCAGATCAACGCGCGCAAGCGGATCAGCCGCCGCCCCAGCCGCCTCGGCATCCCCGCGGGCACCGTCAAGCCGGACCGCGAGTTCGACCCCGAGGCGGGGTTCCCGGGTCTGCTGAAGCGGACCTGGCAGCGCGCCGAGGAGGAGGACGGCCTGCGCCCCTTCGTCGAGGTGCTGCTGACCCTCGACGGCCATGTGCCCGCCGACGTCCAGCTGCGCGCGCTCACCGCCGCCGAGGAGGCCGCGCTGCACGTGCTGTGCGGCCTGGGCTGGCGCACGCCGGAGACGGCCGGGCCCGCGGCCGGGGACGTCCCCGGCGAGCGGCCGGACGGCGAGGAGACCGCGTTCCTCGGCGAGATCGGCCTGTCCACCTCCGGCCGGATCGTGCTGCGCGTGCCCTCCCAGGGGCCGCTGAAGAAGGACGGCCTGGTCGGCGGGGTGCGCCGGGTGCCCTGGACGGACCGTGCCCTGCGCGCCTACGGGGAGCGGATGCGGGCCGCCGAGGCCCGTCTGGAGGAGACCGCGGCCGACTGCCGGCGCTGGCTCGACGAGCAGGGCCCCGAGGGCCGCGACGAGCTGCTGGCGCAGGTCAGGGAAGCGGCGCTGCGCAACGCGCCGTTCGTGCTCTACCAGCAGGAGCGGCAGTACACCAACTTCCGTGAGGCCAACAACCTCACCGGCAAGACGCTGTGGCCCGGTCACCCGGACTGCGTGCTCAGCAGCCTGCGCGGCCTGCCGCTCGACCTGTGGTCGGACCACGACGTCCAGCTGGTCGTCTGTCTGACCCTCCTCATCCGCTCGGCCGGCTTCGGCCGCGTCGAGGAGGCCAACAACACCCAGCTGACCGTCGATCACGTCGCCCACATGCTGGAGCGGATCAGGCAGGGCTACAACGGCGTCCCCGGCGGCACGCCGGTCCCGCCCGCCGCCGCGCCCACCGTCGCCGCCCTGAACGACCTCGCCGTGGCCCTGCGCGCCCGCCGCGCCGAGGCCGGACGCGGCGCCCAGCTGTACCGCGAGATCCACGGCGCGCTCATGCACAAGATCGAACGCGTGGCGCAGGCCCCCGGCGAGCGGGCCCGGGCCCGCGAGGACGCGATGGTCGCCCGTCTCACCGAGCGGCTGTCGCTGTCCGGCGCCACCCTGCACGAACTGGGCGAGGACCTCGCCGCCGCCCCCGGCCGGCTCGCCGAACCGGCCGGCGGCTTCGGCACCGGCCTGGAGCACCTCGTGCACGAGACGGTGGCCGCGGTCACCGAGGTGTTCGAGGCCGACTTCACGATGAGCCGCGGCATGCGGTCGCTGCCCGCCCTGATCGAGGCGTTGCGCGAGGAGCGCTGGTCGGAGATCTGCGACTGGGACATCACCCGCTTCTTCTGCTGCGTGGTCCCCAGTCCGTCGGCCGCACGGCACTACGGCGGCTCCGCGGCCGGCCTCGCCGACGCAGCCTGGGCGATGTCCTCGCGCATGCAGTACAACTCCTGGCACTTCATCGCGGGCAACCTGCCCCGCACCGACGAGGTGACCGCCCGCGACCACTTCGTGCCGCCGACGATCCCGGACGTCGCGTTCTACTCCGACCAGCACCACCACGGCCACGTCAACAACAAGGTGCGGTTCTCCATCCGCTCCCCGCAGGCCGTCGAGGTGGGCGGCCGGGTCTTCGACGGCTTCATCGACCTGCGGCTGCTGCGCTGCGCGGGCACCCCCTTCGACGAGCAGGACCTGCTCGCCGTGCACCGGGTCTCCGCGCTGGTGGGCCGGGCCACGGGTCTGGCCGCCGCCCTGGCCGCGGCCGGCACGCCGCTCGAGGTCACCGCGTTCGACTCGCCCTGGCACTGGTCGGCGATCGCGGGCGGCGATCCCGGGTCGGCCTCCACCGGGACCGGGCCGGTCCGCCGTGCGTCCTGACGCGTACGGCGGGCCCCGCCCCGTTCCACCCCCCGAGCGCCGCTGAAGGACAGGAGAGCTGCGATGACCGCGCGCGGCATCAGCCACATCAAGGACCTCCTCTCCCGGGGGGAGATCACCGTCGTCGAACACGTCCGGTCCGTCCTGACCGCCATCCGCGAGCGGGACGCGTCGGGCGCCTACGTCGCGGTCGCCGGCGAGGAGGCCCTGCGGGCCGCCGAGCAGGCCGACGCCCGCATCCGCGAACGCGGCCGCGAGGCCTGGTGGGACCAGCCGCTGCTGGGCGTCACGGTCTCCGTCAAGGACCTGCTGCAGACCCGCGACCTGCCCACCACCCGCGGCTCGCTGCTGCCCAACGACCGCCCCCGCGAGGACGCCCCCGCGGTGGCCCGGCTGCGCGCGGCCGGCGCCGTCGTCGTCGGCAAGACCACCACCTCCGAGTTCGGCTGGAGCGCCTCCACCGTCGGCCGCGTCGCCCCGCCGACCCGCAACCCCTACGACCCCCGGCTGACCGCCGGCGGCTCCTCCGGCGGCGCCGGCGCTGCGGTCGCCACCGGACTGTGCGAGGGGGCGCTCGGCACCGACGGGTCCGGTTCCATCCGGATCCCGGCCGCGTTCTGCGGCGTCGTCGGCTACAAACCGTCGTACGGCAGGGTGCCCTACTGGCCCAACGGCGCCGACCGCCTCGCCCACCAGGGGCCGCTCGCCGCGAGCGTCGCCGACGCCGGGCTGCTCGGCCAGGTCATCGCGGGCCCCCACCCCACCGACCCCGACTCCGGGCTCGGCTCCCTGGACTCCCCGCGCGATCTGCGCGCCCTCAGGATCGGCTGGATCGAGTACGAGGGCACCGACCCGGAGATCCGCCGGGTCACCGAACGGGGCAAGGAGCTGCTCGTCGCCGAGGGGCACCGGGTCGAGGACGTCGAGGTGCGCTGCCAGAACCTCTACCCGGCCGTCGTCGACATCCTCGCCGCCACCGAGGCGGCCGGCACCCCGCCCGAGCACGAGGCGTTCTGCGACCCGGGACGCCTGGAGATCGTCCGCCACGGGCGCACCCTCAGCGGGGTACGGGTCATCCAGGCCGAGGAGGTGCGCCAGAACCTGCGCGCCACCCTGCGCTCGGTCATGGACCGCTACGACCTGCTCGCCATGGCGACCGTGCCGGTCGAGCCGTTCGAGGCCGACGCCATCGGCCCCGACTGGGCGTCCGACCCGCGCGACCTGATGTGGCTGGCCTGGGCGCCCGCCTCCTACCCGTACAACATGACCGGGCAGCCGGCCGTGTCCCTGCCCGCCGGGCTGACCCGCTCCGGGCTCCCGGCCGGTCTGCAGCTCGTCGGCCCGGTCGGCGCCGACGACCTCGTCCTGACGGTGGCCCGCCGCCTGGAGGCGATGCTGGCGCCGCTGCCGCTCCCGCCCGCGACCGGCCTCATCCCCGTCACCACCGGCGAAAGGACGTTCTGAACCATGTATGCCAGGTCATGGTCCGCCCCCGTCGCGGAGGGCGGCGCCGGGCGCCCCTCGTTCGTCACCGACCACGGGCTGTGGGACGCCGCGCAGCTCGCCGCCGCCGAACGCGTCGAAGCCGCCCTCGACGACGTCGACCTCGTGCGGCTCGCCTTCGCCGACCCGCACGGCCTCGCCCGTTCCAAGACGCTGACCGCGCAGGTCTTCCGCGGCGTGCTGCGCGACGGCATGAACTTCAGCCCCGGCCCGTTCCTGTTCGACACCGGGCACGCCGTCGCCGTCGACTTCCTCGGCGAGCACGGCATCGGCGTCGACGAGATCGCCGGCGCCGGCAACTTCGTCCTGGTGCCCGACCCGCTGACCTTCCAGGTGCTGCCCGGCGACGGGCCGCGCACCGCCTGGGTGATCGGCGACGAGTACCTGCGCGACGGCACCCCGCACCCGCTGTCCGCGCGCGCCCTCCTGCGCCGGGTGCTGAGCCGCTACGCCGAACAGGGGCTCTCCCCCGTGCTCGGCCTGGAGGTCGAGTGGTACCTCACCCGCCGCCTGGACGACGAACCCGGCAACCGGGGCAATGGATTCGGCCTCCAGGGCCGGGCCCCGCGCGTGGCCGCCGTCAACGCCGGCTACCAGTTCAACCTGGACGCCGCCTACGACACCGTCGCCCCCGTCACCGACCCCCTCGCCCTGGACCTGCTCGCCCTGGGCCTGCCGCTGAGGTCGATGGAGCACGAGTCGGGCCCCGGCCAGGTGGAGACCACCTTCAGCCCCATGTCCGCCCTGGACACCGCCGACGCGATGCTGCTGTTCCGCACCCACACCAAGCGGCTGTGCGCCCGCCTCGGCCACCACGCCTCCTTCATGTCCCAGCCGCTGCTGGACGCCGCCGACCCCAGCGGCTGGCACCTGAACCAGTCCGTGGTGGAGACCGCCACCGGCCGCAACGTCTTCAGCGCCGAGGGCCCCGCCGGCGGGCTGTCCCCGCAGGGCAAGGCGTACGCCGACGGCCTGCTGTCCTGGGCGCGCGAGCTGTGCATGCTGTCGGTGCCCACCGTCAACGGCTACCGGCGCCTGGCCGCCGAGCACGCCCTCGCCCCCACCCGCGTCGGCTGCAGCGTCGAGGACCGCACCGCGATGCTGCGGGTGGTCGGCAGCGGGGCGGGCACCCACATCGAGAACCGCATGGGCGAGCCGTGCGCCAACCCGTACCTGAACATCGCCGCCCAGCTGTTCGCCGGCCTCGACGGCCTGGCCGGCGCCCCGGCCGACCCGGGCGACGGGCCGGGCGACGGCCCCGGCCAGGTGGTGCCGCAGTCCCTGCGGGAGGCGCTCGAGGCCTTCACCGCCGGCCGTGCCGGACAGCTGCTCGGCGCACCGCTGGCCGCCTGCCTGGCCAAGCTCAAGGAGAGCGAGCTGCGCCGCTTCGAGGGCTGGTGCGCGCAGACCGCCCCCGTGCCGGGCCGCGTCACCGAGTGGGAGCAGCGCGAGTACTTCGGGGCGTACTGAGCGCCGCCGGAGCCGGGCCCGGCGCGACCGTGGAAGCGCCCCTCGCCGCGCCGGGTCCCCAGTCCCCTTTTCCTCACCAGCCCCCGGACGAAGGCCGACGATGATTCCTCGTTACACCCTGCCCGAGATGGCGGACCTCTTCGCCGACCAGACGCGCTACGCCACCTGGGCCGAGGTCGAGATCCTCGCCACCGAGGCCCAGGTGCGGCTCGGACACGTACCCGCCGAAGCGCTCGCGGACATGCGCCGCGCCCCGGTCCCGCTCGCGGCACGGGTCGCCGAGTTCGAGAAGGAACGCGACCACGAGGTGCTGTCCTTCCTCGCCGCGTACTGCGAGAACATCCCCGAGTCCTCCGCCCGCTGGGTGCACCTCGGCATGACCAGCTACGACCTGGTCGACACCTCCCTCGGACACACCCTGGCCCGCGCCACCGACCTGCTCGTCGCGGCGGGACGGCGGCTGCGGCGGGCGCTGACCGGCACGGCGCTCGCGCACTGGGACACGGTGATGGTGGGCCGCACCCACGGTGTGCACGCCGAGCCCACCACGTTCGGCCACAAGCTCGGCGGTTACGCCTTCGCCGTCGACCGCTCCCTGACCCGGCTGGCCGCCGCCCGCGACGCCGTGGCCGTCGGTACGATCTCCGGCTCGGTCGGCACCTACGCGCTGATCGACCCCGCCGTCGAGGCGCACGTGTGCCAGGCGCTCGGCCTCGGCGTCGAGCCGGTGCCCAGCCAGGTCGTCGCCCGCGACCGGCACGCCCAGCTCCTCCAGGCCGTCGCCGCGCTCGGCGCGTGCATCGAGCAGATCGCCCTGGAGCTGCGGCTGCTGCAGCGCACCGAGGTCCGCGAGGTCGAGGAGCCCCGGGCGAGCGCCTACCAGGGGTCCAGCGCCATGCCGCACAAGCGCAACCCCACCACCAGCGAGCGGCTGTGCGGCCTGGCCCGGCTGCTGCGCGGATACGCCACCACCGCCCTGGAGAACGTGGCGCTGTGGCACGAGAGGGACCTCGCCCACCAGTCGGTGGAGCGGGTCATCCTGCCCGACAGCCTGTCCGTGGGCCACTTCCAGGCGACGAAGGCGGCCGAACTGGTGGAGTCGCTCACCGTGCACCCGCAGCGGATGCGGGACCACGTCGACGCCACCGACGGCCTGATCTACAGTTCGTCGGTCCTCGCCGAACTGCTGGGCGAGGGCACCGAACGCGAGCGGGCCTACCGCTCGGTGCAGGCCGCGGCGAACCGCACGATCGCCACCGGCGAGCACTTCGCCACCACCCTCGCCCAGGAGGGCATCGACCTGCCCGCGCTCGGACCCGAGCGCTTCCTCACCCACCACGACGTACTGCGCAGCCGATTGGAGAAGCTCCGTGAACTGGACGATTGAGCGGGTGGAAGGCGCCGCCCTGGACCTGGACGAGGTGCTGAAGGTGTACCGCTCGTCGGGCCTGGGGGAGCGGCGTCCGGCCGACGACCGGGAGCGGATGGCGGCGATGGTGCGCAACGCCAACCTCGTGCTGGTCGCCCGCGACACCGACGGCGCGCTCATCGGCATCGCCCGCAGCGTGTCCGACTTCTCCTACGTCACCTACCTGTCCGACATCGCGGTGTCGGGCGCGTACCAGCGCTCCGGCATCGGCCGCGCCCTGATCGACGCCACCCGCAAGGAGGCCCCGGCGGCGAAGATCGTGCTGCTGTCGGCGCCCGCCGCGACGGAGTACTACCCGCACATCGGCTTCACCCCCCACCACTCGGCGTGGGTGCTGAACCCGTAGCGGCACCGCCGGCTCCACGCGGTCGAGCCTCGCGCTTCAGCGGGACTCGACCGCAGGTCCGTAGGGTCGAGGGCGAGGGTACGGCCCGGTGACCGCCTGCGCGGGGCGGGCCGTGTCCGGCTGCCTCACGCGGCAGCGCGTACGGGCCGTGCAGGACCCTTGGGGGAAGGCATGAGTCAGACGATGACGGCACAGGTGCTGCCGGAGCCTTGGACGTCCGTCCCGCGGCCGGTCCGGCCGGCCCAGGTACCGCCCGTGTCCGCGCCGGCCACGGCGTGGCGCGTCCTGGTCGTGGACCCCGACCTCGGCGACCCGCTGGCCGACCAGCTGCGCCGGCACGGCCACGAGCCCGTCGGCGTCGCCCAGGGCAGCGCGGCCCTGCAGCGTCACGCGGACGCGGACCTGGTGCTGCTCGCGCTGGAACTGCCCGACCTGGACGGGCTGGAGGTGTGCCGGGCCATCCGCTCGGTCAGCCGTGTCCCCGTCATCATCGTCACCGCCCGCCAGTCCGAACTGGACTGCGTCCTGGGCCTGCAGGCCGGCGCCGACGACTACGTCACCAAGCCCTACGGCACGCGCGAGCTGATGGCCCGTATCGAGGCCGTGATGCGCCGCGCCCAGTGGCAGCCGACCGCCGTGGAGGAGATCCGGCACGGCTCGCTGCTCATCGACGTCAACTCCCGCCGGGTCAGCGTGGACGGGACCGAGGTCGCCCTGACCCGCAAGGAGTTCGACCTGCTGTGCCTGCTGGCCTCGCACCCCGACACGGTCGTCCCGCGCAAGCAGCTGCTCAAGCAGGTCTGGGGCGACTCCTGGTCGCGCCGCACGGTGGACACCCACGTCAGCAGCCTGCGCGGCAAACTCGGCGACAGCGGCTGGATCGTGACGGTGCGGGGAGTGGGCTTCAGGCTCGGCCACCGCTGAGCTTGTTCTTTATCTACCAAGATCTTCCAGGCTTGCCGATGGCCTTGAGGGTCTCGGGGCGTTTGACGGTTTTGCCGACGTCGTAGCGGGGTGCCCGGTGTTTGTTCCTGGCGCCGGGTGGCCGTCCGGGGCCGGTTCCTCTGGGTTTGGGAACACGGGTCGGGCAGGCGAGGTGAGCGCGGATGTTCCTGAACCCCCGGCGGACCCGGGCCGGGGTGAGCCGGTCGGGGGTGGTGGGTTTCTCCCAAGGCCGGCGGAGGTCCTCGGCAAGAGGCCGGGCGAGCCGGAGCTGGGTGTGAGCGACGATCAGGATCCAGGTCCAGCGGTCCGCCGCCTCCGGGGTGCGGAGTTTCGGGGTGGTCCGGCCCAGGGTCCGCTTCGCGAAGCGGAAGGTGTGCTCCAGATCGAAGCGTCGGAGAAATGCCTGCCAGAAACGGTCCACGTCGTCCGGGGTGGCGCCGGTCCTGGAGGACCATAACCACACCGGCGGGGCGTCCCGGTCCTTCGACAGATGCTCGACCTTCAACCGAATCGATGTCCCCTCGGCCAAGGGAAGTTCGCCGTCGTGGTCGAGCCAGGAGGAGCGGTGGGTGAGTCTGGGGTGGACCCGGTCCCACGCCTGGGTTTCGGCCTTGCCGTAGTTGGTGGTGTCGGTGACCGTGGTGATCGCGGGCTCGGGCCAGGTGTCCGGCTTCGTGAAGCGGAATTCCGGGCCGTGCTTGGGCGGCCGACCATTGACACCGTGCATTCTCGGTGGCTTCGGCAGGCGCATGACGCGGTCGGAGCGGACCCGGCCGACCAGCTCGACGGGCAGGTCACGCAGGACCCAGGCCAGGCGGGTGACGTCGCAGCCGGCGTCGCTGACGATCACGATGGCCGGGTCCCCGGCTTGCCACTGGCCTGCGGCGATGAGCCGTTCAACGACTCCTCGAAGCTGGGCGGCGGTGACTGCGGTCGCGTCGTCCGCCGGGCCGAGCCGAACCGTGTCCAGGATCGCGGTCCAGGAGGTGGCGCCCGGCTCCAGCACGGCCACGAAGGAGTAGGGCCAGCCCGGAATGAACTGTGACGCCGTCTTCGCACGGCCGTAGACGTGGCAGAACAGACGGACGATTCGAGCGCGGCAACATGACCTGCTGCATCCCTACGCTGCCGGCTCAGGCTCCGTCCGCAGGTACCGACCCCAGACCTGGGCCTTGCGATAGGGACCATCCCCATTGCTGTCGTACTGCGGCGCATCAAAGGTGACCCAGTACAGAAGCTCGCCACTGAGCGCCTGGGCATGTTCGTTGGGCACGGGTGCACCCATGGCATCGATCGTTCCGGGAAACTCGACCTGCCAAGGGCCGTCCCAGCCCCGGTCCCGAACGACCGTGACTCGGGTACCCGGTGCCAATGCACCCGTCGGCCATGTCTGGCTCAAGGGACGACCGAGGATGCGCTCTACGGCCTGGCGATCATCCACATCCGCGGGAACAAAGTCAGAACGGTCTGTCATGCCGCCCACTCTGCCCGCACCACATCAGGAGCGCCAGAAGATAAAGAACAAGCTGGGGCGGGAGGGGCGGGCTTCGGTCTCGGCCGCCGGCCGGTCTCAGCGGGCCGGGCCCGGCCGGACCGCGCTGGTGCTCAGTTCCTCGGCGAACTCCTGGCACAGCTCCGCGTAGCCGCGCATCAGCTCCGCCAGCTGCTCGGTGCAGTGCGGCGGCAGGTTGGCGATGATGCGTCCCCGGTCGCGGGCGAGCAGCGCGCACGCCTCCAGCATCCGCAGCGTGCTGCGGCCCATCTCGTTCAGCCGCAGCGACGGGTCCCGCCGCAGCGCCTCGAAGAGGGTGACCAGCTCCTCGGCCGACCGTGTCTCCTCCCGGTCCCGGCCGCCCGGCTCCCGCCCCTCCCGCGCGCCGCGCCCGCCCGCCGCCAGGCCGCGCTGCCGCGGCGGCACCGGATCGTCGCCCCGCAGCAGCCGGTCGCGCACGTCGGCGACGGTCGCCGGTGAGATCCCCGCGCGGCGCGCGATCGTCCGCAGCGACGCGGTGGGGTCGGCCCGCAGCAACTCCCCGGCCAGTTCCCGCCCCTGCACGGTGCTCAGCGGCCGGGCCCGCCCGTCGAGACCGACCCGGCGCTCGCAGCGCGGCAGCCCCTCCATGCGGGCCCGCAGCTCCGACACCTTCTTCGCCGACAGCCCCGCCACCACGGCGATGGCGCGGTCCGACCACTGGGGCCGCGCGGCGACGATGCGCTCGGCGGCGGCCACCCGGTCGCTCTGGGACAGCGGCCGGCCCTGGGCCACGTTCATCGCCACCGCCAGCAGGGCCGCGTCCTGCCGGGACCCGTCGAAGAAGCGTGCCGCGATGTGCGTACGGCCCTTCAGCCGCGCGGCCCGCAGCCGGTGCAGCCCGTCGATGACGGACAGGGTGGGGCGGTGCACGACGATCGGCGGCAGCTCGCTCTCCAGGTGTGCCAGGGCCAGTGCCCACTCGCCGTCCACCCCGCCGGAACGCGGGGTGAACGAGGCCGTCAGATCGGCCAGGCGCACCCGCTCCACGGGGGCCTCGCCCAGCGCGTCCTTGAGGGCGAGCAGTCGCTCCGAGCTGCTGTCGTGGTGCACGCGCACGGTCTGATGGGTCATACCGCGACTCCTCGTGGGCACAGCGGGCTGACGGGCCGGGGTGGGGCGGGGCCCCGCACGGACCCTGACAACGCCTCCTGACACGGGGCTGACGAACCTCTGACACCACTCCGCCCCGGCCCCGTCGCACCGGTTCCCCGAGCGGCGGGCGGGCCGCGGGCGGGCGTGAAGGCCCAGCTCATCCGGGCGGGTCGGGGCACGCGGGGCACCACGGGCCGTGAGCGGGACACGAGCGGCGCGCGAGCGGTCCCTGCTGGACTTCCGTGCGCTGCTCACCGCGCGCGGTGCCCGCGCCGTCCGGGCGGCGCCCCAGCACGGCCGGCGGGCGACCCACGCTGCGCGCCCGCGCGGACAGCCCGATCGAACGAGGTGAGCACCGTGGCGACGACCATCGACAAGGCGGCGGGCACAGCACAGCCGGAGGCACGCGGGCCGAACATACGGCTCATGCTGCTCCCGCTGATGATCGCCATGCTGCTGTCCCAGCTGGACAACATGATCGTGGGCACCGCGATGCCCACCGTCGTCGGCGACCTGGGCGGCATGGAGCACCTGTCGTGGGTGGTGACCGCCTACACCCTGGCCACCGCCGCCGCGACCCCGATCTGGGGCAAGCTGGGCGACCTGCACGGCCGCAAGGGACTCTTCCTCACCTCCGTGGTGATCTTCCTGGTCGGTTCGGCGCTCAGCGGCATGGCCCAGGACATGACCCAGCTGATCGGCTTCCGGGTGATCCAGGGGCTCGGCGCGGGCGGCCTGATGGCCGGGGTCATGGCGATCGTCGGGGAACTGGTGCCGCCGCGCGAGCAGGGCCGCTATCAGGGCATGCTCGCCGCCGTGCTGGCCCTGTCGATGATCGGCGGGCCGCTGGTCGGCGGTGCGATCACCGACCACCTCGGCTGGCGCTGGGCGTTCTACATCAACCTGCCGATCGGCGCGGTCGTCCTCGTCATGGCGGTGATGGTGCTGCGGCTCCCGGCCCACAGGTCCCGCGCCCACATCGACTATCCGGGGGCGGCACTGCTGATGGCGGGCATCACCGCCGTCGTCCTGGTCGCCACCTGGGGCGGCACCGAGTACGCGTGGGGCTCGGACGTCATCGTCTCGCTGTGCGCCGCCGCGGTGCTCTGCCTGGGCGCGTTCGTGTTCTGGCAGACGCGGGCCGCCGAGCCCGTGCTGCCGCTGCACGTCTTCCGCAACCGCAACTTCGCGTTGATGTCGGTCACCGGGTTCGTGATGGGCTTCGTGATGTTCGGCGCGGTGCTGTTCCTGCCGCTGTACCAGCAGGCCGTGCAGGGGGCGTCGGCGACCAACTCCGGGTTGCTGCTGCTGCCGATGATGAGCGCGATGATCGTCGTGGCGATGGCGGCCGGCCGCATCACCAGCGGCACCGGACGCTACAAGGCGTTCCCGGTCGCGGGCGGCGCGCTGATGCTGGCCGGCATGCTGCTGCTGTCCAGCATGGACACCTCCACCTCACGCACCGAGGCGGCGCTGTACATGGCGGTGCTCGGCGCGGGCCTGGGCTGTCTGCTCCAGGTCGTCATGCTCGTCTCGCAGAACAGCGTGGACGTCCGGGACATCGGCGTGGCCTCCGCCGCCATCACGCTCTTCCGCATGCTGGGCAGCTCCTTCGGCGTCGCCGTGATGGGCGCGCTGTTCAACCGCCGCGTCCTCGAGGTGATGGCCGAACGCGCGCCGGGCCGGCCGGCCCTGGCCCACGCCCAGCTCGACGCGGCCGGCCTGACCCGCCTGCAGCCCGCCGTCCAGGAGGCGTACCGTCACGCCACCGCCGCCGGCACCCACAGTGCCTTCCTCGTCGGTTCCCTCGCCGGCGCGCTCGCCCTGCTGGCCGGGCTCCTGGTGCGCGAGGTGGCCCTGCGCACGACGGCGTCCTCCGGCGCTTCTCGAGCGCCCCTCGGCCGTACCGGCAAAGACTGAGGGGGCGTCAACGAACGGGACGCGACCGGCCCGCCGGCCGCGGACGTCCCGCTTCAGCCGAGGGACCGGGCGTCGAACCCGACGTCCCCGCCACCGGTGCGCGGCCACCCCGCGCAGCCCGGGTCCCCCTTGCCACGGCCCCCGCGCGGTGACCCCGCCGACCGGGCCCACGACAGCGGCTGACCGTGCGGCGACCCCGCGCAGCACCACCCGGCACCTCCCGCCGCCCCGGGCGACGGGAGGTGCCGCGCGTGCGCCCGGGCCTTCCCCGGGTCCGGGCCCCGTTCCGCGCCCGCGCCCCAGTCCCGTTTGAGCCCCGTTTGAGCGCCCCGGCCGAACGTGGCGTCGGAAGGAGGCGCTGTGGACGGTACGTGCGGAAGAGAGCGGGACGGTTCACCGGGTCCCCGGCGGAGCCGCCGGTGACGGCGGCCGGTTCTCCCCGCCCGGAACCCCGGGAACCCACCAAGACCTTCGGGGACGGCGTGCGGCGTGCCCGCCGCGCGGCCGCGCCGCACGCCCACCCCCGTATGCCGAGCGGAGTGTCCTTGTGAGCAGCGGACGTACGGAAGTGTGCCTCGTCGGCGCCGGACCACGCGGCCTGTCCGTGCTGGAGCGGCTGTGCGCCCACGAGCGCACGTCCCCCCGCTGGGACCGGGTCACCGTGCACGTCGTCGACCCGGGCCCGCCCGGCTCGGGCCGGGTGTGGCGGCCCTCGCAGTCCCGGCACCTGTTGATGAACACCGTCGCCTCCCAGGTGACGGTCTACACCGACGCCAGCGTCGCCGTCGCCGGCCCTCTGGAGGAGGGTCCCAGCCTCCACCAGTGGGCCGAGGCGATCGGCCCGGGCGCGCCCACCCCGGGCCGCGGCGCCGCGTACGACGACGAGACGCTCGCCGAGGCCCGTGACCTGGGCCCGGACAGCTACCCCACCCGCGCCCTGTACGGCCAGTACCTGGGCTGGGTGTTCCGGCAGGTCGCCGCGAACGCCCCCGCGCACGTGACGGTGCGGGTGCACGCCCAGCGCGCCGTCGCCCTGGACGACGCCGGCGCCGCGCCCGGCGCGGCGGCCCCCCAGACCGTGGTGCTGGAGGACGGCACCCGGCTGACCGGCCTGTCCGCGGTGGTGCTGGCGCAGGGTCACCTGCCCGTCCTGCCCGGCCCCGCCGAACGGGAACTGGCCGCCTTCGCCTCCCGGCACGGCCTGACCTACCTCGCCCCCGCCAACCCCGCCGACGTCGACCTGTCGTCCGTCGCGCCCGGCGAGAGCGTGCTGCTGCGCGGCCTCGGCCTGAACTTCTTCGACTACATGGCGCTGTTCACCCACGCCCGCGGCGGTGTCTTCGAACGCGTCGACGGCCGCCTGGTCTACCGCCCCTCGGGCCGCGAACCGCGCCTGTACGCCGGTTCCCGCCGCGGGGTGCCGTACCAGGCGCGCGGCGAGAACGAGAAGGGCGCCCACGGCCGTTGCTTCCCGCGCCTGCTGACCGCCGAGCACGTCGCGGCGCTGCGCGCCCCGGGCCGCGGCCCGATCCGGTTCGCCACCGACCTGTGGCCCCTGATCGCCAAGGAGGTCGAGAGCGTCTACTACGAGACGCTGCTGGCCGCCCGCCGGTCGCCGGCCCTCGCCGCCGGCTTCACCGCCCGCTACCTGCGCGCCGAGCCCGGCCCGCAGCGGGAGGAGCTGTTGCGGGCGGCCGGGATCGACGCGGCCGAGCGCTGGGACTGGGACCTGGTGGCCCGCCCCTACGGGGACCGGTCCTTCCCCGACCTGGCGGCCTTCCGGTCCTGGCTGCGCGGCCACCTCGACGAGGACGTGCGCCAGGCCCGCCGGGGCAATGTCTCCGGCCCGCTCAAGGCCGCCCTGGACGTGCTGCGGGACCTGCGCAACGAGGTGCGCCTGGCCGTCGAGCACGGCGGCCTGGACGCCGACTCCCACCGGGAGGACCTGGACGGCTGGTACACGCCGCTCAACGCCTATCTGTCCATCGGCCCGCCCGCCTCCCGCATCGAGGAGATGGCCGCGCTGATGGACGCGGGGGTGCTGGAGGTCCTCGGCCCCGGGACGCGGGCCGGCACCGACGCGGAGCGGGGCCGCTTCGTCGGCACCAGCGACATCCCGGGCGTGCTGGTCCGGGCCACCACGCTGATCGACAGCCGGCTGCCGGAGATCGACCTGCGGCGCACCGCGGACCCGCTGCTGGCCCATCTGCTGCGCACCGGGCAGTGCCGCCCCTTCCGGGTCCCGGCCCGAGACGGCGTCCCGTACGAGACCGGCGGCCTGGACGTCACCGGGCGGCCCTACCACCTGCTCGACGCGCAGGGGGATCCGCACCCGCGGCGCTTCGCCCACGGCGTGCCCACCGAGTCCGTGCACTGGGTGACCGCGGCGGGCATCCGGCCGGGCGTCGGCTCGGTGACGCTGGAGGACTCCGACGCGATCGCCGCGGCCGTACTGGAACTGCCCGCGCCGGCCGCCACCGGGGACCGCACGGCCGTACGGGCGCGCCGGGCACCGCTGGGCGGCGGGACCACGAAGGCGGCGGCATGACGACCACCGGCCACGACGGCACGGACACCACCCGCCACGGCGACACGGACGCCACCCGTCACGACGGCGCGGACGCCACCCGTCACGACGGCGCGGACGCCGCCCGCCACGACGGCGCGGACACCACCCGTCACGACGGCACGGACGCCACCCGTCACGACGGCACGGACGCCCGCCCCGCCCCCGACCCGGACAGCGGCCTGCTCTCCCCGGTCAGGGCGGGCACCCCCGTGGAGGCGGCGGTGGGCGACACGGCCTGGCTGCAGGCGATGCTGGACGCCGAGGCGGCCCTGGCCCGCGCCCAGGCGCACTGCGGCACCGTTCCCGCCCCGGCGGCCGCCGCGATCACCGCCGCGGCCCGCGCCGAGCGTCTGGACCTGCGGCACCTGGCCCTGGCCGCACGCGAGACGGCCAACCCGGTCGTCGGCCTGGTCCGGGCGCTGACGGCGGTGGTGGCCGCCGACGCCCCCGCGGCCGTCGAGTACGTCCACCGGGGCTCCACCAGCCAGGACGTGTTCGACACCGGTGCGATGCTCGTCGCCCGGCGCGCGCTGCGCCTGATCGTCGCCGACCTGCACCACACCGCCGGCGCGCTCGCCGCACTGGCCGCGGAGCACCGGGACACGGTGATGGCCGGCCGCACCCTCGCCCTGCACGCCGTACCGACCACGTTCGGGCTCAAGGCGGCGGGCTGGCGGCAGCTCGTGCTGGAGGCCGCCGAGCGCCTGGAGCAGGTCGCCGGCCGTCTCCCGGTCTCCCTGGGCGGCGCGGCCGGCACCCTGGCGGGCTATCTCGCCCACGCCGGCCGGGACGCGGACGCCGCCGAGGTCGTCGACGACCTCACCGCCGCCTACGCCGCCCAGACCGGCCTGGCGGTCCCCGTGCTGCCCTGGCACGCCCTGCGCACCCCGGTCGCCGACCTGGGGGCCGCCCTCGCGCACACCGCGGGCGCCCTCGGCAAGATCGCGGCCGATGTGCTGGTGCTGGCCCGCACCGAGGTCGGCGAGGTCACCGAACCCCAGGCGGCGGGCCGCGGCGCGTCCTCCGCGATGCCGCACAAACGCAACCCCGTCCTGGCGACGCTGATCCGCTCCGCCGCCCTCCAGGTCCCGGCGCTGTCCGCGGTCCTGACGCAGTGCCTGGTGACCGAGGACGAGCGGTCGGCGGGCGTGTGGCACAGCGAGTGGCAGCCGCTGCGCGAGTGCCTGCGGCTGACCGGCGGCGCCACCCACACCGCGGTGGAGCTGGTCCGCGGCCTCACCGTCCACCCGGACCGGATGCGCACCAACCTCGAGGCGACCGGCGGCCGGATCGCCTCCGAGCGCGTCAGCGCCGCCCTGGCCCCGCGGCTGGGCCCCGCGGCCGCCCGGGACCTGCTGACGCGGGCGTCGCTGCTGGCCGCCGAGACCTCCCGGCCGCTCGCCGACGTCCTCGCCGGACTGCCGCAGCTGCGGGGCGTACTGGACCCCCCGGAGGCCGCCGCCCTGCTGGACCCGGCCGGTTACACCGGCGCGGCGGGCGCCCTGGTCGACCGGGCGCTGACCGGCGTCCGGGCCACCCCACCCGATCCTCACCTGGGAGCGACATGAGCCGCATGGACACCGACGCCGGGGAGACCGGCGCCATGGACACCGATGCCGTGGACACCGACGTCATCGTGGTGGGAGCCGGTCCCGTCGGACTGATGCTGGCGTGCGAACTGCGGCTGGCCGGCGTCGGGTGCGTCGTACTGGAGAAGTCGACGGAGCCGACCGACCAGTCCCGCGCCCTCGGCTTCACGGCACGCACCATCGAGACCTTCGACCAGCGCGGGCTGCTGCCCCGCTTCGGTGACTTCGACACCATCCCCATCGGCCACTTCGGCGGCGTCCCGCTGGACTACCGGGAGGTGCCGGGCGGTTCCTACGGCGCCAAGGGCGTGCCGCAGTCGCTGACCGTCGCCGTCCTCGGCGAGTGGGCCGGGGAGCTGGGCGTCGACGTGCGCCGGGGCTGGGAGGTGACCGGCCTCGCCGACCGCGACGACGGCGTCGAGGTGACGGTGACCGGCCCCGACGGCCCGGCGCGGCTGCGCGCCGCCTACCTGGTGGGCTGCGACGGCGGCCGCAGCACCGTCCGCAAGAGGGCGGGCATCGGCTTCCCCGGCCACGACGCCACCCTCGAGATGGCGTTCGCCGAGGTGACCGGGGTGACCGGGGTGCGGCCGCGGCCCAACGGCGAGCGGGTGCCCGGCGGCATGGTGCTCGCCTTCCAGCAGGGCCCGGACATCTTCCGCGTCACCTACTACGACGCCGGCGTCGTCCCCCGCAAGGGCGACGCCCCGCCCTCCTTCGAGGAGGTCGCCGACGCCTGGCAGCGGCTGACCGGCGAGGACATCCGCGGCGGCACCCCGCGCTGGATCGGCAAGTTCACCGACGCCACCCGGCAGGCGAGCCGGTACCGCAGCGGGCGGGTGTTCCTGGCCGGCGACGCCGCGCACATCCATCTGCCCATCGGCGGGCAGGGCATGAGCGCGGGCGTGCAGGACGCGGTCAACCTGGGCTGGAAGCTGGCGCTGGCGGTCAAGGGCCGGGCCCCCGGGCACCTGCTCGACACCTACCACGACGAGCGGCACCCGGTGGGCGCCCGCGTCCTGGTCAACACCCTCACCCAGCGCAGCCTGTACGTCACCGGCGAGCACATGCAGCCGATGCGGGAGCTGTTCGCCGAGCTGATGGAGCTGCCCGAGGTCCGCCGGCACCTCATCGGCATGGTCACCGGCCTGGACATCCGGTACGCCATGACGGCACCGGACCACCCGCTGCTGGGCCTGCGGCTGCCGAACGCCGAACTGGTCGACGAGGCGGGCGTGAAGAGCACGGCCGCACAGCTGCTGCACTCCGCGCGCGGAGTGCTGCTCGACCTGACGGACGACGCCCGGGTGCGCCGGGCCGCCGCCCCCTGGCAGGACCGGGTCGACGTCGTGACCGCCTCCCCGCACACGACCGGCACCGACGACCCGTTCGAGGGCGCCGCCGCCCTGCTGGTGCGTCCCGACGGATACGTCGCCTGGGCCGGTGACGGGCGCGGCGCCGAGGGTCTGACGGACGCGCTCGCCCACTGGTTCGGCGAGGCGGTGACGGCGGCATGACCGGCCTGCCCGAGGGCGGCCTGGTCGCCCTGGTCACCGGCGCCAACAAGGGCCTGGGCCGTGAGGTCGCCCGTCAGCTGGGCGCGCGGGGGGCGACCGTGCTGGTCGGCGCCCGCGACGCGCGGCGCGGCGAGCTCGCCGCCGAGGAGCTCGCCGCCGGGGGGCTCGACGCGCACCCGCTGCCGCTGGACGTGACCGACCCCGCCGGTGTCGCGGACGCGGCCGCCGTCATCGACGAGCGGTACGGCCGTCTGGACGTCCTGGTCAACAACGCGGGCATCAACGGCACGTTCCACGGTCCGCCCAGCGCGGCCACCGCCGAGCAGCTGCGCGAGGTGTACGAGACCAACGTCTTCGGCGTGCTGACGGTGACCAACGCGATGCTGCCCCTGCTGCGCCGCTCCCCGGCCGGACGCATCGTCAACATGTCCTCGGCCGTGGGCTCCCTGACCCTCAACGCGGACCTCTCCGGCGGGTTCGGCGACTACAACCTGGTCACCTACCAGTCCTCCAAGACGGCCCTGAACGCCCTCACCCTCGCCTACGCCAGGGAACTGCGCGACACCCCGATCAAGGTCAACGCGGCCAATCCCGGCTTCACCGCCACCGACATGAACGGCCACCGCGGCCACCAGACGGTCGAGCAGGGAGCCGTGACGGCCGTGCGCCTCGCCCTGCTCCCCCCCGACGGCCCCACGGGCACCTCCCAGGACGAGTCGGGCCCGGTCCCCTGGTGACCTCGCCCCACCGCCCGGGCCCCTGGTGACCTC
The DNA here is from genome assembly GCF_002005565.1 of Streptomyces sp. JHA26. Lineage (GTDB taxonomy): Bacteria > Actinomycetota > Actinomycetes > Streptomycetales > Streptomycetaceae > Streptomyces. The sequence continues at coordinate 27,621 of NZ_BDJC01000050.1, read as the reverse complement.
GCCCCGCCGCCCGGGCCCCGGCCGGCCCCTCTCCGGCCGGGGACGGGCAGGCCCGTCGGGCCTCCACCGGGAGGCGGCCCGAGGGGCGCGGGGGCCCGTCCGCCGGCCGCACACACGACGAGCCCCCCACCGGGGCCGCCCGGGTCTCCCCGTCGCGGCCCCGGCAGGGGGCGCCGTGCGCACCGCCCGCGCGCCGGCCGGTCTCAGGCGGTGAAGAACTCCACCAGGACCGGCCCGAGCACCTCCGGCAGCACCCGGTGCCACACGCCGGGCAGCTCCAGTCCGCGCCCGTTCGGCAGGGCCGCCGCGGTCGCCTCGGCCGCCGCGAGCAGCCAGTCACCGGTGTGGTCGCTGTTGACGACCAGCGTCTCCACCCGCAGCCCGGCCATCCGCTCCACCGGCACCCGGCCGTCGCCCATCACCGCGGTGTCGTAGGGCAGGGTGTGCGCCAGCGCCTCGTTGGACGGCCACAGCGGGCTGTCCTTCCACTCCTTGATCCACTCCGGCGGGAAGCCCACGTGCTCGCCGAGGAAGTACTCGACGGCCTCACCGCGCCGCCCCTCGGCGAGCAGCGCGTCCAGGTGCTCGGCGAAACCGGCGGGGGGCGTGCGGAAACCCGGGACCCGGTAGGGCGGTTCCAGCAGGGCCAGCCTGTCGATCGTCGCCCCGGCGAGGGCCGCCTCCAGCGCCAGGATCGCCCCGCTGGAGCCGCCGAACACCGCCGCCCGGCCGCCCGCCTCGTCGATGACCGCCTGGAGGTCCTCGATCTCCCGCTCGACCGCGTAGTGGGGGGAGTCCCCGCTCTGGCCGCGCCCACGCCGGTCGTAGGCGTACACGGTGCAGTGGGGAGCCAGGTGCGGGACGAGCGTGTCGAAGGCCGTGTGGTCGCGGAAACCGCCACCGAGCAGCACGACCGGGGGGCCCTCGCCGGCCTTCTCGTAGGCGATGGTGGTGCCGTCCCGCGATACGACCTTGTGCATCACACACTCCCCCAGGGACACATTCCTGCCAGCTTTTCCGTCCGGGAAAGTAGTCGCCGATTTCGGCGGCGGTCAATGCGGGAAACGCGGACAGTTGAACGCCCGACTGTTCAACCTCGATATTCCGCAGTCGAACACCGCAAATCTTTCGAGTGTTGTCGGAAGGCACCCGCTGAATTACCCTCGCCGGATAAGTCGGCCAGGCCAGGAAACCTTCCCGCGATCAGCCGGCGCAGGTCGAAGAATCCCGAGCCGACGCCCGTACACGGCCGCTGCGGAAGCCGTCCGCACGCCCCGCGGCCGGCCGGCGGCCCCCGACCGAGGCAGGAGTTATGACCTCCCACATCCGCACCGCACTGGTCATCGGCGGTGGCATCGCCGGCTCGACCACGGCCATGGCGCTCCAGCGCGCAGGCATCGAGGCCCGTGTCCACGAGGCGTACCACGTCACCGCCGACGGCATCGGCGGCGGCCTGAGCCTGGCCCCCAACGGGGTCAACGCCCTCGACACGATCGGCGTCGGCGACGTCGTCCGCCGGGTCGGCACCCCCATGCGCGGCACCGTCCTGCACAGCGCGGACGGCGAGCTGCTCGGCGAGATCACCCTTCCGGCCGATCTGCCGCCCTCCCGCTTCGTCTGGCGCGGGGAGCTGTACCGGGCGCTGTACGACGAGGCCACCCGCCGCGGTGTCCGCACCCGGCACGGCAAGCGGCTGGTGCACGCCGAGGACACCGGTGACGGCGTCACCGCCCGCTTCGACGACGGCACCGAGGAGAGCGCCGACATCCTGATCGGCACGGACGGCATCCGCTCCACGGTGCGCACCCTCATCGACCCGGCCGCCCCCCGCCCGCAGTACGCCGGTCTGCTCGGTTTCGCCGCCCCGCTGGCCGACACGGGACTGCCCGGCACCGAAGGCAGGCTGCACGTCAGCTACGGTCCCGCCGGCTCCTTCGGCCATCTGGTGCACGCCGACGGCTCCGGCGGCTGGTTCGTCAACCTGCCGCACCCCGAGCCGCTGACGCTGGCCGAGGCCCGGCAGACCCCGCCGGAGCAGTGGCTGGAGCGCCTGCGCGAGGCGTTCGCCGGCCACTGCGCGCCCGCCGCGGACCTGCTGGCCCGCACCGAGGCCGCCGACCTGCTGATCACCGGCCCGCTGGAGACCATGCCGCCGGTGCCGACCTGGAGCCGCGGCCGGATGGTGCTGGTCGGCGACGCCGTGCACGCGGCCTCCCCCAGCTCCGGGCAGGGCGCCTCCCAGGCCGTGGAGAGCTCCGTACAACTGGCGCGCTGCCTGCGCGACCTGCCCCACGACCAGGCGTTCACGGCGTACGAGGGGCTGCGGCGGGCCCGCGTGGAGCGGATCATCGCCCTCGCCGCCCGCACCAACGCCAGCAAGGCCAGCCCGCTCGCGCGCCCGGCGCGCGACCTCAAGCCCGAACCCCTGGACTGGCAGTTCACCCACCGCATCGACTGGGAGGCCCCCGTCCCGCCTCCCGAGCCGGTTCTCGAATTCCAGTCGAAGTCCGCTTGAATTTCGCTTGAGGATCGCTCGAGGAGTGCTCGGGAAAAAGTCCCCGAGCACTCGATCCGGACGAGCAAGGCTGCCGTAGTCCGCTGGCGCGACTATTTCGCGTGTGGCAGTCGTGCCATGATGGCTGTCACATCGGCGCTCGACGTCGTGGGCGGATATGTGTCTTCGACGCTGCAAAGGGAGAGCGGATAGTGGAAACTCGCGTCATAGTGGTCGGCGCCGGTCCCGTGGGTCTCATGCTCGCGGGTGAACTCAGGCTCGGCGGCGCGGACGTCACCGTCTACGACAGACTGCCCGCGCCGTCCGGGGAATCCCGGGCCCTCGGTTTCACCAAGCGCGTCGCCGAGATCTTCGACCAGCGCGGCCTGCTCACCCGTCTGGGCGAGTTCCGCCGCGGCCAGCGCGGCCACTTCGGCGGTGTCGGCTTCGACCTGAGCATGCTCGACGAGAGCCACCACGGGGTGCTCGGCCTGCCCCAGTCGCGCACCGAAGAGATGCTCACCGACTGGCTGGGCGAACTGGGCGTCACCGTCCGGCGCGGCCACGAGGCCGTCGCCTTCACCGAGACCGCCGACGGCGTCGAGCTGGTCCTCGACGGCCCCGACGGCCGCCACCGGGACACGGCCGCCTACCTCGTCGGCTGCGACGGCCCCGACAGCACGATCCGCACCCTGGCCGGCATCCCCGCCCCCGGCTGGGAGTCCACCCGCGGGATGTACATGGCCGACGTGAAGGGCATCGAACCGCGCCCCCGGCCCACCGGCGAGCACGTCCCCGGCGGCAGCATGGTCCTGTGCGTCAGCCTCGGCGACGGCTACCACCGCGTCCTCATCCACGACCGCAGCCTGCCGCCCCACCCCGACACCGCCACGCTGACCTTCACCGACGTCGCCGACGCCTGGCAGCGCATGACCGGCGAGTCCATCCACCACGGCAGCGCCCGCTGGATGGCCGCCTTCGGCAACGGCGCGGGCCTGGCCACCACCTACCGGCGCGGCCGCGTCCTGCTCGCCGGGGACGCCGCCCACGCCACCCCGCCGCTGGCCGGCTGGGGCCTGAGCACCGGCATCCAGGACGCGGTCAACCTCGGCTGGAAGCTCGCCGCGGTGGCCACCGGCCGCGCTCCCGAGAGCCTCCTCGACACCTACCACGCCGAGCGCCACCCCCTCGGCGAACAGCTGCTGCGCAACACCCATGCCGCCACCGCCCTCTACCTCAGCGGCGAGGAGATGGACCCGCTGCGCGCCGTCATGCGCGAACTGATGGAGGACAAGAGCGCCGCGGAGCACTTCGCCGGCATGGTCAGCGGTCTCGGGGTCCGCTACGACACCTGCCCCGGCGACCACCCCCTGCTGGGTCGCCGGCTGTCTCCCGACCACGCCCTCGACCTGCCCGACGGCAGCCGCACCCGCGTCGCGGAGCTGCTGCGTCCGGGCCGGGGCGTCCTCATCGTCACCGACGGCATCGACGGCACCGACGGACCGCAGCACCGGGCGGCCGCCTGGTCCGACCGCGTCGACGTCGTCACCGGCACCTGGGCGCCCGCCGACACCCCGGGCGTGCCGCCGACGCCGCCGGCCGCCGCGCTGGTGCGGCCCGACGGCTACGTCGCCTGGACGGGGCCGGGCGGTGCCGGCCTGACCGCAGCCCTGGAGAGCTGGTTCGGCCCGGCCCGCGTCACCGCGGGCGTCTGACACCGGACGATCCCCCGAACCCGCCAGGAAACCCCCGACCCCAGAGCGAAGAGGAGACAAAGGAGCGATGACCGCACCTATTCTGGTCACCGGTGGCACAGGCACCCTGGGAGGCCATGTGGTGCCGCTGCTGCAGCAGGCGGGCCACGACGTACGCATCCTCGCCCGCAAGCCCCGCGAGTCCGCCAACGGCATCGAGTACTTCGCCGTCGACCTGATGACCGGTGAAGGCATCGACGCCGCCCTGCGCGGCGTGGAGACGGTGCTGCACCTCGCCGGCAGCAACAAGGGCGACGACAAGGTGGCCCGCACCCTGGTGGACGCCGCGAAGAAGGCCGGCGTCCGCCACATCGTCTACATCTCCGTCATCGGCACCGACACGATGCCGCTGGGCTGGTTCAAGACCCAGCTCGAAGCGGAGAGGATCATCATCGACTCCGGCATCCCCTGGTCCATGCTGCGCGCCGCCCAGTTCCACGACATCGTGTGGATGATGGCGCAGAAGATGGCCAAGATGCCCGTCGTCCCCGCCCCCGGCGGCCTGCAGTTCCAGCCGGTCGACTCCCGCGAGGTGGCGGCCCGCCTGGTCGAGCTGACCCTCGGCGAGCCGGCCGGCCGCGTGCCCGACCTGGCCGGGCCGAAGGTCTACCCGCTCGGCGACCTGCTGCGCAGCTACCTGGCCGCACAGGGCAAGCGCCGCCCGATGCTGCCCGTGCGCATGCCCGGCAAGGCCGGCAAGGCCTACCGCGCGGGCCAGAACCTCGCCCTGAAGGGCAACGACGTGGGCAAGCGCACCTGGGAGGAGTTCCTCGCCGAGCGCGTGGCCGCCTGACCGTCACCCCGAACGCCGCTGCCGGGACCCCCTGGAAGGGGGTCCCGGCAGCGGCGTTCCACGGCACCGGCGCCGCGTACGGCGGGCCGCTCAGCGCGCTTCCAGCTCCTGTGCCAGGGACCGTTCCAGCGCCGTGAGCGGAACGTCCCCGCGCACCTGTTCCGGATGGCCAGGCCCCGGTCCCCGCAACGGGCCCACCGGCTTCCCGGGGGTGGCGTCCCGCAGTGCCCCGACCGTGGCTCCCGGATCCTGACCCGTGTGGACGGTGCCGTACACCACCAGGCAACGGTAGATCTCACGCAGCACACGGCGAGGGCGCAACAGACGCCACATGGCGGGCCTCCTTGAGTGGTCGGCGGTCACAGGCCGTCCACGCAACCTTCGGGCGAGGCGGCGGAGAAGCGCCATAGATCCGCTGGAGCCCCGCCCCAGTGCGCCCGCACTCCCGCCGGAGCCCGGCCTGCCGTCCGCCGCAGTACGGCCCGCGCCCCGCCGCAGCCTCCCCCGTGACCGCCCCGGGCCGCGCCGGGCCCCACCGGAGCCCGGGCGGCCACCGGTCCCCCGCGGCCACCGGTCCCCCGGCACGGCCCGCACCCCGGTCCCGCACCCGCGCACCACCGCGCCACCAGGCACAACCCCGCGCACGCGGCCCCGCCCGGGCCGCCCCGCGCCCGCGTCCGGCGCCCGCGTGGCCCGCACGGCCGGGCCCCCCGTGCGCGCGGACCGTAACGGCAGGCCGCCCTGTTCAACCGCGTCCTCGCGGCCGCAGTCGGACACCCGGGCCGCGGGTTAGATCGAAGACGCCGTGCGAGGCGATCCGAGAGAGGACTCCATGACGTACATCATCCACCCCGGTGACCGGCCCGAGGGCCGCCGCGGATTCGAGATCGTGCTGTCGAGCAAGATGACGGACGGGGCGGCTTCGCTGGTGGAGACCCGCCAGGGACCGGCCTGGTCCGGCCCGCCGCTGCACACGCACGCGGAGTCCACGGAGACCTACTTCGTCGTCTCCGGCAGGCTGATCGTCCAGGTCGACGACGAGGTCGTCGAACTCGGCCCGAGCGCCATGGCCCACATCACCGTCGGCACCCGGCACACCTGGGCCACCCCTCCCGGCGAGGGCGCGCACTTCCTGACCCTGCACATGCCCGGCGGCTACGAGGACTACCACCCCACCGCGCTGCAGGCCGAGAAGGACAACGGCGGCCCGCTCACCCAGGAGGACCTCTTCAAGATCGCCGCCCGGTTCGACTGGCGCCCGGCGGGCGAACGGCCGATGCGCCTGACCCCCGACGGCCGCCTGGTCCCCGCCGCGCAGGCCGACGACGAGGCCGCCCGCCTGCGCGAGGAGTGGCTCAAGGCCAACGACCGGCCGGTCGAGATCCAGCCCATCCACGAGGACGGCTTCTACGACAAGGCCGACGACGCCGGCACGTCCGGGGCCGGGCAGAACGCCTGAGCGCCCCGAGCGCACGTTGCCACCGCCCGAGCGCCCCACGAAGGAGCCCCCCGTGAGCGACCTGAAGATCGCCGTCATCCTCGGCAGCACCCGCCCCGGCCGCAACGGCAAGGCCGTCGCCGACTGGGTCATGGACCGGGCCGGCGCCCGCACCGCCGCCGAGTACGAACTCGTCGACCTCGCCGACCACCCGCTGCCGCTGCTGGACGAGCCCGTCCCGGCCGCCCGCCACCAGTACCGCAACGAGCACACCAAGGCCTGGGCCGCGACGATCGCCGCCTACGACGGGTACGTCTTCGTCACCCCGGAGTACAACCACTCCGTCCCGGCCGCGCTGAAGAACGCCATCGACTACCTGCACCAGGAGTGGGCCGACAAGGCCGCCGCCTTCGTCTCCTACGGCACCCTCGGCGGCGCCCGCGCCATCGAGCACCTGCGTGCCATCGCCAGCGAACTGCGCCTGGCGCACGTCCGCCAGCAGCTGTCCTTCTCGATGTTCACCGACTTCGAGAACTGGTCCCTGTTCAAGCCGGGCGAGCAGCACGACGAGTCCGCGCCCGTCCTGTTCGACCAGCTGGAGTCCTGGGCCCGCGCCCTCAAGACCGTCCGCGCCTGAGAGGGCCGGGAGGCACGACCCGCCGCGCGGCGCGAGGACACGGCATCTTCCGCCGCGCACGCGAGAGCCGCTCGAATTCCCCTCGCGGCCCCGTCGACGAACTCTCGAGCCATCGCTCCCCGCCGGCCGATCCCCGTTGTGGGAACCGCCGTTGCCCGCATCATGCAAGAACAACCCACACGGAGGGGGCAACCGAGTGAGTGTGCACGCACATGCCGCCGGGTCCGCGGCAGGGGGCGGCGGTCACGGCCACGCCGTGGTCCTCGGCTCGTCCCTCGCCGGGCTCACCGCGGCGCGCGCCCTGGCCGGCTTCATGGACCGGGTCACCGTCGTCGAACGCGACTGGGTCCCGCGCGGACCCGGCCGCCGCCGGGGCCTGCCCCAGGCGCGGCACACGCACAGCCTCATGAAAGCCGCCCAGCAGGGCCTGGAACAGTTGTTCCCCGGCATAGTCCAGGACCTCACCGACGCCGGAGCGGTGCACGTCCGCATGCCCGAGGACATGCTGCTGCTCGGCCCGAGCGGCTGGCTGCCCCGCGTCGGCTCCGGTCTGTCGATGCTCAGCGCGAGCCGCGACCTGATCGACGCGGTGACCCGGGACCGGCTGCTCGCCGATCCCAGGGTGACCCTCCTGAGCGAGCACGAGGCGGTCGCGCTCCAGCCCGGCCCCCACGACACCGTCACCGGCGTGTGGACACGCCGGCGCGACCGCAAGGCGCCCGACGGATGGGGCCCCCGCCGCCTGATCCGCGCCGACTTCGTGGTGGACGCCACCGGACGCGGCTCGCGCGCCCCCCAGTGGCTCGCCGAACTCGGCTACGCCCCTCCCCGCGAGACCGTGGTCGACGCCGGCACCACCGTCGCCACCGCCTTGTTCACCCCGCCCGTCGGCCATGTCGCCGACTGGAAGAGCCTGCTGCTGATGCCCTCGCCCGGCGACTCGGCCCAGGGCGTGCTCAACCCCCTGGAGGGCGGCCGCTGGTCGGTGTCGGTCAACACCGGCGCCGGCGGCAGCGCGCCCACCGGCCACGCGGAACTGCTGCACGCCGCGCGCGGCCTGCGCCACCCCCTGCTGCACGACGTCCTGCGGGCCGCCACCCCGCTCGGCCCGGTCTACGTCTGCCGCACCACCGAGAACCGCTGGCGGCACTACGAGAAACTGCGGCGCTGGCCCGACCAGTTCCTCGTCCTCGGCGACGCCTTCGCCGCCTTCGACCCGGCCCACGGCCAGGGCATGACCGCCGCGGTGCAGTCCGCCCTCGTCCTCGGCCACATGCTGGCCGACCACGGCACGGCCGTCGGCCTCGGCTACCGGCTGCGCCGGGCCCTCGCCCACCGCCTGGCCCCCGCCTGGCGGACCAGCACCCGCGCCGCACGGACGGCGAAGAACGACCAGGACCCCGGCGTCGGCGCCCGCCTCGGCCGGCGCTACCACGCCCGGATCGCGGCGGCCGCGACCGACGACCCGCACGCGGCGACAGCGCTGCTCCACCTCCTGAAGACGGACGCGTCCCCCGCCACGGCACTGCGGCCGCGGGTGCTGCGGGCCGCGCTGCGCGGCCCGCACGGCCCCGCCCCGACGGCTCTCGCGGTGACGCCCGCGGCTCCGCCCGCCACCTCCCACGGCGTCCGCCGCCCCCGCCCCGCCGCTCCCCTCGCGGCCGGCCTCCCCGCCGGCCCGGCCCGGCAGCCCCTTCCTCCCACGCAACCCGCTTGAGAATGGCTTGAGTTGGCACACCAATCCGACTTGAGAGCGCTTGTTCGCCGCCACCGCGCGCGGATAACGTTCCAGCTGCTCCAAGGCACGGGCCCGCTTGCGCCGCAGCAGGCCGATCCGACCACCGACCGCTCACCGGCCGGACCGGGTGTGCCAGTGACGGCCGAGCGGCGAGGGGAGGGTGCGCGCAGATGAGCACGACCGAGACGGCGCCACCGGGTGCGCGCACCGAGACGTCCAAAGGCGCCCGCATCGCGGACTGGGCGGACGGGCGGCTCGGGATCTACAGCTTCCACAGCCTGATCCGCAAGGTGTTCCCCGACCACTGGTCGTTCATGGTCGGCGAGATCGCCCTCTACAGCTTCGTCGTGCTGCTGCTCACCGGCGTCTGGCTCACCCTCTTCTTCGACCCGAGCATGGCCGAGACCGTCTACGAGGGCTCCTACGCCCCGATGCACGGCATCCCGATGTCACAGGCGTACGCCTCCACCCTCGACATCAGCTTCGACGTGCGCGGCGGTCTGCTCGTCCGCCAGCTGCACCACTGGTCGGCCCTCACCATGATCGCCGCCCTGTGCGTGCACACGATGCGCCACTTCTTCACCGGCTCGTTCCGCAAGCCGCGCGAGATGAACTGGCTGATCGGCTTCGTGATCCTGGTGCTGGTCATCCTCGAGGGCTTCCTCGGCTACTCGCTGCCCGACGACCTGCTCTCCGGTACCGGCCTGCGCATCGCCGAAGGTGTCACCCTCGCCATCCCGGTGGTCGGCACCTACCTGGCGATGTTCCTCTTCGGCGGCGAGTTCCCCGGCCACGACGTGATCCAGCGGTTCTACGGCCTTCACATCCTGCTGCTGCCCGGAATCATGGTGGCCCTGGTCACCGTCCACCTGATCCTGGTCTTCTACCACAAGCACACCCAGTTCCGGGGCCCCGGCCGCACCGAGAAGAACGTCGTCGGCCAGCCCCTGATGCCGAACTACGCGGCCAAGGCGGGCGGCTTCTTCTTCCTGGTCACCGGCGTCCTCGCCCTGACCGCCGGCATCGCTCAGATCAACCCCGTGTGGACCTACGGCCCCTACCGTGCCGACCAGATCTCCCAGGGGTCGCAGCCCGACTGGTACATGGGCTTCCTCGAGGGCGCCCTGCGCGCCATGCCGCCCTGGGAGTTCGTCCTGTGGGGCCACACCGTCAACCTCGGCGTCCTGATCCCGGCCGTCGTCGTGCCCACCCTGATGGCCACCGTCCTCGCCCTGTGGCCCTTCCTCGAGGCCTGGGTCACCAAGGACACCGAGGAGCACCACCTCCTCGACCGACCGCGCGACCACCCCACCAGGACCGCGTTCGGCTGCGCCTTCATCGCCCTCTACCTCGTGCTGTTCTTCGGCGGCGCCAACGACGTCCTGGCCGAGCGCTTCCACCTCTCCCTCAACGCCGTCACCTGGACGGTGCGCATCGGCTTCTTCGTCGTCCCCGTACTGACCTACGTCGTCACCCGCCGGATCTGCCTCGGCCTCCAGCGACGCGACCGCGACAAGCTCCTGCACGGCCGCGAGACCGGCAGGATCCGCAGGCTCCCGCACGGCGAGTTCGTCGAGGTGCACGAGCCCCTCGACCGCGGCACGCAGTACGCGCTGCTGTCCAAGCAGGACTACCGGCCCCTGCCGGCGCCCGTGCCCGAGCACAACGGCGTACCCAACCCCGACCACCGCAAGGAGGTCCTGCGCCACCGCCTCAGCCGCTGGCTCTACGGCGGCCAGATCGCGAAGCCGACCCGCGAGGAACTGGCCCACGCCCAGCACACCGGACACGACGAGCACACCGCCGGGCAGCTGGAGCAGGGCCAGGACGTGCACTGACCCGGCGGCGCATCGCAGAGGGCCGACCCGCACGGCTGCGCGGGTGACCAGGGACGGGTCACCCGCGCAGCCGTTTCGCGTACGACGAACGGAGGCCCGATGAGCACGAGCCCATGGCACCGGGACGTCCCTCGCCCCGAGTCCATCACCCGGGTCCGCACCGGGCTGACCCAGGACCTGCGAGGCCGTGAACGCCGCTACCTCACCGCCATGCTGATCCGCACCGCCTGCGTCGTCCTGATGGCCCTCACCTGGACCCGCTGGCCCGTCGTGGCCGTCAGCGCCCTCGTCGGCTCGGTCGTCATCCCCTACGTGGCCGTGGTGGCCGCCCAGGCCGGCTGGCGCCAGCAACGCGGCCACCGCCCACCCCTGGCCCCGGTCCCGGAGGACTCCCCCGCCCCCCGCACCGTCCTCGAGCCCACCCTGATCATCCCGCCGGACCAGCGACCGACGACCTGACCCCGTCGGCCCCGGTCCCCCCGCCGTGCAACGGGGGGGGCCGGGGCCGACGGGGTGGCTCCGTACCGAGGACTACCGGGATCCCAGCTCGGCGAGCAGGGCCTCGTACTCGTCCGGGTGCTTCTCTCGCAGAAGGTCCATCCACACCCGGGCCCCCTGGACGAACGTCTTCGGCTGCATCTTCCGGTGGAGGTGGTGCACGCAGTAGAAGGCGTCGTCGTACGGGAGCCGCTTCGGCTGCCCGGGCCGCGCGCCTTCCGGCTGCGCCGTCCCGGGTTCCTCCGTGCCGGTCCGCGGTTCCGGGACGGACCCGGCGCCCTGCTCACCGCCGGCCGACGGCACGACCGGAACGGACCGCGCCGGTGGCGACGGGGAGACGGCCGAGGCGGCAGGCGTCTCCGGAATTATCACGCCGTGATAATCGGCGGGGTCCGCGGTTCGGGCCACGGTCCTCCCCGACCGGACCTCCGCCTTCCTGCGGGCCGCCTCCGCCCGTTCGTCCGCCTTCGCCTTCTGCTCCTCGGGAGGCAGCTTGCCGAGGTTGCGGACGTGCTCCACCTTCCGTTCCCCGGTCACCAGGTCCTTCTGCAGCTCAGGGGTGAGCTTGAGCAGCGACAGCTTGCTGGAGATGGTGTTCTGCGGAATGCCCAGCCGCTTGGCCGCCTTGGTCTGGGACCCGTAGTAGTCGACCAGGGTCTTCAGGGCGTGGGCCTCTTCGAGGTCGGTCATGTCGTCGCGGTGGTAGTTCGCGACGAACGCGGCCTCCAGGAGAGCCTCGTCGGTGGCGACACGGCCGTTGTCGACCCGGACCGGAATGGTGGCCATCCCGACGCGGCGGGCGGCCTCGAGACGGCGGTGGCCGTCGACGACGATGTACTGCGCTCCGTCGTCGAGGTCGCCGGCGCGCTCCGGCCGGTTCCGCAGGTAGGCCTCGACCGTGGCGACGGCGATGGGGATGACGATGCCGACCTCGCGGACGGTCTGCACCGTCTCGTCGAGGTTGCGCAGGTGATTGCGCGGGTTGTCCGGGTTGTCGCTGATGAGGGTGACCGGGAGCTCGGTGACGGCCGCCGCGGTCGACTCGTCCCCTCCGATGGTCCTGTCGATGAGGTTGCGTCGTGAGGACCGGGCTCCGCGCGCCGCGCCGAACGCGGGTGCCGATCCCAGGGAGTCGGCCTTGCTCACCGGGTCGCCCCCCTCGCCACCTGTCGCATGGCCTCCGCCTGGTCGCTGTAGGGGGCGTAGGACAGCAGCGGCATCCGCTTGCGGACCGCTTCCCTCTGCTCCTTCAGATCACCGATGACGGCGAGGACCTTCGGGTCGCCGAGCGCCTTCCAGTTGTCCAAGGAGGACGTGGCGACGTAACCGCGCCGGGAGTCGTACAGGTTCACGACCAGGCCGAGGTAGTCGACCTCGAGGGAGAGGTCCTGGCAGAGGTCCTCGATCTGCTGGGCCAGCATGCCGTAGGCCGTGGCCGACGAGTCCTCGGCCAGGACGGGGATGACGACGCCGGAGACACCGGCGGGTTCCCCCCTGCGTCGGTGGCCGTAGTACAGGGCGGCGTCCATGGCGATCCCGAGGCTGGGCGGGCAGTCGATGATGATGACGTCGTAGTCGGCCTCGAGGGGACGCAGCGCCAGTTCGAGGGCCGCCTCCTTCTGGAAGCCGCGCTTCTGTGTCGCCACGACGGCGATCTTCGCGTCGAGGAGGAAGCCGTCGAAGCAGGCGGGCAGTACGTGCAGCCGCTTCTCGAACCGCTGGTCCTCTATCACCACGACCAGGTCGCGCAGGTCACCGGAGCCTTCGCCGCACATGTGCGAGACGAGACTGTCGTGACCGGGCTCGATCTGGGGGACCCCGAGCTGTTCGCTGAGGTGTCCCTGAGGGTCGAAGTCGACGATGAGGACGCGCTTGCCCGCTTCGGCGTAGGCCTGGCCGATGCCGGCGGAGACGGCGGTCTTGCCGACACCGCCCTTCTGGTTGCCGACGATCTTCCGTTCGGGATCCGTTCCGCGGACGCCGTGCCGGGGAGACGGGTTCGCGTCGAGCCAGCCGCGGATCGACTGGGCGAGCCCCTGCGTGTACGAGACGCCGCGGCCGCTGCACGTCTCCTTGAACTGCTCGTACAGGCCCGGCGGGAGCCAGGTGGAGAACGACCTGGCGCCGGAGGTGTCCACTTCCGTGGCGGCAGCGGAGCCGGCACGCCACCCGTTGATGGCCGCCTCGACGGCTTCCTGAATATCCAGACTGAGCTCGGCGGCGCGGACCTTGAGTGATTGCTGGAGCGCCGGCGGCAGCTTGGACGCTACCTTTTCCCGGTCTCCGTCAGGGTAGGGAGAGGCCATGGCGTCAGTATACTGACGCCGAGGATGGCAAAAGCAAGCACCTTGCGGGGTTTGACGGGGTTTCACCCGGTGCTGATGTCCTGCCCGGTGGTTATCACGGCGTGATAGTCCGGTCCGGGTCACCGTCGCCGGGCCGGATTATCACGCCGTGATAATCACCTGCCCCCCTCGCCACTATCACGGCGTGATAATCCCGGGCCCTCTCGTCCGTCCTCCGTCGTGGCCGGGGATCGGTGACGCGTCTCACTCAATCAAGTCGTTTTCTCAGCGAACCGAGTCGTTCGGGCTTCTGTCTCAGCGAACCTAGTCGCGCGGTTGAGGGCGCTGGGGGGTGCTGGATGGCTGTACCGGCTGGTGTGGATCAGGCGGGGCCGTGCGTCGAGTTGTCGTACGTGGACGTAGCGCACGGACGCGGTCGGCGTCCGCTGCGGGACTGTGTGACGGGCCGGTTCGAAGACGTCGATCCGGTACGGACGTTCCGTTGGTCGCGCGGTGAGCGTCACTTCCCGGGCTGGTACTGGGCGGCGACGACCGGGCGGCACGTCGGCTTCGAGTCGTGGCTGGAGCGGGACCGACTGCTGCTGATGGACTTCGATCCGAACGTGGTGGGGACCGGCTCGCAGCCGTTCTGGCTGCACTGGCATGACGGCGAGCGGGAGCGTCGGCACGCCCCGGACTACTTCGTGCGTCGCGCGGACGGATCGGCGGTGGTCGTCGACGAGTCGGACACCGAGCTCGCCGACGTCATCCCGCTAGGCCTGTTCGACCCGCTCGCCACCCCCTGGAGGCGCACGTGACCCGCTCCTGCCCCGCGGCAGGGCCCACGACAGTGCAGGAGGCCGACGCCGAGGCGAACCGGCAACTGACCACTCTGGTCGGCTGGCGGAAGTTCGTCGACGGCCCGCCTCCGCACCCGGCCCGGCTGTTCTCGGATGAACTGCGGCAGCTGTCACCGACCGAGCAAGACCTTTACGACGAGGACCGCCTCGATCATCACGCCCGGATGCTCGCGGTCTCCACGTCGTTCGTCGAGAAGACGCGGATCTGCGGCCGTCGCCTGGCCCTGCTGAACCGGCACGCGATCAGCGCCCGGCGCGGCCTGGTGGTCTCGGGCCTTCCAGGGCACGGGTAAGACCAGCGCCATCGCCCAACTTGGCCGCGCCCACGAACTCCTCGACCGGGCCCGTCACCCGAACGCCGGCGACCGCATCCCGGTCCTCTACATCACGGTTCCGCCCGCTGCGACCGCCCGCATGGTCGCGGCGGAGTTCGCCCGGTTCCTGGGGCTTCCGGTCCGTCCCCGGTCGAACATGACCGACATCATCGAGGCCGTGGTGGGGATCTGCACCGACACCCGCACGGGTCTCGTGCTCGTCGACGAGATCCACAACATCTCGCAGAGGCCCCAGGCCGGCGCCGAGGTTTCCGACACCTTGAAGTACTTCTCCGAGCGCATCCCCGCCACCTTCGTCTATGCGGGGATCGACTTGCAGACCAGTGAACTGCTGGTCGGCACGCGAGGCGCTCAGATCGCGGGCCGTTTCACGCTCGTCCCCACCGGCCCGTTCCCCTACGGCGACGAATGGAAAGGGCTGATCGTGACTATGGAAGAGACTCTGATCCTGCACGACCACCCACCGCGCAGCCTGGTCAAATTGGACCGCTACCTGCACAACCGCACCGACGGGATGATCGGCGCCCTGTCCCACGCCATCCGGGGAGCCGCGATCGACGCGATCCTCAACGGCACGGAACGCGTCACCAAGGAAGGCCTCGACGCCATCCCCCCTGGACCATGCAGCGGAGTCCGTCCGTCCCACCCGGAAGCCCGTCAGGCAGCGATGACCGATATCCCTCCTCCCCGCTTGCCGATCTACGTTCGCCCGGCCGACGACGACACCGTCGACTCCTACATCCAGCGCCTGGCGCACGCCAACCACCTCCCGCCCGCTGATCTGCGCTCCCACCTCTGCGCGGTCGGCTCCGCCGGCCCGCCCCTCGTCGAGAAACCGGCCGCGGTCACCGGACGCCCCCTTACTGACCTGCAACGAGCACTGATCGACACGCGATGCGGCAACTGTTTCCAGCCCCTGCACTCCCGGAGGGTCAAGGGCCGACCCGCACGATGGTGTTCCGACCGCTGCCCCCTGACCGCCCGCCGGAAGCGCGTCCCGCTCTCGCGCCAAGGCGCCCGCCGGCCCACCGCCCACAGAGCACCCTGCGCCCGCTGCGGCACCGTCGTCGAACGCAACCGCCCGTTTCGCTGGTGTTCCGAGCCTTGCCGGCAAGCCTCCTACGAAGCCCGGTGGGCCACGGACAGTACGGACACTGCGGGCAGGATCTGCAGCAGAAGACAAGCTCCTCGTGCGGAAGTCGGTGCCAGCCGGTGTGGTGTTCCCGTATTTGCCGCGCCGCGGCCCACCGCGAACGCCTCAGAGCCCTACCCGGGAACGCCGCGTCCTCGCCACCGGCCACGTCGCCTGGCTCGTCGAGCAGATCACCGTCCGCAACATCCTTCCCGGCTACGCCCCCAAGGACCCTCTGATCCAATGGGTGGAGCAGCATTTCTCCACCCACAAGTTCGTCGCCTTCTACCGAAGCCCGAGGATCTACGACGCGTTCTTCCCTCGCGAAACGATCCCGCCACCGCGCCAACCCGATGAAGCCGACGCGGAAACACTGTGGAGCCCGTTCCACCCCTACTACCGCTGCTGAGCCTGAGTGCAGCCGGGTTGTGAGGTGGCCCAGACGGGGGTCACACGGTGAGGACGCCGCCGACGAAGGTACGTTCTGGCGGTGACGGCACGAGTTCGACCATGGTGCCGGCGCGGAGGTCATCACCGACGACACGTGTGATCGCGTCGGTGAGCGCGGTGCCCAGGCGCGCGGTGATCTGGGCGGCGTCGGGGCGGTCGAAGACACCAGCGCGGACGCCCAAGATCACCGAGGCATTTGTGTCCACGGCCTTGCCACCCTGCGCGAAACGGCCTGCGGGGACTCCGGTCAGGCGGACGCTTACGAGATCGCGGGCCCATTCGCCATAGACGTCGACGACAGCGTCGGTCAGTGCGGCGACGAGCATGGGTTCGTTCCCGGCCAGCCTGTTCTCTGGAAGGTGGACGGTCAGATGCGGCATAGTGGACCTCGTTCCCTTTGAATCCAAAGCCTTTGCTCTTAAAGGTATCTGGAAGAGGTCGCTGATGTCCACGGAATCGGGCGGTCCAGCCGTCGATGAGGCTGTCCGCACCCTGCTGTTGCTCATGCCACGGCTCGTGGGCCGCGCCAAGCGCCTGCCCATACCCCCGGCGCTCCAGGGCCTGGACCTGGCACCGCGACACCTCGCACTGCTGGCCCACCTGGAGTACGACGGTCCCACCAGCATCAACGAGCTAGCCGCTCGGCTGGAGGTGGCCCCGACGACTGTCAGCCTCATGGTCAGCGAGCTGTCACGGCCGGGCGTCCTGCAGCGCACTGCCGATCCCGCCGACCGCCGCCGCCGCATCATCGCCATCGCCCCCGCCTACGCCGCACCGATCAGTGAATGGCTTTCTGGCAGCGCCTCCGCCTGGGAACGCGTCATGCGCGGCCTCGACCCCGCGGAACGCGCCACAGTCATCACCGCCCTGCACGCCTACGAGGCCGCCTTGGAGCAGGCGGGCGACCAGCATCGGAGCGCTCAGCTGCGTTAGCGAGCCGAGATTTGTCCCAACGAACCAAGTCCCCGCGTCTCACCCGAACCAGTCCACGCAGGTCAGCGCAGGGATGGACGACTAACTTCGCTGAGACAGGACACGTGATAATCACCTGCCCCCTCGCCACTATCACGGCGTGATAATCCCGGGCCCTCTCGTCCGTCCTCCGTCGTGGCCGGGGACCGGGACCGGGACCGGCGGAGCTTGCCCGCGCCGGAGGAGTCGGCACACTGTCTGCGCCGGGGTCTGTCTTGGCTCCACCGAGAATCAAGCGGTAGGCTGCCTTCCGAAACCTAGACACATTGAGGCCCCCGCTTCGGCGGGGGCCTCAATGGTTGTGCGGCCGTGTCACGGCCGGGAGGGCCTCCGGCGTGACCGGCCGCGGGCCGCCGAGAGGTTCAGCACGTCCGCGGTCTCCTCGGTGGCGGATGCGGTGGGCTTGGGACGGCCCGGCGTGCCACGGCCCAGACGCTTCTCCCTCTTCTCCTGCTCGGCTCGGGCGACAGCGGCGTCGTAACGTTCCTGGTAGTCGTCGACGTCGAGGCGGTCGGCGGGGTCGAGCGCCCCGATGGCCTCCAGGTGCTCCGTGATGCTGCGGGCACCGCTGATCATCGGGTTGAGGAGGTAGACGCCCTTGGTCTGGCGGAACACGAGCCTGGCGAGGATGAGGGCCTGCAGACCACGTCCCACCATGGAGCGGTGCACATCCAGGGCCTCGGCCAGTTCCTCTTCCGTGACCAGGCAGCGCCCTCCTGGTTCCTGGATCCCCAGAAGCCGGAAGAGCACGCGGTAGGCGATCCCCGGCATCGCGGGCATGTACGCGAAACCGTTGAAGGTGCCGTACGTCAGCTCCGGCGGCTCCGGGTTCGCAGACGCTGCAGTCCTCATCTCACGCCTCCGGCTTCCTCTTCGTACTCTTACGCTTGCGCGCCTTCGATGACGGTTCGGGCAGTCTCGCGCCCGGGAGGGCCATGTCTTTGAATTCCTCCGGAACGCCCGTGTCACGTACGAGTTCATTCAGAAGGCTCAGTTGTTCCACCTGCACCTTGACCCTTTTGGCGGCCGCCCCTCGAACGGGCTTCTGGACCAGCCGGTACCCTCCGCGAAGGGTCACCGCGGGCTGGAGCTGGATGGCTCCCCTCTTCGGTGAGTAGGCCAGGCCCAGCCGCTTCAGCTTGGTCTGGGCGCGGGACACCTGAGCGGGATCCATCTCCAGTTCGGCGGCGATCTCGGCCTGCTTGAGCTCGACCGCCCCTCCCACTTCTTGACTTCCCATCATGTAGAGCAGTACGCACAGGGTGACATTGTCGTCCCGGAAGTACCTGGCGGCCCAGCGCAGGAACTCCAGGCTGTCCTGGGCGAAGTACTTGCCGATGAAGTCACCGGCCGTGACGGGGGGCCTGACCTCTGCCGTGTGACCGACGGGCAGTTCGACGAGGTTCTTCCTCGGCCCGAGCGCGCCGGCGTACGGACTACTGGCACTCGGCGCACGGGGCGAGGACGAGCCGGGGGCCCGACGAGGGTCCCCCTGTGGCTGTGCGGGCATGACGCTGTGTGCTCCTCAAGATCGAAACCTAGACGCGGAGCACACTAGTGATTGCGCATATAGATAGCAATGACGCGACCTATCTGCGCGTTGGGCGTGTCGAACATGACTCCGGAGTCATGTTCACGACGGCGACACGACCCGTCGCGCCATTGCGCATATAGGTCGCAATGAACACGGGGCAACTTGACTTCGGAAGCAACTTACGGAGCCTGAAAATGACGTGGGAGTCATGTTCTGACAGCCCATCAAGGCCTCTGACCTGCAACGATGCAGGCGCCCCTATTCTCTATAAGTGCATGTCCGTCTCGGCATGCCTCCTACCGGGCTGATGCCGAGGACAACCATCCGGTCCGCGGGTTCCTCCCTCCAGGGCCGTCGGCACCCGCAACTCCTGCCCCACCACTGGCTCTGCACCGACCGGAACCTTCCCTGCCTCCTACCTGTCGGCCTGCACCACCGAAAGCCCGCCACGACGAAGGCCGCACCCGAACGAGCAGGCGCGCGTATGTCTCCAGCAACCCCGTCCCGGTCCCAGCCACGCTGCTTCTGGTGAAAGGGCAGGGTCTGTCAAACGAGCGGTGTGACTGGCGTGGTTGGTGCTACTGGCGGGCTGCCGACAGGCGGCCGTCGAAGGTGATGTCGAAGGCGTTCAACGCGGTCTTCCAGCGCATGGTCCAGCGGGCTTGGCCCTTGCCCGTGGGGTCGAGGGACATGATTGCCATGTAGACGCACTTCAGGGCGGCCTGCTCGTTGGGGAAGTATCCGCGAGCCTTGACCGCCCGGCGGATGCGGGCATTCACCGACTCGATCGCGTTAGTGGTGCAGACGATGCGGCGGATCTCGGTGTCGAACCGCAGGAACGGGGTGAACTCTTCCCAGGGGTTCTCCCACAGCTTCACGATCGCCGGATACTTCCGGCCTCAGGCGTCGGTGAACTCGGTGAACCGCTCCAGGGCGGCCTCCTCGGTCGGCGCCGTGTGGACTGGCTTGAGGAGCTTGGCGTTCTTGTCCCAGTCCTGGCGGGCGGCATAGCGGAAGGAGTTCCGCAGCAGGTGCACCACACAGGTCTGCACGAAGGTCCGCGGCCAGACGGTCTCCACCGCCTCGGGCAGGCCCTTGAGCCCGTCGCAGACCAGCATGAGGACGTCGTTCACGCCGCGGTTCTTGATCTCGGTGAGGATGTGCAGCCAGTGCTTGGCGCCCTCGCCGCCGTCGCCGGCCCACAGCCCCAGGATCTCCCGCCGGCCCTCGACCGTGACCGCGAGGGCCACATGGATCGGCCGGTTGGCGACCGCGCCGTCGCGGATCTTCACATGGACGGCGTCGACGAAGACGACCGGACAGACCGGGTCGAGGGGGCGGCTCTGCCACTCTGCCATGCCCTCGAGCACCCTGTCGGTGATGGTGGAGATGGACTGCCGGGAGACCTCGGCGCCGTAGACCTCGGCCAGGTGGGCCTGCACCTCGCCGGTGGTCAGGCCCTTCGCGGCCGACGAGATGACCATCTCGTCGGCCCCGGTCAGGCGCTTCTGCCGCTTCTTGACGATCTTCGGCTCGAAGGAACCGTCCCGGTCGCGGGGCACGACGATCTCCACCGGGCCGACGCCGGTCAGCACCGTCTTGGAGCGTGTGCCGCTGCGGGAGCTGCCGCCGTTCCTGCCCGCCGGATCATGCTTGTCATAGCCGAGGTGGCCGGTGATCTCGCCCTCCAGGGCGGACTCCAGCAACCGCTTGGTCAGCTGCTGCAACAGCCCGCCCTCACCGGTCAGCCGCAGGCCCTGAGCCCGGACCCGGCTCACCAGCTCGTCGATCAGCTGGTCGTCCACGGCCTTCGCCGACACAGCCACTGCCGACTCGACAGCGTCCTGCTCGGCCACGTTCTCACTGGTCATCGACGCATCCTCCACGATCAGGAGTTACACCGAACGATTTACAGTCTCGCGCCGGGGTACGGCCGCGCCAACGATTGACGGCATACGTTCATAGAGTGATGAATCGGTCACCTTCGGTCACCGAGGGGAAGCGCCCGTCACCCACTATTCACCTCGAACTCACATGTGGGACAAGTGAGTTGGGAGGTCGAGCCCGCTGCATGCAGTGACGCTTTCGCGTCATCCAGCAAGCGAACTCTTGTTCCCGTCATTCGGCGCATGCCTAACATGATCGCCGTGCCGGGCGGATCTGACCTATCCGTCTTCATGCGCGTCGACCAGTGACCGGGGGACACCGTCGATTTGGGGGAGGGGGGGAGTTTGGCATGCCGCTTGTCGGCTGTTTTGCGCTTGCCGACATCACTCAGCGTGCTCCTTCGAGAGCTGGTCGTACCGGCTTCTGCCGTGGGGCAGAGGCTGCGGCCATCATCTGGAGGGGATTCCATGCGCAAGCACAGAAACCAGGTCCGCGCAGGTCTGATAGCTGCTGTCACCGCTGCTGCGCTGACCGGTGGCGTCGCTGTCGCGAGTGCGGACGACACTGTGCCGGTGAGCGAGGACGCGCACACGTTCAACCAGAACGAGGAAGGCCTGTTCGAGCTCCAGGCCCCTGCTGACGACAGCGGCGGGGTCCAGCCCATGAACTGGACCAGCAGCCTGACCGGCTGGGCGAGCGGCACGACGAAGGAGTCGCGTCACTGGGCGGACAACGACTACACCGAGATCCAGTTCACCGGCTGCAGCATGGTCGGCGCCACGGGGCAGTCCGTGGGGGTGAAGCTATGGCAGGCCATCCCCTTCGCCCAAGACAAGGACATGGGCACGAAGACGTTCACGAACTGCTTCAGAGGTTCGGGCTACACGTCGAAGGGCGAGTGGAACGTGCACTACAACGGTGGTGACAACCGCTACTTCACCATCGCGCACCTCAACGGGTCGGCGTACGGCCGTGCCGTGGTCAATGTGAAGAAGGTCTACGTGGACACCACCGCGGCCGACTGAGCGTCTACATCAGTGCCACGTCGTTGAGGCCGGGAGGCACCGAACGGTGCCTCCCGGCCCGTCCCTGTTGTGAGAACGGTGTCCTCTGTTGAACCTTCGAGCCCGTCTGCGTACCAGCCCGGCGGTGTGGACCGCACCCCTCTGGGTCGGCATCGTCCTCTTCTATTTCTTCCACGCCCTCCACCTGGAAGACGCCTACGAAGAGGTCATCGCCGGCCCGTTATGGGCACCTCAGCAGGTCGAGCAGTCCCTCTTCTACTTCTACGCTTTCGCTTACGCCCTTACCTGCGGGCTTGCGGTGTGGGAAGGCGGGCGCCTCAAGCATGACGGGGTGTGGGGCCTTGCTCCGGGGCGTTCCCGGTACCGGGTGGCCGCGCACACCCTTGCTCCGGTCCTCGGGGCCGGCTGGCTGGTTCTTGTCCTGCCGGTCGTGATGCGTCTGGTGGAGACCCGGCTCGTACCCACACCGCAGGCGCTCATGCCACTGCTGATGGGCATGGGAGTCGTGGTGGCATGGGCCGTGCTCGGCTGTGCCCTGGGCCATGTGACCCCACGGCTGATCTCCGCGCCGCTGTCCGCTGTTTTCGTGTACTACCTGATCACGAAGACCGGGCAGGTGGAGCCAGTATGGCTGCGTCACGTCTCCGGTTTCGCTGATACGTCGCTGGCCTTCGGTGAGCAGTACCGGCCGTTGACGCTCCTTGTCCCGTTCCTGTTCACCGCTGCTGTGGCTGCGGCAGTGGCGGTGTGGTGGCTGCCTGCTTCACGCGCCGTACGGCGCGGTGCGCGTGCCGGTGCGGCTCTGGCCGCGGTGGTGGTCATGGTTCTGTGCGCCAACACTGCCTCGGGGTGGGGCTACGGGAACGGGCCGGTGAGCGCCGGCCATGCTTCCACCCGATGCGCCGGTACTGCCCCCCAGGTGTGTATCGCCGACGGCGGTGGCGCTGAGGACCGCCTGGACCAGGTGCGCGGCGAGATCGTTCGTTCCCTCACCACGCTCCGGCAGGCCGGAGTGCAGGTGGCGGTGCCCCAGACGGTCTCCGACAGCCTGCTCACCGGTCGCCACATGAAGCCGTCGACTCGGTCGGCGTGGTGGCTGCCGCTGTCGCAGCAGGCCGGGAAGAACGGTTCGGGCATGGCCGGGGTGCGCTACGGGGTCCTTCTCACCGCGGTGCAGTTTCCCTGCGCTTTCCCCTCGTCGGTACAGCCTGGTCAGGCGGTGGATTGGATCGTCAATCACGATGCTGCGATGCTGTGGGCCGCCACGCTCATCGAGGCGGACGAACCGTACCTGGGCTGGCGCCGCGGCGAGTACGGTGCATCGTTCCAGAATCCTCGCGAGGTGCTGGCAAAGGTCCAGGAGCGAGCCGGAAATGCAGCCAAGCTCGCGCCGAAGCAGCAGAGCCTGTGGTTCCGGGAAGAGCAGCAGAAGGCCTGCCGCCTCGTGCAGGAGGCCACCGCGTGACTCTCTGGTTCAAGGTCCGCCGGGTCCAGGCCGTTCTCGTCCCGGCGCTCGCCGCCTTCGTGGCGCTCGTCGTGGCGGCACACGACCAGTACGTCCAGCTGCCGAGCCTGCTCACAGCCCGGGGCAACCGCGTCTTCCTCATGCAGCTGGTTCCCCTGGTCGTCACTTCCGCACTTGCCCACAGCCTCGCCCAGGCGGTCGCCGAGACCGAAGCCGTGGCCCAGCGCAAGGTGCGGGACCTGGACGCGGCCCTGATCTCCGCGGTCATGGCCACGGCCCTCGCGGCCAGCCTCCTCACCGGAAGCATCAGCGGATCACCGGAGGCCTCCACGGCCGGCCGCAACCTCCTGTTCCTCACCGGCCTCATGCTCCTGGCCCGCGCGGTGAACGAACAAGCCGCCACTGCCGCACCCGTGGGCTGGGTGCTCGCCGTGATGTTCATCGGATACCGCGACTTCGACCGCCCCTGGCCGTGGGCCGTCACACTCCATCCCGCCGACTTTCTCCCCACGTACGGGTTCTGCCTGATCGTCTTTGCCGCCGGACTCATCGCTCACGTCCGCTTCCGCCGCCTCTGAAAAGGGTTCGTCATGTCCGTCAACTTCGAGTCCTGCACCTTCGGCTACGGACGCACCGGCACGCCCATCCTCTCCGACCTGACGTACACCGTCCCGGAGGGCTTCACCGTCCTTCTCGGCCCCAACGGGGCCGGCAAGTCCACACTGCTCAAACTCGCCAGCGGCCTGTACCAGCCGCGCGCGGGGACCGTGCGCATGGGCGACCTGACC
Organism: Streptomyces sp. JHA26; assembly: GCF_002005565.1. Classification (GTDB taxonomy): domain Bacteria; phylum Actinomycetota; class Actinomycetes; order Streptomycetales; family Streptomycetaceae; genus Streptomyces. The sequence goes on along the minus strand of NZ_BDJC01000050.1, from coordinate 3,698 downwards.
TCCCGCGATGCCGCCTACCTCCAGCAGGTGGCCTGGATGCCGCAGACCATCATCCCGATGACGGGCCTGACCGCTCGCGAGCAGGTCGCCTACACGGGCTGGCTGAAGGGCATGAAGAAGCCAGACGCGTGGGACGCCGCACTCGCTGCCCTGGACCGGGTCAACATGGCCGACCGAGCCGACGACAAAGCCAAGAAGCTCTCCGGAGGCCAACTCCGACGCGTCGGAGTCGCCTCCGCCCTCGTTCACGGCGCCCGCACCCTCCTCCTGGACGAACCGACCGCCGGCATGGACCCCACCCAACGCCGCATCTTCCGCGACCTGATCACCGGCCTCGCCACCGACGAGGTGCGCGTGCTCATGTCCACCCACGACGTCGCCGACCTCGCAGAGGAAGCCGACCAGGTCACCGTCCTGCAGCAGGGACGCATCACCTTCACCGGCGCCACGCACGACTTCCTCGCCCACGCGCCCCAGGACACCCCCGAAGCACGCCGCGCCGAAGCCGCCTACACCACCGTCTCCGCCCTCGCCCCAGCAGAAGGGGCTTGGTAGAAACGTGCGAACGATGGTCGCCGACCGCCTGCTGAGCAGTCCCGTCGTCGCAGGCCTGGCTCTGGCAGGAATCACCGCCAGTGTCCTGGTCGGTCACGAAGGGCTGGACACGGTAGTCGGCTGCGGAATCCCGAGCGACACCTCGCCCTCCCAGACAGCAAAAGACTGGGTTGCTGGCGCCGACCATGTCGTTGTCGCCACGCCGACCGACGAACAGGACACCAACCGACGCGATTTCGACCAGGGCGCCATCCAGTACCAGACGGAACGAACGGTGATATTCCGTACGGACAATGTCTTATTGATCAGAAACTTATGGGGTTCTCGTCCAGGATGTAGCGGACGGTGGGGCCGCTGAAGTAGCCGCGGACGATGTGCGGTTGCCGCTGGCGTCGGCGGAAGAAGCGGCGGGTCTCGGCGGCGAGTTCGGCTTGATCCCGGGCCCGGTGCTGTCGGGGCAGGTTGTGTTTGAGGTCGGCGTTGACCAGTTCGTCGGGGTTGAGCTCGGGTGAGTACGGCGGCAGGAAGTGCAGCTCGACGTCGTCGGGGTGGGCGGCGAGCCAGTCGCGGACCTTCTTGGACCGGTGGGCGGAGTGCCCGTCGACCACGAGGTGGACCTTGTGGTCGAAGTGGCCGGCGAGCCGGTCCAGGAACCGGCACATCACCTCCGCGGTGAAGTGCTCGGTGAAAACCATGAAGTGCATCCGGCCCTTGGTGCTGATCGCCGACATCGCGTTCACCGAGAACTGGTTCCCGCTCCGCCGCACCACGGGCATCCTGCCCTTCTCGCCCCAGGTGCGGCCGGTGACCTGGGCGGAGCGGATGCCGACCTGGTCGGCGAAGAGGATCTCCCCGCCGTCGGCCTTCGCCCGCGCACGGATCTTCGGCCAGGTCTCCTCGTGCCAACACCGGACGTTCTGCGGGTCCTGCTCGACGGCCCGCTTGTCCGGCCGCTGGAACGACAGTCCCCACCGCTTGAGGTACTTGCCCACCCCCGGCTCGGTCAGCCGCACCCGGTACAGCTTCGCGATCAGCTCGCCCACCAGCCGCCGCGTCCACAACTGCCCGCTCAGCCCCACGTCACAGGGCCGATGATCCAGGACGGCCTGCCGCACGGCGGCCTGCTCGGCCTCGTCCAGCACCTGGTGCACCCCGACCGGCTTGCCCCTCGGCCGCATGACCAGCGCCTCCCGGCCACCGGTCAGCCACTTCGCCCACCAGCCGTCCACCGCCTTCAGCGACACCCCGAAGAGCTCCGCCACGTCCTCACGGTCCCGCCCCGCCACCAACGCGGCCACCGCCCGCAGCCGCAGGGCCTCCTGCGCCGACGGCGATAGATGCCGCGCGTCCCCTACCAGATCGCTCACGCACCACCAACGACCCAGAACCCAAACCGTTTCGGATCAATAGCCGAGGTGGGCGGTGATCTCGCCCTCCAGGGCGGACTCCAGCAACCGCTTGGTCAGCTGCTGCAACAGCCCGCCCTCACCGGTCAACTGCAGGCCCTCGGCCTGGGCGCGGCTCACCAGCTCGTCGATCAGCTGGTCGTCCACGGCCTTCGCCGACACAGCCGCTGCCGACTCGACAGCGTCCTGCTCGGCCACGTTCTCATTGGTCATCGGCGCATCCTCCATGATCAGGAGTTACACCGAACGATTTACCGTCCCCGCTCCAGTCCTTGCTCGATCTGTCCCACGTCCGCCTCCCCAAGCGACCAGCCCGCACGGCCGGCGCCCCCACAGTCCGTAGCGTCAGTTCTCCCGCATCGCCCGCCCCCGCCTGCCAGTTTCTGCATTCCCGGGACAGGCCCGGCTGACGCAGGCTAGGAGGGCTCAACAGCGTGAAGAGGGACGCGAGCGGGCCGCAGCCCAGGAACGCGCCTTCCATGAGACCCGTGTGGAGAAGACGAAGAGCCTCGCGCCGGCCGTCCGCGGAGCGTTGAGGAAGGCAGCCCATGAGCAGGGCACCACCAGCTTGCCCGAGATTTCAGCGAAAGACCGGACTGAACCAATTGGGCCGCCTCAGCTACGAGGACAAGGTGGAACTGCTGGTGGCGGTGGACCGCACCACCGCCCCCGACGGTCCCCTGTGGTCGGCCCTTCTCGCCGCTACGGGTGACGCCGCTGGGCTACGCCTCCACCGCGACGTAGCCCAGCGGCTCGGCCGGCCCCTGCCCGTCAGCGATGCGGACCTCCTCCGCCAGCTCTCCGCCGAGCGCACCGCATTCCACCGGCCCTGGTGACTGTGAGACGCATCCGTCGTGCCGGTCGTGGACGGGTTGCGCCTCCAACAGAGTCCGCGTGCACGTCTGACCTGGGGTGAAGCGCTGGGATAACACTCAGGACGCCTGTTGCGCTCTGCGTTGCAGTGGGCCCTGCGCACGAGACCCCGGGAGCATCGCGGCCCCGGGTTTCGCTGTCCGGCGTCATGCCCGGGCGATGCCCGACTTCCGCAGCGACTCCAGCCGGTCCGCCGTGAGCCGGTCGCGCCTCGGCTCAGTGTTCGAGACCCATGCGTCCAGCTTCACGGTCATCGGTTCCTCCTTGCCGTGGGCCGCGATCTTCTGGGCGTGGCCGCGCGGCGCCGGCCGGTCGACGCGTGTACGCATGTGCGAGCTGCGTTCTGCCGGCTTCCGGGTGGAGCAAGCCGGGCCGGAAGCCTGGTTTTGCGGCTCTCGGCGTGACGCCTCCCACGAGAGGCAGGTCACGTCCTAAGCGGGATCGTAGAGCCGTACAGCGGTCTGACGCACAGAAAAGCCACTAAATGACCGAATTGAGCAGGTTCTACTTTCTTGGGTAGTAGGTCACGTTCTTGCTTCCTGTTTTCGTGGTCGTTAACCATGTTTCTCGTCGCCGCAAGCAGCGGGTCGGGCCGGGCGGGAATTGCCGGGGCCGTCCTTGTTTGCCGCGTTGTGCGGGGCCTCGCCCCGACGCCCGACAGGCCGCGACCGGATGATCCGGCCGGCGCCTCAAAGACGTCCCCCAGGAGACCCCCATGACCGCGATCACCGCTGCGTCCCGCCTCGCCCGTCTGCGCAACCTGGCCGTCACCGGCCTGGTCACCACCGGCGCCGCGGCCGCGGCCCTGACGCTGACGCCGGCCACCGCCCACGCCGCCGAGGCTCCCAAGGCCGCCCCCGCCAT
>NZ_BDJC01000049.1 GCF_002005565.1 Streptomyces sp. JHA26 | reverse complement strand
TGCCCCGGCTGGTGGTCGTCGTGGACGACCTGGACGCGCTCGTCACCCCTCCGCTCGGGTCGCCGGGACGGCCCGCGGCGGGGTCGGTGATGCGGGCGCTGGAGGCGGTGGCGCGGGAGGGCGACCGGCTCGGGGTGCACCTGGTGGCGGCCGCCGGGCCGGGGGGCCGCACGGCCCAGACGGAGCCGGCCCGCCGGGCGGCGCTGCGCGTCGTGCTCGACGCGCCGGCGGCGGGGCCGGACGAACCGCTGCCGGGACGGGGCCGGTTGGCCGGGGCGGACGGACGGAGCGTGGCGTTCCAGGCGGGCCGGGTGACGGGGCGGATCCCTCGTACGGCGACCCTGCGGCCCACCGTCGTGGCGTTGGAGTGGCACCGGATGGGCGACCCGCCCGCCCGGCGGCCCGTGCGGGAGTTGGGGAACGGGCCCACGGATCTGGCCTTGCTGGCCAGTGCGTTGGAGCGGGCGGCGCGGGAAGTCGCCGCCGCGGAGGTGCCGTCGCTCCTCTGACGCCCGACGCCGGCGCCCGGAGCGGGCGGCGCGGCGCGGGCCGCCCGGCGTCGGCGGCGCGGGACGAGCCCGCAGGTTGGGGCGGTGAGTCACGACGCGGTCACGATCTTCGGGTTGGGCACGGGTGCGCTCTTGCCGCCCTCACCCCCCTGGCGTACACCAGAGCGCACGGGACAGCGCCAGGCGTTCGACGAGGAACGAAGAACGGGGCAGTGATGCGCACGAGCAGCACCATCCGGACACGCGGAACCGCCAGGAGGACCACCAGGGTGGCCGCCACCCTGGCCGCGGGAGCCCTCGCGCTCTCGCTCACCGCGTGCGGTGGCGACGACGACAACGGGGGCGGCGACGAGGGCGGCCGGGGCGACGGCACGACGAAGCCCGCCACCCTGGTCCTTCCCCAGCTGGACGGCGAGAGCCTGGAGGTCGCCGCCGTCTGGACCGGTACCGAGCAGGAGAACTTCAAGAAGGTCCTCGCCGAGTTCGAGAAGCGCACCGGTGCCAAGGTGACCTTCGTGCCGGCCCAGGACCCGATCATCAACTTCCTCGGCTCGAAGATCGCGGGCGGCGCCCCGCCGGACGTGGCGATGCTCCCGCAGCCCGGCGCCATCAAGCAGGCGGTCGACAAGGGCTGGGCCAAGCCGCTGGGCGCGGAGGCCACCAAGGAGCTGGCGAAGAACTACTCGCAGGGCTGGCAGGACATCGGCAAGGTCGGCGGCAAGCAGTACGGCGTCTACTACAAGGCCGCCAACAAGTCCCTGATCTGGTACAACGCGCAGGTCTTCGAGAACGCGGGCGCCGCCGAGCCCAAGACCTGGGACGAACTGCTCACCACCGCGCAGACGGTCTACGACTCCGGCGTCACGCCGTTCTCCGTCGGCGGCGCGGACGGCTGGACCCTCACCGACTGGTTCGAGAACGTCTACCTCTCGCAGGCCGGCCCGGAGAAGTACGACCAGCTGGCCAAGCACGAGATCAAGTGGACGGACCCGTCCGTGGAGAAGGCCCTGACCACCCTCGCCGAGATCTGGGGCAAGAAGGACTACGTCGCGGGCGGCGCGTCCGGCGCGCTGCAGACGGAGTTCCCGGCCTCGGTGACGCAGACCTTCACCGGCGGCGACCAGCCCAAGGCGGGCATGGTCTACGAGGGCGACTTCGCGCAGGTCAACATCGGTGAGACGGACGCCAAGGTGGGCACGGACGCCAAGGTGTTCCCCTTCCCGTCCGTCGGCGGCACCGCGCCGGTCGTCTCCGGTGGCGACGCGGCCGTGATCCTGAAGGACTCGAAGGCCGCGCAGGCGCTGGCCACCTTCCTGGCCTCCCCGGACGCGGCGGCGATCCAGGCGAAGCTGGGCGGTTTCCTCTCGCCGAACAAGAGCCTCGACGCGTCGGTGTACCCGAACGAGGTGCAGAAGAAGATCGCCGAGGCGCTGATCGCGGCCGGCGACGACTTCCGCTTCGACATGTCGGACCAGGCCCCGCAGGCCTTCGGCGGCACCCCGGGCAAGGGCGAGTGGAAGGCGCTGCAGGACTTCCTGAAGAACCCGAAGGACGTCGCGGGCGCCGCGGCGAAGCTGGAGGCGGACGCGGCCGCCGCCTACGGGGGCTGACGGATGGCGTCGGCAACGGCGGCGGGGACCTCACCGGCCCCCGCCGCCCCCAAGTCGCGCAGGAGCGTGACCGGCACCCGCAGGACCGTGGCGGCCCTGTTCCTGCTGCCCGCCCTGGTGCTGCTCGGCGCGCTCGTGGTCTACCCGATCGGGTACTCGCTGGTCCGCAGCTTCTACGACCAGTCCGGCGACTCCTTCGCCGGATTCGACAACTACCAGGCCCTGTTCACCGACGACGGCATCCGCACCGCCCTGAAGAACAACGTCATCTGGGTGGTGTTCGCTCCGACGGTCGCCACCGCGCTCGGCCTGATCTTCGCGGTGCTGACCGAACGGGTGCGCTGGGGAACGGCGTTCAAGCTGGTCGTCTTCATGCCGATGGCGATCTCGATGCTGGCCGCCGGGATCATCTTCCGCCTGGTGTACGACCAGGACCCGGACAAGGGCGTCGCGAACGCGGTGTGGGTCGGGGTGCACGACACCTTCGCCGAGTCGTCGGCGTTCCCGAAGGCGCACCCCGGCCGCGAGTCGCCGCTGAAGGCGGCCGGCGGGGGCGCGTTCGTCACCAAGGAGCCGGTCAGCGTGGGGCAGGTCGTCACGCTCCCGCTGGTCGGCGTGGCCCCCGACCGGATGCCGGACGACGCGAAGAAGGCCGCGGCCGCCCGGCCCGAGGACGGGAAGGTCACCGGCACCGCCTGGCAGGACTTCACCCGCGGCAAGGGCGTCGGGAAGCTGGGCGGCGTCGACGCCACCGAGCTGGGCTACGCCGGCATGAGGATCGAGGCCGTCAAGGACGGCGAGGTCGTCGCGTCGACGAAGGCCGCCGACGACGGCACGTTCACGCTGCCCGCGGAGGCCGACGGGGCGCTGCTCAGGCTGCCCGCCGACAACTTCAAGGAGGCCTACAACGGCCTGGACTGGCTCGGCCCCTCGCTCGTCACCCCGGCCATCATCGGGTCGTACGTGTGGATGTGGGCGGGCTTCGCGATGGTGCTGATCGCGGCGGGACTCGCCGGCGTGCCCCGCGAACTCCTCGAAGCGGCCCGGGTGGACGGCGCCAACGAGTGGCAGGTCTTCCGGCGGGTCACGGTGCCGCTGCTCGCGCCGGTCCTCGCGGTCGTGGTCGTCACCCTGATGATCAACGTGCTGAAGGTGTTCGACCTGGTGTTCATCATCGCCCCCGGTTCCTCCCAGGACGACGCGAACGTGCTCGCCCTGGAGCTGTACCGCAAGGGCTTCGCCTCGGACCAGCCGGGCATCGCGAGCGCCATCGCGGTGTTCCTGCTGCTGCTGGTCATCCCGGTGATGTGGTTCAACATACGGCGGCTGCGGCGGGAGGTGCGGCGATGACAGGGCGTCCGCCGTGTGACGGCTGGGGGTCCGGGGGTCGCCCCCCGGGAGGACGCAGTAACGTACGGCGGCTGCGGCGGGAGGTGCGGCGATGACCGCGGACGCGGGTTCTCTCACCAAGGCGGCGGAGCCGTCCGGGACCGTCGTGAAGGCGAAGCCGTCGCTGGGGTCGCGGCTCGCCGAGGGCGTCAGCGGCGGTCTGGTCCGGGTGTTCCTGATCGTGGTCGGCCTGTTCTGGCTGGTCCCGACGATCGGCCTGCTGCTGTCCTCCCTGCGCACGCCGAAGGACATGGCGGCGAGCGGCTGGTGGAAGGTGTTCACCGAGCCGTCCCGGCTCACCTTCCAGAGCTACGAGGAACTGCTGGAGAACGGCGACATCACCTCCTCCCTCGTCAACACCCTGCTCATCACGGTCCCGGCGACCGTGCTGGTCGTCGTGATCGGCTCGCTCGCGGGCTACGCGTTCGCGTGGATGGACTTCCCGGGCCGCGACTGGTGGTTCCTGACCGTGGTGGGGCTGCTGGTCGTCCCGGTGCAGGTGGCGCTCATCCCGATCGCCGAACTCTTCGGCAAGATCGGCCTGTTCGGTTCGATCGTCGGCGTCGTCCTGTTCCACGTCGGCTTCGGCCTGCCCTTCGCGGTGTTCCTGCTGCGGAACTTCTTCGCGGAGATCCCGAGGGAACTGCTGGAGGCGGCCCGGCTCGACGGCGCGGGCGAACTGCGGCTGTTCGCCCGGGTCGTGATGCCGCTCGGCGGGCCCGCGATCGCGAGCCTGGGCATCTTCCAGTTCCTGTGGGTGTGGAACGACATGCTGGTCGCGCTGATCTTCTCGGACTCCGGGAGCCAGCCGATCACGGTCGCCCTGCAGACGCAGGTACGGCAGTTCGGCAACAACATCGACGTGCTGGCACCGGGCGCGTTCATCTCCATGGTGATCCCGCTGGCCGTCTTCTTCGCGTTCCAGCGGCAGTTCGTCTCCGGCGTGATGGCGGGTGCCGTCAAGTAACCGCGGGAGTCTCACCCTTGAGGGGGCGGGCCGGTCACCGGCCCGCCCCCTCCTCCACGTGCGCGTGGTCCCCCGGATGACGCAGGGACCGTAACCAAGTCGTTCCCCGGGCCGTTGCCGGGCCGTACGCCCGCGCCGACCCATGGATGTCCCCGTGCCCCGGTTCAGTGTCATCGTCCCCGCGTATCAGGTTCAGGCGTATCTGCACGAGTGCCTGGACTCGGTGCTGTCCCAGTCGTACCCGGATCTCGAGCTGATCGTGGTCGACGACTGCTCGCCGGACGCCTGCGGCGAGATCGCCGACGAGTTCGCCGAGCGCGATCCGCGGGTGCGGGCCGTGCACCTGCCCCGCAACGAGGGCCTGGGCCCGGCCCGCAACGCCGGCATGGAGCGGGCGACCGGCGACTACCTGGTCTTCCTCGACGGCGACGACACCCTCGCCCCGCACGCACTGCGGAGCATCGCCGACCGGATCAAGGAGACCGGCGAACCCGACGTCCTGGTCTACGACTACGCCCGCGCGTACGCGACCGGCGAGACGGTCCGCAACCAGGCCGCGGCGCACCTCACCGAGCAGGGCCCGGCACCGTTCCGGCTCGCCGACCGGCCGGGGCTGCTGAAGCTGCTGATGGTGGCCTGGAACAAGGCCGTACGGCGGGAGTTCGCCGAGCGCCGGGGCTTCGCCTTCCCGTCCGGGCACTACGAGGACACCCCGTGGTCGTACCCGGTGCTGATGGCCGCGGAGTCCCTCGCCACCCTGGACCGGGTCTGCGTGCACTACCGGCAGGGCCGCCGGGGCAGCATCCTGCGCACCCCGAGCGAACGCCACCTCGACGTCTTCGCCCAGTACGACCGGCTCTTCGCGTACGTCGAGTCCGATCCGGAGCTGGCCCGCTGGCGGCCGGTGCTGTTCCGCCGCATGGCCGACCACCTGGTGACGGTGTTCACCCGCCCCGACCGCCTCCCGCGGTCCCTGCGCGCCGAGTTCGTGCGCCGGGCCCGCGTCCACTGCCGCCGCTACCGCGTCCCCGGCACCCCCGTCCCGCCGGCCGTCCGGCTGCGCCACACCCTGCTCCGCCTGGGCCTGCGCCGCACCTACGAGGCCCTGCGGCTGGTGTCGGCCCTGCGCCGCCGGACGCTGAAGGGCTCCGCCAAGCTGCTGGGGACGGCACGCACCGCCGCCCTGCGGCTGCACTACCGGATCCAGCGCCGCCTCCCCCTGCGGGCCGACCGCGCCGTCTTCGCCGCCGACGACGGCCGGGGGTACGGCGGCGACCCGGGGGCGCTGGAGGAGGCGTTCCGCACCTTCGCGCCGCACGTGGGCACCGCGTGGGCGGCCGCGCCCGCGCACCACCACACGGTCCCGGCCGGCACCCGCCGGCTGACCCCGGACACGGCCGCGTACTGGACGGCGCTGGCCCGCTCCCGGTACCTGGTGCACCACACCGGTCTCGACGCGGGCCTCGTCAAGCGCCGGGGCCAGGTGGTGATCCAGACGCAGGCCGGGACGCCCCTCCAGCACCTGGGCCTGGACCTGCGGGAGCACCCGGCCGCCGCCCTCGGCACCGACCTCGGCCGGCTCCTGGAGACCGCGGACACCTGGGACCACGTGATCTCCGCGAACCGCCACTCCACCCTGACCTGGGAGCGCGTGCACCCGGGCCGCTACACCACGCTGGAGTACGGCCGCCCGCGCACCGACGTGTTCCAGCGGGCGACGGCGGCGGACGTGGCCCGGCTGCGCGAGACGCTCGGCGTCCCCGAGGGCACCGTCGCCCTCCTGTACGCGCCCGCGTACCGCGACTACCGCCGCACCCAGCGCGCGGGCCTCGACCTGGAGCGCGTCGTCACCCGCCTCGGCCCCCGCTTCATGGTGCTGGCCCTCGCCCACCCCCGGCACGGCGGCCCGCTCACCACCGTCCGGCACGACCGGATCGTCGACGTCACCGGTCACCCGAGCGTGGAGAAGCTCTGCCTCGCCTCCGACGCGCTGATCACCGACTACTCGGACCTGGTGTTCGACTACGCGGGTCTGGACCGGCCGATCGTGGTCCACGCCGACGAACCGGAGGTCTTCGAGGCGGCCTGCGGCACCTACGTCGACCTGCGCTCCTTCCCGCCGGGCGCGGTGGCGTGCGACGAGGACGAACTGATCGGCGTCCTCGCCGGCGGCCAGTGGTGCGGCCCGCGGTCCGACCGGCTCAGGGCCGCTTTCCGGGAGCGGTTCTGCCCGTACGACGACGGCCGCGTCGCCGAGCGCGTCGTCCGCCGCGTCGTGCTCGGGGAGACGGAGCTCCCGCCGGTCGTGCCGCCCGCCGAACGGCGCCCGGCCCCGCCCTCCCCCGCTCTCGGCCTCGCGCGGGCGGGGGGACTCCCGTCGGCGGTCCGCTCCGGGCCCCCGCTCGCCACCGTGCCGCAACCCGCCGGGCCCCGCACCGTCACCGACAGCCTCTGACCGCCGTTCGTCCACCGGGAGTTCGCATGCCCCGCAGCTCGTCGCGGCCCACTCCGTCCCGGCCGCCCACCTGGCGGCCGACCGGACGGCCGGGACGCCAGGCGGTCCGAGCGACGGGGCTCTCCCGTCGGACCAGGACAACGAGAGAAAGAGCAGAATGCCCCGCTTCAGCATCATCGTCCCGTCCCATGGGGTCGCAGGGCGGCTGTCCCAGGCGCTGGACTCGGTCCTCGCCCAGTCCTTCGGCGACTTCGAGCTGATCCCCGTCTGCGACGCCCCGGACTGCGCCGCCGCGGGCATCGCCGCCGACCGCGCCGCGCGGGACTCCCGGGTGGCGCCCGTGCACTCGCCGCCGTCGGGGGGCACGGCCGGGGCGCGCAACACCGGGGCGCGGGCGGCGACCGGCGCCTACCTGCTGTTCCTCGACGGCGACGACGTCCTGGTGCCGGGCGCGCTGGCGGCACTGGACGCGCGGCTGGCGGAGACCGGCGGCGCCGACGTGCTGTACTTCGAGCACGAGCGCGTCCCCTGGTGGGAGGGCGAACCGGTCAACCCGGCCGCCCCGCTGCTGGCGAAGGCGCCGGACGGGGCCTTCGCCCCCGGCCGCGCCCCGCACCTGACCGGCGTGCAGCTGCCCGCGTGGAGCGCCGTCTACCGCCGCGCCTTCCTCGCCGAACGGCGGCTGGAGTTCCCCGCCGGGCACTACACGGACATCGGCTTCACCACCCGGGCCGCGGCGGACGCCGACCGCGTGGCGGTGCTGCGCTCCGTCGTCGTGCGGCACCTGGTGCGGCGCCAGGGCAGTCGGCTGAACCGGCCCGGCGAGCACCACACCGAGCTGCTGGACCAGGCCGAGCTGGCGCTCGCGTACGCCGCCGGACGGGGGCTGCCGGCCGAGCGGCGCGGGCCGTTGTTCGAGCAGCTCTTCGCCCTGGTCCTGAAGACGGCCGCCCACCCGAGGCGGCTGACCCGGGGGCGCCGCGCCTTTTTCCGCCGGGCGAGCCGCCTGTACCGGCGCCACCGTCCCGCCGGTTTCCGCGCGCCGGGCGGCCGGCTCGGCGTGCAGCACCGGCTGCTGGCGTCCGGGTCGTACGCGGCGTTCCGCTCCCTGCGGGCCGCCAACCGCGCGGCGGCCGGGCTCCTCGCCCGGCTGCCCCGCCCGCAGGGGCTGCGCACCCGCCTGCGCTACCGGCGCCGGCTGCGCGCCCCGCTGGACCCGAACCTCGTCGTGTACTGCGCGTACTGGGGCCGCGGCTACGCCTGCAACCCGGCCGCGATCCACGCCAAGGCCCGCGAACTCGCCCCGCACCTGCGCGGGGTGTTCCTGGTCGAGCCCGGCCAGGAGCACACCGTGCCGAAGGACGTCGAGCACGCCGTCATCGGCAGCCGGCGCTACTGGGAGGTGCTGGCCCGGGCGACGTACCTGGTGAACAACGCCAACTTCGCCGAGGGCGTCGTCAAGCGCCCCGGCAGCGTGCACCTGCAGACGCAGCACGGCACCCCGCTGAAGACGATGGGCGTGGACCAGTCGACGTACCCGGTGGTGGCGGCGGCCACCGGCAGCTTCACCAAGCTGCTGGGCCGCGTGGACCGCTGGGACTACAACCTGTCCTCCAACCGCCACTCCACCCGGACGTGGGAGCGCGCCTTCCCCGGCTCCTACGAGCACCTGGAGTACGGCTATCCGCGCAACGACGTCTACTACACGGCGACCGCCGACGACGTCGCCCGCATCCGGCGCGAACTGGGCGTGCCCGAGGGGAGGACGGCCGTCCTGTACGCGCCCACCCACCGCGACCACGAGAGCGGGTTCGGCGCGGGCGGCCTGGACCTGGAGGCGTTCTGCGAGGCGGCCGGCGAGGACGTGGTGGTGCTGCTGCGCGCCCACTACTTCTACGACCGCGGCGGGAAGCGCGAGCGCACCGGCCGGGTCATCGACGTCACTGGGCACCGCTCCTCCGAGGACGTGTGCCTGGCCGCCGACGCGCTGGTCACCGACTACTCGTCGATCATGTTCGACTACGCCAACCTCGACCGGCCGATCGTCGTGTACGCCGACGACTGGGACGTGTACCGGGAGACCCGCGGCGTCTACTTCGACCTGACCGCGGCGCCGCCCGGCCCGGTGGTGCACACGCCCGGGGAACTGGCCCGCGTCTTCCGCGACGGCTCGTACGCGGACGCCCGGTCGGCCGCGCTGCGGGCGGCGTTCCGGGAGCGGTTCTGCGAGTTCGACGACGGCCGGGCCGCCGAGCGCGTGGTGCGCCGGGTGCTGCTCGGCGAGCCGCCGGAGGCGATCGCGCCCGTGACCCCGCTCGCCGAGCGCGTCCCGGCCCCCGCCGCCGCCACCCTCGTAAGGAGCTGACCCCGCAGTGCCCCGCTTCAGCGTCATCATCCCCTGCTACCAGGTGCAGGGCTTCCTGCGCGAGTGCCTCGACTCGGTCCTGGAGCAGTCCTACCGGGACCTCGAGGTGATCGCCGTGAACGACTGCTCGCCGGACGGCTGCGGCGCGATCCTCGACGAGTACGCGGCCCGCGACGACCGGGTGCGCGTGCTGCACCTGGAGGAGAACGTCGGCCTCGGCCGGGCCCGCAACGCCGGGATGCCGCACGCCACCGGCGACTACCTGTTCTTCCTGGACAGCGACGACACCCTCACCCCGGGCGCCCTGCGCGCGATGGCCGACCGGCTCGCGGAGACGGACGACCCGGACGTCCTGGTCTTCGACTACGCCCGCACCTACTGGTGGGGCGGCACCCGCCGCAACGTCCTCGCCCGGATCCTCGCCGAGGCCGGCGACGGCACCTTCACGGCCGCCGAGCGCCCGGAGATCCTCGACCTGCTGATGGTGGTGTGGAACAAGGTCTACCGGCGCGACTTCACCGAGCGCGAGGGCTTCGCCTTCCCGCCGGGCTACTACGAGGACACGCCCTGGACGTTCCCGGTGATGTTCAGCGCCGGGCGGATCGCCACGCTGGACCGCATCTGCCTGAACTACCGGCAGCGGCGCAGCGGCAACATCCTGTCCACCACCAGCCGCAAGCACTTCGACGTCCACGAGCAGTACGAGCGGGTCTTCGCGTTCGTCGACGCCCGGCCCGAGCTGGCCCGCTGGCGGCCGTTCCTGCACGCCAAGATGGGCGAGCACTGCCTGGACATCCTGTCCAAGCCGGACCGGCTGCCCCCGGCCGACAAGGCCGAGTTCTTCCGCCGCACCGCCGAGGTGTTCCGCGCCCACCGGCCCGAGGGCGTGACGACCCCGGCGCAGCTGCGGGTGCTGGAGCGGGGCTGGACGGCGTACCGGCTGGGGCGGCGGTCCGGGCGGGCGGGCCGGGAGCTGGTGCGGCGGACGCGGCAGGCGGGCGGCGCGGCCGCCGGGCACCTGGGCCGGGTCCGCTCCGCGGTGAACGGCCGCCGTCCCCTGGACCCGGACCTCGCCGTGTACTCGGCGTTCTCCCACCGGGGCGTGCTCGGCGACCCCGCGGCGATCTACCGCAAGGCCCGCGAGATCGCGCCGCACCTGCGCGGGGTGTGGGTGGTGCGCGACGAGGAGGACGCGGCACTGCTGCCGCCGGACACGGAGCACGTGATCCTGGGCAGCACGGCCTACCGCCGGGTGACCGAGCGGGCCACGTACTTCGTCAACAACGTCAACTGGCCCGGCGCCCTGGCCAAGCGCCCCGGCAGCGTCCACATCCACACCCACCAGGGCACCCCGCTCAAGTACATGGGCGCCGACCTGCTGGGCAAGCCGGGTGCCCGGCTCGGCCTGGACGTGCCGCAGATGCTGCGCCGCGCCGACCGCTGGGACTACAGCCTGGTCGCCAACCGGCACTCGGAGCTGGTGTGGGAGCGGGCGTACCCGTGCCACTTCACGTCCGTGCGGACCGGCAGCCCGCGCAACGACGTCCTCGTCGGCGCCGGTCGCGAGCACGGGCGCCGGGTGCGCGAGCGGCTCGGTGTGCCCGAGGACCACACGGTGGTGCTGTACGCGCCGACCCGCCGCGACTACCGGCGGGGCGGGCACGTCGACCGGATCGACCTGGCCCGGCTCGCCGCCGACCTCGGCGAGGACCACACCCTGGTGGTCCGGCTGCACCCCTCGCTCGCCACCGGCCCCGCCCGCGGCATGGGCCTGTCCGAGCTGCACCGGCGGGGCGTGGTCGTCGACGCGACGGACGAACCGCACGTCGAGGACGTGATGCTCGCCTCCGACCTGCTGATCACCGACTACTCCGCCCTGATGTTCGACTACGCGCTCCTGGACCGGCCGATCGTCGTCCACGCCGACGACTGGGGCGCCTACACGGCGAGCCGCGGCGCCTACTTCGACATCACCGCCGACGCGCCGGGCCACGTGTCGCGCTCCTACCGGGAGCTGGTGTGGCTGCTGGAGTCCGGGGCGTGGCGGGACGAGGAGGCGGCGCGGCTACGGTCCGCGTTCCGGGCGCGGTTCGGCGAGTACGACGACGGGCGGGCCGCCGAGCGGGTCGTCCGGACGCTGATGCTGGGCGAGGCGATGCCGGCGGCGGATCCGGCGGTCGCCATCCCGGGGCCCCGTGCCGTGTCCACGGCCGACCACGACCTGCTGCCGTCCTCGTGAGGCCGCGCGCCTGGGTGCTGGTCCTGGCCGCGGTGTTCGCCCTGCTGCAGCTCGCGAACGTCACCGGCCGGGACACGCCCGACACCAGGAACTACCTGGCGTACGCGCTGAGCCTGTCCGGCGAGAGCAAGCGCGGGGCGGCGTCGGCCACCATCGACTACGTGTGCGCGGGCCGGGCCTCGACGGCCCGGCGCGACCAGAGCGTGGACGTGGTCCGCTTCCACCGTCCCGACCCGTCCGACCGGGTCGCGGCGGAGTGCCGGGAGCGGGAGTGGGCGCGGGTGGAGCCTCGGCTGGCGGCCGGGCAGACCGGCCGCATCGTGCCGTTCATGCCGGAGCGCTTCATGCGGATCTTCGAGGTGCGCCCCGGCTACCCGGTGTTCCTGGTGCCGTTCGTCACCGTGTTCGGGGTGACGTGGGGGCTGTGGGCGGCGAGCGTGGTCGTCGCGTGCGCGGGCGGCGTCCTCGCCTTCCTGGTCCTGCGCACGCTGTCCGTGCCGGTGCCGCTCGCGCTGACCGGGCAGGCCCTGTACTACGTGCTGCCGAGCGGCACCACCGCCATGCGCCCGATGACCGAGGGGCTGCTGATGGCGCTGACGCTGGCGGCGGTGTGGGGCTGTGCGCTGGTGCTGCGGGCGGGGCGCGAGCGGGCGGGACTCGTCCTGGTCACCGGGTCGCTGCTCGCGCTGTTCGCCGTCAAGCACTCCCAGGCGCTGTTCCTCGGGGTGTGCCTGGCGGCGGCCGGCGCCGCGGTCGCGCTGCGGCGGCACCGGCGGGGCCGGCCCCCGGGCCGGGGTGTGCGGGCGCTCGCGGCGGTGGGCCTGGTCGGGGCGGTCCTGACGATGGCGCTGGCCCGGCTGCTGCACTACCCGTCGGAGGCCGACAGCCTCCAGGACCTGCTCACCGATCACTTCGCGCGGCCGGACCGCGGGGATCCGTGGCCGGAGTTCTGGCAGTTGCAGGGCAACTTCTGGGGGGAGTGGCTGCGCCGGCAGGCGTGGGAGCCGCTGTTCGCCGCGGCCCTGGGCGCCGGGGCGTGGGGCGCGCTGCGGCGGGGGCGCGCGGTCGGTGTGTTCGTGGTCGCGGCGGCGTTCACCGGGATCCTCACCCAGGCCGCGCACCCGGACATCGACATCTGGGGCGAGCGGTTGATCGTGCTGGCCTGGCTGCTGCCGGTGGTGGGCGTTCCGCTGCTGCTGGAGCCGGTGCTGTCGAGCCGGGTGGCACTGCCCGCGCAGGGACAGGCCCACCGGGCGCGCGTCGTCGACTGACCCCGGCCCCCGCCCGTCCGCACCCGACCCTCACCCGTTGGGGTGAAGTGACGTCAAGCCGTTGACGTCGGCGGGAACATACGCCCAATGCCCCGGATGTCCCCCTTTCCCGTCGTCCAGTGAGCGCCGGCGTCCTCGCCCGGCAGGCCGTGCGCGGTGCGACGGCCCTGCGCGGCGGCCGCTTCTGGCGTCCCACCCCGTTCCAGGCCGCCGGCCTGCTGTTCTTCCTGGTGATGACGCTGGCGTACTGGCAGGTGCCGCTGTGCTGCGACGCCGGGCAGCACGCGGCGGTGGTGGAACGCCTGAAGGCCGACCCGCTGCGTCCGCGCCACCCGATGGCCGACCTGCCGGGCGCGGGCAGCGCCTACTACTCGCCGTACGCGGTGGCCGAGGGCCTGTTCGCCCGGTTCACGGGGCTGGGCGGCTGGGAGGTGGTGCGGCTCGCCGGGCCGCTGAACCTGGTGGTGCTGCTGACCGGCCTGAACCGTTTCGTGCGGGTGCTGACCCCGCGGCCGTGGGCGCCCGTGCTGGCGCTGGGCGCGATGACGCTGCTGTGGGGCACCGAGCGGGCCTGGTGGAGCGGTTACCTGGGGCTGATGTCGATGACCGGCAACCTCGGCTACCCGTCGGCGTGCGCGATCGGCCTCACCTTCTGGGCCTGGGCGCTGACCGGGGCACGGGCGCGGGACGCGCACCGGGTGCGGTACGTGGGCCCCAGCGGACTGCACGGCTTCGGCGGGTACGCGGGGCTGGGCGTGCTGTACGGGCTGGTGCTGCTGGTCCACCCGATCACGTCGGTGGCCACCGCGCTGGGCGGCGCGGCGCTGGTGGCGGGGTGGCAGCGCGGCCGGGGCGCGGCGGTCCTCGGTCGGTGGGCGCTGACGGGGGCGGTGGCGCTGCTGTCGGCGGCCTGCTGGCCGTACTTCGACGTGTTCGCGCTGGCCGGCGACGACAGCGTGGACGGGATGCACCGCGTCCTGTACCTGGACCTGCCCGGGGAGTTCTGGCTGGCGCTGCTCGGGCTGCCGGCCCTGTGGCTGCGCGGGCGCCGCTCGGCGCGGGACCCGCTGGTGCTGATGTTCGCGCTGGACTGCGCGGTGGTGGCGTACGGCTGGTTCAGCGGCCACTACACCTACGGCAGGATCCTCGGGCTCACGCTGGTGCCGCTGCAGTTCGCGGCGGCGATCGAGCTGGCGGCCCCGCGGCCGTGGGGATGGTGGCGGCGGCTGCTGGGCACGGCGGTGGCCGCGGGGGCCCTGCTGGGCTTCCTCACGGTCCAGGCCGGGGCGGTGGTGCCGCGCCCGCTGGACCCGGTCGGCTTCGCGCAGCCGCCCGACTGGCCGGCGTACGACTGGGCCGCCCGGCACATCGGACCCGGCGAGGTGGTGATCACCGACGGCTACCACGCCGTCCACGCCCTCGCCGGGTACGGGCC
The DNA here is from genome assembly GCF_002005565.1 of Streptomyces sp. JHA26. Taxonomy (GTDB): domain Bacteria; phylum Actinomycetota; class Actinomycetes; order Streptomycetales; family Streptomycetaceae; genus Streptomyces. Next base: position 39,157 of record NZ_BDJC01000049.1, on the reverse strand, counting down.
GAACCTCGCGGCGCCGGCCTGGCCGGACCCGTCGCTGGACGAGCGGGAGCGCAGACGGCGCGTGGCCGACGTGAAGGCCTACCTCGCCCCCGGCTCGACCCGCGCCGTGCGCGCCGCCGTCGTGCGCCGCTACCACGTCCGCTGGCTGCTGCTGACGCGCTGGCACCCGGTGCCCGAGGAGGCGGTGGTGGTGGCGTGGAGCGAGCGGACGGGGGAGGTGCTGGCGCGGGTCGGGGGATGACCCGGGCGCCGGTGCCTACTCGACGACGAGCTCGACCTCGATGTTGCCGCGGGTGGCGTTGGAGTAGGGGCAGACCTGGTGGGCCTGCTCGACCAGCTTGCGGCCGGTCTCCTCGTCCACGCCCTCGGGCAGCTCGACGCGGAGGGTGACGGCGAGCGCGAAGCCCTGGCCCTGCTTGCCGATGCCGACCTCGGCGGTCACCGCGGCGTCGGCGACGTCGACCTTGGCCTGCCGGCCGACGAGTCCGAGGGCGCTGCCGAAGCAGGCGGCGTACCCGGCGGCGAACAGCTGCTCCGGGTTGGTGCCCCGTCCGTCGCCGCCCATCTCGACGGGGACGCCGAGGGCGAGGTCCAGCGTGCCGTCGGAGCTGACGGCGCGGCCGTCACGGCCGTGGGTGGCGGTGGCGGCGGCGGTGTAGAGCGCGTCCATGGGAGAACCGTCCCTCTCTGCGGAGAAGCGTCGTGGCGACTGCTGACGACCACCAGTAGAGCACGCAATTCAATTGCGCACAACTAAATCGTGGGCACGGAACGTCGGCTACCCTGGGAGACATGACCACGCCCGCGACGGACTGGCTCCGGCTGGACCAGCAGATCTGCTTCTCCCTGAACGCGGCCTCACGCGCCTTCGGCGGGGTCTACCGCGTGGCCCTCAGGGAGCTGGGGCTCACCTACCCGCAGTACCTGGTGATGCTGGTGCTGTGGGAGCACGGGGAGCTGCCGGTCAAGAAGCTCGGCGAGCACCTGCGGCTCGACTCCGGCACGCTGTCGCCCCTGCTCAAGCGGCTGGAGGCGGCCGGTCTGGTCCGGCGGGAGCGCAGCGCGCGCGACGAGCGGTCGGTGGACGTGTCCCTGACCGGGGAGGGCCTGGCGCTGCGCGAGCGGGCCGCCGGGGTGCCGCGCCGGATCGCGGCGGCGACCGGCCTGGACCTCGCGGAGATCCAGGACCTGCGCACCCGTCTCGACCGGCTCACCAGCGCCCTGGACGCCTACGTCCCCGAGTCCGCCGCCGCCCCTTCCTGAGGCCGGGACGGCCGGGTGGAGCGCCCGGACGGGAACCGAACGACGGATCATGACCGTTGAAGCCTTCGGGAGACCGAGGTCGAGCGAGGACCACTGACGAGGGGACGGCCGCAATGACCTGGCTGATCACCGGCGGCGCCGGATACATCGGATCGCACGTCGTCCGGGCGATGACCGAGGCGGGCGAGGGGACGGTGGTGTACGACGACCTGTCCTCCGGGACCGCGGAGCGCGTGCCCGACGGTGTGCCCCTGGTGGTGGGCTCGGTCCTGGACGGCGAGCGGGTCGCACGCGCCCTCGCCGACCACGCCGTCACCGGCGTCGTGCACCTCGCGGCGAAGAAGCAGGTCGGCGAGTCGGTGGACCGGCCGCTGCACTACTACCGCGAGAACGTCGAGGGCCTGCGCGTCCTGCTGGACGCGGTCACCTCGGCCGGCGTCCCCTCCTTCGTCTTCTCCTCCTCCGCCGCCGTGTACGGCATGCCCGACGTCGACCTGGTGACCGAGGAGACGCCGTGCGCGCCCCTGTCGCCGTACGGCGAGACCAAGCTGGCCGGCGAGTGGCTGGTGAGGGCGACCGGGCGGGCGACGGGCCTCGCCACGGCGTCGCTGCGCTACTTCAACGTGGCGGGCGCGGCGAGCCCCGAGCTGGCCGACACCGGCGTCTCCAACCTCGTCCCGATGGTCTTCGAGAAGCTGACGGAGTCCGCGGCGCCCCGGATCTTCGGCGACGACTACGCCACGCCGGACGGCACCTGCGTGCGCGACTACATCCATGTGGTCGACCTGGCCGAGGCCCACGTGGCGGCGGCCCGCGCCCTGCGGTCCTCCCCGGGCCGCTCCCTCACCCTCAACATCGGCCGGGGCGAGGGCGTCTCCGTCCGGGAGATGATCGACCGCATCAACGCCCTCACCGGCCACGACCAGCCCCCCACGGTCGGCCCCCGCCGCCCCGGCGACCCCGCCCGCGTGATCGCCTCGGCCGACCGGGCGGCCGTCGAGCTGGGCTGGAAGGCCAAGCACGACGTCGAGGACATGATCACGTCGGCCTGGGCGGGCTGGGTGCGGCTGCACCCGGAGGCGGCCCGGGACTGACGCCCGGGACGCGAGGCGCGGGGCCCGAGACGCGGGGCGCCGGCGCCGGGTGGGTCAGCGGGACGACGAGACCTGCTCGCGCACCCACGCCGGGTCCGTCCACGCCCGTCTCATCGGCTCTGCCCCGAGGTCGCCCGGCGCCCGGCCTCCCGGGCCGCGTGCTCGAGCCGCTCCCGGTACGCCTCCCACTCCGCGGCGTCACCCGTCGGCACACCGACGTTGTCCTCGCGCATCCCCACGGCGCCGTCCGTCAGCTCCCGGACGATGTCGGCGTGACCGGCGTGCCGCTGGGCGTCCGCGATCACGCGGATCACGGCGTGGTGCAACGTCACCTCGTCCCTGCCCTCCGACCACCAGGGCACCTTGCCGACCGTGTCCAGCGCCAGCGCGTCGATCGTCGCGTCCGCGTGGGCCCACGCCCGGCGGTACACCCCGACGATGTACGCGCGTGACTCGTCGGCGGTGGCCCACATGTCGGCGTCGGCGTCGGCGCCGTCCGCCATCCACGGCAGCGGCTCCTCGGGCGGCCGCCCGAAGACCTCGCCGAGGTAGCCCAGCTCCACGGTGGCGGCGTGCTTCACCAGTCCGAGGAGGTTGGTACCGGTCGGCGTCGCCGGGCGCCGTACGTCGTACTCCGACAGCCCCTCGAGTTTCCAGAGCAACGCGTCGCGGGCGGACTGGAGGTAGAAGCGGAGGGTGGCCTTGGGATCTGCGGGGATCATCGCACCAGTGTGCCGCCCCGCCGGGCGCGTCACAGGGGAACGGGACCGGCCGCCGCCCCCCTTCCGGCAGGGGCCCCTGACACGTCCCCCGGCTCAGAGCGCCTTCAGGCCCTCCGCGGTGGCCCGGGCCAGCGCCTGCAGGTAGCCCTTCGGCAGCTTCGGGCTGCGGACGACCACCGCGCGCCAGTACAGCGGGCCCGAGATCAGGTCGAGGGCCAGGTCGGTGTCGACGCCGGGGTCCAGCTCCCCGCGTGCGGCCGCCGCCGCGAGGATCCTGCTGGCGACCCCGTCCTGGCCCTCGCGCACGGTCTTCCGCAGGGCCTCGGCGATGTCCGGATTGCGCGCCGCCTCCGCCTGGAGGTCCGGGATGACCTGCGAGGCCACCGGGTGGCGCAGGGCGCGCGACGTCACCTCGTAGAGCAGCCGCAGGTCGCCCTCCAGGGAGCCGGTGTCCGGCGCGGGCAGGCCCTGCACGGCGAGCGCGGAGACGACGTCGAGCACCAGGTGCAGCTTGGAGCGCCAGCGCCGGTATACGGCCGTCTTGCCGACCCCCGCGCGGCGCGCGATCCCCTCGATGGACATCCGCGCGTAGCCGACCGCCGCGAGTTCCTCGAAGACGGCCGCCCGGATGGCCTCCGTCACGTCCTCGCGGAGCACCGCCGCCCCGGCGGGAGCGCGGCGGCGCGGGCGCGGCTGGGGTTCCTCGGCAGCGGCGTCGGTCGTCATGCGAGCCAAGCATAGGGGCGTCACGACGGGACGGTTGCGTTCCGACGTCACCGCGCCCTACGCTCACGTCACGACGATACGGTCCCGTCCCGACGTAGTTGAACGTGCGCCGCCACGCGGATGAACGCGGGGCGCCGCTTCCCCTCCCCGAGCGAAAGCCACGGATGTGAGCCAGGTCCTCGACACACCGCCCCCGACACCGGCCGTCACCGTTCCGGCCGGTGACGCCGCCGGCCACGACCTCGCGGCCCTCGCCGCCCGCCACGGCCTCTCGGTCAGCGGCGCCCGGCCGTCCCTTCCCGCGTACGTACGCCAGTTGTGGGCGCGCCGGCACTTCATCGGCGCCTTCGCCACGGCCAAGCTGACGGCCCAGTACAGCCAGGCGAAGCTGGGCCAGGTCTGGCAGGTGATGACGCCGCTGCTGAACGCGGCGGTGTACTACTTCATCTTCGGCGTGCTGATGGACACCAAGCGGGGCGTGGACGACTACGTCCCGTTCCTGGTCACCGGCGTGTTCGTGTGGACGTTCACGCAGAGCTCGATCATGGCGGGCACCCGGGCCGTCTCGGGCAACCTCGGTCTCGTGCGCGCCCTGCACTTCCCGCGGGCCGCGCTGCCGGTGTCGTTCTGCCTCCAGCAGCTGCAGCAGTTGCTGTTCTCGATGGCCGCCCTCGTCCTGATCCTGCTCGCCTTCGGCGTGCCGCCCGCCGTGTCCTGGGTGCTGGCCGTCCCCGCGCTGGTGCTCCAGTTCGTGTTCAACGCGGGCATGTCGCTGGTCATGGCCCGGCTCGGGTCCAAGATCCCCGACATGGCCCAGCTGATGCCGTTCCTGCTGCGCACCTGGATGTACGGCTCGGGCGTCATGTTCAGCATCCACCACATGACCGGCCCGGACAGCGGCCTGCCCTCCTGGGTCGGCACCGTGCTCCAGGTCAACCCCGCGGCCGTCTACATCGACCTGATGCGGTACGCCCTGATCGACAGCTTCGGCGGGGACATGCTGCCGGACCACGTGTGGGCGCTGGCCGCGGGCTGGGCGCTGGCCGCCGGGATCGGCGGCTTCCTCTACTTCTGGAAGGCCGAGGAGACCTACGGTCGTGGCTGACACCCCCCACACCCCCCGCACCGCCCGGCAGGCGGACGAGCGCGTCCCGACCGTCGTCGTCGACGGCGTCGACATCGTCTACCGGGTCAACGGCACCGGCGCCGGACGCGGCTCCGCGACCGCCGCCCTCAACCGCATCCTGCGCCGCGGGAAGGCCGAGAAGGCGGCGGGCGTGCGCCGGGTGCACGCGGTCAGGAACGTGTCCTTCGTGGCGTACCGCGGCGAGGCGATCGGGCTCATCGGCACCAACGGTTCCGGCAAGTCGACCCTGCTCAAGGCGGTCGCGGGCCTCCTCCCGGTGGAGCGGGGCCGCATCTTCACCGACGGCCAGCCCTCCCTGCTGGGCGTCAACGCGGCCCTGATGAACGACCTGACCGGGGAACGCAACGTCCACCTCGGCGGCCTGGCGATGGGCATGTCCCGGACGCAGATCAAGGAGCGGTACCAGGAGATCGTCGACTTCTCCGGGATCAACGAGAAGGGCGACTTCATCACCCTGCCGATGCGCACGTACTCCTCCGGCATGGCGGCCCGGCTGCGCTTCTCCATCGCCGCCGCCAAGGACCACGACGTCCTCCTCGTCGACGAGGCGCTGGCCACCGGTGACCGCTCGTTCCAGAAGCGGTCCGAGGAACGCATCCGGGAGCTGCGGCAGCACGCCGGCACGGTGTTCCTGGTCAGCCACAGCAACAAGTCCATCCGCGACACCTGCGACCGGGTGCTGTGGCTGGAGCGGGGCGAGCTGCGCCTGGACGGGCCGACGGACGAGGTGCTGAGGGAGTACGAGAAGTTCACCGGAGGCGGCCCGGCCAGGCCGGCGCCGAAGCCCGCCCCGAAACCGGCGCCGAAGCCCGCGCCGAGGCCGGCGGCCGGGTCCGGGGCGGCACCCGCGGCGTTTCCGTAGACGCCTTCTCCCCCGTACGGCCCCTCCACGACCGGCCCTTTCGTCCGTTCAGTGGCACTATGACCGGACAGGAGCGGGGAGACGCCAGGCGAAGGAGTCCCGCGATGCCCGAGACCCCCGGACTCAGCGTCATCGTCCACGGCCCCAACGTCCAGGACCACCTGCCCGCGCTCCTGGACTCCCTGGACGCCCACCCCCTGACCGGCGTCGAGGTGATCGTCGCCGCCGTCGGCGACTGGGCCCGCGAGACCGCCGAGCGGCACGCCCCCGCGTTCACCGTGGTGCCCCTGCCGGAGGGGGCCGGGGACGCCGCGGCCCGTGCCGCCGGGGCGGCGCGGGCGACGGGCCGCTGGCTGCACTTCGTCCACGCCAAGGACGGACTGCCGGCCGGTGCCCCGCGCATCGTCGCCGAGCACGCCGCCGGCCTCGCCGACCCGGTGGACGTGCTGCTGTTCGACCACACCCGCAGCACCTGGCGGACCTCCGGCCTGCCCTCCCCGGACGGCCCGCGGCTCGCCCGCGCGGGCGGCGGCGCCCTCGCCCTCGACGAGTGCGCCGGACTGCTGGGACTGACCCCGCTGCTCGGCAACCGCGCCGTGCGCGCCGGTTTCTGGCGGGAGCACGAGCACCTGCTCACCACCGACGCCGAGCCGTTCGCCGCGAACGCCGCCCTGCTGCTCGCCGACCGCGTCGCCTGCCTGCCCCACCCCGCCTTCGAGGACCGCCGGCTGCGTCCCGAGAGCCTCCCGCCCGTCCCGGCGAAGGAGCGGTACGCCCTCGTCGACCGCCACGAGGCCCTCCTCGACCTCGCCACCGGCCGCCCGGCCGTCCAGGGCGTCCTGTACGACCTCATGGTCCGCGACTGCCTGCGCGCCTTCGTCCGCGACCGGATGCCGGAGGACGTCGCGCGGGAGTTCTTCCGCCGGGCGTCCCTGGCCGCCCGGCGCCGGCGCCCCGAGGGCCACCGGTCCCCGGCCGGCCTCGAGGGCGTCCGCCGGTCGCTGCTGGAGGACGGCGCCTACCGCAAGTACCGCGCCCTGCAGAAGACCAACCGCGTGCGCCGCGGCGTGCGCTCCGCGGTGCGCACGGGCAGACGCCGGGCCGGCACCGGGCTGCGCACCCTGCAGTACCGCAGGGCCCTGGCCGACCCGGTCGACCCCCGGCTGGCCGTCTTCTCCGCCTACTGGAACCGCGGCGTGTCCTGCAACCCGGCCGCCATCGCCGCCGAGCTCGCCGAACGGGCCCCGGACATCCACCCGGTGTGGGTCGTCACCGCCGCGAACGCGGCCCTGCTGCCGCCCGGCACCGATCACGTCCTGCCCGGCACCCGCCGCTACTGGGAGGTGCTGGGGCGCGCCAAGTACCTCGTCAACAACGTCAACTTCCCGGACGCCGTCGTCAAACGCCCGGACAGCGTCCACCTCCAGACCCACCACGGCACCCCGCTCAAGCACATGGGCCTGGACCAGATGCCCTACCCCGCCGCCTCCCGGGGCCTCGACTTCCGGGCCCTGCTGGACCGCGTCGACAAGTGGGACTACAGCGTCAGCGCGAACAGCCACTCCACGCGCATGTGGCAGCGGGCGTACCCGTCCCGCCACGTCTCCCTGGACCACGGCTATCCGCGCAACGACGTCTACTACCGCGCGGGCGCCGACGAGGTGCGCGCCGTCCGTGAGCGCCTCGGCCTGGCCCCGGGCCGCAGGGCGGTCCTGTACGCGCCCACGCACCGCGACTACGAGGCCGGCTGGACCCCGCGCCTCGATCTCGCCACGCTCGCCGACCACCTGGGCGAGGAAACGATTCTCCTGGTGCGCGGCCACTACTTCTACGAGGGCTTCACCTCGCCGCTGACCGGCCTGCGCCGCACCGGCCGGATCATCGACGTCTCGTCCTACGACCCGGTCGAGGACCTGTGCCTGGCCGCCGACGTCCTCGTCACGGACTACTCGTCGATCATGTTCGACTACGCCAACCTCGACCGCCCGACCGTCATCCACGCCGACGACTGGGAGACGTACCGCACCACCCGCGGCGTCTACTTCGACCTGATGGCCGAGGCGCCCGGCCCGGTCGCCCGCAGCCAGGCGGAACTCACCGAGATCCTCGCCACCGACGCCTGGCGCGACGAGCGCGCGGCGAAGGCACGGGCCGCCTTCCGGCGCCGCTTCTGCGAGTACGACGACGGCCGCGCCGCCGAACGCGTCGTACGCCGGGTCTTCCTCGGGGAGGACGAGCGGACGCTGCCACCGGTGGTACCGCTCCCCGAACGGACCCCGGCCCCCCGCCCCGAGGAGGTCGCATGAGCGCCGGGACACCCGACGTCAGCGTCACGGTCATCGTCTACAACGACGCCGCGCGCCTGCCGCGGGCCGTGGAGTCGCTGCGCCGCCAGACCCACTCCGCCATCGAGATCGTCATCAGCGACGACCACTCCACCGACGCGACTCCGGACGTGGCCCGGGAACTGGCGGCGCGCGACCCCCGCATCGTGTACCTCCGCCTGGGCGAGAACAGCGGCGGCTGCAGCGCCCCGCGCAACCGCGCCCTGGACGTCGCGCGGGCGCCGTACCTGATGTTCCTGGACAGCGACGACGAGCTGCCCGAGCGCGCCGTCGAGGTCCTGCTCGCCGCCCACCGCGCACGCGACCTCGACTTCGCGATGGGCGCCGTGCAGCGGGTGCGCGTGGACAACGGCCACCGCACGACGTGGATGCCGCGCCTCGTCGCCGAGCGCCGCACGCTCGACGGCATCGAGGCCGACCCACGGCTGTTCTTCGAACACCTCGCCACCAGCAAGATGTACGCCCGCGCCTTCCTGGACCGGCACGGCCTGCGCTTCCCCGAGGGCATCCACTACGAGGACCAGCTCTTCTCGGCGCAGGCCTACTGCCTGGCGAGGAGGTTCACCATCGTCCCGGACCCGGTCTACCTCTGGTACGTGGAGCCGTACGCCGACGCGCGCACCGCCTCCATCTCCAACCAGCGCCACCGGCTGGACAACGTCCGCGACCGGGTGCACGTCCAGCGGCTCATCGACGCCTTCCTGAGCGAGAGCGGGCACGAGGCGCTGCGCGAGGACAAGGACTTCAAGTTCCTCAAGCACGACTTCCGGATGTACGCCGGCGACCTGCCGTACCGGGACGAGGGGTGGCTGTCGTCCTTCGCCGACATCGTGGTCCCGTACCTCGACACGCTCTCCCCGGGCGCGTACGCCCGGCTGCCGCGCGCCGAGCGGGTCGTGCTCCAGCTCGTCCGCGACCGCCGCCTGTCCGACCTGCGGCACGCCGCCCGCGGTCTCGGCCAGGCCGTGGCACCGCGCCGGATCACACCGGACCCGGCCGACGGCCGCACCTATTGGGGCGAGCACGTCCCGGACACCGGGCGGGCCCGGCGCGAACTGGACCTGACGGACCTGGAGCTGGACACCCGCCCGTTCTTCACCGCCCTGCTCCGCCACGAGATCACGGGGATCGAACGGGGCCCGGGAGCCTCAGTCGACCTGACGGTCCGCACCTACGACCCGGCGCTGCGCCTGCCGGTCGGCCCCCAGCGCGCCACCCTCCACCTCTCCCCCGGCCGCCGGCGTCTCACCGTCGCCTTCCGGCTCTCCCCCGTCCGCCCCGGCGTCTTCGAGGGGCGGGTCCGCCTGGACCTGGCGTCCGCGCGGCTCCCCCTGCACGGCTTCGAGGGCGTGCGCCACCCCGTGCTCCGGCTGCGTCACCAGGGCCAGACCCACACGGGCATCCTCCTGGCCCCGCCGTCCTTCCCGTCCCTCACCGCCCGCGTCCCCTACCGCGCCGGCCTGGTCCCCCACCGGGTGACCGTGGAACCCGAGGGCCACGACCCGGGCCGCCTCCAGGTCCGCTGGCAGCCGGTGGGCCCGACGGCCGTCGTGCTCGCCCCGGCCGCCCGCCACCTGGCGGGCCCCCGCCTGCGACAGGCCCGGAAACTCGCCACCGCCGTCCTCCACTGACCCGCCCGGCCACGCCGCTCGGCCTGCGGGCAGTCGTGCCTCCCCCGCACCCCCTCACCCCGCCGCCACCGCGTACAGCACCTGTCCCTCGGGCCCCCGCTCCACGACCCGCAGCCCCGCGGTCCCCCTCAACCCGTTCCCCCGGTCCACCACCCACCGCACCCCGTACTCCCGCACGATCCCCCGCCGCGCGCCCTCCCCCGTCCCCGGCGCGAAGTACCTCCGCACCGCCGCCACCCGCTCCCCCTCGTCCCCCAGGAAGAAGTCGGGATACCCGGGAGCCACGGTGTACGCCCCGTACGCCGGGATCTGCCGGGACGGGGACCTCCGCGCCATCACCACGTCCCCGTACCCCACCCACGGCGTGATCCAGTGGTACCCGGCCCACGGCTCCCGGTACTTCCCCGCCACCGCCTCCGGCAGCGCCCCCGGCCCGGTCACGTACCCGAGCGTCCCCGCCTGCGTCCACGCCCCCACCGCGAGCGCCGCCCCGAGCACGCACGCCCACCCCACCCGTACCGCCCGCCGCCCCGCCTCCACCGCCTCCAGCCCCGCCGCCACCTGCGCCGGGATCAGCGCGGCGGGCAGCACCCGCCCCCACGACCAGTGCCCGCTCGCCCCGCCCGCCGCGAACACCACCGTCCCCAGCGCGAAGAACAGCACCAGCGCGTCCCGCCGGTCGCGCCGCCACCGCGCTCCCAGCGCGACCACCCCGAGCAGCACCAGCCAGTACCGCCCGGCCAGGTCCCGGTACAGCGGCCGGTGCACCGCCTCCAGCCCGTCCCCGGCCCCGAGCAGCGCGAAGAAGTCGTAGTACGGCCAGACCCACAGCACCGCCACCCCCACCGCGAGCCCGGCCCCCAGTCGCACCCACACCCGCCGTCCGCACCGCGCCGCCGCCACCGTGGCGAGGGCACCCAGCGAGGCGACGACCCCGGAGAACTGGTGGCAGAGCAGGACGACCGCCCACAGCACGCCGAGCGCCGCCCAGACCCCCCACCCGGCCGGCCCGCCGTCACCCGCGCCGCGCACCGCCCGTGCCAGCCGGGCCCAGAAGTGGAAGGCGAGGGCGAGGGAGAGGACGCTCGGGTACGCCACCGTCAGCGCGAGGGAGTCGAGGCCGAGGAAGCCGCTCCAGGTGAACAGGGTGGTCCCCCACAGGAACATCAGGCACAGCAGCGCGAGCGCGGGCGCGGCCGGACGCGCGCTCAGCGTGCGGACGTACCGCCACACGCCCGTCACCAGCAGCCCCAGCGCCACCAGCGCGCCGAGCCGCAGCACCACGAAGACCGACAGCCCGCTCACCCGTGCGACGCAGCCGAGCACCACCGTCCACGGCGAGTAGTACGGGCTCGGCGTGTCCGCGTCGACCAGCGGGTTACCGGGGTGGAGGAGGCTGTGCCGCAGGCGTTCGACGGTGGCCGCGTGCATGCCGAGGTCGCCGATCCAGGGCAGCCGGCGGATCACGAGGAGGAGCAGGAGGAGGACGAGCGCGGTGGCCGTCCAGGAGACGGCCGCCGGGACGGCCCTCGCTCGCGGCAGCGCGGCACGCGTCGTCCCGGAGCACCCAGTCACCCGGCCACCTTATCCGGCATACCGCCGCAGACCGGGACATGAGGACGCCCCCGGGTCCACCGACCCGGGGGCGTCCGACGCGCCTACGCCTACGACGTCACGAGTGCGTCCGCAGCAGCGTCCGCATCGTCCGCATCGCCACCGACAGGTTGGAGAGGTCGAAGGCGTCCGAGCCCTTGATCTCCTCCAGCGTGGTGCGCGCCCGGCCGAGGATCGCCGCGTTCTTCCGCTCCCACAGCTCGAACCGCTGCTCGGGCGTCGACGTGCCGTTGCCGGCCGCCAGCACGTCCGCGGTCAGCGCCGCGTGTGCCGCGTACAGGTCCTCGCGGATCGCCGCACGGGCCATGGACTGCCAGCGGTCGGCGCGGGGCAGGTCGCTGATCCGGTCCATCAGCTGGGTGATGCCCAGCCGGTCGGCGACGTCGTAGTACACCTCGGCGACGTCCAGCGGCTCCTTGCCCATGCGGTCGGCCACCGAGACGATGTCCAGCGTCGGGAAGGCCGAGGAGAACCCGGCCACCCGGGTGGCCGGCTCGTCCGGGACGCCGGCGGCGGTCAGCTCGTCGTAGATGTGCTGGTACCACTCCGCGTCCGCGCCCCGCAGCAGCTTGGGCAGCTGCGCCCAGACCTGCTCGACGCGCTCGGCGAAGAAGTCCACCGTCTCGGCGAGCTGCAGCGGCTGCGGCCGGTTGTTGAGCAGCCAGCGGGTGCCGCGCTCGACCAGCCGGCGCGAGTGCAGCCGGATCCGGGTCTGGACGGCGGCGTCGACCTTGGTGTCCAGGGCCTCCACCGCGTCCCACACCGGGGAGGCGCGGAAGATGGCCCGGGCCGCGGTCTGCGCCCGCACGATCTCCTCGAGCGACGCGCCGGTCTCCTCGCGCATCCGGTGCAGATACGTCGTACCGCCCGTGTTGACCGTGTCGTTGACCAGCACCGTGGTGGTGATCTCGCGGCGCAGCGGGTGGTTGTCGATCTCGTCGGGGAACTGCTCGCGCAGCGCCGTCGGGAAGTAGGCGTGCAGCAGGCCCTTCAGGTACGGGTCGTCGGGCAGCGAGGTGTGCAGCAGCTCCTCGGCGACCGTGATCTTCGTGTACGCCAGCAGGACGGCGGTCTCCGGGCCGGTCAGGCCCTGTCCGGCGCTCAGGCGTTCGCGGATCTGACGGTCGGTGGGCAGGAACTCCAGGGCCCGGTCCAGGCTGCCCTCGCGCACCAGGTGGCGCATGAAGCGCTGCTGGGCGTTGAGCATGTCGTTGGACTGGGCGAGCGCGTTGGCGATCGCCGTGTTCTGCGCGTAGTTGTTGCGCAGGACCAGCGCGCCGACCTCGTCGGTCATCTCGGCGAGCAGCTTGTTGCGCTGCTTGACGGTCATGTCGCCGTCCTTGACGAGACCGTTGAGCAGGATCTTGATGTTCACCTCGTGGTCGGAGGTGTCCACGCCCGCGCTGTTGTCGATGGCGTCCGTGTTGATCTTGCCGCCGGTACGGGCGAACTCGATCCGGCCCAGCTGGGTCAGGCCCAGGTTGCCGCCCTCGCCGACGACCTGGACCCGCAGGTCGCCGCCGTCGACGCGGATGGCGTCGTTGGCCTTGTCGCCGACGTCGCCGTTGGACTCGGTGGACGCCTTGACGTACGTGCCGATGCCGCCGTTCCACAGCAGGTCCACCGGCGCCTTGAGGATCGCCTTCATCAGCTCGGCCGGGGTCATCTTGGTGATGCCGGCCTCGATGCCGAGGGCCTCGCGGATGTGGGCGTTGACCGGGATCGACTTGGCCGTGCGCGGGAAGATCCCGCCGCCGGCCGAGAGCAGCTTGGTGTCGTAGTCCTCCCACGAGGAGCGCGGCAGGTCGAACAGGCGGCGGCGCTCGGCGTACGAGACGGCCGCGTCCGGCGACGGGTCGACGAAGATGTGCCGGTGGTCGAAGGCGGCGACCAGGCGGATGTGCTCGCTGAGCAGCATGCCGTTGCCGAACACGTCACCGGACATGTCGCCGATGCCGACGACCGTGAAGTCCTGGGTCTGGGTGTCCACGCCCAGCTCCCGGAAGTGCCGCTTGACGGACTCCCAGGCGCCGCGGGCGGTGATGCCCATGCCCTTGTGGTCGTAGCCGGCCGAGCCGCCGGAGGCGAAGGCGTCGCCGAGCCAGAAGTTGTAGGACTCGGCGACCTCGTTGGCGATGTCCGAGAACTTCGCCGTGCCCTTGTCGGCCGCGACGACGAGGTAGGTGTCGTCCTCGTCGTGCCGGACGACGTCCGCGGGGTGCACGACCTCGCCGGCCACCATGTTGTCGGTGATGTCGAGCAGCGCCGAGATGAAGGTGCGGTAGCTGGCGATGCCCTCGGCCATCCAGGCGTCGCGGTCCACGTTCGGGTCGGGCAGCTGCTTGGCGACGAAGCCGCCCTTGGCGCCGACCGGCACGATGACGGTGTTCTTCACCATCTGCGCCTTGACCAGACCGAGGATCTCGGTGCGGAAGTCCTCCCGGCGGTCGGACCAGCGCAGACCGCCGCGCGCGACCTTGCCGAAGCGCAGGTGCACGCCCTCGACCCGCGGCGAGTACACCCAGATCTCGAACGCCGGGCGCGGCGCGGGCAGGTCGGGAATGGCCTGCGGGTCGAACTTCATGGAGACGTAGTCGTGCGGCTTGCCGTCGCTCGCCCTCTGGAAGAAGTTCGTCCGCAGCGTCGCCTTGATGACGGTGAGGAAGGACCGCAGGATCCGGTCCTCATCGAGCGACGCCACCTGGTCGAGGGCCGCGTCGAGCTCCTCGAGCAGGGCGTCCACGATCTCGTGTCCGGCGCGCTGCCGCTCCGGGGACATCCGCGCCTCGAACAGGGAGACGAGGAGGCGGGTGGTGTGGACGTTGTTGCGGAGGGTGTCCTCCATGTAGTCCTGGCTGAAGGTGGAGCCCGCCTGCCGCAGGTACTTGGCGTAGGCGCGCAGCACCATGGCCTGCCGCCAGGTCAGCCCGGCGCTGAGCACGAGGGCGTTGAAGCCGTCGTTCTCCGCCTGGCCGGTCCAGGTGGCGGCGAAGGCGTCCTGGAACCGCTCGCGGGCGTCGTCGCCGAGGTACTCGCCGGCGGCGGCCTTCGGCATGCGCAGGCCGAAGTCGTAGATCCAGGCCGTCGTGCGGTCCGCGCAGCGCAGTTCGTAGGGGCGCTCGTCGGTGACCTCGACGCCGAGCCGGCTGAGCACCGGCAGCACGTGCGAGAGGGAGACCGTGCCGCCCTTCTGGAAGATCTTGAACCGGCGTTCCTCGGGCGCGGCGCCCACCGGCTCGTACAGGCTCAGCGCGAACTTCTGGTCCTGGTCGAGCCGCTCCAGGTGACCGAGGTCGGCGACGGCGGAGCGCGGGCCGTGGTCGGCCTTGTAGCCCTCGGGGAAGGCCGCCCCGTAGCGGCGCATGAGCTCGGCGGAGCGCTCCTCGCCGAACTCGGCGGTCAGCGCCTCGGCGAAGCCGTCGGACCAGGAGCGGGCGGCCTCGACGAGCCGGGCCTCGATGCGCTCCTTGTCGGCGTCGGACAGTTCCGGCAGCTCGGTGCCCTGCGGCACGCGGACCACGAAGTGCAGCCGGGACAGGATCGACTCGGTGTTCCAGGCCGTGAAGTCGACGCTGGTGCCGCCGAGCTCCTCCTTGAGGATGTCGATGATCCGCAGCCGGACCCCGGTGGTGTAGCGGTCGCGGGGGAGGTAGACGAGGGCCGAGTAGTAGCGGCCGTACTCGTCCTGGCGCAGGTAGAGCCGCAGCCGGCGGCGCTCCTGGAGGTAGAGCACGGAGGTGACGATCGGCTCCAGCTCCTCGACCGGCATCTGGAACATCTCGTCACGCGGGTACGTCTCCAGGATCTGGAGCAGGTCCCGGCCGTCGTGGCTGTTGGGCGAGAAGCCGGCCCGCTCCAGCACCTCCTCCACCTTGCGCCGGATGACCGGGACGCGGCGGACGGACTCGGTGTAGGCGGCGGAGGAGAACAGGCCGAGGAAGCGCCGCTCGCCGACGACGTTGCCCTGCTCGTCGAACTTCTTGACGCCGATGTAGTCCAGGTAGGACGGCCGGTGCACGGTGGACCGGCTGTTGGCCTTGGTCAGCACGAGCAGCCGGTGCTCGCGCGCCTTGGCGCGGGCGTCGGCGGGCAGCCGCTCGAAGGACGGGCTGACGGGGTGGCTCTCGTCGGTCGCGTGGTGCGGGTCGGAGCGCAGGATGCCGAGGCCGGTGCCGGCCACGGCCGCGAGGGAGTCGTCGCCGCGCAGCTGGTACTCGCGGTAGCCCAGGAAGGTGAAGTGGTCGTCCGCCAGCCAGCGCAGCAGCTCGCGGGCCTCCTCCACCTCCTGCGGGGGCAGGTCGCCGGGGGTGGTCTCGTCCGGCAGCCCCTCCGCGAGGCGGACGGCCGCGTCGCGCATCTTGCCCCAGTCCTCGACGGTCTCGCGGACGTCGTTGAGGACGCGCAGCAGGTCGGCGGTGATCTGCTTCAGGTCGCCGCGGTCGGTCTCGCGGTCGATCTCCACGTGGATCCAGGACTCGACGTGCGCGTCGTGCGGCAGGCCGCCGGTGGGCGGGCCGGGGAGGACCTCGACGAGCTTGCCGGTGACGTCGCGGCGGACCACGAACTGCGGGTGGACGACGACGTGGATGCCGCGGCCCTGGCGGGTCAGCTCGTTGGTGACGGAGTCGACGAGGAAGGGCATGTCGTCCGTGACCACCTCCACGACGGAGTGGCTGCACGTCCAGCCGTTCTCCTCCACCGTCGGGGTGTGGACCCGCACGTTCGCGGTGCCCTGCGGGCGGTTCTCGGCCAGCCGGTAGTGCGAGACGGCGGCTCCGAAGACGTCGACCGGGTCGCGGTCGGTCAGGTCCTCCGGAGCGGTGTGCCGGTAGTAGCGCCGAAGGAACGCGAACACGGACGCGTGGTCCGGGGTGCCCTGGATCCCCGGGGTGTCCGGGGTGCCCTCGTCCGTCGTCCCAGTCGGTAGGTGCCCCCCGACCGGGCTGTTCTCAGCTACCCGGGCGGCCCTCTCGAGCAGCTCGGCCTTGGCTTCGTCCAGCTTGGTCTGCATTGTCCTCTGACTCCTGTCGCGCGCCGTTGCGTGACGTAGAAGGAAGTACGGTCCCCGGCCTTCCGGTGCGGCGTCGGGACGCGGGGTGTCCGGTCTGTTCCGACGCTATGCCGCAAGGTGAGGGGAGCGGGGGCATATCGGCCGATGTCGACGCGCCCGCCGGGTGTGATGTCGCTCTCGCGGTCACCGTCCGGGGAGTGCGCGGTGTCGTACCGGGGGCCTTCGACGCCCCGTCCCGCCCGCGAAGACCAGCGACCGCCGCCCGGTCACGGATGTGGTCCGTGCTCGCCGGGCGCAGGGCAGGGGCGCCGGTGCCCCCGCGAGCTATCGCGCTGATCACGCCACAAGGCTATCGCCCCCGGCAGGGCATCCGTCACGAGCCGCATGTGTACAAAACAACGCCGAGAACTTGGACATTCTGCACAGCCCTGTCGGCCGTGACGGCTGGTACGGCCGCGTTTCGGCCGCGGGCCGTGGTCCCGCACGGCCGCGGCCGGTCACGCCGCCGGGGGTGCCTCAGGCCGCCGCCGCCAGCCGCTCCGCCTCGGCCACGGCCTCCCCCAGCGTGTCCACCACCGGCGCCCCTGCCCCCTCCAGGCTGGCCCGGCCGTGCGACCCGCCGGTGTACAGCACCGCCAGCGCCCCCACGTGCCGTGCGGCCAGCGCGTCGTCCGCGGCGTCCCCGATCACCACCGTGCGAGCGGGGTCCACCACCGGGCCCAGCGCCGCCAGGTGCCGGACCATGTGCTCGGCCTTGCTGCCCCCGGAGGGCCCGGTCCGCCCGTCGACGCGGAGGAAGTGCGCCTCGATCCCGAGTCCCCTGACCAGCGGAACGAGCTCCTCGTGCCCGTACATGCTGAGGATCGACTGGCTGCGCCCCGCCGCCCGCCACCCGGCGAGCAGCTCCGCCGCCCCCTCGGTGAGCCCGCACCGCACCCGGTGCTCGGTGTAGTACCGGTGGAAGGCCGCGTCCATGACCTCCCACTCGGCGTCCGTGGGCAGCCGCCCCATCAGCCGCTCGTAGAACTTCGGCACCGGCACGCAGTACAGCGTCCGGTACTGCTCGAGCGTGATCGGCTCCAGCCCGAACTCGGCGAACGCCGCGTTCGTCGCCCCGATGATGGCGTTGTTGTCGTGGAACAGCGTGCCGTTCCAGTCCCAGACGATGTGCGCCCCTGTCTGCGTCCCCATGTCCGAAACCGTACCCGCCGCCACCGACGGTCAAGACGGCCGGCGAAGGCCGCCGCCGGTCAGTCGCCGGCCCCGACCAGGTTCGGGATCTCCTGCGTCGCGTACCAGAGGAGCTCGTGGTCCTCGGCCCCGTCCACGACGAACCGGGCGTCGTCGTCCCCGCCGTCCGCCGCCGCGAGGGCCTCGGCCGCGGCGGCCACGTCCGTCTCCGCGTCGGCGGAGTCCACGTGCACCGCGGCCGCCCTGGCCAGCGGCACGGTCCCGTCGACCCGCACCTCGCCCGGCGTCGCCCGGTCGGCTCCCCGGTCCGGGCCGGGCGACACCGCGCCGTCGGACACGTCGGCCGCGACCACGACCCGGCGCCGCGCGGCCCCGGCGTCCGTCGCCAGCAGCCGCAGCGAGGCCAGCGCGGCCCGGCTCAGGGCGGCGTACTCCAGCTCCTCGACGTCGTCCGAGAGGACCCACTCGCGGAACGCCGGCGTGACGGCGTAGGCGACGAGCGGACCGGCCCCCAGGTGCCCCGTCCCGTACGCCTCGGCGAGACCGGAGAGGGTCAGGGGGACATAGACGCGCATGACGGGCCGCTTTCGTGGTCGGGAACCGGGAAACCAGGAACCGGTGGCCGGGAACCGGCCGGAAGTCCGCCGGAGGACCTTCAGGATACGTGCGGCGTCCCCTTTCGGGCGCCCGCCGGGCGTGCCGCACGCGTCCACCTCCGTCCCCGGAACTCACCCGGTACGCCCGCCCCGTTCCGGCCGTTCCCATGGCCCCGGCCACTCGGATAGGTGAACCTCCCGGCCGCCCCGACCCGGCCCTCCCCCTCCTTGCGGCCGTCGTCCGCCACCCCGTACAAGATCCCCGACCATGAAGTTACCGCCCGGTACCACCGGGTCACCGAACGGGGAACCCCATGCAGCCCACACCGACCGCGCCGCCCCTGCGCAAGGTCATGACCAGGATCCGCCCGGCCTTCCACGCACCCGCCGTACCTGCTGTACCCGCCGTACCCGCCCTCGCGGCCGGCGTGCCCGTCCGTGTCCCGGCCGCCGCCGAGGGCACCTCGCTCACCCCCGGGGACTCCGCACCCGGCGCGCGCACCGGCACCGGCACGGTCTCCGGTGCTCCCCGCGGCGCCACGCCCCGCGCACCGGGCGGCGCACCGCCCCGTAGGCCCGGCGGAAGCGGCGTGCGGACCGCGGCGCCCGGCGGACGGCCTCCGGGCTCTCCGGGCCGGTCCGCGCGCGCCCGCACGCGGCCGGCCGACAACCGCCCGGTGACAGCCCACCCGGGCGGGACGGCCAGGGCGAGCGCACGCGCGGCCGCCACCGCACCCGCCCCGGACCGCACCTCGGCCGCCGCCCGCCGGATCGCCGCACCCGCCGGGGCCCCGTCCTCCACGGCCGCCCCGACGGCCTCCGGCGCATCCTTCGTCCCGGTCGTCCCCGCCCGGGCCCCCCGCCGGCCCGTCCCGCAGCTCCGTCCCACCGACCACTTCGCGGAGCTCCTCCTCGACGTGCTCAGCGGCCGGCGTCCGGTGCACTCGATGCTCCGGCACACCGTCGGCCGCGCCTACGACGAACTGGCCCGGCTCGCCGAACGCGGCCCGCTGCGCACCCGCGGCACCCTCCCCGTCGTCCGCGACATCGGCTACTACGAGGCGCGGCCGGGCGCGCTGGAGGTCTTCGCCCGCATCGGCGCGGGCGACCAGCTGCGCGCCATGGCCTTCCGTCTGGAGCAGGGCCAGGACCTGCGCTGGCGCTGCACCGCCGTGGAGCTGGGCGGTCGCCGCGGGCCGCAGACGGACGACGACTGACCGCGGGGCACGGGCACCGGACAGGCCGAAGGGCCGGGCTCCCCCAGGGGTGCCCGGCCCTTCCCACCGCCACGGCGCCTCCCGGCGCCGTGGCGTCACTTCTTGCGGCGCCGCCCGCCCTTGGCCTGCTTGCGGCGCTCCGCGCGCGTGAGGCCGTCGGACGGGGTCCGCACGGGCTCCTCGTCGGTGGTGAAGTCGCCCTCGATGACACCGCCCTCGCCGTCCACGGTCGGAGCGGAGAAGTGGAGGTCCCGGCGCTGCGGTGCGTCGAGTCCCTTGGCGCGGATCTCCGGGCGCGCACCGGCCTGGGCCGGCACGGCGTCCTGCGGGGCCTTCTCCAGCGAGGGAGCGGCGGCCTCGACGGGGACCTCCTCGACCTGCTGCTCGACCTGGACCTCCAGGTTGAACAGGTAGCCGACGGACTCCTCCTTGATGCCCTCCATCATGGCCTGGAACATGTCGAAGCCCTCGCGCTGGTACTCGACCAGCGGGTCCTTCTGCGCCATCGCGCGCAGGCCGATGCCCTCCTGGAGGTAGTCCATCTCGTAGAGGTGCTCGCGCCACTTGCGGTCCAGGACCGAGAGCACGACCCGGCGCTCCAGCTCGCGCATGATCTCGGAGCCGAGCTGCGCCTCCCGCGCCTCGTACTGCTCCCGGATGTCGTCCTTGATGGACTCGGCGATGAACTCGGCGGTCAGTCCGGCCCGGTCGCCGGCCGCCTCCTCCAGCTCCTCGACGGTGACCTTCACCGGGTAGAGCTGCTTGAAGGCGCCCCACAGGCGGTCGAGGTCCCAGTCCTCGGGGAAGCCCTCGGCGGTCTCGGCCTGGACGTAGGCGTCGATCGTGTCGTCCATGAAGTGATGGATCTGCTCCTGCAGGTCCTCGCCCTCCAGGACGCGGCGCCGCTCGCCGTAGATGACCTCGCGCTGCCGGTTGAGCACCTCGTCGTACTTCAGGACGTTCTTACGGGTCTCGAAGTTCTGCGTCTCGACCTGCGACTGGGCCGACGCGATCGCGCGGGTGACCATCTTGTTCTCGATCGGCACGTCGTCCGGGACGTTGGCCATCGCCATGACGCGCTCGACCATCTGGGCCT
Organism: Streptomyces sp. JHA26; assembly: GCF_002005565.1. Classification (GTDB taxonomy): domain Bacteria; phylum Actinomycetota; class Actinomycetes; order Streptomycetales; family Streptomycetaceae; genus Streptomyces. Next base: position 18,642 of record NZ_BDJC01000049.1, on the reverse strand, counting down.
TGAACAGGCGCATCAGGTCGTCGCCCAGGGAGAGGTAGAACCGGGACTCGCCCGGGTCGCCCTGGCGGCCGCTGCGGCCGCGCAGCTGGTTGTCGATGCGCCGCGACTCGTGCCGCTCGGTGCCCAGCACGTAGAGGCCGCCGAGCTTCTCGACCTCTTCCTTCTCGGCCTTGACCGCCTGCTCGGCCCGCTCCAGGGCGGCGGGCAGGGCCGCGGCCCACTCCTCGATGTGCTCCTCGGGGTCGAGGCCCCGCTGGCGCAGCTCCGCCTCGGCGAGGTCCTCGGGGTTGCCGCCGAGCTTGATGTCCGTACCGCGACCGGCCATGTTCGTCGCCACCGTGACGGCGCCCTTGCGGCCCGCCTGGGCGACGATCGACGCCTCGCGCTCGTGGTGCTTGGCGTTGAGCACCTCGTGCTGGATGCCGCGCTTGCTGAGCTGCTGCGAGAGGTACTCGGACTTCTCGACCGAGGTGGTGCCGACGAGGATCGGCTGACCCTTCTCGTGCTTCTCGGCGATGTCGTCGACGACCGCCTCGAACTTGGCGACCTCGGTGCGGTAGATCAGGTCCGACTGGTCCTTGCGGATCATCGGCCGGTTGGTCGGGATGGGCACCACGCCGAGCTTGTAGATCTGGTGGAACTCGGCGGCCTCCGTCATCGCCGTACCGGTCATGCCGGACAGGCCGGGGAGCTCCTTGCCGTCGTGGTCGTGGCGCTTGTAGAGGCGGAAGAAGTTCTGCAGGGTGATCGTGGCGAGCGTCTGGTTCTCGTCCTTGATGTCCACCCCTTCCTTCGCCTCGATCGCCTGGTGCATGCCCTCGTTGTAGCGGCGGCCGGCGAGGATGCGTCCGGTGTGCTCGTCGACGATCATGACCTCGCCGTCGAGGACGACGTAGTCCTTGTCCTTCTTGAAGAGTTCCTTGGCCTTGATGGCGTTGTTCAGGTATCCCACGAGCGGGGTGTTCACCGACTCGTAGAGGTTGTCGATGCCCAGCCAGTCCTCGACCTTGCTGACACCGGACTCGTGGATGGCGACCGTGCGCTTCTTCTCGTCGACCTCGTAGTCGCCGGTCTCCTCGATGCCCTTGAGCGGGTTGCCCGGCTCACCCTTCTTCAGGCGCGTGACCAGCTTGGCGAAGTCCGCGTACCACTTGGTGGCCTGGTCGGCCGGACCGGAGATGATCAGCGGCGTACGGGCCTCGTCGACGAGGATGGAGTCGACCTCGTCGACGATCGCGAAGTTGTGACCGCGCTGGACGAGCTCGTCCTTGGACCACGCCATGTTGTCGCGCAGGTAGTCGAAGCCGAACTCGTTGTTCGTGCCGTAGGTGATGTCGCAGGCGTACATCTCGCGCCGCTGGGCCGGCGTCTGGCTGGCGAGGATGCAGCCGACCTCGAGCCCGAGGAACTTGTGGACGCGGCCCATCATCTCGGAGTCGCGCTCGGCCAGGTAGTCGTTGACCGTGACGATGTGGACGCCCTCGCCGGAGAGGGCGTTCAGGTAGGCGGGCAGCGTGCCGACCAGGGTCTTGCCCTCGCCGGTCTTCATCTCCGCCACGTACCCCAGGTGCAGGGCGGCGCCGCCCATGATCTGCACGTCGTAGTGGCGCTGGCCGAGGACGCGCTTCGCGGCCTCGCGGACGGTGGCGAAGGCTTCCGGCAGCAGGTCGTCCAGGCTCTCACCGTCGGCGTAGCGCTGCTTGTACTCATCGGTGAGGGCCCGCAGCTCGGCGTCGGAGAGGTCGACGAAGTCCTCTTCGATGGAGTTGACCTGGTCCGCGATGCGGTGCAGCTTGCGCAGGATCTTGCCTTCGCCTGCACGCATGATCTTCGAGAGGACGGACACGGGGGTTGGTCTCCTTGCCGGTCGGGCCTGGGACGGTCGGTTTCCACGTACTGACTGAGCAACGGCCATCGTATGCGAGGACCCCGCCGCCCCGGGAGGTCTGCCGCAGCGGGGACCGCGTGCTCCTTCGTCCTGCTTCCGATCGCCGTCACCGGGTTCAACGTGCGAGGCCTGCGGATGGTGCCGCGCCCACCCACCCGAGGTACGGAAAGCGCCCGCTCGTCCACGCCCGGCAAAAAGATGGCAACCGTCGCGGGTCGTCCCGCAGAATCGGCCGATGGAACCCCTGACGCTCACCACCGACCGCCTCGTCCTGCGCACCGTCGGCCCCCGGGACACCGAGGCCGTGTACGCCGCCTGCCAGGATCCCGACATCCAGCGCTGGACGACGATCCCCTCGCCCTACCTCCCGGAACACGCGCGGGGCTTCACGGAGCAGATGGTCCCCGACGGCTGGGCGAACGACTCCATGTTCACCTTCGGCCTCTTCCTGCCCTCCGGCGACCTGGCGGGCATGCTCGGCGTCACCATGCGCTCCCCGGGCGTCGGCGAGATCGGCTTCTGGGGCACCAAGGAGCACCGCGGGCGCGGCTACACCACCGAGGCCGCCGCCGCCGTGGCCCGCTGGGCCTTCACCGAGCGGGCGATCGACCGCCTGGAGTGGCGCGCCGAGGTCGGCAACACGGCCTCCCTCGCGGTGGCCCGGCGCGCCGGCTTCACCATGGAGGGCACGCTGCGCTCCGCGATCGACAACAACGGCACCCGCCGCGACTGCTGGATAGCCTCCCTCCTCCCCTCGGACCTCTCCCTGCCCTCGACCGCCCCCTACCTGCCGGCTCCCCGGTAGCCACCCCGCTGTCAGACCCACCCCCTATCGTGCGGACGCATGACGACCCTCCCGCCCCCCGTCACGGAACTGTCCGCAGACGAGGCCCGCCGCCTCGCCCTCCGCGCACAGGGTCTCCTCGGCGCCCCCGACCGCCGCGCCGGCGTCCGCGGCGTGCTCCGGCACCTGGGCGCGGTGCAGCTCGACACGATCTCCGTCCTCGCCCGCTCCCACGAGCTCATCCCGTACGCCCGCCTGGGCGCGGTGGGCCGCAGGACGGTCGAGAAGGCCTACTGGACGGACACCCACGCCTTCGAGTACTGGTCCCACGCCGCCTGCATCCTCCCCATCGAGGAGTGGCCCCACTTCGCCTTCCGCCGCCGCGCCTACCGCAACCGCCCGCACTGGAACCACCCCCTGCCCGACGGCGACTACGACCGCGTCGTCAAGCAGCTCCGCACCGAGGGCCCGCTCACGGCGACGGACCTGGGCGGCGCGAAGAGGACCAGCGAGTGGTGGGACTGGTCGGGCACGAAGGTCGCCGTCGAGCGCGCGCTCATGTACGGCGAGGTGGTGTGCGTGGAGCGCCGCGGCTGGAAGCGCGTGTACGACCTGGCCGAGCGCGCGGTCCCGGCCGCGCTGCTCCACGACGACCTGGACGACACCGAGTGCCTGCGCCGCCTGGTCCGCCTGGCCGGCCGGTCCCTGGGCGTCGGCACCCGCGCGGACATCGCGGACTACCACCGGCTCAAGGCCGAGCAGGTCGACGCCGTGATCGCCGACTCCGGCCTGGTGCCGGTCGCGGTGCAGGGCTGGGGCCGACCGGCCTGGGCGGACCCGGCGGCCCTGGAGACCGTCCCGCGCGGCCGTCACCGCACGACGCTGCTCTCGCCCTTCGACTCCCTGATCTGGGAACGCGCGCGCACGGAGCGGATCTTCGGCTTCACCCACCGCCTGGAGGCCTACGTGCCCAAGCAGAAGCGGGTGCACGGTTACTTCGCGATGCCGGTCCTGGCCGGCGGACGGCTGGTCGGCCGGGTGGACCCGGCGCGTGAGGGCCGCACGCTGGTCGCCCGGCAGGTCACCCTGGACGGTCCCGAGGCGGCCCCGGCGGTGGCCCGGGCCCTGGTCGAGGCGGCGAGCTGGGTGGAGTGCACGGACGTACGCGTGGAACGAGTCGACGCACCGGACCTGCGCGAGCCGCTCACCAGGGAACTGGCCCAGCTGCTCGCCTGACCGGGGGCCCGGCGGCTCAGCGGATCTCGAGGATCTTCTCCCGCATCGCGTACACCACGGCTTCCATCCGGGAATGCAGCTGCAGTTTCTCCAGGATGTTGCGCACGTGGTTCTTCACGGTGTTCTCGGAGATGAACAGCTCCTTGGCGATGTCCCGGTTGTTCATTCCCGTGGCGACGAGCTTGAGCACCTCCAGCTCGCGGTCCGTGAGGCGCGGTGCGGGCACGAGCCGGCGCTCGTCGGTCCGCTGGATCATCGACTTGAACTCGGTGAGGAGTTTCGACGCCATGGACGGGCTGATCTGCGACTGTCCGTCGGCCACCGCGCGGATGGCGGTCGCCACCTCGTCCGTCGAGATCTCCTTGAGGAGATATCCCGTCGCACCCGCCTTGATCGCGTCGTAGAGGTCGGCCTCCTCGTCGCTGATCGTCAACATGATGATCTTGGCGCTGGGGGCCACCTCCTTGATGGAGGTGCACGCCTCGATCCCGCCGCGCCTGGGCATCCGCACGTCCATCAGGATGATGTCCGGCAGCAGGTCGGCGGCCTTCTCCACGGCCTCCGCGCCGTCCCCGGCCTCCCCGACGACCTGGATGTCCTCCTCGGCCGCGAGCACGATCTCCAGGCCGCGGCGGAACAGGGCGTGGTCGTCCACGACCAGGACCCTGATCGGCTCCTCGCGTGACGAGCCCGCGTCCGGGCCCATGCCGACGACGCCATCGTCGGCGCCCTCGTCCCGCATCGGTCCGAAACTGTCCGCCATCGTTCCTCCCCCTGAAGGCTGTGGCCTGTGGTCCTGAGCCATCGCCAACGCAAGGCAACGACCCACCGGTTGGGTGGTTGCCGCCATGATTCCATGCCGCGCCGACACGGAGGTGACAGAGCGGACGACGCGGGGGTCGCACACCTCGCGCACCGTCGCACGCCGGTGCCCCTGGGGGCGCACGCGCGCTCCAGGGGCACCGGTCCGGCTGTCACCCGGCGTGGTCAGCCACCGAGCGCATCGCCCGCCTCGGGAGCGTGCGCCTGGGTGACCATCGTGTCCGTCGTGAGGTGGATCACGCCGTAGTCGTAGGCGTGCCGCCGGTAGACGACGCTGGGCTCCTTGGTCTCGGAGTCGACGAACAGATAGAAGTCGTGCCCGACCAGCTCCATCTCGTAGAGCGCCTGGTCGAGGGTCATCGGCGCGGCCACGTGGGTCTTCTCGCGGACGACGAGCGGGCCCTCGCCCTGGACCTCGAGCGAGCCGATCTTCTTGGTGGGGACACCGTCCTGCGTCTCCTCCGGGACGATGTCACCATTCCCGTTGAGTGTCGCGGCACCGGGGACGTGGTCGGCGACCTCGGCGGCCGAGATCCTGCGCGCCCCGCGCCGCGAGAAGCGCTTGTCGTGCTGCTTGCGCAGCCGGGCACCGAGCTTCTCCGCCGCCAGGTCGAGCGCCGCGTACGGATCGCTCGCCGCTGCTTCCGCCCTGATCACCGGGCCGCGGGAGCGGAGCGTGATCTCCACTCGGTCACAGCGGTCGGCCTGTCGGGGGTTGGGCTCCTTGGACACCTCGACGTCGAGGCTGATCACCTTGCCATCGAGCTTCTGGATCTTCTCCAGCTTCAGCTTCTCGGCCACGTGCTTCCGGAACCGCTCGGGCACCTCGGTCTTGCGGCCCTTGACGACGATGTCCACGCAGAACTCCGTTCCCGGATCGCTCCGCTTCGGCGGCGGAGCATCTCCCTTTTGCACCAGGTTCCGGTTTTCCCGGAACCTCGGACTCGGTGACTTCCACCTCCTCCCCCGCGGGCGAGATATCCACTCCACCGACGCGGGTGATGACGGCTGAACCCGCAGTACGGCATTCGGATCGAAGAGGTGTGGCCTGCGGCTTTGCCTCACAACCGAACATATCTCGCCCGGACGGATGTCGTCACCCTCTACCGCGCCGTACCTCCGTTCCGGTGAATTGACTCTCTCATTACCTACAACGAGGCAAGTATTCGATCAGTTCCGGTTTATTTCGAAAGCATCTGGTGAGGCCGCGACCACGGCCGCACGGATCACGTCCCGGCCCACGCCACCGCCTCCGTCCGGACCCGCCTTTCGGGGCCCGTTTCTCCGTTCCTCTCTGCCTTCCCATGCCGCCGACGAATACACAGCCGTTCTCGCCGTCCTGTACGTGTCCGCCCCCGCCCCGCGCTCATCCGGGACCGCCCCCGCCTCCCGCACGGCACGCGCGGCCTCCGCGAGGGACGCCCCCGTGGTCATCAGGTCGTCGACGAGAACGACCGGCCCACGGCCGCCCAGCAGCCGGGCCCCGCCGGGGACCACCGCCAGCGCGCCGGCGAGATTCTCCCGCCGCTGCCGGGCGCCCAGCCCCGCCTGGTCCGCCACGGCGTGCCGCTGCCGCAGCACGGCGCACACCCGGGCGGGCGTCCCGGTCCGCCGCAGCTCACCCGCGGCCGCGAGGGCGATCCGCCGCGCCGGGTCGTGACCACGCGCCCGCACCGCCCGGCGCGCGGACGGCACGGGTACGAGCAGCACCGGCTCCCGCACACCCGCGGAGCGCACCCCGCCGCCCGCGCACGCCTCCCGGAGCCCGGCCCGCACCGCCCCCGCCAGAGCCGTGCCCAGCGGCCCGGCGAGGGCCAGCGCTCCACGTTCCTTGTGGGCCAGCAGCACGGCCCGCACCTCGTCCGCGTACCGCGCCGCCGCGTGCACCACCGGCAGCCCGGGCGGCTCCGGATCGGGACGGACCCGGCACGGCGCTCCCCCGCCCAGCGCCGTACGGCACCGTGGGCACAGCACCGTGCGGGCCCTGCCACAGCCTCCGCACTCGGCCGGCAGCACCAGGTCGCCGAGGTCCCGCCACCATCCGCGCACGGCCACCACTGTGCCGACGCCCGCACCGTTCGGCCAGGCCTGTGGAGAACTCCCGGGCGCCCCCTGGGGACAACTCCGCGCCGGAGACGACCGGCGTCACCCGCCCGGGTGAACGCGCGTCGGCACCGGCCCGCCCCCTCAGCCCGGGTAGACCGGCGCCGTCCCTTCCGTCACCTTCTGCCACTGCATGCCGGACGGCAGCCGGACGATCAGGTCCTCCGAGTACGCCACCAGCGGCAGCCGTTCGTCCTCGGTCGCGGCGATCTCCTTCACCCCGGTCAGCGCCGCCGGCACCGACGCCTCCGGCGTGGAGCCGTCGACCTGGACGTACCCGATCTGCTGGACGCCCCCGCGCTCGCGCCCGACCACCACGAGCCGGCTGTCACCGGCCCAGGACATGGCCGTGACCTCCTCCAGCTCGGGCGTGGCGGAGCGCAGTCCGACGACGGTGACCGCGGACTGCTCACCGGCCCGCCCGTCGCGTTCGATCCGCCCGATGAGCAGCGACCGTTCGCCGTCCTTCTCCACGACGAGCGCGATCCGCACCCCGTCGGCCGCCACCCGCACGGCCTGCACACGCCCGTCCAGCCCGGGGATCCGCACCTGCACCGGTTCGCCCGTGCCCTTCTCGAACAGCAGCAGCCGGGGATTCTCCGGGTCCCGGTCGGCGACCCACAGGTCGCCCTGCGCGTCCCAGCTGGGCGGCGTCAGCCGGTCCGCCTCCGTCTTGCCCTCGCTGACCAGCAGGGGGTCCTCGAGCGAACTGCCCGGCACCAGCGAGGCGACGTACAGCGACTTGTAGTCGAAGCCGATGCCGGCCGCGCTGCGCTCGTCCCGCGAGACCGCCACCGACCGCAGGGCCTTCGTGCCCTCGCCCAGTGCCCCGGGCACGGTTTCGGGGTGGGTCGCGGTGCTGCCCGCGGCGATCCGCACCAGACGGTGCTTGGCGTCCACGAAGTACAGGTAGTCCGGCTGCTGGGCCGAACCGCGCGTCGCGACCGTCTCGGCCCGGTCCTCCCCGAGCGAGCACAGCCGCTTGTCCCCCGAGGTCAGCTCCACCTCGTCCACGGCGGGGGTGAGGCCCTGGAGGGTGAACAGGAGCTGGGCCGCCATCTCGTCGCACCGGTCCGCACCGGCCTCGGCGGCCTTGTCGTTCAGCGGCACCTTCAGCGTGTTGCGGTCGTCGGGTGTCAGCGAGTCGACGTCGTCCGCCAGCGCCGTGCCGGTCGGGAAGCTCGACCTGACCACGGGTCCCAGCAGGCTCGTCGGCCCGCTGATCAGCGAGCGCACGGCCTGGGTCAGCGGGTCCACGAGGCGGCGCACGTAGACGGGATCGGCGACGGCCGCCGGCCGCCCGCTCGCACCGACCGCGGTGCTCGGGACGGTGTTCGAGGCGAAGTAGTACTTGTTGACGGACATGTAGGTGCGCTGGAAGTCGGACTTGCCCATGACGACGCCCTGCGGCAGGCGGTCGATGCGCCACTGCCGGCTCTTCGGGTCGCGGGACAGGTGCACCGACTCGCGGTACTGGCCGGCCGCCGGCGAGTACGACTGCTGCGCGTCCACCGTGGCGACCCTGGTGCCGGTCAGCGTGACCGAGTACGAGAACTCGTCGGCGTCCGCACGGCTCGCCGAGTGGTCGGCCTCGGTGCCGGCCCCGCCCGCGAGCACCGTCGTGGACCGCTCCGGCCGCCAACTCTTCGCCGCGTCGCCCGTCAGATACTTGCGGGCCGTCTCGTAGTGCGGGTCGTTGCTGGTCAGCGCCTCCAGGAAGCCCTGCACGATCTCCGACGGCGACGCGTCCTCCGCCGGCGGCATCGCGAACACCCGCACCTGCGGGTCCTGCCGGGGCGTGGACTCCACGCCCCGCAGGTCCCCGTGGTCGGGCATGGAGGCACACCCCCCCAGCAGTACGACGCCGCAGACCGTATACGTCACCGCGCGCATCGGCGTCCGCCGGCCGCTCCCCTCGCGGTCAGCGCCCACGAGATGCCTCCCCTCGCCTGCTCGGCTCCTGCGGCCCGGCGTCCGGGCGGCCCGCCGCCTGCGGCCCGGGCGTGCCGTCCTGTTCACGGGCGCCCGGGACGGGCCGCGGCACCACGCGCGCCCCGCTGCCGGGCAGTGCCGTCGGATCCGCGGTGGCGGTGGCGGTCGGCCGCGGCGGTATCGGGCCCCGGACGGACGCCGAGGCCCCCTGGCCCAGCGCGGCCTGCGCCGGGACGGTGACCGCCTTGTCCGCGCCGCGCGCCCGGTCCGCTGCGTGGGCACCGGCGTCGTCCAGCCCGCGACTGCGCCGCGAGTCCGCCGGCTCCAGCGGTATCGGCGACCCCCGCAGCGGCTCGTCCGCGGTCCTGGGCAGCGTCAACCGGAACTGCGAACCACCGCCCGGCTCGCCCCAGGCCTGCAGCCAGCCGCCGTGCAGCCGCGCGTCCTCCAGCGCGATCGACAGCCCCAGCCCCGTACCACCGGTGGTACGCGCGCGTGCCGGGTCGGCCCGCCAGAAACGGCTGAAGACCCGGGCGGCCTCACCGGGCTTGAGCCCGACGCCGTAGTCGCGCACCGCGACGGCGACCGCACCGCCGGCCGCGGCGAGCCGTACGACGACGTCCCGGCCCTCACCGTGCTCCACGGCGTTGACGACGAGATTGCGCAGCACCCGCTCCACGCGCCGGGCGTCCGCCTCGGCGACCACGGGCTGCTGGTCGCCGACGACGCGTATCCGCGAACCCTTGCGCTCGGCGAGCGGCTCGGCCCCGCTGACGACCCGCCGCACGACCTCCCGCAGGTCGATCGGCTCCGCCTCCAGCGCCGCCGCGCCCGCGTCGAAGCGGCTGATCTCCAAAAGGTCCGCCAGCAGCGTCTCGAACCGGTCCAGCTGGTCCGCGAGCAGCTCCGCCGACCGCGCGGTCACCGGATCGAAGTCCACGCGCGCGTCGTGGATGACGTCGGCCGCCATCCGCACGGTCGTCAGCGGCGTCCGCAGCTCGTGCGACACGTCGGAGACGAACCGCCGCTGCATCCGCGACAGGTCCTCGAGCTGGCTGATCTTCAGCTGGAGGTTCTGCGCCATCTTGTTGAAGGCCTCGCCGAGGCGCGCGATGTCGTCCTCGCCGGTGACCTTCATCCGCTCCTGCAGCCGCCCGGCGGACAGCCGCTCGGCGATGCTCGCCGCCATCCGCACGGGCGTGACGACCTGACGCACCACCAGCCAGGCGATGGCTCCCAGGAGGACGACGACGAACAGCCCGGCCGTCGCCAGCGTGCCCTTGACCAGGCTGAGCGACTTCTCCTCCTGCGTCAGCGGGAAGAGGTAGTACAGCTGGTACGGCTCACCGTTCGGGTCGTTGACCTGCTTGCCGATGACCAGACCCGGCTGCGAGGGCTCGTCGGAGTCGTAGACGATCCGCGTGTAGCTCTGCGCCGCCGCCGGGTCGCCGTCGATCCGCTCCCGCAGTCCCTCGGGCACACTGGCCGACCAGTTGACCAGGCCGGAGGCGCGCGGGCCGCGCCCGCTGCCGCTGTCCCCGCCCATGGGGAGCGTGACCACGTCGAAGGCGCCCTGGCCGCCGCTGGAGAGCGACTTCACGAGGTCGCTCATCCACTGGATGACGTTCTGCGGCGGACGACCGCCCACGGGGGTGCCCTCGTCGCCCGTCGTGCTCGCCGCCTCCTCGGCCTTCTGCTTCGCCACCGCGAAGCCGCCGGTGGCCTGGCTCTGCGACGCCTTCACCTTGGCGTCCAGCAGACCGTTGCGGACCTGCCCGATCACGACGAAGCCGAGCAGCAGCACCACGCCGAGCGACATCAGCAACGTGGTGGCGACGACCCTGAGCTGGATGTTGCGCCGCCACAGCCGCATCACGGGCAGCAGCGGACGGCGTACCCAGCGCATGAACAGACGGAGCACCGGGCTGCCCTGGACCCCGCCGTGCAGCAGCCCGCCCTCGAGCAGACGCGCCCAGCGCGAACGCCCGGGCCCGTGGCCGACAGGCCGCCCGGCGCGGTCCCCGGACCGGCCGGGCGCCGAAGCGGCACTGTCCCCGCTCACGTCAGCTCGGTCCGGCCTTGTAACCGACACCACGGACGGTCACCACGATCTCCGGCTTCTCCGGGTCCTTCTCGACCTTGGAGCGCAGCCGCTGCACATGCACGTTGACCAGCCGGGTGTCCGCCGCGTGCCGGTAACCCCAGACCTGCTCGAGGAGCACCTCACGGGTGAACACCTGCCACGGCTTGCGGGCCAGCGCGACCAGCAGGTCGAACTCCAGCGGCGTCAGCGCGATCGACTGCCCGTCCCGCTTCACGGAGTGCCCCGCCACGTCGATCACCAGGTCGCCGATGGCGAGCTGCTCCGGCGCCGGCTCCTCCGACCTCCGCAGCCGCGCCCGGATCCGGGCCACCAGCTCCTTCGGCTTGAACGGCTTCACGATGTAGTCGTCGGCGCCCGACTCCAGCCCCACCACCACGTCGACGGTGTCGCTCTTGGCCGTCAGCATCACGATCGGCACGCCGGACTCCGCCCTGATCAGACGGCAGACCTCGATGCCGTCCCGACCGGGCAGCATCAGGTCGAGCAGCACCAGATCGGGCTTGGCCTCACGGAAGGCGGCCAGCGCCTTGTCGCCGTCGGCTACGAACGACGGCTCAAAACCCTCACCACGCAGCACAATGCCGAGCATCTCGGCCAGTGCGGTGTCGTCGTCGACGACAAGGACTCGTCCCTTCATAAACGACATCATCCCATTCTCGTAACGACGACAGAGGCGCTGGTGAGCGAGGTCACTGGCCTGTGACGATAGTCGTACGGGGCCGTCACTGTCTGCCCCGCTCCACCGCCACCGCCCCGGACCGGGCCCGGTCTCACCGCGCGTCCGCGACGCACTACGCACCGCAGGCACCGCTCACCCGCCCCGCGAACGCTCCGTAGAGCCCCCGTCACCCGGTGGACGGCATCCGCGACCCGGCAACCACCTCGGCGAGGGCCTCGGCCGTCACGGGCGAGACCACGCCCCGCTCGGTGACGATCGCCGTCACCAGCTCGGGCGGCGTCACGTCGAACGCCGGGTTGTACGCCTGCGTCCCCAGGGGGGCCACCGGGATCCCGCCTCCCGCTCCCGTCACCGGGACCTGGGGAACCGTCACCTCGGTCACCTCGTGGCCGGGGCGCTGCTCGACCTCGATGGACGCCCCGTTCCGCGTCCCCGCGTCCACCGTCGTCACCGGCGCCACCACGACGAACGGCACATGGTGGTACCGCGCCAGCACCGCGAGCGGATAGCTGCCCACCTTGTTCGCCACCGAGCCGTCGGCCGCGATCCGGTCCGCCCCGATCAGCACCGCGTCCACCTCACCCGCCGCGAACAGCGAACCGGCCGCGCTGTCGGTGAGCAGGGTGTACGGAATGCCGTTGCGCGCCGCCTCGTAGGCCGTCAGGCGCGCGCCCTGCAACAGCGGACGCGTCTCGTCCACCCACAGGCGCCTCAACCGCCCCGCCCGGTGCGCGGCGAGCGCCACCGCGAACGCCGTCCCCTCACCGCCCGACACCAGCGCCCCGGTGTTGCAGTGCGTGAGGACGCGGTGCCCGCCGGCGGGCAGCAGCTCGTCCAGCAACGCCAGCCCGTGCCCCGCCATCCGGGCACTGGCCTCGGCGTCCTCCTCGTGGAGCGCCCGCGCCGCGGCCAGCGCCGCCGAGGCGGCCTGCCGGGCGTCGCCGGTCCTGGCGAGCGCCTCCTGGTGGGCGGCCTTCGCCCGGCGCACGCCCACCGCGAGGTTCACCGCGGTGGGGCGTGCCCCCGCCAGCGCGGCGGCGGCCTCCTCCACCTCGAAGCCCCGGACGGCGGCGAGCGCGACCCCGTAGGCACCCGCGATGCCCAGCAACGGTGCCCCGCGCACGGCGAGCGAGCGGATCGCCTCCACCAACGCGGACGGGTCCGTGCAGACCAGCTCGACCTCCTCGGCCGGCAGCCTCGTCTGGTCCAGCAGGACCAGCACCGGGCCCTCGGGGGGTTCCTCCCAGCGGAGGGCAGGTATCCCGGCCGGCCGCTTGTCCTCGCCGCTTTGCGCGTACAGATCAGCCATGCGGTCAGTCTGCCCCCATTCCGGTGGACCATAGAAGGTGCACTGCCCCCCACCTCGCCCGGTCCGCAGCCGGCCACCCCATGGCACCATGGCTGCCAACCTGCCGCCACGACCGCGGAAGGGCACCGTGAAGGAGCGACGATGAACGACACTCCGGGCTGGACCTCGCCCGGATCCGCCCCGTCCGACGGGCAGGAGCCCGGCGCGTCCGGCCCCGCCGACCGTCCGGGAACCGGCGAGCCCACGGACCGGCCGAACACGGAACCGGCGAGCCCCGGCACGAAGTGGTCCAAGGAGCAGCCGCCCCCCGGCCGGTGGTCCGCACCCGCCGGCCCCGGCCAGACCCCGCCTCCCCCACCGCCCCGCTCCGGCTGGGGCGCCCCGCCCCCGGGCGGACACGGCGGCCAGGGCGGTGGCTACGGCAGCCCCGGCTACGGCTGGGGAGCAGGCTGGGGCGGCCCCCCGCCCGCGGCCAAGCCCGGCGTGATCCCGCTCCGTCCGCTCGGCGTCGGCGAGATCCTCGACGGCGCGGTCTCCACCATGCGCACCCACTGGCGCACGGTCCTCGGCATCTCGCTGACCGTCGCGATCTTCACCGAGGTCGTCGTCGTACTCCTCCAGGGCCTCGTCCTGGACGACACCGGCTCCGACGTCCTCAACGACCCCGACGCCACCCTGAGCGAACTCGCCGACGCGCTCACCGCCACCACGATCCACTCGGGCGTCATCTTCCTGGTCTCCCTGATCGGCACCGTCGTCGCCACGGCCCTGCTGACCACCGTCACCAGCCGCGCCGTCCTCGGCAGGCCGGTGACCACCCGCGAGGCCTGGCGGGACGCCCGCCCTCAGGTGATCAAACTGTTCGGCCTGATCGTCCTGCTGCTGCTGACGGTCGCCGGCCTCCTCCTGACCGGCATGCTGCCCGGTCTCCTCGTCACCGCCACGGCGGACGGCGGAGCAGGCGTGGCCCTGGCCGCCCTGGGCTTCATGGCGGGCGGCCTCGTCGCCGTCTGGCTCATGGTCCGCTTCTCCCTGGCCTCCCCCGCACTGATGCTGGAGAAGCAGGGCATCAAGAAGGCGCTGAGCCGCTCGACCAGGCTGGTGCGCGGCTCCTGGTGGCGGATCTTCGGCATCCAGCTGCTCGCGACGGTCATCGCGAACATCGTCGCGTCGATCATCGTCATCCCCTTCACCTTCCTCGCCGCCGCCCTCAGCGGCGACGGGGTCAGCGGATTCCTCGAGGGCGGCGGCGGCCTCGGCTGGACCTTCCTCGTCGTCAGCGGCATCGGCTCGGTGATCGGCTCCATGATCACTTTCCCGATCACGGCGGGCGTCACGGTGCTCCTCTACATCGACCAGCGCATCCGCCGCGAGGCCCTCGATCTCGAACTGGCCCGCGCCGCCGGCATCCAGGACCCCGGCAGCCCCGGCCCCGTCCCGGGAAGCTGATGCGGTGAGACCGACGGGGGGAGTTCTCACAGAGGTGCTGCCACGCACCGCCGTACGGACGTTGCTGCGCGCCGGCGACACCTCCGCGCTGTCCCTGGCACGCTCCAGTGACGAACCGCCGGTGACGACTCCACGCGACCCCGCACGGGAGGCGGCGCGCCGCGAGCTGTCCAAGCGCATGTACCACGAGAACGACCCCAGTTGGTTCCAGCGGGCCCTGAACGCCCTCTGGGACTGGATCGACGAGCTGTTCGGCAGGGCCTCCACCGCGACGCCCGGAGGGACACTCGGCCTGATCGTCGTCATCCTGGCCGTCCTGGCGGTACTGGGCGCCCTCTGGTGGCGCCTGGGCACCCCGCGCCGCACGCCCGCCTCCGCTCCCGCCCTGTTCGACGACCGCCCCCGCAGCGCCGCCGACCACCGCGCCGCCGCCGAGGCGCACGCCGCCCAGGGTCACTGGAACCGGGCCGTCCAGGAACGCATGCGGGCCGTCGTCCGCGCCCTGGAGGAACGCGCCCTCCTCGACATCCGCCCCGGCCGCACCGCCGACGAGGCGGCCACCGAGGCCGGCCGCGCCCTGCCCGCCCACGGCGACCGGCTGCACACCGCGGCCCGGGACTTCGACGACGTCACCTACGGCGGCCGGCCCGGCACCGAACAGTCGTACCGGCGCCTGGCCGACCTCGACCGCGACCTGGAACGCAGCACACCGCACCCGGCCGGCAGCGCCCCCGGCGACGCGAACGGCCCGCACACCCGCCCGGGAGCCGCCGGATGACCGACGAGGCCACGCTCCCCACCACCTCGGCCTCGCCCACCGCCCGCCGGCTGTGGACCCGCGCGCGAGGCCTCACGCTCGCGCTCGTGCTGCTCCTCACCGGCGCCGTCGCGATCGCCGTCGTCCGCTCCGACGCCCGGCACGGCGAACTCGACCCGCGCTCCGCCGACCCCTACGGCAGCCGGGCCGTCGCCGAACTCCTCGCCGACCGGGGCGTGTCCACCCGGGTGGTCACCACCCTGGACGACGCCCGCGCCGCGACCGGCCCGGACACCACCCTGCTGGTGGCCGTCCCCGACCTGCTGACCGAACACCAGCAGACCGCGCTGCGCTCCGCGACCGCCGGCTCCGGCGGACGCACGGTCCTCGTGGCCCCCGGCGGTTCCTCCGTCGAACGGCTCGCCCCCGGCGTCACCGCCGACCCCGTCCTCAGCTTCGACTCGACGCTGTCCCCCGACTGCGACCTGCCCGCCGCCCGCCGCGCGGGCACCGCCGACACGGGCGGCATCCGCTACACCAGCACCCACCCGCGGGCGGACGTCTGCTACCCCAGCCACCGCCTGGCCACCCTGCTCCGCCTCCCCGAGACACCGGCAGCGTCCGGCGAAGCGACCCCGGGCGACACGATCGTCCTCGGCGCGGACGACATCCTCCGCAACAACCGCCTCGACGAGCACGGCAACGCCTCGCTCGCCCTCCAACTCCTCGGTTCCCGCCCCCATCTGGTCTGGTACCTCCCCTCGCTCTCCGACGCCCCCGCCCCGGACGAGGAGCGCGGCTTCTTCGAGCTGCTCCCCTCCGGCTGGCTGTGGGGCACCCTGCAACTCCTCGTCGCCGCCGTCCTCGCCGCCCTGTGGCGGGCACGCCGATTCGGCCCCCTGGTACCCGAACAACTCCCCGTGGCGATCCGCGCCTCCGAAACCACCGAAGGCCACGCCCGCCTCTACCGCAAGGCCAACGCCCGCGACCGCGCCGCCACCGCTCTTCGCTCCGCCACCCGCACCCGCCTCGCCCCCCTCGTAGGCGTCCCCGTCGCCCAGGCGCACGCGCCCGAGGCCCTGCTCCCCGCACTGTCCGCCCGCCTCCGCGGCGACGGACAGTCCCTGCACGCCCTCCTCTACGGCCCGCCGCCCGGCGACGACGCGGCGCTCACAGCCCTCGCCGACCACCTCGACGCCCTCGAAAGAGAGGTACGCCGTCCATGATGGACCCGACCACTGACAACGCCGGGCAGACCGGGGCCCCGGGCACCGCCCGCACCGCCCTCGAGGCCCTGCGCGCCGAGATCGCCAAGGCCGTGGTCGGCCAGGACGCCGCCGTGACCGGTCTCGTCGTCGCCCTCCTGTGCCGCGGCCACGTCCTCCTCGAAGGCGTCCCCGGCGTCGCCAAGACCCTCCTGGTCCGCGCCCTGGCCGCCTCCCTGGAGCTCGACACCAAGCGCGTCCAGTTCACCCCCGACCTGATGCCCAGCGACGTCACCGGCTCCCTGGTCTACGACGCCCGCACCGCCGAGTTCTCCTTCCAGCCCGGCCCGGCCTTCACCAACCTGCTCCTCGCCGACGAGATCAACCGCACGCCCCCGAAGACCCAGTCGTCCCTCCTCGAGGCCATGGAGGAACGCCAGGTCACCGTCGACGGCACCCCCCGCCCGCTCCCCGAGCCGTTCCTGGTCGCCGCGACCCAGAACCCGGTCGAGTACGAGGGCACCTACCCCCTGCCGGAGGCGCAGCTGGACCGCTTCCTCCTCAAGCTGACCGTCCCGCTCCCCTCCCGCCAGGACGAGATCGACGTCCTCACCCGCCACGCCGCCGGCTTCGACCCGCGCGACCTGCACGCCGCCGGCGTACGCCCCGTCGCGAACGCCGCCGACCTGGAAGCGGCCCGCGTCGAGGTCGCCAAGACGACGGTCCACCCGGAGATCACGGCCTACGTCGTCGACATCTGCCGCGCCACCCGCGAGTCGCCCTCCCTCACCCTCGGCGTGTCCCCCCGCGGGGCCACGGCCCTGCTGTCGACGTCCCGGGCATGGGCCTGGCTCACGGGCCGCGACTACGTCACCCCCGACGACGTGAAGGCCCTCGCCCTTCCCACCCTCCGCCACCGCGTCCAGCTCCGCCCGGAGGCCGAGATGGAAGGCGTGACCGCCGACTCCGTCATCAACGCGATCCTCGCCCACGTCCCCGTCCCCCGCTGATGGCACTCACCGGACGCGCCGCCCTCCTCGCGGCCCTCGGCTCCGTCCCCGTCGGCATCTGGGACCCCGGCTGGACGGGCATCCTCGCGGTCAACGCCCCGCTGGCACTGGCCTGCGCCTGCGACTTCGCCCTGGCCGCCCCGGTACGACGCCTGCGCCTGGCCCGCTCCGGCGACACCTCCGCACGCCTGGGCGAGAGCGCCGACGTCACCCTGACCGTCGCCAACCCGTCCGGCCGTCCGCTCCGCGCCCACCTCCGCGACGCCTGGCCGCCCAGCAGTTGGCAACCCGGTACGGAGACGGCGGCCTCCCGCCACCGCCTGACGGTTCCCCCGGGTGAACGCCGACGTGTGACCACGCGCCTACGGCCCACCCGCCGCGGCGACCGCCGGACGGACCGCGTCACGATCCGCTCCTACGGCCCCTTGGGCCTCCTCTCCCGCCAGGGCACCCACCAGGTCCCCTGGACGGTACGCGTCCTGCCACCGTTCACCAGCCGCAAGCACCTCCCGTCCAAGCTGTCGCGCCTGCGTGAGCTCGACGGCCGCACCAGCCTGCTCACCCGTGGCGAGGGCACGGAGTTCGACAGTCTCCGCGAGTACGTCCCCGGCGACGACACCCGTTCCATCGACTGGCGCGCCACAGCCCGCCAGTCGGCTGTCGCCGTACGCACCTGGCGCCCCGAACGCGACCGGCACGTCCTGCTCGTCCTCGACACGGGCCGCACGTCCGCCGGCCGCGTGGGTGACGCCCCCCGCCTCGACGCCTCCATGGACGCCGCGCTGCTCCTGGCCGCCCTGGCCTCCCGCGCCGGCGACCGCGTCGACCTCCTCGCCTACGACCGCCGGGTACGCGCCCTGGTCCAGGGCAGGACGGCAGGCGACGTACTGCCTTCCCTGGTGAACGCGATGGCGACCCTGGAGCCGGAGCTTGTGGAGACCGATGCGCGGGGCCTGACCGCGGCCGCACTCCGCTCGTCCCCTCGGCGCTCCCTGATCGTGCTGTTCACGACACTCGACGCGGCACCGGTCGAAGAGGGGCTGCTCCCCGTCCTGCCTCGACTGACTCAGCGCCACACGGTCCTCGTGGCGTCGGTGGCGGACCCGTACATCTCCCGGATGGCGAAGGCCCGTGGTAACCCCGAGGCCGTGTACGAGGCTGCTGCCGCCGCGCAGGCCGAGGCGGAGCGCCGTCGCACCTCGGACCAGCTCCGCCGGCACGGCGTGACGGTCGTCGACGCGACGCCGGACGAACTGGCACCCGCCCTGGCCGACGCCTATCTGGAACTGAAGGCCGCGGGCCGCCTGTGACCGGAGCGGGGCCGAAAGGCCCCGCTCTCATGCCTCACAAAAAGACCCTGAAAT